>JAFTZM010000015.1 GCA_017464525.1 Clostridia bacterium
CGGGGAGTTCGTCTTTTTCGATGGGGCTGTCGGGTACATTCTTATGCATAAAAATCACCTCGGAAACAGTTTTCCCAATCGGACAATATCTTATGAACATGGTCTCTGTTCGAAATCAGTATTGGTGAATTAAAAAACACTCATATGGGATAATTACCGAACGACAATCAATATTTTTTAAAAAAGTATTGACTCTCACGCTCCGTCATAGTGTATGCTCTGTTTTGTGAGGTGATAAAATTGAAAATGCAGATTAAAGAATTTGCCGAATTTACGGGAGTCAGTGTGCGCACACTGCATTATTACGATGAAATAGGATTGTTGGTTCCTGCCTATGTTGATAGGGTTACAAGCTATCGTTATTACGACGAACACTCCCTTCTTCGTATGCAAGAGATTCTCTTTTACCGTGAATTGGACTTTTCCTTAAAGAGCATCGGAGAGATTTTATCATCCTCGAATTATGATAAAAGCAAGGCACTGAGAGAGCAAAAGCACCTGCTCATACTTAAGAAAGAGCGGCTGGAACGCTTGATTTCCGCCATTGACGGTGCCGTGAAAGGAGAAAATATTATGTCTGCTTTTGATAACAGCGAATTTGAAAAGTACAAGGCTGAAGCCAAAGAACGATGGGGAAAAACAGACGCATATAAGGAACACGCAGAAAAAACACAGCATTATTCAAAAGAGAAGTGGGATCATCTTGCCGAAGGAATGAATGATATTCTGGCAGAGTTTGCAGTATGTATGAAAAACGGCGAAATGCCTGATTCTACCCAGGCACAGAACCTTGTGAAAATGCTGCAGAACCATATCACCGAAAATTACTACCGCTGTTCAAACGAGATTTTGGTAGGTCTCGGTCAGATGTATGTTGCAGATGAGCGCTTCAAGAATAACATTGATAAGCACGCTGATGGTACATCAGAGTTTATCCGCGAAGCAATTGAAGTCTATTGCAGGAAATAAACAAACTGAAATTTGTCAAAGTAAATGGCCCCGCCGTGTTTTCACGGCGGGGCCATCTTCATTCATTTGTTACCAAAGCTGTCCCGGCAGTTTCAGCTTTTCCTTGGGAGGAAATTGCTTGTCAAATTCCTCTGCATCTCCCTCGTCCACGAAATATCCGGAGGGCGTTGCGTACTCGCCGGTGATGCCGTCCAGATACCCCGGAATGAGCTCCTTGCACAGGAAGAAGGACGCATCCTCCCCTTCCGGCAAGCCGTGATAGCGGATGCCGTAGTTCGAGGCGTAGGTAAAGCCGCTTTTGCCGTAGAAGTTGATATTGCCTTCAAAGCACACAGCCCCTGCCCCCAGCTTCGTAGCCTGCTCCAGAGAGTAGTCCAGCAGGATCTTTCCGTATCCTTGTCTCTTCAGCGCATTTGCGACGCAGATGGGGCCCATGGCCAGAATGGGAATGCTGCGGCCATCATCAGCAGCAATGGATGCGTGCATGAAGATGTTTTGGCCGATAATTACGCCGTCCTTTTCCATCAAGAAATCCAGTTCCGGAATAAATGCCGGATCATGGCGCAGACAGTGCAGCACATAGTGCTCC
>JAFTZM010000016.1 GCA_017464525.1 Clostridia bacterium
ACCGTCACATGGACCGCAGCAGAAGTGATGGGCTTGGTGTTGTCTGCCTCCACCGCCTCGGCCGTATCCACCGAGAGGGTGTTAGTGGCGGCATCCAGCTTCAACCCGTCGCCGATCTGATAGGTAGTACCACCACCGGAGCGGAAGATCGGCTCCAGCTCGGTGCCGCTCAAATGGGCCAGCACCTCCTGCGGCGAGGCGTAATAGACCTCACCGGTGGTTTTCATAACAATGAAGAACCGCTGGGTCTCATCCACCCCCAGCTCGTTCGCCTTCCGCATCAGGTTGGTGGCCAGTGCAATTTTGAGTTCGCCTTCCCATGGGAATACAAATTCATTTAAAAGAGCAAAAAGGATCCCGATTTTTTGATCCAGTGCATCCATTGTCTTCGCTTGCTCCGCATCGCTTTCGCCCAATTTCTCGATAGATCCGCTCAGACCCCCAACTGATTTGTTGGTATCTTCAATGGATTTATTGGCCGTATTTGCCTTATCTGTTAAAGTAAGAAGCCAAGGCAGAAACACCCTTGCCGGGAAGAAATCAAAGAATTTCTTTACTTCCTCGGCGGTAACGCCGGCCGAAAGATCATCCTGCTGGCTCTGGTGCCAATATAAAGAGAGATCTTCAAAAGAGATGCGCCTCACCGAACCGTCCTCATTCAGGAAATTCAGATCTGTATCTAAATTTGGTGGCAAAGCCATGATATCAACCTCCCATCATGCCGGCGAACATCCCGCCCGCCTCCGCTTCGCTCATCATACCGCCCAGCGTCTCTCCGGCCACCTCGTTTTGGATATCCATTGCCTGCTGCTCCATCACCTCAGCCTGCTGCAGCATCCGCCGGTTTTCCGCCTCCTCCCGCATGGCCTTCAACTTCTCGATGGGAATATTGCTGTCACTGCCCGCCAACTCCATAAACTCTTCAAAGGTGATCAGCGGAGGATTGGCCGCAAGCAGGCTGTAAAGGGTATTGATGCGGGCTGTCACCGTATCGGGGATAGTGGAAGAAACATTGATCTCGATCTTAGGGCAAAGCTCCTCCAGCGCCCGGCGGCTCACTGTTCCGTTCTTTCCCTTGAAAGAAATAGGATTATATGTCATGATCAGGTGATACCATACGATGGCAATATCCTCGATCATCTGGGCGAAGGCTGATACCTCCCGGTTCAACGGGATATCGGCCTGATCCTGCACCGCCGTAATGGCGGCGCCGCTGGCCTGCTCCGGGTTGATATTACCCAACGCCGCATCTCCTGCACCGGCCAACTCCTTGGTGATGCTGATCAACTCGTTTTCGAAATTGGTCGCATCCCCGCTCACAGGCTGTGCCTGCAGGTATCCCACCGTGTTCAGCACGTTGGTCAGATTCATGTTGTCCTCAATCTCAATGGCCGCACCGGCATTGGTCAGCTCTCCGGGGTTCTGTACCACGCTTTTGTTATAGATCAACTTCGGAAACGCTGCCATTTTGATCGCCTCGCTTCGCTGTACCAGCGTTCTGTTGATGGCGATCTGGTTGGGGATCATGTGTAGCACCTCGCCAAATCCCCGGGCTTTTCCCTTTTGCCGGTTGACCGTATAAGAGACCATAGGATAATACTGCAGGCCGTCAATAGTGTGGAAAGGCTGATAGATCAGATCCCGCACCGCTCTGCAGAACCGGATCCCCTTCTCTGTCCGTTCCAAAAATAATATACTCGTAGTATAACCGCCCACCACCTTCTGTTCGTCCCCGTCGGCAGTGGTGATCTCTGCATCGCTGCGCTCGTCCGGCATGATGTTGGCCACCTCATCCTCCGGGATCCCGTTGAGCCTTGCCGTCCGGCGGATCTGCTCGGTCAGCAACCGTTCCTCCACAATGATATAAGGCTGATTTTGAAGATCTGTTTCCTCCTCATCTCCCAGGAACACATGGCATCCATCCAAAACTCTCGCAAAACGGCGCCGGTCATTGCATCGGCAGAGCTTCTCCTGCTGGCTGAAGAAACGTCCGTCCGGAAAATAGATCACCGCATCCCCGCCCACCAGGGCCATCTCTACCGTTTCCCAGCAGATATTATCCATCTTACCGAATTCCCAGGCGGCCTTGACCTGCTCGTTCACCGCATCCATAACGCCTGCATCATCCCGCTCATCCAGCGAAAAAGTGATGGTTTTGGCATTCATGGCGATCCGGGCTTTTTTATAATTCACCACCGGGCGGATGATATTGTAAAAAGGCAACGCTCCGTCGGCGTTTTTGATCCTCCGCCATTGATCCCCCTCAAAGAACCGCCAGCACTTTTCTGCATTGTCGAACCGCCCCGTCTGGCGGCCGTAGTCCAGGCCCTGCTCATATTTCTGCCAAAGCTCAATGGCTGACGTCGTTTCTGCTCGTTCCATCATACTGCTCTATCTCTCTCATCAGCGCTTGGCGTTTCATCTCCGCCTCTGATCGCTCCCGTTTCTCTTGCCTCTGGGCCTGCGCCAGCCTTCGATCCTCCCGGCACTCCTTAAAGGTACGCCGGTCTTTTTCCATCAAAACCGCCGCCGTGCCAACCGTCTGTACCATCAGCATCAGCAACACACAAACAAAAATTGCTCCTTCCATAGCTCCTCCTAAACAATATTGATCTTCTCGCCCCGTCCGTAACCGCCCTGCTTGGGCTTCTGGAATTCGAAATCGTAATGAGGCTCCGGCGCCTTCGGCGTCTTTCCCCTTGGCCGCCCTGCAAAGAAATACCGCAAAGCGTCCGGGGCGTGGGTCAGCTCGTGGGGCTCTGTTGCCACATCGTTTGGATTGTGATCGTCCACCGCTACCGCAGGCAGCGTCCGGATCAGGTTGCGGCAGCAGCTGAAGATCTTCAGATCTGCCGTCATGGCCCCCTGTTCATCCGGATGGGGCTGCAGCATCTCCTTCAACACCATCCAGCCGGACACACGGTTGTTATCCACCCTTGTCAGCCGCACGCCGTTGTTATAAAACAGTTCTGCAATGCTTTTGCCGGTATCCTTGGATTTTGCCCAAAGATCCGGCGGTGCAAAGATCCGCCGAACCTCATAACCCTTCGCCAGTTCCAGGATCTTTTTAGCCGCCTCCGAAACGATCAGCCCCTTATGCCCCTCTGCTGGGTACTGAGCACCGTCGTAGAATTCGTCCACCACATAGAACCGATTCCCCGGGGCTACACCGATCAGCAACGCCGCCAGCATATCCAGGCCATAGTCGATAGATACATAAAATTCCCAATCGTTTGGGATTTTCTCCCGAGTAAAAATCGGCTCTGTAATGTGGATCCCCCGGTCAAAATTGTCAAAATACTGACCGTCAAATAGATCCCATTCTCCGTAGAGCAGAGCCTTCCGATCCCGCTCATCCAGGCTTTCCAGCCTGCGAATATATCCCGGATCATTCCGGATCAGAAAATAGTTATCCTGCACCTTGGCCGGCAGAAAGATCCGGGTACTTCCATCCTCCGCTTCAAAAACCGTATCCGGCGGTGCCGGATCGATAAAACGCTTCTTCACCCAGCTATGTCCCACATTTCCGGGGTTGGTGCTGCTTTTCATTGCCCGGGGATACGATTTTGTCCCTCTCAATCGAGAAAGCAAATAGACGTACATCTTCTCAGTAAAGTGGGTCAGTTCGTCATAGCGGATCACGTCATACTCTGCGCCCTGATAACGGTGCACATCGGCCTCCTTGTCGATATAGCCGAAGTATACCACCGATCCGTTGTTGAACCGCCCCACGTGCTTGGATGCGTTGTATTTAAAAAATGCTTGCGGCAGATTGGCCTGGAAAAGCCCGATAATACTCTGCTCCAGTTCCGGCAAGGTGCGCCGGAAGATGATCTGCCGGCTCTCCGGATACTTACCCGCATAGATCACCGTATCGATAAACTGACCGTAGCTTTTGCCACCTCCCGCCGCACCGCCGTAAAGCACCTCCGTGGCCTTTGCCGAAATGAACGCCTCCTGCCGCTTGGTGATGGTGAAATTAATGGGTGTCATCCGCACCGTCTCCCAGCGTTTGAATATTGACGGTAAAGGCGTTCCCCGGCTCGATCTCCCGCTTCTCCGTCAACGCACCGATCAGCTTGCCCTGAAGTTCCAACGCCTTGGCCGCCCCTTGGGGGTTGTCCCCCGCCATACACTTCTGATACACCCGCTCACTCTTTACGATCAGGCTATCCTTGCTAACGCCAATAGCCGCCGCTTCTGCCTCGATCAGCGCATCCCGGTAGGCCAGTACCTCCGGTTCCCGCAAAAAGCGGCTTGCCTGAACAGATGCCCCCTTTTCCGGGATCCCTGCCCTGATCGCTGCGGCGGTTCCGTTGCCGTCCTTGATGTATTCCTCCACAAAGCGTCCTCTTTTGCCCCGTAACGGCCTTCTCAGCTCCGCAAGTCTCTCGTTGGTCATCCTGTTCACCGCCTTTCTATATTCCAAAATACACCAAAAAAGCGACGCCTAACCATCATCTTTCAATAATCTGTTGACAAAATAAAAAAGCGGGAAGGTGCGGATATATGCACCTTCCCAATGAGGAAAAACTTTTAAAAATAACAAATTTGTTATTGACTTTTGATGATAAATTTGTTATAATTATACCATAATCAAGAAAGGAATCAAAACAAATGCCCGAATTAAGCCGCTTTTACAACATTGTGATCAAAATGATCTATGACGATCAGGGCCAGCACCACAAACCGCATTTTCATGTTTACTATGCCGAATACTCCGCCACCTTCGGAGTTGACGGCGAGATGATCTCCGGCTACCTTCCCACCAAACAATTCAAACTTGTTCAGGCTTGGGCTGCTCTTCACGAAGAAGAGCTCTACAAAGCATGGAATAATGCCGTAAGAAACATACCATTCGGCAAGATCGATCCGCTGAAATAAGGAGGTTTTTGCTATGTATATCTTAAATGGCATCGTATATGCAGGAGATCAAACCCCGCCGCTTAAAGCGGTGGGTGTTCGCCCCCTGGCCGACCATCAGCTGTGGGTTCGGTTCAGCACCGGAGAGGCTAAAATATTCAACTGCAAGGAGCTTTTGAAAAGGCCGGCATTTCTCCCGCTCAATGACGAAAAGGTATTTCGTACCGCTTATATAGACTTTGGAACCGTCACTTGGAACGATGGAAATATCGATATTTCCACAGAACGCCTCTATCAGGACGGTACACCTGCCGAGGAGGTTTCCAATGCCTGAAAACTGTATCGCACTCATCGACCAATTAATCGACCTCCGTATTGAAAAGGGGATGACACAACGGGATCTCGCTGTCGCTGCCGGTGTTGCGCAGCCTATGATCGCTCGCCTGGAACGCAAAACTACAATACCGCAGCTCAACACTCTTTTGAAGATTACCGAAGCTCTCGGCTGCACCCTAACTCTTACAAAATAACCCAAAGCGCACCTTGATCGGTGCGCTTTTTCTTTTACAGATCCCCCGGAAACTCCTCATAGTATCGCTGTACCGCCCGTTCAAGAGTGGCCGCAGAGATGAAATATTTGCGGCAGATCTCCACCGCCCCCGTATCCTTCGTCACAAACTCAAAAAGCGCTTGCCAATGCTCCCCGCCCGATCGCCGGCAGTTCGCCTCGATCCGTTCCCGCTTTTCCTTTGGTAGCTTCTTGTAGTTCCTGGACACAAAATAGATGTACCCCTGCGTGTGATACGGCACCTTCAACCGCCTTTTTACCCTGAATTTCTCCATTGTTAAACCTCCTGCTCTTCCGCCCCTTTAATGTACCCGCCTGCGCATATAAAATAACCCCCGTGCGCCCCCACGCGGAAGCCTTAACAAAACTTAACAAAACACCACTGGCCCCACCCTCGGTGGAGCTTCTATTCAGTTGTTAAAAGCTTAAGGCTGCATCCCTGCGGCAAAGCTTGATGTAAATATACGGCTGGCCGTCCACTTCATTATCGATCACGTCCGAGGTGATCACGTCCCAATTCACCAACGTCGGTTCCTCGAACTCTTCCCGATGGTTCACGACCTCCCAACCGGGCAGCGCCCGCTCCAGGGTCGTATAATCTCCCCGCCGTACCGCTTCCACGATCTTCCGCTGAAGTATGTAATCAGAACAACGCTCCTGCGGCTTCTTCAAATTCTTGGTGGCGCACCAATGCTTGGCCACCAGAGGCTTCTTAAAAACATAGTGGATATACCCCCGAAGCCCTTCACGGTCATACTGAAAGGGAGAACTGTTAGCCCGGCCGATCCTCCAGCACTTTTGGATCAGCATGATCGGCACCCCGCCATTGATAAATGCATGAACATGGTACCGCCCTTCCAGAGTGATCTCCGGGATCCACACCAACCGCAGTTCCAATCCCCATCGCCGGTAAAGCCGCCGAAGCCGCTGCACAAAGTTTCGCATGATCCTCTTGAATTCCTCTACGCTCTTCGGCATATTCGGCCAGGTAATATCCAGATCCAACCGCTGATCCTCCAGCCCGTAATTGTTGTGGATGAGATAGAAGAAATAGTCCTCCGCCCGTCTCTTATTCCCCCAAGCCTGCGCTTCCTTTGTCGAGTTGCATCTCGACCTCCTGCGGAGCCTTCCTCCGTTGCTCTTTGGTTGATGAACGGGGTAGGCAGTGATTCCTGCAAAGTCTCCCCCGCTCATCATTTTCATTCTGTAAAAGTATGCCACACCGCCCGCCTCCTTTCTTTTTAAAAATGCTACTTTAATTAAGACTGTTTACAAGACCGTTCGGGAGGCGACCGCCTCCCCCGGTCAGCCACCGCAGATACCAACCGTTTTTCCTTTTTAATTATAGGCTAGAAGGCCCCGAGATCCTCCCGGCACTTTTGTCGGGAGGATCTTCTTATTACTTCTCCGCCTTATAATCCGGCTTCCAGCCGGGAATTTCCTTGAACCGTACCGCCGAAACGCCGCTGTACTCGTCGTCGATTCGCTCGATCTTTTCCACGGCCCCGCTCAAGTTCTTGGCAAAGACCACACCGGTTCGAACCGCCTCATTGCCGCCTTCGTAAAAATACTCAATTTCAAACTTACACATTATCGAACGCCTCCTCTTGCATTCTTCTTATCATCATTTCTTCAAAACCTCCGGTATCGATCCCGCCCTGCTCATCATTCGCCGCCTGCAGGTACTCCTCAAAGTGTTCTCCGAAGAGGGTACGGGGTCGCAGGTAGATTCCCCACTCCTTGTCGTGGTTCCACCGCCGCACCATGGTATCGATCACCTTTTTGAAATCCTCCTCAGCCCAGCCTTCTTCCATGCGGCAGCGAATAAGGTACATTGTATTCTCCGCTGTCGCCCCAAAGCTCCGTCCGGCTTTCTGATTCAAATATCCGATCACCCTTTCGCTTAGCTCCCGCACGGCGCTGTCCTCTGCCTCCTGCGCCCCGGACCGTGCCAGATCGCCGATCATCCGTTCCAGTTCCCGTTCCATCAGCTGTAGCTGGCGTTGTAGATGAAGGACATTCCGTTTCATCGCCTTTAACCGTTCCCGCATTTTTCCTCCTTTCCCGGCGCATCCGGAGGATCATTTCCTCCGGGACGCCCGTTTCCTTCGATAATGTCACGGCTGCTCTATCGCTCTGCAGTATGTACCGCCGCACCTCATCCGATATCGGCCATTCCATACAGCCCAGCAGCTTCTTGTAGTTGCCCGCCGTCACCTCTGCCGGGATCTTTTCCGCCTGCTTCAGCACCTCCAACACCCGGCTGAGCGGTAAACCGCAGCATTCCGCTATGATCTCCACCTGCCGTACCGGTTCCCGGCACCGTCGCCAGAGCGAGAGGATCCATTCCCGTTTTTCTTCCATCACTGCCCACCTTTCTGATGTAATCCGGTAACGTCACATGGATACTGTTCCGCCCCATCTCTTTCACCTCCGCCGAAACGGCGATCTCATAAATATTATTCTTTCCCGGCCGCAGGATCACCGCCTCCACTGTCCCCACAGTGCCGGCATGCCGTGGATGCTTCACCTCCACCACCGCCTGCGTCATCATCAGCCGAAAGACCTCACTCACCTGAGAGTATAACCCGTCCCACAAATCACGTCCCGTCATCCTTCTCACCCTCCTTTGGGTCAAACTGATCGCACCCGTACAACGACGCCATGATAAGCGCCCCGGGCTCGCATCCTAAAAAATACCTGCACTCGGTGCAATTCACCGCCACCCGCTCATCCATTGGAAGGAAGCTCCAACACAAAGTTCTCCCCCTTCTTATAAACGTCTACGTAGATCTCTTTTTTATCACCGTTGTAGGTGATTTCGTAATAAATCCCATCGGGAATCTTGGTTCCCAACAACGCCTTGTTATTCTGCAGGATCTTGCAAAGCCATACCACATAGACGTCCTCCCGATCAATCGATATCGGCGACTCAATATTCCTCCCGTTTGTATGCCCTGCCACGATTCCTTTACAAAGTTCCACGAATTCTTTCTCGTTCATGCCATTTCCTTTCTTTTCGCCGACCCGGCGAAATATGCACCGGCAGAAGGGAGCGGGGTTCAAACGGTTGTAAATCTTCGATTTTCAACGGTTTAAACGCCCGACCTTCGCCCCTTTTCCTTATAACTCAAACACTATTGGACCACCCTGCCCATGCGGCATCACCGGCACCAACCTCACCGAAAGCACCACGTACCCCGGCACACAGCTCGCCACATCGTTGGGATCCAGAATATAATCCACCATCAGTAGCACACTCCGCCCGGTGTATCGTTCTCCGTCATACTCGTTCATCGCAAGGAAGTCCCCCTCCTTGTATCCCCGATCATCCTTTCGAATCTCGAATTTCTTCTTACCGTCCACCACGAGTTCAAAAACCTCCGGCAGACACTTAATTTCATGAATTCTTGCCATATTCTTCCTCCTCTTTATACGGAATTCCACGTCCGTTCTCAAAGTTGATGTGCTTTTTTATAGCCACCTCGCTTTCTAACATTTTTACAACGCCCGCACGGCAAATGCTTGTATCAAAGCCACCGCCACAACTCGCAGTTTCTTTTTGATAATGGCAACAATGGCAGGGTGCTTCTTGAATACCGCATATATACTCTGCCATTTCCTCAACGCTCATTGCCTTGATGCGGTCAAAGTTGGTCATTGGCTTTTTGTTTTGCTTTTCATACTCAACCACGCAATCGCCGAACAAGGGGCAGTTGTGTGAACAAGGGAACGAAACCTCATCTTTATTCAGTAAACAGATCATTCCTCTCGCTCCTTTCCGCAATAGCCTTTTCCGCTTCTTCTTTGGTGAGGAATACCGTTTTGCCAAGTTTGTCCATATTACACACGATTGCCTTGATGTCTGCGTTTGGAATTGTAAACATATATGCTTCCTCACCACAATCACAAGATGGTGTGCCGTATAGATAGCAATTCAATTCATCGGCACAATAATATCCGTTTTTTGTGTAAACGTTAAATTGGGAACATTTTTTCGGCTTAATATCAATGCGATAAATAGTATCCCCCACCTTGCAAGGCAGAACGATAACACCGTTTGCCAAAAGGTGGTCGGCGATAGCTTCCATTTGGCATCTATCCAAATGATCTAAATCTCCGCACCTTCCACCATCAAGTGCACTACAACATTCCGCTTTACATTGCACAAAATTGAGCAAATCTATCAGCCTATCTCTGCAAGGCTTCAACTCATTCGGCATTGTTGTTACTCCTTTACACAAAATCTAAAACCGGCTTTCCGGTATATCCTTTTTCAAAAACAAACCAAGCGTAGCATTGTGTCCCGCCAATGTACTTTCCTTCCCTTTTCTTGAAATATAGGTCAAACTCTCCGTTCATTGCACAACAAACTCTGCTACTATTTACGATAACCTCTTTCAATCCTTGTCGTTTAAAAAGTTTCGCTCTCAATTCTGTTTCTAAAAACTGAATTTTAAGAAGAAAGATTGCTTTTTGACCGTTTTGCAATATTTCCATAGATTTCTCAACGAACTCAACCGCCAATTTGAATGGTGGATTCGTAATAATATCACCGCCCCATTTTCTTGTGCTTGTTAGAAAATCCTCAATTTCTCCATATCCTCTGTCAACCAAATCCGTACTAAAAACATCATAGCCAAGTTCAATTAACGGCTTTGATAAATGCCCCTTGCCACAAGCACATTCCCACAATTTGTTAGATGCGCCGATTTCTTTTAATTTTTCTGCCATTTTAACAACGGCAAAACTGTCTGTCGCATAGAAATCATTTTGTTCTCTTGTGGAAGCGGGGTTGACACCCAGCATCAAGCCTGCCTTCATCACACATCACCCACCTTTTCCTTTATACATATCGCAGTTTTTACATTTTGATTTTTCGTGGCACTCGCCAGTAAGGTCGCAAACAATGATGGTCTTTTTTCCACTTCTGCCTTGTGGCTTATACTGAAACCCTTGATGTATGCAGTTCTTTCTATTCATTCTTCACCCACCATTTCTTTTACAAGGTTGTCAACGATCCGCACTCTTCTGCTCTGACGGCAGGAGAGATATCACACGCCTTTGAGACCTTACTCATCGGAATCCTCGACAAACTTGCCGTCTACAAGTTTGTACCATGTGTCCGGCTTAATGTGCTTGCCATCGACCGTTCTCGATTTCACGGTGGCAACATCGCCGTTTTCATCAACGGTTTGAATTATGAGAACAGAGCGAAGTCCACCTTTAACACGAGCATTTTTTCCACGAGCAACAGCAACGCCGTTTTTCCCTGCGGCAGAACTTCCATCAACGCCGGAAACGGATACACCCCAGTCTCCTGCATTGGCGGCACCCCTATTACCTGCATTGGCGGCACCCCAGTCCCCTGCATTGGCGGCACCACAGTCCCCTGCATTGGCGGCACCCCAGTCCCCTGCATTGGCGGCACCCCTATTACCTGCATTGGCGGCACCCCTATTACCTGCATTGGCGGCACCCAAGTCCCCTGCATTGGCGGCACCCCAGTCCCCTGCATTGGCGGCACCACTGTACCCTGCATTGGCGGC
>JAFTZM010000017.1 GCA_017464525.1 Clostridia bacterium
ATGCCTAAACGACAGTGAAATATATTAAATTTTGGCTTTTAGGAGATGTACACACTCCTTAAAAGCCACAAAATACTGCTTATTTGAATTTTTGAAGTACACTTAAGCTATTTACCCTAACTTCACTTTTTCATTTAAGCTCGATGCAATGATCTCGTCAATCGCCGCAAGGATCCGCTCCTCGGCGTTCTTGGGGCTTTTCTTTCCATTCATAATCATCGAAAGGTATTCCTCGGTAACACCCAAGTTTCGAGCCACCTCACGTTGCTGGATCTTATGAATGTGCATCTTTCCAACCGCCGTTGCGATCCATTTTTCCATCCAAACACCTCCTTCTTTGAACTTTTTTAAAAAAACAGTTGCATCAGTTAAACTTTTGTGTTATTATGAATTTGTCGAAAACATACAACCAAAAGTACAACCGATTGAACCTTTCATGCTTATGATATCAAATCAATTAAATCTTGTCAAGAAGAAAGTTCAACCGATTTTACTTTTGTGTAATTTGCACGAAAGAAACGAGGGATCATTGTGTTTTATGACAGATTTATTGGGCTTTGCGAAAACGCAGGTGTTAAACCATCAAGAGTAGCGACCGAAAATGGTTTTTCAAAAGCAACCGTTTCTTCTTGGAAAAAGTTACACGCCGACGGAATCGATGTTGAGCCAACCGCCGAGGTCCTCAACAAGCTTGCTGATTATTTTTCCGTGTCCGTAGATTATTTGCTTGGTAAAACAGATAAAAAAATGTTCCTCATCAACGAAGACGAGGAGCTAACCGAATATTTGTATTATTTAAAAACCCGCCCGGAACTGCGGATGCTTTTCAAACTGTCTGCAAAAGCGACCAAAGCAGACGTAGAGCGTGCGGTCAAGATTATTGAGGCTTTAAGAAAAGATGACGAAACGAACGGATCTCCCACAACTTAATACACCGGATATCAATGTTCGCTTTATCACCCTTCCTCTATCAGTTGAAGGGGTGAGCATACCAAACGATGATGGAACATTTGATATATATATCAATGCCATCTTCGACGAAGAAAAAAGAAAAGCGATCCTCATGCATGAACTAACTCACCTACATAAGGATCACTTTTATATTGACCTCTCGATCCATCAGATCGAATCGGAGGCAAACCAACATTTAAAATTATTATGAAAAATAAAATGATTTTAACCGTGACGTTGATTTTTTTGCTCCTCACTCTTTTACCTATAAGTTTGAGCGCCCACGGAGGAAAAACCGATGGACGCGGCGGCCACTACGACAACTCCACCGGCGAATATCACTATCACCACGGCTACCCTGCCCATACCCACACCGGAGGCGAATGCCCCTATGACTTTGTCGACAAAACGGACCATAGCAGTGGAAGCAGTAACGATTCATATTCTTCTTCCACAAATACTAAAACCGAATCCACCTCCACTTTCTTTTATGAGGTGATCTTCCCCTTTTTGTGGAGTTTATTTGGACTAATAATTATTTTTGCAACGCACTTCATCGGAGACGGTATAATCGGCATCTTTGTTAAAAATGATACCACCCGTGATATAATCACGTGTTGTCTTATTGTACTTTTTTTGATTATATCAGTGTTAATAATCTTTTAAGAAAACCCGGAGGTAATAAAAATGACAGAAGATAGAAAACATGAGATGCGGTTAAAACTACACTATAAAAAAATAGATGAATCAATATCTAAAGAAAGAGAATTAACAAACGAATCTTATCATCTTTGTGCAAATCTGCAAGGTAATGCCACCCGCAAAAGCATAATAACGCTTGTGATCAATGCTGTTCTTTGGTCTGTTTTACTAACGGGATTGACTACATTATTATATAGCGATACCATTCAAAAGCCGCTCATCGTTTCGATAGCCATAGTTACTCCACCAATGTTTTTCATTACAAAAACCATTATAAAAGTTATTCAAAACGGCACTGCCGCTCGTATTGAAGAAAACAAGAAAGACACACAAAATCAAATTGATTCAATGTACGCCTCGGTTTTTAATAGACAAAATTTATATGATTTTTTAGGAATTCCTCACGACATCATTTTCGATGGCAATGATTTCCCTATTATACAAAACGACTGTACCGAATTAAATAAATATGGGCGTTTCACACGATATATAACGCAATCAGGGAAGAAATATCACTTGCATGAAGGGTGCTCCGGGGCATATAACTCTGTGCATGCTTATTCTATCGCACAGAATTCTTTCTATACTCCATGTTCAAAATGTATACACCATAACGACCCTATTTATGTTCCGGATTGGTATATATACTACTTGAAAACATCAAAAATCGTTAAAGAACACGATATCTCTGTTCCCCTTAAAATTTAAAAATAAAAAAGCCCCCATGGAGCTGCAACTCCATGAGGGCGCGAACCAAAACTCTCCTCACCACGAAAAGAGATGGTATTTTTATATTGTACCATCCTTTTCCCGATTTTTCAAGAAGGGATGGTATTTTTTATGCCTATTTATAAAGCAAAAGGAAAAAAAGACGGCCTGCAACGGTACCGAGTCAAGGTCAACTACACCGATCAGCACGGCGAAGCCCGCCAAATCGAGCGCGTCGCCTACGGCTACGATCAGGCCAAGGCCGTCGAGCGCACCCTTGTTATCGAAGTGAAAGAAATGCCGCAAACTGCCGACATCACCGTTAAAGAACTCTATGATCGGTATGTTGCAGCGAAAAAGCATGAGGTACGTGAGACCACCATGAGCAAGGCAAAGCAGATTCTAAACTCTCACGTTCTCCCCTACCTCGAAGAAAAGAAGCTCTCCAAACTCAATGTGCAAGTTCTTGAGGATTGGAAACTCAAAATCGAGAAGAAAAATCTCTCGCTCACGATGCGAAAGAATATCTACACCGCCTTCCGCACCATGCTCGGCTACGCCATTAAGATGGAATACCTTTCGCAAAATCCATTGTTAAAGGTCGGCAACTTCAAAGATGCCTATGCCACAAAGGAAAAGGTCGACTTCTATACCGCCGATGAATTCAAAAAATTCAAAGCAATCGCTTTTCAGGAAGCCGCAGCGCACGGCTTTTATGAGTATAATTACGCCGTTTTCTTTTCAATTGCATTTTATACCGGCTTGCGCAAAGGTGAGATCTACGCGCTAAAATGGACGGACATTGAGGGCAATATTCTCCATGTCTGCCGATCGGTCGCACAACAACTGAAGGGCGACGACCGCGAGACCCCGCCAAAAAACCAAAGCTCGATCCGCGACCTTCAGATCCCCGAGCCGCTCGCGGTGATCCTCAAAGATCACCACGCACGGTACGCATCCACAAATGGCTTCACCGACGACTGGCGGATCTGCGGCGGACCGCAGGTGCTGCGTAACACCACGGTAACCAACCGCAATAAAGCGTATGCGAAACTCGCGGGCATCAAAGCTATTCGCCTGCACGACTTCCGCCATAGCCATGCATCGCTCCTCGCTAACGAAGGGATCAATATTCAAGAGATCGCCCGCCGCCTCGGCCACTCAAAGATCGAGATCACTTGGAACACCTATTCCCACCTTTACCCCCGCGAAGAAGAGCGCGCCGTCTCCGTCCTAAATAAAATCAAATAGCAAATCCCCATAAAATTCGTGGATTTTTCGTGGATACAAAAACAAAAACGGCTTGAAACCAAGCCGTTTTTGCTATTTGGCGGAGAGTGAGGGATTCGAACCCCCGTGGCTTGCGCCTAACGGTTTTCAAGACCGCCCCGTTATGACCGCTTCGGTAACTCTCCATATTTTTTTATATTATAGCGAATCGGACAAAGGATGTCAAGACAGAAAGCACAAAAGAAGCTATTGCATTTTTAGTTTCTTCCAATTATAATATAATTATAATTTAACTTAAGGAGGAAGCCCCATGAAAAGAATTCTCAGCATTCTTTGCGCGCTGGCGATGCTGCTAACGATGGCATTATTTTCCATTCCGGCCGCAGCAGAGCACACCACCTCGCTTATCAATCTTTACGACAAGGACAAAGCCCGCTACGGCTATGTCAATGCCGACCATTCCATTACCGGCCATGCCAAGCATTGGTCTATGGAGGAGCTGGCGGTAGCCAACGGCGATGTGATCTACTTTGGTCCGGCCAATACCACCCAAAGCTTCCATCTCTTCCACTGGAATGAGAGCGGAGCCTCCACCAAGGTGGGCCTGAACCACACCCAGACCGGGCTGGAGGTATACGATACCTTCGATAACGGTCAAGTTATCTACAAATATTCCGTTCCCTCTGCCGGTACGGTCTGCGTGGTCGACGGCTCAGAGTACAACGACTACTTTATGGTCACCCAGAACCAGGCCATGACGGTGCAGGATTTTCACAACTACTGGGATCTGCAGGAGGGCCAGAACCTCTATAAGATCCTCATTGATCAGAAAGATGCCTACACCAACGCCAATGGCGGTATTACCGCCTCCACCAGCCACAGCATCACCCATTTTATTGAAGTGGAAGAGGGCGATACCATCACCTTCGGCCCCGCCAACAGCGGCCAGGGCTACCACATGACCACCTACAACAGCAGCAAGGCCGTGGTGACCCACAAAGTGACCGCCTCCGGCCTTACCAACCAGTTCACCTACCCCGACAATACCGTTTGCTACACCTACACCGTGCCTGCCGGGGTCAACTACGTGCGTGTCATCAACGCCACCGCCCTGAAAGAGAACTTTTTAGTTCAGCGGAATAACCCCTTCACCTACGCTGAATACTGCGAAATGATGGACATTGAGCAGTTTGAGGTAGACACCGAAAGCCCCCTCTACGATAAATCCGCCCTGTTCTGCGGTGATTCCATCTGCATCGGTACTCAAGACGACGGCGGTCTTTCCGGCTGGGCGGGCAGAATTGCCCGGGACTACGGTATGACCTATGTGAACAACGGCGTCAGCGGCGCTTCCCTTTCCACCGCCCGGGACCGCTACTGGAACACCGACGGCTCCAAGCAGCAAGGCCGCATCCTCTGGCAGGTCACCAAGGAAGCCTCCTATTACTATGATTACATCATCCTCCACGGCGGCGTCAATGATGCATGGGACAGTTATCCTGTGGGCAGCATCTCCGACTCCTTCGATGTGGAAGATTTTGATGTGAACACCTATGCCGGGGCATTGGAGGAGCTCTTCTACTACACCATCAAGTATCACGAGACCTCGGCCATCGGCTACCTGATGAACTTCAAGGCACCCAGCTGCACCAGCGGCAACATCAGCGATATGAGCGAATACTTTGCCGTAGGCAAAAAGATCTGCGAAAAGTGGGGCATCCCCTACTTTGATATGTATAATAACGAAGAGATCACCAAAGCGCTGGATTTCACTACCAATACCAACACCAACGACTACATCCACCCCACCGGCAAGGGCTATGATGTGCTGTATCCCTTCATCGCCGAGTGGATGGAGACCCTGACGCCCTACAGCACCCATCAGGCTGCAGACCACGAAAAAACGGTAGTTGCCTGCATCGGCGACTCCATCACCAAGGGTGAGCGGAGCGGCGACATCAACCGCCTGAGCTACCCCGCACAGCTGCAGGAACTATTAGGCGATGAATATGAAGTGTTCAACTTCGGTTGGGGCGGTGCCACCGCACAGGAAGGCACCGGCAACCCCTACAAGGGCACCCTGCAGTACAAAAACAGCCGGGTCAGCGACCCCGACATCGTGATTGCCATGTTTGGCCACAATGATGCCAAGAGCGCCAACTGGGACAGCTCCAATGTGACCGCCGCTAAAGCAAAATTCAAAGCAGACCTTCTGGAGCTGATCACCGAGTACCAGAACATGGACTCCAAGCCTACCGTTTACATTGCCACCCCCGCATGGGCGCTGGGCGGCGGCACCGATACGGTATTTGCCAGCGGCATGATGGATGCCATCAAGGAAGTGGCTTCCGAGCTGAATTGCACCATCATCGACATCAACACCGCCTTCAACGGCAAGACCGAGCTGTTCAGCAGCAATGGCACCAATGTACACCCCAACGCCGAGGGCTATGCCTATATGGCACAGGTGATGTACAAGGGCATTACCGGCAAGGATGCCCCCACCCTGACCGAGAAGGACACCTCTGTTGCCGAGACCAACGAAGCCATGCCCCTGATGCGCAACTTCAAGAAGTACCCCAACGCCACCGCTTACCGTCTGGAGACGGTGGAGGACGTAGAGATCTGGGGCAACCTGATCTCCGCAGGCAACACCTTTGCCGGCAAGACAGTCTACCTGATGAACGACATTGATTTTGAAGGGAAAAAGATGAAGCCCTTGGGTGCTACCACCGGTGAAGTGGCCGGCAACCTGAATCCCAACTACGCCTGCTCCTTCCAGGGCACCTTCGACGGTCAATATCATGTATTCAGCAATGTTTACATTTCCTCCATGTACTACGCCGCCGCCCTCTTCCCCTATACGCAGGGAGCCACCATTCAGAACTTCGGCATCAACGGCGGCCGGATTGAAGGCTTCGACGTAGTGGGCTCCATTGCAGGCTACGGCGACGGCTGCACCAAGATGTATAACGTATGGTCCTCCGCCGATGTTTACGCCGCCAACAACGGCCGGCTCTACGGCATTCAGGGCTCCGGCGGTCTTGCTTCCAATATGCGCCGGGGCGGCAACGGGATCGGTAACGGCACCGGGGTACCCACCATGACGAATGTGGCCTATTACGGCACCATCAGCGGCTGCACCTATGTAGCAGGCCTGGCAGCTTGGGGTCAGGGCGTGCTGGAAGCAAACAACTGTATCTTCGCAGGCGTGCTGGACAGCCGTGCCAAACCCGGCACTACCTCCGCTACCTTTGTACGCTATAGCGGCGTTACCACCGATAAGGCCAACAACCTCTTCGGTGTGGAGGGTATGGAAGGCCGCGGCACCTACGACGACGATGCCCACACCATGCTGACCTATGCCGACTACAGCAACGGCGTAGCCGCCTACAAGTTCAACGCCATCGACGGCACCAGCTGGACGGTCAAGTACGGCTATACCGTACCCACCGGCACCGCCGACACCGAGACCCTCAAGATCACCTTCGGCGATACCGTGACCTACACCGGCAGCCAGGGCACCATCCTGGATCCCACCGTAGCAGATGCCGCAGAATACTGGACCGATGGCGCCGGCATTTATACCGCCGAGGCTATCAAGCAACTGGCCTTCACCGCAGATACCCAGTTGACCGCAGCAGAAGCACAGACCGGCGATGCTAATACCGACGGCAAGCTGGATACTGCCGACGTTATCTTAATCCTGCAGTATCTGGTAGGCAAGGAGGTCCCCATGAACATTGCTTTGAGCGATCTGAATGGGGACAATATGGTCACCGTATACGATGCAGTAAAACTGCTGCAGGCCATCAGCCAGTAAAAGAACCAAAAGAGAGATGCCCCGGCATCTCTCTTTTTGTCCTTTTGTACTGACATTTTGTCCAAAAAGAAGCAAAAGACTTAATTTAAATTGACAAATATGCAAACTCCGTTTAAAATGAAGTTAAGCGTTGTTCTAATATTAAATAAGGGAGGAATTTATCTTGAAAAGAGCGCTTAGTTTTCTTTGCGTTGTTTTGATGCTCGTTTCGATGCTCACGGTCATGGTTCTGCCTGCCGCCGCTGAGACCGCCGAAACGCTGGTCACCAACCACTTTGATTTCAGCAAAGCCGGTAACTATGTTATCAATGGCAACGCCGGAACCGCAGGCGGCACCAGTAACAACAACTATTTCTACTCATCCGAACACATTGCCGTAACGGCAGGGCAGACCATCTGGTTTGGTCCCGCCCGTGTACAGCAGGGCTATCAGTTCTACACCTACGATGCCGATAAGAATATTGTCAGCGCCGGTGTGAACAGAAACTCTGCTTCCCTGATCGTGGCTTCCACCCTGATCGGTGCGAGCACGGCAGACAACATTGCGGACGACGTGGTCATCTACAAGTACACCGTGCCCGAAGGCGTGGCCTACATCCGCCTCTCCACCGAGGCCATCTTCAGCCGTTACTTTGTGCTGACCAAGGGCGAGGAGCTGACTCAAACCTCTTTGATGCGCCTGCTCACCGCCAACAATGCCCTTTCCACATCCGATAATCTCTTTGATATCACCACCGCTTCTCAGGGTCGTATGGATAAGAGCAGCACTACCCCCGTGAGCACCAGCGAGTATTACTCCACCAAGCTCATCGATGTGGCGGCCAACGATACCGTCTACTTCGGTCCTGTCAATCTAAATCAGGGCTATCAGGCCGTCTTCTTTGCCGGCACCGCTACCACTGGTGCGACCGTTGGTATCCGCACCGACTACGATTACCAACGCGCCGAGGGTAACCTGAAGGTGGTAGACACCTTCGGTAGCGGCCAGGCGATTTTGGCTTACCGTGCCAATCAGGCGGGTAAGCTGAGCGTTGTCCTGCCCATTATCTACAGCGACTATTACATGGTCACCAAGAATAAGCCCTTCTCTGCGCAGGCTCTTTATAATTACGAAGACAGCCAGCCGGGCAATAACCTCTATTTCCGCGAGCTGGATGCCAAGGGTGCATTGGGTGCCAACGGTGCCTATACCGCCACCCACTATACCAGCCATGCCATTAAGGTGCAAGAGGGCGATACCATCGTATTTGGGCCCGCCTCCGAGAGCCAGGGTTATCAGCTAGTTACCGCCGATATCAACAATGCCAATCTCAAAACGGTGGGCAAGGCCAATCTGACCAATCTAGGCGCCCTTTCTACCTTCAGCAGCTATACCTATAGCCCCTTCGTGCTGTATTCCTATAAGGTTCCGGCCGGTGTATCCTATGTTTACACCGTCAACCGCCCCAATGTGAAAGAATATTACATCACCTTAAAGAACAGTGATGTCGATACGCCCGAGGAATACTACAGCTACATGGGCATGAACGCCACCGGAAATACCGTGGGTAAGACCGCCCTCTTTGTGGGCGACTCTATCTGCGCCGCCGGCGCAGATATGAAGTTGCTGACCTCCTCCACCAATTCCTTCAGCAACTTTGCCAATACCTCTTATAACGGCTATAAGATGACCGGTTGGGCGCCCCGTGTAGCCTACTGGAATCAGTTGGGTTCCTTCACCAACAACGGTGTGGGCGGTGCTTCTATCTCCGATGTACGCCTCAGCAGCGCAGGCACTGTGACCCAGCAGCTGGAAAAGACCGCCGGCCAGAGCTTTGATTATGTTCTGCTCCACGGCGGTATCAACGATGCCGATACCAAGACGGCGGCCGGCACCGTGACCGAGGGTTATGATCCTGCCTCCTTCGATACCTCCACCTTTGCCGGCGGTCTGGAGATGACCTTCTACACCGCCGCCAAGCTCTACGGCGATACCGCCGCCATCGGCTATATCTTCAACTACGCTATTCCCACAGCCAAGCGTCCTCATGTCAACGGGATCATGGAAGAGTACTTCACCGTTGTGAAGGCCGCCTGCGAAAAGTGGGGCATTGCCTATCTGGACCTCTTCCACAATGAGCAGGTCCGCGCTGATCTGCAGATCTCTGTGGCCGGCGCCCCCGAGATGCCCGATCAGCTCCACGTTTCCACCAAGGGCTATAACATTATCAGCCCCTATATCAGCGATTTCATGGGCACCCTGACCCCCTATGCCGCCGAGGGCAACGAGGCCGCATGGGCCGCCATGGCCGAGGTACTGAGGCTCAAGGCCGCCGAGGTGGACGAAAAGTACTTCACCAAAGAGTCCTACCAGGAATTTGAGGCCGCTATTGCCGCCGCAGAGGGCGTCAGCAAGGCTGCCTACGACGCTCTGATTGCCGCCGGCGACCTGCTGGTGCAGAACGATATTCCTCTGCCCTTCTCTCTAAGCGAAAGCAACAATGCCTTCTATGAGAAGTTCTTCGCCACCGCCGGTCTCTTCGGCGTGGGCACTGCAGAGGAGTACGCCATCATGGCATCGCTGGCCAACGCCAAGAAGATCGATGCCGGCGCAGTAGTAAAGCAGACTGCCGATATTAACCTCTCCGGTTATGCCAATCTGGTGATCAATACCGTCAACTTCACCTACGACGGTCAAAATCACGCCATCAGCGGCTACAGCCTGACCAGCACCGGCAACTATGCCGCCATGATCACCTACCTGAGCGGTGCAATCAAGAATCTGATCGTGTCCGGCGCCAACGTGTCCGGTGCATGGGCCAGCGCCATTCTGGTTGGCAGCACCACCGGCACCACCGCCCTACTGGAGAATGTTCACATCAAGAACAGCTCCTATACCAAGACCAGTGCCAACGGCGGTGCTCTGCTGCTGGCTCAGCCGAACAGCGATACCGATTCCTACACCATCCGGAACTGCTCAGTAACCAACAACAAGATGACCATCATGAACACCGCCAGCAATATCGGCTTCATCGCCTCCCGCGGCAGAACCGCTGCCTGTGTCATTGAAGGCTGTGTAGTAAGCGGCAACGAGGTATATACCAAAGCCGGGCTTCTCTGCTTCGGCACTATCTCCGGTGAATTTGAAGCCGGCACTGTGAAGGATTGCGTTGCAGTGGGCAATACCCTCTACTTCGGCGATTGCGATCTCGGTCTCTTCGGGCGCACCAAGAAGGGCACCATCAACGTAAGCAACATCATGACCGATATCGGGACAGTCAGCGGCGGTACCTCCGAGCAGCCCGCTGCCACTATCAATACCAGCAACATCAATGTAGTTCCCGTGCTGCCTGTTACCGAAAATCTTTATAATGAAAACGGTGTGGCACTGGCCGCCGGCGATACCATCTTCTTCGGCCCTGTGAAGGAAGGCGCTGCCAATCTGACCTTCAACGGCAAGGAGATTTCTCTTGCCGAGTTGAACACCACCGGCCGCTTCGGCTCCGGCCAGGTCATTTATGCCTACACCGCCGCCGAAGCCGGTACTGCTGCCTTTACTAAGGTAGATTATCCCGATTACTTTTTGGCCGCCAAGAACCAGATCATGACCGTTCAGGCCTATTATGATTATGTAGATTCCTTGGACGGTACCAACCTCTTCAACTACGATCTGGACTATGTGCAGGCCTTCCGAAACAACGGCATGGCTCTGAACGCCAATAAGACCCATAGCTCCACCCATATGATCAAGGTGACCCCCGGTGAGACCATCTCCTTCGGTCCCGCCATCCCCACTCAGGGCTATCAGGGCGTTACCTTCACCGCAGACGGTCTGCCAGTATCCACCGTGACCACCGGAAACTATCCGGATATGACCGCTGTTACCCTGCCCAGCGGGCTGGTTCTCTATAATCTGGTGATCCCCGAGGGCGTGGGCTATCTGGAGCTGATCAACTCCACTGTTATGAACACCCTTTACTATGCGAAGCGGGGCGCCATGACCGAGGCAGACTATAACGCCTATATCGGTCTGGATCCCGAAACCAACCCCCTCTACGGCAAGAATGCCCTCTTTGTGGGCGACTCTATCACCCACGCCACCCAGGATGCCGGCGGCTCCGGCTTCAATACCACCGGTAAGACCGGCTGGGCCATCCGTATTGCTGCCGCCAACGGCATGAAGTACATGAACGGCGGTGTCAGCGGTGCATCCCTCTCCACCGTCCGTGGCACCAACCGCATCCTCAACCAGCTGGAGACCTATAAGGCCAACGATTACGACTTTGTTGTGATCCACGGCGGTGTGAACGACGCTTGGGATAACGTAGCCATCGGTTCCGTTTCCAGCTCCTACGATCCCGCCACCTTTGATGCCTCCACCTATGCCGGCGGTCTGGAGGAGGCCATCTACACCGCCATTAAGTACTATGGCGATAAGGCCACCATCTTCCACCTCATCAACTTCGAATCCCCCATGCACGCCAAGGCCTGCGACAGCGGCAAGTACTTCGAAGTAGGTAAGAAGATCTGCGAGAAGTGGGGCATCCCCTACTTCGATATGGCCGGCAACAAGGAGATCAGCAACGCCCTGGATATCTACACCAGCGGCGGCGCCTATGTAACCGATAACATCCATCCCCAGCCCATCGGCTACGATGTTCTGTACCCCTACATTCAGGACTTCATGAAGACTCTGGATACCACCACCGCTCCCGCTGTGACCGCCATCAGCACCCTGCTGGGTCAGGCGAAGGCTGTGGATGCCAAGTACTTTACCGATGATTCCTACGCCGCATTCACCGCTGCTATCACCGCCGCCGGCACCGATCCCGACGCATTGTTTGCCGCCGGAGCTCTGCTGGTCGCCAAGACCGAGATCCCCTTAGGCCTCGGTGAGAACAACACCTTCTATTTCGCCGCTTTGAAGGCTCAGAAGACCTTTACCGTGGCTACCGGCACCGACTTTGCTGTACTGGCCAACCTCAGCGCCGCTGTGGCACTGGGCAGCGATGTCAAGGTCACCCAGACCGCCGACATCGACCTGACCGGCTACTATAACACCCGTGTCGGCCCCACCAAGGACTATGCCTTTGGCGGTGTTTACGACGGCCAGGGCTACACCGTCAAGAACGCAGTGATCAACAGCGCCGCCGATAACGACGCCCTCTTCCCCTTCCTTTCCGGTACGCTGAAGAACCTGGTGATCGACAATGCTACCTTAGAGGTGGGCGGCTGGAGTGCCATTGCAGTCTCCAGAGTTGTAGGCGCCAATTCCCTGATCGATGGCGTTACTGTAAAGAACAGCACCATCACAAAGGCTAAGAACAACGGTATGGCGATCATCGTCTGCCAGGGCGCCGGTGCCGGCGATAAGGTTACTGTTAAGAACTGCGTGGTTTCCGGCTGTACCGTTAAGAGCACCATATCCTCCTTTGCCAACATGGGCTTCATCGTATCCCGTGGGCAGGCCGGCGGACTGGAGGTTAAAAACTGCTATGCCTACAACAACGTGATGGAAGGCATTTCCTCCAATATCGGTATGATCGTTGCCGAGTACGAGGCCGGCTCTGTGACCGGCTGCGGCTCCTTCAACAACACCATCGCCGAAGGCAACCAAAAGATCGGCGGTATCGTCAGCCAAGCCAAGATTGGCGCTGTCTCCCTGACCGATTGCTACACCGATCTGGATAACGCCCTTTACACCCCCGAGCACAACGAAGGCAATGCCACTGCTACCGTTTCCGGCTGCTGGATCAATGAAACTGCCGATCGCATCGCCTCCGGTAAGCTGGCCCATGAGATGAAAGGGGCCGGCGGCCTGGCTTGGGTGCAGGATGCATATCCCGCTCTCACCGAAGGCAAGGCTGTTACCGCAGTCCACTATGTGGTGGAGGACGCTCTTGCGCATACCACCTACACCAACGGTGCAGGCGAAGAGATCGCTCCCTACACCGAGACGCCCGCCAAGGAGGAGCACCTCTTTAAGGGCTGGAGCACCGAGATCACCGAAAACGGCGATACCATCAAGACCGCCATCTTCATGATCAATGCAGATGTGGACGGTGACGGGCAAAATACCACCGCCGATGCCACCCTTCTGCTGCAGTATCTGGTTGGCTATGAGGTGGAGATCATCGATGCCGCTGCCGATCGCAACGGCGACGGCCAGATCACCATCTACGACGTAGTGTTGCTACTCCGTCTCTTAAGTGAATAATTACAAGCAGAACCCCACCCCTTACGGGTGGGGTTCAAAAACAAAAAATCAGGAGGAATTACTGTGAAAAAAACACTCAGTATGCTCTGCGCATGGATGATGCTGCTCTCCATGCTCACCTGCATCGTTCTGCCCGCAGCAGCAGAGACCGAAAAGGTTAGCTATGCCGATACCTTGATCAACCTCTACACCAAGAGCGCTGACCGTGCCGGTGTTGTGAACGACGACATCGGCGGCAACGGCGCTTACAGCAACAACGACAAGTTTTATTCCACCGATTATATCGCCGTTCAGGAAGGCGATGTGCTGACCTTCGGCCCCTGCCGTACTACGCAGGGCTACCAGTTGATCGCCCTGAATGCCGATAAAGTCACGCAGGAGAAGATCGCTTCAACTGATATTGCCAGCTATACCGCCTTCACCCATACCGATGATACCGTGGGCAACGTGGTATTCTGCAAATATACCGTTCCCGCCGGGATCAGCTATGTTCGCGCCACCACCGAGGTGCTGTTCTCCAACTCCTATCTGCTCACCAAAAATCAGGAGTTTACCCTGCAGAACTGGCAGGACTATGTGGCAGCGCAATATCCCCACACCGATCTGATCAATCTGTATAATAATGCCAGCCCCATTGCCGGCCGCTGGGCCGCCAACGGTCTGGTCACCAGCAACGAGTATTATGCCCCCACCGTGCAGGTGGCTAAAAACGATGTACTCTACTACGGCCCCGCCGATGCCGGCCAGGGCTATCAGCTAGTCTATTTTGCCGATTCTGCCATGACCAGCGGCACGCAGGTCAAGAGTTCCTCCCACGATGGCTACAATGCCACCGGCGGCACCCTCAAGATCGTAGATACCTTTGATAACGGCCAGGTGCTTTACGCCTACCGGGCGCAAGCTGCAGGCTATATCGGCATCGCTGTCCCCCAGAAGTACAACGATTTTGCCATGATCACCAAAAACCAGCCGCTGACTACCCAGAATTTCCATAACTTCTGGGACAATAAGGCAGACGCCAATCTCTACAATATCAATATCGATATGCAGAAGAGCGCACCGAATGCCGACGGCTCGCTGAGCTATCAGGCAAACCACAACACCACCCACCAGATCGCCGTCACCCCCGGCGATGTGCTGGAATTCGGCCCCTGCATGAACAACCAGACCTACCATGCAATAGGCTTGGGCATTGACCGGGAGCAGGTGACCGGTAAGATCGGGCAAAGCGCTATGACCGTGCTGGGCAGTTCTGCCAGCGGCGGCGTTTACCTCCGCTATACCGTCCCCGAAAATGTTTATTATCTGCAGGTGTGCAACCGCATCACCTATAACACCGAGTTCTCTGTTCGCAGAGCCACTCCCTTGCAGGATAGCGACAACCTCTACGAGCGGGATAAATACCCCATGGGTCTCTGGAAGGCCAACGCCTCCTCCACCGCTTTCCAAGACGAATACTATGCTTCGGCGCAATATGAAGTAAAAGCAGGCGAGGTCCTCTACTTCGGCCCCGCTCAGTACGCGCAGGGCTATCAGGTGGTGTTCAACAGCACCGACGGCGCCATCTCTGCCACCGTAGCCAATAATACCGCCGATAAGTACACCAACGCCGCCGGCTCCCTGAATGTATACGATACCTTTGATAACAGCGATTACGTCATCTATTCCTACCGTGCCACCAAGGACGGTACCGTGGCCTTCCCGGTACGCTCCGAGCTGCACGATAAGTTCCTGGTGACCCGTACCCCCTTCAGCGTGCGGCAGTTCCATCAGTATTGGGACAGCAAGGAGGGCGCTGATCTCTACGACCCCATTCTGGACTATATCGGCCAGGTCATGAATCCTGACGGTACCTACCGCTCCGGCTGGCATAACACCAGCCATGCCATCGCCGTCACCCCCGGCGAGACCATCAGCTTTGGCCCCGTTCAGGTCAGCCAGGGCTACGATCTGCTGACCCGGGATGCACTGGGTACTCCCCATAATAAGACCTATAAAGCCACCCGAGGCGAGGCCATCGCCAAGACCGACCTCACCTACCTGCCCTCTGAAGGCAGCGGCGAGCCCAGCGACTATGCCATCTATTCCTATACCGTACCCGAGAATGTTTACTATATCAATATTGTAAACAGAAGCTGGGTCAACGATTATTTCGCCATTAAGCGAGGCACCATGACCGCCGCTGAATATTACGAGATCGTTGGTATTCAGCCTGATAGCCCCCTCAAGGGCAAGACCGCCCTCTTTGTGGGCGACTCCATCAGCGCTGCCGCCCACGATTCCCGCTATATGAGAAATAAGGGTATGGGCGCATGGGCCGGCCGTATCGGCTGGTACTATCAGCTGACCGATACCAATAAGAGCGTCGGCGGCTCCACCATTGCCATCGATACCGGCCGTACCTATATTGCCGATCAGATCACCGGTATGGCCGGCAACAGCTACGACTATGTCATCATCCAGGGCGGTGTCAACGATGCCAATCTGGGCGTGGCAGAGGGTAAGATCTCCTCTTCCTACGATCCCGCCGATTTCGACCGTACCACCTATGCCGGCGGCCTGGAGTACAACATCGCCAAGGCCATCGAGCTTTACGGTGATACCGCCGCCATCGGCTATATCATCAACTATCAGCTGCCCAACCGCGCCACCACCTATAACCGCTTCGGCGAGTTTGTAGATACCGCCAAGGCCATCTGCGCCAAATGGGGCATCGAATATATTGATCTTTATAATAATGAAGCCATCACCGCCGCCATGGATCTTAAGACCAAGGGCTCCCTTTATGCGCAAGATGACCTCCACGCCACCGAGCGGGGCTATGAGGTCCTGTATCCGGTGATCGGCGATTGGATGGAGACCCTGACCGTTTATGAGGATCCCGTGGATTGGGATAATCTGGCCGCCGAGGCGATCGCCTCTGTCCGTGCGCTGGATCTCAGCACCTTTACCGCAGCCTCTCAGACCGCCTTTGCCGAGGCAATGGCAGCACTGCCCACCGAAGGCCACGCCAAGTACCTTGCCGTGCTGGCAGCCACCGATCTGCTGGAGCAGGAGACCGCTCTGCCGGTCGGTTCCTATACCGGAAGCAATGCGGTTCTCGACCGCCTCTTCGGCAAGGCCTGGAGCTATTCTGTATCCACTGTTGCCGAGCTGCAGACCCTTGCCACCCTCACCGCCAACGGTGTCCTGAAGTCCGACGCTACCATCAAGCAATTGAACGATATCGATCTGGCCGGCACCGCCAACCTGATGATCAGCTCCTCCGCTGCCCCCTTCGCCGCCATCTATGACGGCCAAGGCTTTGCCATCAAAAATATGACCCTCACCGGTGCAAAAGATATCGTTGCCTTCTTCCCCTATCTCTCCGGTACCGTGAAAAACGTCACCTTCACTGGCGCTGATATTGCCGTAAACGGCTGGAGCGCTGTAGTAGTCAGCCAAGCCATGGGCGGCTCTGTGCTGCAGAATGTCCATGTGAAGAACAGCACCGTTACCAAGACCGGGGATAACAACGGCCTCTCCGTGCTGGTCTGCCAAGGCAATTCCGGTGCCTTTACCATTCAGGATTGTACTGTAAGCGGCTGTACCGTCACCGTCACCACCGATCGAAATACCTACGGAAATGTGGGTTATATCCTTTCCTCCGATAAGGGCCACGCCGTGACCGTCAGCAACTGCTATGCCTTTGGCAACACCCTGACTCTCAACACCAACGATACTGCCCGCAATATTGCAGGGCTGGCCGGCGAGCTGTTTGCCGCCTCCATCGTTGAAAACTCCGGCGCCTTCGGCAACACCTTCTCCAAGGAGCTGGATGGCATTGCCGGTCTGGTGGGCTCCTCTATTGCCGCTGTAACGATCCGCAATAGCTATACCGACCATGCCAAGATCTATAACGGCGCTGCCGCCGAGACCAACAACTATGCAGCAGTTCCTGCTGCAAATATTAGCAGCGGTAAGCTGGCATATGCCCTCAAGACCACCACCGGTGCCGCCTGGGTGCAGAATAGTTATCCCTCCCTGAATGCCGGCCAGGCGGTCACCAAGGCAGAATATGTGGTGCAGGAGCAGGTGATCCATACCACCTATACCAATGCAGAAGGCCGCCTCATCGCCGCCTATCCCGGGATGCCGGAGGTGGAAGGCTACCTCTTTGAGAATTGGGAGAGCAGCTTCGCCGAAAACGGCGATACCACCTTCACCGCCCAACTACTGCTTTACGCCGATGTGAATGCCGACGGTGAAAATACCACCGCCGATGCCACCCTGCTGATGCAGTATCTGGTTGGCAAGGAGGTCTCCCTCAAGACCCTCGCCGCCGATCTGGATCAGGACGGCAGGATCTCCATTTATGATGCCGTGCTCCTCCTCCGCCTGCTGAGCGCATAAAAATCGCTAAAAAGCCGGCCTTTTGCCATCTGCACGGTGATCTACCTGCTATACGGCATAACCTGCGCCGGAATTTTGCGCCGACCTGACCAACGACATCTTTCTATTTCTCTCCGGTTTGGTGATCTTAGTCTGGTTTGTTTTGCTGGGGCTGCACACCAACAAGAACGAAGGAGAGAGTGGAAAAAAATACGCCCCTTGCGGATCGATCCGCAAGGGGCATTACTTTTTCTTATTCTACAGAGAAGATATAATGATATACAGGCTGGCCGCCGGGGAGGCAGATGACTTCCGCATCGGGCATCATGGCCTGAACCTGCTCCTGTACCTTCACAGCGTCCTCCTCAGAGACATCCTCGCCGTAATAGATATTCACATAGGAGCCACCCTTTTCGGCCATGCTTTGGAACAGCTTCTCCACCACGGCAGACATTTCATCCTCCACATAGGTGACCTTAGTCTCCAAAAGACCCAGCAGCTGGCCTTCCTTGATCTCATGATCATCGAAAACAGAATCCCGGGCTGCATAGGTGACCTGCGCAGTCTGCACATAGCCGATCTGCTCGGTCATGGCGGCGGCAACCTCCTCGGCCTCCATATTCTCATCAAAGCCCAGCATGGCGGTCACGCCCTGGGGAACGGTCTTGGTGGGGATCACCACCACCTGTTTGGCAGTGGAAAGCTCCTTGGCCTGCTCGGCAGCCATAATAATGTTCTTATTATTGGGCAGCACGAACACGATCTCGCTGGGGGTCTTATTGACGGCTGCCAGGATATCGGCGGTGGAGGGGTTCATAGTCTGGCCGCCTTCCACAACAGTATCTACCCCCAGATCCTTATAAAGGGCTGCCAGGCCTTCCCCGGCAACCACCGAAACAAAGCCGTATTTCTTGGCAGGTTCTGCGATCTCGGGCTCGGCGGGCTGGTTCTTCTGCCGCTCACGGAACTCTTCCTTCATGTTATCGATCTTAAGGTTGACCAACATTCCGTAGCGGAGAGCCTCTTCAATGGCACGGCCGGGATGGTTGGTATGCACATGAACCTTGATAATATCATTATCCGGCACGCAGACCACGCTATCGCCGATGGACTCCAGATAGGAGCGCAGCTCGGCGGGGTTATCCTTGGTGGCAGTTTCGTCCACCGTGACGATATACTCGGTGCAATAGGTAAATTTAATGTCCTCTTCCCGGAGATAGACCTCATCCTGCACGGTCTGGGTCACCTGCTCCGGTTCATCCTGGGGCTGGACAGCCTCCCCCTTCAGGGCCAGAAGTGCGCCCTCCATCACCACAGCAAAACCCTTGCCGCCGGCATCCACAACGCCGGCCTGCTTGAGCTGAGGCAGCATTTCGGGAGTCTCGGCCAATACCTTATTGGCCTCCTGCACATAATATTCCAGGGCTTCCACCACAGAAACATCGCCCTTTTCGGTATATTTCACCAGCCGCTCGGCAGCGACCCGGGAAACGGTGAGCACGGTGCCCTCGGTGGGCTTCATCACCGCACGGTAGGCGGCCTTGACGCCTTGGGTGATGGCAGCGGCCAGCTCCTGCGCATTGCAGGTCTCCTTTTCCTTAAGACCCTTGGAAATTCCCCGGAAAAGCAGGGAAAGGATCACGCCGCTGTTGCCCCGGGCGCCCTTCAGCATGGCGCCTGCCGCACGGTCGGAGGCCTGCGCCACGGTACATTCCCCCATATTCTGCAGCTCACGGGCTGCGGCAGAAATAGTCAGGGTCATATTGGTTCCGGTATCGCCATCAGGTACCGGAAAAACATTCAGGGCATTGATGGCTGCCTTCTGATTGCTGATATGATTGCATCCGGAGATGATCATCTCGCAATACTGCTTACCTGTAATCATATGATCTTCTCCTTAGTTTGCTTTAATTCCGTCAATAAAAATATTGACTTTTTTCACGGCGAAGCCGGTCATCTGCTCAACATTATATTTGATCTCCTTGGCAATGCTGCGGGTCACCGCAGGCAGATTAACACCGTAGAGCACCACGATATGCATCTCCACAATGATCCCGTCGTTATCAGGGATCACCTTGACGCCCTTTTCATAATGATCTTTTTTCAGCAGGGACACAATGCCGTCGCCGGCGGACTTTGCCGCCATACCCACTACACCGTAGCAGCCGTTGGCAACATGACCCACGATATTCGCAAAAACAGTTTCGGTAATATTGATACTTCCGTTATGGTTATTTACGGTCATGATCGTAATTCCTCCTTCAATACATTACTTTTATTTTATAATATTTCTTAAGAAAATACAATACTTTTTTCCGGATCCGCCTTTTTTCACCCCATAATTAACATAAGTTTAATGTTTCATGGCAGGTAAAATACAATATTTGACGCTCTTTTGCTGCATTTTTCAACAATTCTTCGGCTTCCTCCAGCCGCTGCGCATCCAGATTGACAAAGGGATCATCCAGCACCATGGGCAGCACCTCTTCGCAAAGGAGGGTACTCACCGCCAGCCGGAAGGCAAAATACACCCCATCCCGGGTACCGGCAGAGAACCGCTCCAGAGGATAGGTTCCCTCTGCGGTCTCCAGCGAGATGCCGAAGGAGGCATCCATCAGCAGCTTCTGATATTTGCCGCCGGTGAGCCGGGCAAGATGTTCCCCCGCCAGGGCGCAAAGCTTGGGGGCAAACCGGGTGTTCATCTCCTGATTGGCCTCCTTCAACCAGCCAAGAGCGGTCTGCACCGCCGCCAACTGGGCCTCCCCCTCCCGGATGGCATATTTCAATTGCTTATTCCGGGCCTTCATGGCGGTCTGGCGTACCCAGAGCGCCTCCAGCGCCCGGGGATCCAGCGCATCCCGCCGATCCCGCAGCGACCGATTTTTCGCCTGTTCCGCCTCCAGCAGCGCCCGCACCTGCGGGGCCGTTTCCTCCTGCAGCCGGGCCCCTGCCGCCAGCGCCTCCAGCTCCGCACGGCTTCGGCCATTGAGAAGGGCCTGCTCCTGCAGAGCGGTATCATTCTGCTTCAGGCTGTTTTCATAAACCCCCCAGCTGATCCGCAGCTGCTGCACATCATTCCGGCCAAACAGCCGGGTCTGCTCCCGCAGACAGTCCAGCTGCACAGAAAGGGCATCCGCCTCCCGGCGACATTCCGCCGCTGCTTCGGCGGCCGCCTTCCGGGCGGCCTGCAATTCCTTCTGCTGCGCCAGGACCTGCTGATATTTTCCCCATTTTTCCTCTAACTGCTGACTGTTGGCGGCGCCGTAGCTATGGCAGATCCGCTTGCGCTGCTGCACCGGCAGAACCGCCGCAACGGTAAACACCACCAGGCAGGCGGCGCTGACCGCCCCCAGCAGATAACGCACCTGACCGGGGATCAGCAGCGCTGCCGCCAGGCAGAGGATGCCTACGGCAGGAAGGATCCATTGCCAGGTCAGCCTTTTCGCCCGGCGCAACTTTTCCAGTTCCTGGCCGGAAAGCGCATGGAAGCCTAACTGCCGCAGATTCTGGCTGATCAGCTCCAGCTGCTCTGCCAGCCGGTTCTGCTCCTCCTCTGCCCGCTTTGCCTTTTCCCTGGCTGCCTCGGCGGTATCCAACAGTTTTTCCAACTCGTCCAGCTTTTCCTTGGAAACTGCCGGGGGCTCCAGCGGTTTTTTCTGCCGGATGGCCTCCAGCTGCTGCAGCAGCCGCAGGGCATCGCTGCCCTCGGCCTTTTTCAGCCGGAGCCTCAGGGCATTCAGCCGTTCGTCGCTGGCGGGGATCTCCTTTTCCAGCTGCTCCCATTCCCGGTGCTGCCCGATCTGCTCCCCCAATTGCTGCCGCAGCTGCTGCAGCGCCAGGATCCCTTCGGCCAGTTCTTCCTTCTGATCCAGCAAGGGGCCCTGATTCTTGCCCCGGTACATATAGCGGGTATGTTGCTTATTCAACCAATCCTCCGCCAGCTTGAAGGAGACATTTTCATCACCGGTGGCGGCCATATTTTTCAGGGCTACATCTAGCCCGTCGGTGCGGGAAAAAAGCAGATCCCCCTGCGTGATACAAAAGGTCCTTAAAAAGGTGGCGCCGTCCAGCCCCAGAAAATACGGGCCGGGCTGCTCCTTCTGGGCCAAAGCCAGCTCCTCGCCGGTGGTAAGGCAGAGGATCTGCCGCTTTTCGGTAGTCTTACGGCGGCGCTCGATCCGCCATTCTTTGCCTCCCTGCTCAAAGGTGAGGCTGCCGGCTAGCTCGCTGCCGTTCCAGGGCAGGTACCCCTTTAACAGACGGGCATCATAGCCGTAAAACATATAGTAGATAAAGTAAACGAGGGTGGTTTTGCCGAATTCATTGGGGCGGCAGTAGATATTCAGCCCCTCCCGGGGCTCCAGCACAAAATTTTCCAGCTTGCCGAAATGGGCCGCTTCCAAGCGGAGGATCCTCATAATCTGGCCTCCTTCAAGGCCTGCAGACCCAGCCGCAGCGCACGCTCCAGCCGGGGGCGCTCCTCCGGGGAGGCCGCCTCAATCTCGGCCATAGCCCGCCGCACAAAGGCACCCTGCAGGGTATTCTGCCCCCGCAGCTCCTTCAGCGAGCTGAAGGTATCGGTGAGATCCTTGACCTCTCGGCCGGTCTTTTCGATAAAGGCCTGAACCGCCGGCGCCGGGCTCTCGCAGGCGGTGCCCACCAGGATCAGCCGGTATTCCACATTCGCAGGGATCTCCAGGCTCTCCATTTTAGCCAGCATCTCGCCGGTATCCCGGCAATCGGTGAGATCCACCTCATATTCCATAAATCGGCGGGACGCCACCGAAAGAGGCTCCGCCGAAAGCTGCTCGGTATCGATGATATAAAGATATTTGTCGCCGGTCTCATCCCAGCCCCGGCCCTCGGGGATGCCGGGCACCAGCAGGCGGCAGCCGCCCACCCGGCGCTGTTCTCCCTTATGGATATGCCCTAAGATCACCAGCTGCAGGTTGCTCCCCGCCAGTTCCTCGGCCGAGATGGGCTGAAAATCCCCATGGCTTCCGTCCATTTGGCCGTGGGCCAACAGGATATTGATGCCCCCCTCCGGAGCGGAAAAGCCCGCCAGAAAACGGGTATCCACCTGCTCCCGCAGGGCAGAATAGCCATAAAGCCGCACCCCATCTGCCAGGGTATAGGCGGTCATTTCTGCCGGAAATACCTGCACATGGGCAGGCAGATCCCGGTAAAGCGCCGTTATCGCCAGGGGGTCATGGTTCCCAGCAACCAAAAAGACCGGGCAGGGCGCCGCTCCCAGCAGGGCGCGCACCGCATTTTCTGTTTCTTCCTCTATAAAGGGGGTATCCAGCAGGTCGCCGCCGATCAGCACCGCCCCGCAGCCCGCATCCTTCGCCGCCTGCAGCAGCCGCGCCAAAAGGGCGCAATCCTCTTTTTTTCTGATATGTAGATCTGCCGAAGCAAGAAATTTCATTTATTTCACCTCATCTTTTATTTTACCTTTAAACTGTGAAAAAGTCAAACACTACATATTGACTTCACATCGAAAAACCTTTATAATAAATTATAATTATGCTATCCGGGAGTTGAAAAACGTGAGTAAAGACAACAAAAAGATGGTGAAGGAGATCACATCCATGGATGTGGACTTCGCCCAATGGTATACCGATATCGTTAAAAAGGCGGATCTTGCCGCCTATTCCAATGTAAAGGGCTTTATGATCATCCGTCCCTATGGCTACGCCATGTGGGAGCTGATGCAGGGCGCGCTGGACAAGATGTTCAAGGACTTGGGCCATGAAAACATCTGTATGCCCATGCTGATCCCCGAAAGCCTGCTGAATATCGAAAAGGATCATGTGGAGGGCTTTGCTCCCGAGGCAGCTTGGGTCACCTTCGGCGGCAGCGAGAAGTTAGAGGAGCGGTACTGCATCCGCCCCACCTCCGAGACCCTCTTCTGCGATCATTTCAAGGACGTGGTGCAATCCTGGAGAGACCTGCCCCTGCTGTACAACCAGTGGGTATCGGTGGTGCGTTGGGAAAAGACCACCCGCCCCTTCCTGCGCACCCGCGAATTCCTCTGGCAGGAGGGCCACACCCTGCACGCCACCTATGAGGAAGCGGAGCAGGAGACCATCCAGATGCTGGAGGTCTATGCCAAGTTCTGCAAGGACTATCTGGCCATTCCGGTGGTGAAGGGCCGCAAGACCGACAAGGAAAAATTTGCCGGTGCTGAGGCCACCTACACCATTGAAGCCTTGATGCACGACGGCAAGGCGCTGCAGAGCGGCACCTCCCACTTCTTTGGGGACGGCTTTTCCCGTGCCTTCGGGGTGACCTTTACCGATAAGGAAAACAAGCTGACCTATCCGTTCCAGACCTCCTGGGGTTGCACCACCCGCCTGATCGGTGCGGTGATCATGACCCACGGCGACGATAACGGCCTGATCATCCCGCCCTACATTGCCCCCACGCAGGTGATGATCGTACCCGTTGCGCAGCACAAGCCCGGTGTTCTGGATAAGGCCGCCGAGGTGCTGGATACCCTCAAGAGCTGCTGCCGGGTGAAGATGGACGCCGGCGACAACAGCCCCGGCTGGAAGTTTGCCGAATATGAGATGAAGGGCGTGCCCATCCGGCTGGAGCTGGGCCCCCGGGATATTGAAAACGGGGTGTGCATCCTTTCCCGCCGGGATACCGGGGAGAAGCTCACCGTGGAGCTGGAGAAGCTGACCGAGGTGATCCCCGCCCTGCTGCAGGAGATCCACGAAAATCTCTACAACCGGGCTCTGGAGCGGCGGCAGGCCATGACCTACACCGCCCACGATCTGGCCGAGATCAAGGAGATCGCCGCCAGCAAGCCCGGCTTTATCCGTGCCATGTGGTGCGGGGAAGAAGCCTGCGAGCTGCAGCTGAAGGAGGAGGCAGACATCTCTTCCCGCTGTATGCCCTTTGAGGATCAGGAGCAGGTGGCAGAGACCTGCGTTTGCTGCGGCAAGCCTGCCAAAAAGCTGGTTTACTGGGGCAAAGCATATTGATCGATTCGGGCATGGGCAGAGGCCCATGCCCGAAGTTTTTGATTTTATTACATCTTACTGCAACATTTCTTGAGTTTTATTCGTATTCTATTTAGAAAGGAGCATCTTCCTTGGCCTATACCGACGAACAAATGCGGCGGATCATCGCCGAATACGGCCCCTGCGTCTATCGCCTTGCCATGGCGCAGCTGCGCAATCAGGCAGATGCAGAGGATACCTATCAGGAGGTATTTTTGCGGCTGATCCGCAGCAAACCGGAATTTGAAAGCCCCGCCCATCAGAAGGCGTGGTTTATCCGGGTCACGGCGAATTACTGCCGAGACCTGCAGAAAAAGCACAGCCGCCGGGAGCTTGCTCTGATGGAGCAGGATCAGCAGCCCGCTGCTCCCGGGGAAAACGCTGCCCTTTCCGCCGCGCTGGATGCGCTGCCGGAAAAGTACCGCACGGTCGTACATTTATATTACTATGAGGGCTACACCACCGAGGAGATCGCTCATGTTCTGGAAATGAACGCCTCCACGGTGCGCAGCTCTTTAAAGCGTGCCCGCAAGCGGCTGAAGGACTTTATGGAAGGAGGGAAAGCCGATGTTTGAGGAGCAATACCGTAAATTAAATCAGGAGGTCAAGCCCTCCGACGCCCTGAACGAAGAGACCTTTGCCCTCATGAAGGAGGCGCAGGATCACCGGGCCGCCATGCCCCCCAAGCCCCTGCGCTGGAAGCCCGCTGTACTGATCCCTGCCGCCGGGACGGTTGCCGCTGTTTTAGTGGCCACCATTCTGCTGGCCTTCTGGATGAGCGACCGCAATGTCAACAAGGAGGCCTTTGATGCGGTGGGAAATCTGGATGAGATCATCTCCGACGAAGAAGAGCCCTCCCAATCCGAAGGTCAGGAACAGACGGAAAATCAGCCGGACACCGAACCGGAGGATGCCGAAAGCAGCGGCACCTCGGTGGATGAAAACCAATCTTTTTCCGGTTCCTCCGCCCCCTCCGACGATGATGGGAAAACCAGCGAAAATCCGACTAAGGATCCCGCCGAGCCCCCCGCAGAACCGGAGACCGACGAGCCGGATCAATCCATGGCCGCCGATCCCCGCAACCCGGATATCATCAACGATGAATCCACCACCACCTATACCACCATCCGGGCCTTTTTAAACGCCCTGGCGAAAAAGGAGACCCCCGGCTACGGAACCAACTACTACAATGCCCGGGATCTGATCATTGTGCCCTCCAAGCTGCCGGAGCAGACCCGGTTCCGTCATTTTCATCTGGACAATAAGACCGGCAAATACTCCTATTCCTACATTTTTACAGCCAACGGCAAGGAATATTTCTTGGATATCGAGGTAGACGCCGAGACCCCCAAGACCCTGCGGGATCTCAACGTGCAAAAGCAACTGCTGGCAGAGGAGGAGATCCTCACCGGCAAAAAGGGGAACCAACTCTTCTACCTCTTCGGGCAGAACGATGAGGTGACCGTTACCCTGACCGAATATCTCAGTTCTACCGCGCTCACCGAGGATGAGGTGGCTACCCTGCTGGCGCAGTTTGAGCTGGAGCGCTGTTCCTTAGCCAACTATCTGATCGACATTACTTTTTGAGGTGTCAGCTATGAAAAAACCCTTTCACCCCTGGGAAGGCTATATCAAGCCCTTTTGCATTTTTGGAAACCTGTACTTTATCGGTACCCATCCCGCCTCCACCCACCTGATCGACACCGGCGACGGCCTGATCCTCATGGATCCGGGCTATCCCTTAAGCCTTTATCTGGTGCTGGAGAATATGCGGGCGCTGGGCTTCAGCCCCTATGATATCAAATACATCATCAACACCCACGGGCACTACGATCATTGCGGTGCCACCCGGGCGCTGGCGGAGCTGACCGGCGCCAAAACCTTTTTGGGCGCTGCCGACCTGAGCTTTGTCAACGGCGAGACCGACCTGCATCTGGGTGCTGAAAAAAGCGATCCCGCCTACTGCTTTATGGAGATCTTCACCCCGGATGTACTGCTGAGAGACGGGGATCACATCGTTCTGGGCAATACCGATATTCTCTGCAAGGCTGCCCCCGGCCACACCCCCGGCACCATGGCCTTTTTCTTCAACGTGACCGACGGTAAGCAGACCCTTCGTGCCGCTATGCACGGCGGAGTAGGGATGAACAGCATGAACAAGCCATTTTTAGAGAAGCACGGGTTGACCACCGAGACCCGGGATCAGTTTGTCCCCGCCATTATGACCTTCATTGATGAGCCGGTGGACATTCATTTGGGCAACCATGTGGGGAATAACGACACCGAGGGAAAGGCCGCCCGGATCACCGAAGCCGAAAACCCCTTCATCGATCCCACCGCATGGAAAAAATTCTTGCTCTCCTGCATTGAAAAATGGGAGAGCATGGTACAGGAGGAAGCAGAATGAATTGGGAAAAACTGCGCCCGGACCAGATGCCGGAGGCCATTGAGCGATCCGGCGGGCTTTGTATTTTACCGCTGGGATGTACCGAAAAGCACGGCGCACACCTGCCCTTAGGCACCGATTCCTTTGAAGTGCGCCACCACGCCGAGCAAGCGGCAGCGCTGGAGGAGGCGGTGATCTTTCCCGTTGCCCCCTGGCTGGGGGTATGATGGACAACCACCCCTTCGACTACAAGGAGAAGAACCATGGCTGCATTACGCTGGGTCCCCACACCCTGCTGACGGTGCTGGAGGAGCTTTGCGACGAGATTGCCCGCAATGGCTTTTGCAAGATCTTACTGTTGAACTGCCACGGCGGCAACAAGCCGATGCTTAGTTACTTTTTGCGTTGCCAAGCCTATAAAAAGAAGCCCTATGCCACCATGACCGGCAACTGCTGGGATCATGTGATCGCCCATGCCGATGAATCTCTTGCCTACTTTACCGCCCACCGCACCGAATACCCCATGCTCACCGATGCCGACATGACGTTATTGAAGCAGTATGCCGACCATCCAGAAGGGTTCGGGCGGGGCGGCCACGGCGGGTTTATGGAGACCGCATGGATGCTGGGAGCGCACCCCGAGCTGGTGGCCACCGAACGGATGCTGCTGGAGGACGGCCGCTCCACCCACCGATCCGACCATCTTACAGCAGTGGATGTGGAAATCACCTGCGGTTGGCAAGCCAATTATCCCAACGCCTTGGGCGGGAACCTGACCTTCGGGTGTACCGAAACGCTGGGGCAAGCCTTTAACCTCTACTCAGCCCGAAGGGTGGCCAAAATGATCAAAACCATAAAAAATGACGAAGAATGTGTTCGCATTGCCAAAGGAGAATGACCATGAACTTTTGCAAGATCGCCGCTGCCTTAGGGATGGGAATCCGATGAGAAGTATCAACCAACTGCTGCAAGAGCTGGACGGATACCTGCACAAAAACGATTACAGCGGGGCTGAGCAATATCTGCTGGCCCGGCTGGAAGAGGCCCAAGATCCCACCATTGAGCTGCCGGTGCGCAATGAGTTGATGGGCCTTTACCGCAAATGCGGGCGAAAAGAAGAGGCCATTACCATGGCAGAAGCCGCTATGAAGTTGCTTTATACCCACGGGCTGGAGCAGCAGGTGGGCGCCGCCACGACCTTTCTCAACAGCGCCACCGTTTACAAAGCCTTCGGCATGGCGGAGAAGTCGCTGCCCCTGTTTCAAAAGGCGCAGGCGATCTATGAACGGGCACTCCCGCCCCATGACCGCCGTCTTGCCGGGTTATACAACAACATGGCCCTGACCCTGGTGGATCTGAAGGAATTTTCCCAAGCCAACGCCCTATACGAAAAAGCCATCACCACCCTGCGGCAGACCCGGGGCAACGACCCGGAGATCGCCGTCACCTACCTCAACATGGCCACCGCCGCCGAGGCAGAACTGGGGCTCGAAGCGGCAGAAGCACGCATCGAGGAATATCTGGAGCAGGCCCGGCGGCTACTGGACGGTCACCCGCAACAGGACGGCAATTATGCCTTTGTCTGCGAAAAATGTGCCTCTGTTTTTGGCTATTACGGCTGGTTTTTATTCAAAAATGAGTTGGAAGAACGGGCAAGGAGGATCTACGGCCAATGAAAGGACTGGAGCTTGCCAAGCGTTTTTACCTGGAATACGGCACGCCCATGCTTCGGGAGCAATTTCCGCAGCTGGAAGGGATGATCGCCGTGGGCCTGGCCGGGAGCGGTTCGGAATGCTTTGGCTACGACGACGATCTCTCCCAAGACCACGATTTTGAGCCGGGCTTTTGCCTGTTTATCCCCGGGGAGGAACAGGTCGACCGCCCCACCGCCTTTGCCCTGGAACGGGCCTATGAGCGGCTGCCCCGAGAATTTCTGGGCTTTCGGCGCAGCCCTCAGAAGCCGGTAGGCGGCAACCGGCACGGGGTGATCCGGATCCCGGATTTTCTTTTGGAAAAGACCGGCACCCCCGATGGGCAGCTGGAGACCCGGGATTGGTTTTACCTGCCGGAGCAGGCTTTGGCGGAGGCCACCAACGGCCAACTCTTCCGGGATGATTCCGGGCAATTTACCGCCATCCGCCGCGGGCTGGCCTATCTGCCGGAGGAGGTCCGGCTGAAAAAGCTGGCGGGGCATCTTCTGCTGATGGGGCAGGCCGGGCAATACAACTATCCCCGGTGCATCGCCCGGGGCGAGCTTGGCGCCGCACGGCTGGCGGTGCATGAATTTGCAGGCAGCGCTCTCCATGCCGCCTTTTTGCTGGGCCGGCGGTATCTGCCCTATTATAAATGGCAATTCCGAGCCCTGCGGGAACTTCCCTTATCGGTGCTCCACCAGCCGCTGGAGACCCTGCTCAACGGCGGGCTCTCCCCTGAAGAAACCACCTTATTGATCGAAAAGATCTGCAAAAAAATGGAAGAAGCCTTGCAGGAACAGCAGCTTACTACCCTTCGATCCGGCGAGCTGGAGCGCCAGGCCTATGCGGTAAACGACCGCATTGCCGAGCCCAATATCCGCAATCTGCACATTCTTTACGGAGTTTGATCTCTCCCCCGCAGTTTCCAAAAACTGCGGGGATTATTTTTTTGCTTTTCTCAAAAAATAACCGTTGAAAGGTTGTTTTGATGATGAAAAAATTCTTAAAATGGATCATCAGCCTGGCAATGATTGCCGGGCTTACTGTTTTGATCGGGAATTATATTACCCAAATTCCCACCGTTTATAACTGTTACCCCGGTGAGGAACCGGAAAACAGCGTTTTTTATACCTTGGATGCCGAAACCGAGACCGCCGGCGGCAGCGAAAACAGCTACACCGCTAAGATCAAGCTATTCGGCTTTTTGCCAATTAAAGATGCCACCGTCCACCGCATCAGCCAGAAGCAGCTGGTGGTGCTGGGGACCCCCTTTGGCGTAAAGCTTTATACCAAAGGAGTGATCGTGGTGGATGCAGAGGAGGGCAGCGCCGCTGTGGAGGCAGGGATCCAGGTGGGGGATATCATTCTCTCCTATAACAACGCCGAGATCCGCTCCAACGAGGAGCTGGCCGCTCAGGTGCAAAAATGCGAGGGTACCAAGCAAAAGGCCCGAATCCTGCGTAACCAGCGGGAGCAGACGGTCTGGGTTACCCCCACCGAAACCGAAAACGGCTACGCCATCGGGCTCTGGGTGCGGGATAGCACCGCCGGCCTCGGCACCCTCACCTATTACGATCCGGAGACCCGGACGGTAGCAGGTCTCGGCCACTCCATCTCTGATGTGGATACCGGCCTTACCATGCCGGTGGAAAACGGAACCATCGTTACCGCCTCCATCACCGGCATAAAGGCCGGCGAAAAGGGCAGCCCCGGAGAACTGCTGGGCTATCTGGAAGAACGCAGGCTGGGAGAAGTGACCGCTAATACCGAAACCGGCCTTTTCGGCACCGCCGACGAGGACTTCGCCGGCGTGACCTACCCGGTGGCGCTGAAGGACGAAATTCAGGAAGGAGAGGCCCAGATCCTCTGCACCGTAGGGGGAAAGGAGGCAAAAGCTTATACGATCCGTATAACAAAGGTCAATAATAACTTATCGGAGACCCGCAACCTCTGTATTCAGGTCACCGACCCGGAACTCCTGGCCGCCACCGGCGGTATCGTCCAGGGGATGAGCGGCAGCCCGATTTTGCAAAACGGGAAACTCATCGGCGCCGTCACCCACGTCCTCCTCTCCGACCCTACCGCCGGCTACGGCATCTTTATCGAAAAAATGCTTAGTGCAGCAGAGTAGAGGAGGTGAGAAAATGAACTATAGCGAGCTGCCTGTAGGTTTCGCCATGGCGCTGGCGCAAAACCGCGCTGCTTTGGAAAAATTTGGCTCTATGAGCGATCTTCAAAAGCAACAACTTATCGACCGCGCTCACACCGCCCGTTCCCGCCGGGAGATGCACGACATTGTGGCCGAAATCGGGAATACAACTTACCAGTAAAAAGAGCAGGTCGCACTGAACAGGTCCAGTAAAAACGGACAATAGAAAAAAAGAGCCCCCTATGGTAGAATAAAAGAAACTACCATAGGGGGATTTTGTATGCCACGAGAATACAATCATATTAAAAACTTTGAAAAAGAAATATTAGAATTAAAATCACAAGGGTACACATTACGCGCCATCGGGGAAAAGTTTGGGTTCACATACAAACAAATGCACAACTTCATC
>JAFTZM010000018.1 GCA_017464525.1 Clostridia bacterium
AGTTTACTGTCGTTTTGGTATAACCGTCATTCAAAAAACAGTTAGCCGCAACCCGAACAATCTCACTGCGAGTAAGTTCTTTTCTATCTACTCGTATCACGCTTATATTACCTCCTGTCGTCTTTTGCACGCCAAAAGTTCATTATTCTAAAAATCATCATCACTATTATAGTACACATACTACGAAATTGCAATAGGTTTTCGAAAATTGTACGAGTTGTTCCGAAAAAAATTACAATTAAAAACCGCAGCAGAGTGTTTGGCTCTACTGCGGTGGGTTATAAAATACTATTTTCCTCATTCATTGACCCTGACTGTAAAATACAGTGTTTGGTCAAATCGCCTTTCCGGGCGAAGTCTTTCAATATAGCCGGGTTCAATAATTTCGTCAATAACACTCTTGTTCAATGCAAGGTGGGTTATTCTGTCAGCAGTAACATATTTACGCCAGAGAGAACCACCTATTGCGAATTCTTTGTCTGTCTGATTATCAAACGCCATCTGCTTATAAATATCAGTGACACGGATTTTGCCTGACTTACTCAATTCCCACAAGCATCTTGCCAGTCGTGCCGTTGCTCTCATACCACGTTTCATTGTGTCAGAGGGCTGCTCAGAGCCATCGATAAACAACCTTGAGAAAGCATAGTCACTCCAAATAACAATATCGAATGCCTGATCTGCCAATACCGGAGATTGACCTTGGGTTTTCCAAAGTGTCTGCATTAACAGCGGCTTTTGATATGTATAATACCTTTTTTCGAAGGTATTGATGGCATCGATGAGGTTGGGCAATTTATGAGTCATCTCATAATTATTATCCCACATTTGTATTGAGGCACAGGCTTCTTCAAAGATTTCTCTAATAGCACGGTCATCGTGTTTAACGGCATCGAACATACCCAACGCACAATAAGAGGTAGTCGCCGATCTTACTACAATTTCAGATCCCCACTTATCCTCCGGCTGTGTGCTTGTCTGCGAAGTCGGTAAAACGGTCAGCTTCACTTCAAGCGGTGCAAGGTAATTTCCGTCCGTATCCTTCATCACCAAATCGATACCGTCAATGGCATCAAATGAATATTGCTGATACGGTTCAAATACCGATTCAAAACTAAAGTGTAAATCTTCCAGTGTTCTGTTTCCGGCATTAAAGACTTCACGGATAGGAATTTCCGTAGGAACGACCTTTAACTCACCGTCAACAACATCGACTTTGATATAAATGGCAGACATATTTCTATCGAACATATAACTTGCCATAGCTGCAGGGAAACTGGAGTTAAAACAATTCTTGCCCCAGTGATCGTCAGCTGTTCTATTTGAATGATGGATTCCAAATAATCCGTTAGGCATAACAATAGCCCCTTTCCAAAAGTTTTGCGGAAAACCGATAAAGTTGACGTCAATATCTTGACGTCAACGAGAAAACGAGTTATAATATACTCGTATTATAGCACATCTTTCGGTTTTTGTATAGAGGTGATCGAAAAATGAATAAAATTGTAGATTTGTTTTGCGGTTGTGGTGGAATGTCTTTGGGCTTCCAAAATGCCGGATTTAATATCGTTGGTGCATATGAATTATGGGAGTCAGCTGCCAAATGCTATGAGGGCAACTTTACTCACCCTTTGTTTAGGGAAGATCTTTCAAATGTCAGCAATGCGGTAGACTCGATCAGAAAGTTATCGCCGGACATCATTATCGGTGGACCGCCCTGTCAAGACTTCTCCCACGCCGGAAAAAGAATCGAAGGTGGCAGAGCAAGTCTTACCGAGGCTTTTGCCGAAATCATTAAAAACATATCTCCCTCTTATTTCGTGATGGAGAATGTTGATAGAGCGCAAAAGAGTAACGCCTATGCCAAGGCACGAGAAATTTTCAAGTCTGCCGGATATGGTCTTACCGAAATCGTATTGGATGCATCTCGGTGCGGCATCCCTCAGAAGAGAAAACGTTTTTTCTGCATCGGTGCGCTGAATCAGCCCGATGGATTACTTTTAAGCAGACTGACAGAAAAGATATCCGATCACGAAACCACCTTGCGTGACTACTTCGGCGATGGATTGGATTTCGAGTATTATTATCGTCATCCTCGCAATTATAGCAGACGCGCTATCTTTTCGATAGATGAACCTGCACCCACTATGCGAGGTGTTAACCGTCCTGTTCCAAAAGGTTATCCGGGCAATCCCAATGATGCCTGTCCTCTTAATGATTCTATCCGTGCGCTTACCACAATAGAGCGTTCCCTGATACAGACCTTCCCACCAGAGTATAAGTGGATCGGCAACAAGACGGATATGGAGCAAATGATCGGCAATGCCGTTCCCGTTAAACTTGCGGAGTTTGTGGCATCCACACTGAAGGAATTTATTGACGGCTGTGAAATTCCTATTTGCGTTGATAACGGCAAACTGATCGCTTGGCTCATTGATACACACCAGTACACTGAGCGTTCTGCCAAGGATGTCATATCCCGTATCCGCAGGGCAAACTCTATTGTTCATATAAGTGATATTCCTGATTCTTTCTATATGTATCAGTTAGAGAGTTCCCCTCAATTCAAGTCCATTTCTACTTCTGTTCGTTCCCAAGTGAAAAAGGCGGTTTCCTTGTTTATGGCTTATCAAGCGGCTGCACGATAAAACCGTATTTCTTTGTCTACTGCGGCTCAAATTTTGATGGTAGAAAAGACTTGACTTTTTGTCGGTTCAGAGTTAACATACCACCAACAGCAAACTCCCCGAGCAAATTTCTTGTTCGGGGAGTATTTTTACGACCACATTTCATCCCACAGTCATTTTCGGAACACATGGAAACAGTGGAGACAAGAGGCTCAAAGAGCGAGTGATTTCCAGACGAAAGGGCTACAAAGTGCCTGAAATGCCCCGAAAAAAGTTATATTATATATTTGGGACTTCGATTCCGCAGGTTCGATCCCTGTCACTCGGATAAAAAAATCTCGTTCTGAAGAACGAGATTTTTTTATCCGTTGCGAAAGCAATGGTATATGATGAGCGGAAAATCTGCAAGGTTTATCATACAAAACTGTTGAATTCACTCTTTATTTTTCATTTTACTCAACGCAGCTTTTGGGGGATACCCGTTTCTATTTGGTTTTTCAGAAGGTCTCCCGACGATCTTCCAGCAGCTGAGTACTGTCGAAGGGCTGAATATTTTCATAGGTGAGGCGGTCGATTTCCCCGGCGAGGCCAAGGGCATACCGCCCCCGTCCCCGGACATTCCGGATCGTAATGTTATAGGTCTCTTCTTTTGTGGAATGGCGGTCGCCGTAAAGGTGTGGGTCGCCGATCCGCACCGCATAGAGCCCCTGATCCATATAAGGGGACTCGGCGGAGGTGTCGGTAACGCCGTCCACCAGAATATCGTGGAGGGGGATGGTGCCCTGATTCAGCAGCCGTACATTGGTGCAGAAGGCGGCGGAGGCCACATTTTTGACTGTCACTCTGCAAAGATCCATCGGCAGCCCCTCCACCGCAAAGGCTTTCTCTAAATTGCCATTCAGGGCGGTAAGAGCAACGGTATCATCCTCCGTAAAGCCGGTAATATTCTCGATAAGGATATCATGACAGCCCTGGCGCAGATCGATGCCGTCGGCATTCTTGACCAGGATCTCGCTATATTTATCCCGTTTCAAGCCGTGGTAGGGCTGGCCCTGATCGTCGATGCCGATATCGCAGGCTTTAAAATCCAGATCATGAAGGTGCCCATTGGCGCAATAAATGAAATTTAGCGCCCACCACCGCTGGTTATGGCAGGCGAGACCTGCCACCTCAAAGCTATCCACATTGGTGAAAAGCAGCAGGTTATTTTTCCAGATGGGCGGCAGACCGTTCTGCAGCTGGGTCTTTTCGGATAACCCGTTATAGACGCCGCCATCCAGAACAGCGCCGTTTTTCCCCAAAATCTTAATATTACGGTCGGTGCCGGCAGTGGTTTTTCCCGCATCGGTACCGTGATGCTCATTGACAAACAGATTCTCTAAACGCCCTCGGCCATCCGGAGATGGCAGCCATCCAGTATCAGAGTAAAATCCCCGGGGATACGGATCGCCCGGTCGATCTCCCAACTTCCGCAAACCGTGGCGGTGCGGGTGCCGTTTTCAATCCCTTGACGGATCAGGAAAGCGATCTGCTCTGCTCCGCCTTTTTGAAACTCTTTCATGACCTGACCTCCATTTCAAAATCATTATACCATCCGGCTTATAAAAAGCAATTAAATCGGCTACGAAACTTTTTCGTAGCCGAAATTATTAAGATTTCTGCCCGGCACTTGTTTTGGCGGAGCATCTATGTTATACTCCTTCAAAAGGGGGGATCGCTCATGCGAAGAAAAATAAATGCCTTATGGATCGGCTGCATCTGCGCCGCCCTGATCCTGGTATGGATCCTCTGCGGCTTTTTTGCCCCCAAGTATTACCTGACCGATGACCTTCACTTCGGAATGTCCCCCGCTGCGGTGCAGCAGAAGCTCGGCCAACCTGTAAGCCTCAATACCGGCGTGGGAGATACCCCCATGGATGAATATATTTACCGTCAAAACCTATATGGATACCCGGCAGAATATGCTCTCCTGATGCAAAACGAAAGACTGGTACAGGCCGATATCACCGCCGAGATCCCGGATCAGGACGCTGCCCTTGGTGTAGTGGAATCCCTGATGGAAAAGCAGGACGATTTCTACCGCTCCTACCCCGGCCATTCTTCCGAGCTCTATACCCGGGAAACGGGGATCACCGCCGCTAATAAGGTGGAGTTCGGGGCTGTTGGCATCTCCATTTACTACAGCTACTCCGGCGGTACCCTGAGCATTACCGCCATCCATCAAAAATAGAATTAAACTGGGCAAGCGCTAGCGCTTGCCCGGTTTCTTTATTTCAGGATGAATTCGATCACGGGGACTCGGATCTCCGGGCGGTGCTCCGGGATGGTGAGGAAGAGGGGGGCTTCGCTCAACTCAGCCACCGATTCTCCTTTGAAGCGCTGGTAAAAATAGGGGCATTCCTCGCTATATTGGATTTCGCTGGCATCGTGGAGGAACTGGGCGTATTGCACCTTGCCGGCCAGCCCCGGCAGGATGAGGGATTTATAGGGATATTTGAAGAGGTGGAGGTAAAGGCGCTTGCCGTCGGCACTTTGGGTATAATAGTTGCCCGCGGGGGCAATGAATTCCGGATCGGCCATGGTACAGCCGTAGATGGAGCGGCCGTTGACCTTCATCCAATCGCCGTAGACCCGGAGGGCTTCCTCGGCCCGGTGATCGAAGCAGCCCCGGGCGGTGGGGCCCACATTCATCAGCAGGTTGCCGCCGTTGGCCACGCTCTGGATCAGCAGCTCCAGCAGCATCTCAGGGGTCTTCCAGCTGGTCTCGTCCCGGTAATAGCCCCAACTGCCGCTGAAGGTCTGGCAAGCCTCCCACACCACCTTCTCGCCGGTCTCGGGATGGGTCATCCACCGGGAGACCTGCACCTGCTCGGGGGTGTAGATATCCTGCTCGATCTGGGTGCGGTTATCGATGAGGATGCCGGGCCGCAAAGCACGGGCAGTGGCGATCAACTCTTCGGCCTCCCAATCGTCCTTGCCCTTTCCTTTCAGGCCGGGCAGGTATTTGAACTTCTTTTTGTTATGCTCGTCGGTGTAGGAAAAATCAAACCAGAGGATGTCGATATCGCCGTAGTTTGTAAGCAGCTCGGTGATCTGATCCCGCATATATTTGGCGTATTTCTTCATATCACGGCTGGGGTTTTCAGCCACCTTTTCCGGGCGGTTGCGGTCGGGGTGGAGGATATCCACCGGGAAGTCCGGGTGATGCCAATCGATGAGGGAGTAGTAAAAGCCCACCTTTAGCCCTTCGGCCCGGAAGGCATCGGCCACCTCGCGGATGATATCCTTGCCGTAGGGGGTGTTGGTGACCTTATAATCGGTGTACTGGGTGTCCCAAAGGCAGAAGCCTTCGTGGTGCTTGGTGGTGATGACCGCATATTTCATCCCCGCCGCTTTGGCGCTTTTGGCCCATGCTTTGGCGTCCAGCAGGTCGGGGTCGAAGTGGTCGAAATATTTTTGGTAATCTTCATCGGCGATCTCCTCCCGGGTCTTGATCCATTCGTGGCGGGCGGGGAGGGCGTAGAGACCGAAATGGATGAACATACCAAACCGGTCATGGGTAAACCAGGCGTGATCGCCGGGGGTCTTTTTGATGGGATACATGACAGCTACCTCACTTTAAGAAAACTTCAATGACCGGATAGATCATTTTGGGGCGGTGCTGAGGGATGGTGAAGCGGACAGCACCGTCGTTGGCGGTATCGTAGTCCCCGCCTTGGGTGATAAAGGTGGGCTTGGTCTCCTTGTACCGGATCTCGCTGGCATCGTGGAGGAACTGGGCGTATTCCAACTTGCCGGCCAGGTTTTCCATGGTCAGGGAAGCGAAGGGGTATTCGATCAGGTGGATATACAGCCGCTTGCCGTCCTCGCTCTGGGTGAGAAGGGTGCCGGCAGGGGCGGTAAATTCCGGCTCCGCCATAGTGCAGCCGTAGATGGCGCGGCTGTTATACTTCATCCAGTCGGCGTAGACCTGCAACGCCTCCTTAGCCCGGTAGTCGAAGGTGCCCCGGGCGGTGGGGCCCACGTTCATGATCAGGTTGCCGCCGCAGGAAACACTGCGGATGAGCAGGGCCAGCAGCACCTCGGGGGATTTCCAGCTGGTCTCGTCCCGGAAGTAGCCCCAGCTGCCGCTGAAGGTCTGGCAGGCTTCCCATACCACCTTCTCGCCGGTGACCGGGTGGGTGACCCACTTATTGACCTGCACCTGCTCGGGGGTGAAGATATCCTGCTCGATCTCGGTACGGTTATCGATGATGATGCCGGGGCGCAAAGCACGGGCGGTGGCGAGAAGCTTTTCTGCCTCCCAATCGTCCTTGCCCTTGCCCCGCAGGGTCTGATCCAGCTCCGGGCGGGGGCGGGCGTCGCTATAGGAATAGTCGAACCAGAGAATGTCGATCTCCCCGTAATTGGTCAGCAGCTCCGTAACCTGATTCCGCATATACTGTGCGTATTTTTTCATGTTTTTATTACAGTTTTCTGCAATTTTTTCCGGCCGTTCCCGGTCGGGGTGGATCACATCCACGGTGAAATCCGGGTGGTGCCAGTCGATGAGGGAGTAATAGAGGCCGATGCGGATGCCCTCAGCTCGGAAGGCGTCTACAAACTCCTTCAGCAGATCCCGGCCGAAGGGGGTGTTGGTGACCTTATAATCGGTGTACTGCGTGTCCCAGAGGCAGAAGCCCTCATGGTGCTTGGTGGTCAACACCACATATTTCATGCCGGCGGCCTTGGCCAGGCGGGCCCATTCCTTGGGGTCGAAGAGGTCGGGGTTGAAATGATTGAAGTATTTCTGGTAATCTTCGTTGCCGATCCGCTCCCGGTTCCGGATCCACTCATGGCGGGCGGGGAGGGCATAAAGGCCGAAATGAATGAACATTCCAAATCGGTCGCGGGTGAACCAGGCGGTATCGCCGGGGGTCTTTCTGGTGACATAAGATGACATTTTCAAAGCCTCCTATTGACTATTTTTTTATTTTCATTATAATGGATAAAAAGGAAAAAAACATGGATTTTTCAGCTAAATAAATGGAGAAAACAGAATGGTTACCGAATCGCTTCCTCTTTTTGAGCAATTGAATACCATCCAGCCCTATATCCTTACCGGGGAATTTGCCCGGCTGGACCGGGGCTGGCGGCTGGATCTGGGCAGTTCCCCTTATTCCAGGCTGTATTATTTCACCAAAGGAGAGGCCTGGATCGAAAGCGGCGGCCGGCGCATCACCATGCGGGCGGGTCATTTTTACCTGGTGCCTGCCGGACTGCCCTTCAGAGCCGGCTGCGAGGAGAGCGCCGAGAAGCTCTATTTCCATCTCAGCCTGCTCAAACGGGATGGCTATGATCTTGCCATGGAGCTGAACCGGGTGGCAGACCTGCCGGTACCGGAGGAGCGGCTCCGGCAGCTGCAGACCTTGGCAGAGGAGCGCAGCCTCCGCAGCGCCCTGATGCTGAAAAATCTGCTGATGGAGGATGTTCTTTGCGCCTTTGAGCAGGGGGAGATCGGCGGGGATGCGGCGTCGGCCTTTTCGCTGCCGGTGCAGAAGGCGGTGAAGATGATCCGCAAGAATCTTTCAGCGCAGCTTTCAGTGAAGGGGCTGGCAGAGGGGCTTTACCTTTCGGAGCGTACCCTCAATAATGCCTTCCGCCGGGAACTGGGCAAAACGGTGGGGCAGTATATCGATGAGATGCTGCTCTTTGAGGCCCAGCGCAGGCTGCTGCTCACCGATCACTCGGTGGGGGAGATCAGCGAGGCGCTGGGGTATTGCGATCAGTTCTATTTTTCCCGCCGCTTCAAGGAGCATTGCGGCAAGACCCCCACCGCCTATCGGAAAGAGGGTCGGAATTAGCAAGATTTTACATAAAAAATCCCGGTCATAGTGACCGGGATCATCCATTATTTAGCGGTTTGGCGCAGAAGAAAGATTACATCGGCAATGGTGAATTGACCGTCGTCGGTGAAATCGTAGCCGGAGAGATCGGCTTCACCGCTGAGAAAATCCTGCAGCAGCCGTACGATATCGCCGGTATCCAGGATCCCGTCCCCGCTGAGGTCGTCGGGGGCGTAGGTGTGCAGCAGGCTGACCAGTTGGGGCAGCCGGTAGCCGAAGGCGGGAGCGATGATCCAGGTGCCCTCGAAATCAAAGCCGGCGAAGGTCTCGGCCTTCTGCAGCTGCTGCATGGAGCAGCGGTGGGCGGCATCGTCGTAAAGGCCGGAGCCAGCGTTCATGGTGTCCAGATAATAGCAGGTGGAAAGATCGGAGCCGGCGTTATTCTGGCCGATAATGGCACCCAGCCAATCGGAGCAGGTCACCGTGCCGGTATTGTAGCAGGAGGAAACAGAGCCGGTAAAGTGGCAGGCGGTGATACCGCCGGCGTTGCCGTAGGTCTTGCCGGTGGAAAAGCCGTATACAGAACCGATGTTATAGCAATCCTGAATGGTACCGCCGGAATTGGTACCGGCGATCCCTCCGGCAAAGCCGTTGGAGGTGGGGCAGCGGCCCCCGGCAGTGACGCTGCCGTTATTGTAGCACCGCAGGATCCTGCCTTCGTTGCGGCCGGCAATGCCGCCCCCTGCGGCGTGGGAAGAATCCCAGTTTTGATAGGCCTCCACGGTGCCGGTGTTATAACAATCGGTTACGATGCCGGCATTGAGGCCCACGATGCCGCCGGCCTGAGAATAGCGCAGCATGGCCACAAATTCGATGCTGCCGGTGTGGTAGCACCGGGTGATGGTGCCGCTGTTATACCCGGCGATACCCCCGGCGCAGACCGGGATAAAGGCCTGCTCATAGGTGGTCCAGGCGTAAAAATCGTTGTTTTCCATCCCCAGATCGTGGATGGTGCCGGAATTGCTGCGGAACAGACCAGCGTAAAAGCGCTCGGTGGTGCTGTTGTTGCGTACCGTCAGATTTTTGATGGCATAGCCGTTGCCGTCCAGCGCCCCGGTGAAGGAGGGGATGGGGGTCCAGCAGATGCCGCCGTTATAGAAGATGCCGCCCTCCGCAAAATCCTCGGCGGTAAAAACAATATCATTGATCAGCCGATAGCAGGCAGCGGGGGCGTTGCGGATCTGATCCAACTGGGCGGGGGTGGAGATGAGATAGGGATCCTCGGCGGTGCCGCTGCCCCCGGCAAAGGCGGCAGTCTCTGCGCCGCAGAGGTTAACGCTGCCGAACAGCAGCATCAGGGCGATTAAAATTGCAAGAGTTCTTTTCATGAGTTTCTCCTTATAAAATTTCAGCCAGCAGTTTCTGGGCGGCGAGGCCGTCCCGGAAGGTGGGGATGAGGGGATCCTCCTCGCCGGTATAGAGGAACCGGGCAAAGTGGAGGATGGAGCAGGTATGGGCATCCTGATAAAAGCCCATGGTATTGCGGGGGGCGGGATACATCAGCTCCGCCAGCAGGCCGTTATCCGCTCGGAGGAGGGTGGTCTGCCGGGAGGCCAGGTCGTAGTGGCGCAGCTCATAGGGGCGCTCCAGATCGATGGAGAGATTGCCCCGCTCGCCGTAGAGGGTGACAGTCTTGCCGCTTCCCTCGGTGGCATGGATGCGGGAGACCTCTAAGGTGCCGGTGCATAGGGGGCTGGCCAGCTCCATTCTGCCGAATTCGTCCACTTCGTTGCGCTCGGGGAACTGAATTCCCTTTTCCCCGCCCAGATAGTGCAGGGGGCCTAAAAGGTAGGCCAGCAGATCCAGCATATGCACCCCCAGATCCAGCAGAGCGCCGCCGCCGTTTTCGGCGGTCATCCGCCAGGTTCTGGGTCGGGGGAGGAGGTAACTGTCGTGCAGAAAATAGGCCTTGAAATCAATGAGGTCGCCGATGAGATGAAGGTTGCGCTTCATCAGCGTTACCGCCGGGCTGAAGCGGTATTCAAAGGCCATGGCGGTGGGAAGCTCCCCGGCCAGCGTTACCAGCTCCTCGGCGGCGGTCAGGTCGTGGGCCAGCGGCTTTTCACAGTAGATGGGCAGCTCATGCTGGGCGGCAAAGAAGACTGCGTCCCGCCGCAAATGATGGGGCATACAAAGGGAAAGAAAATCCGGCTTGGCCTCCTGCAGCAGCAGGTTCAGGTCGGTATAGTGCTTCACCCCCGGCAGAGGGCTTTCCTTGGGGGTGCGGCTCATCAGGCCGGTGAGCACCGGCACCACCTCATGCTCAAACTGCAGAGCCCCCTGATAGGCGGCCATGGCGTGGTTGCGGGCCACCGCACCGAAGCCGGCGATGGCATAATTCAGCGTTTTCATTCCTTGGGCTCCTCCTTTTTCTCTTCCTTTAGCCGGCGCACCTCATCCCGGCCGGCCTTGATCCCCTTGAGCAGGTCGTAAACAAATACCAGCACCAGCACCCCGGCCGCTGCCTGCACCAAATCGGCCTGCAGTGTCACCGCAGCCTCCCCGAAGGCGGCAAGGCCCTTTCCTTGGATCAACTGGTTGATTGACTCACTGAGGTAATAGCCCGGCACCGGGAAGAAGAGGGGTACTGCCGAGATCAACTCAGGATGCTTTTGAGCGGGCCCGGTTTTTAGCAGGGCCTTGACCACCCATACCATCAGCAGCTTGATGATCAGGGTGGCGGGAGCCAGCAGCCAGAAGCCTTTGATCAGATCTGCCGCCACGGAGGCAATCCCCACCGCCGCCAATGCATGGGGCAGGGGCAACATCATGGCCGCCAGGATGATGATGGGATCGGCGGGGTGGATGTAGCCGTGGGCTACCCGCTGCCCGATGAGGGCGGCCAGCAGGATCAGCCCGCCGAAAACCAGGGAGCGTTTTGTATTCTTGGAAATTTTCATGCAAAAACTCCTTTATTTTTTAATATATTTTAGTATAGCACGATTTATTTCTATTTGCAATGGGGTTGCAAATGAAAAAATGATATGTTATAATATTTGGTAGATTAAAATTAAAGGAGCAAGAAAATGTCCGGACATTCCAAATGGCATAATATTCAGAATAAAAAGGGAAAGACCGATGCCCAGCGGGCCAAGATCTTCACCAAAATGGCAAGAGAGATCATCGTGATCGTAAAAGAGGGAGGCCCCAACCCCGATTCCAACTCCCGGTTGGCAGATGCCATTGCCAAGGCCAAGGCTGCCAATGTGCCCAACGATAATATTGAGCGTGCCATCAAGAAGGCCGCCGGCGCAGAGGACAACAGCGATTATGAGACCTTGATCTATGAGGGCTACGGCCCCGGCGGTGTGGCCGTGGTGGTAGACTGTCTTTCCGATAACCGTAACCGTACCGCCGCCAATCTCCGCCACTATTTCGATAAGTTCGGCGGCAATTTGGGCGCTACCAACAGCGTGATGTGGCAGTTTAAGCAGTGCGGTCTGCTGGTGGTGGATAAGGAAGATGTGGATGAGGATGAGCTGATGATGTGCGCTCTGGATAACGGTGCCGATGATTTCGATGCCGAGGGCGACGCTTTTGAGATCATGACCTCCCCCGAAAATTTCTCTGCTGTCCGTGTGGCGCTGGAGAATGCAGGCTATGAGTTTCTCACCGCCGAGGTGACCCGCATCGCCGATAACGATGTTTCTCTCACCGATGAGAAGGATCGCTTCAAGATGCAGCTGCTGCTGGATGCGCTGGAGGACGATGACGACGTGCAAAAGGTAGCTCATAACTGGGCAGAATAAGCTAGCCAAGCATTGAAAAACCGCCCTTTCAGGCCGATTCAAGTTTCAATGCTTTGGCTAAGTTCAAAACGGAAGGGAAGATGTTTTTTAACTCTTTCCTTTTGTTTTTATCAGGAGGAACTATGACCGAGCTGATCAAGCGATTATTTATCAAAAACTATCAGAACACCGGGGATCCTGCGGTGCGCGCCCGCTACGGCGCGGTGGCGGGGGCGGTGGGGATCTGCACCAACCTTCTGCTGGCGGCGGTGAAGATCCTGATGGGGGCTTTATTTGGCGCCATCTCCATCGTGGCAGACGGTATCAATAATCTGACGGACAGTTTTTCCTCGGTGGTCACCCTGGTGGGCTTTAAGATCTCCGCCCAGAAGGCGGATGCGGAGCATCCCTACGGCCACGGGCGGATGGAGTATGTCTCTGCCCTCATCGTCTCCATGGTGATGGTGGCGGTGGGCGTTACCCTGGCCCGGGAATCCTTCCCCAAGATCCTTGCGCCGCAGGCGCTGGCGGTCTCCTGGCCGGTGTGGCTGGCGTTGGTGCTTTCTGTTCTGGTGAAGCTGTGGCAGGGGCTTTTTTACCGCAAAATGGGCAAGGCCATCGGCAGCGATGCCCTCCGGGCCAACTTCCGGGACAGCATTAACGATGTCATCTCCACCGCCGCGGTGCTGGTCTCCCTCCTCATCACCCCTCTGATCGGCTATAATACCGACGGCCTGATGGGCGTAGCGGTGGCTCTCTTTATTATGTATTCCGGTATCGTTTTGATGAAGGAGACCATCCGGCCCCTTTTGGGGGAAGGGGCCGATGAGGCCCTGGCCGAGAGCATCAAGAACAGCGTGATGCGCTATGAGGGGGTGGTGGGCGTCCACGATCTGGAGGTGCACAACTACGGCCCCGGCCGGATGTTCGCTTCGGTTCATGCGGAGGTGCCGGCGGAGCAGAATGTGTTGGAAAGCCACGATCTCATCGATAACATTGAGCGGGAACTGCGGCAGGAGATGGGGATCCACCTGACCATCCATATGGATCCCATCGTCACCAACGATCCCGAGCTGGATACCCTGCGGGCAGAGCTTTCGGCCATCCTATCGACTTTCGATCGGGTGCAGTACCACGATCTGCGGCTGGTAAGGGGCAATACCCATACCAATGTGCTGTTCGATCTATTCGTTCCCTATGGCTATCCCCTTTCCGATGAGGAGCTCTGCGACCGGGTGGATGATGCCATCCGGGCCATCCATCCCACCTATTTTACGGTGATTACCGTGGATAAGGATATGGTAAGAAGGTAAATTTTTTCCAAAGTGATTGACTTCTTTTTGGATCTGTTTTATACTGTTATTAATAACTTTTATATTCTTTTAGGAGGAAGAAAATGGCAGGTTATGATAAGTTTGCAAAAGAAAAAGCAGAGAGCGGCAAGTGCTTTAAGGTAGGTATTGTCGGCTGCGGCGGTATCGCTAACGGCAAGCATCTTCCTGCGCTGGCCAAATTGGCCGAGGCGGGGAAGGTTGAGATCGTTTATTTCTGCGATATTATCTTGGAGCGTGCAGAAAAGGCCGCTGAAAAATACGGCGCAGAGGGCGCTAAGGTAACGGCCGATTATAAGGATGTTGTGGCCTGCAAGGATGTGGAGGTCATCCATGTCTGCACCCCCAATCGCAGCCACAGCGAGATCAGCTGCGCTGCTCTGCGGGCCGGCAAGGATGTTCTTTGCGAGAAGCCCATGGCCATCAACGCCGCCGAGGCAAAGGCTATGGTAGAGGCTGCCAAGGAAAGCGGCAGAACCCTTTCCATCGGCTACCAGAACCGTTACCGTGCCGATAGCCAGTATGTGAAGGCTGAGGCTGAGGACGGCTTCTTTGGGGATATCTATTATGCAAGAGCCTATGCCATCCGCCGGCGTGCCGTTCCCACCTGGGGTGTGTTCCTGAACGAGTATGAGCAGGGCGGCGGTCCGCTGATCGATATTGGCACCCATGCTCTGGATCTGACCCTCTGGACCATGGATAACTATAAGCCCAAATATTGCGTGGGTACTACTTACCACAAGCTGAACAATCAGACCAACACCGGTAACGCTTGGGGCGATTGGGATCCCGAAAAGTTCACCGTGGAGGATAGCGCTTTTGGTTTCATCGTGATGGAAAACGGTGCTACCATCTCTCTGGAGTCCTCTTGGGCGCTGAACACCCATGAGAGCTGCGAGGCTTCCTTTGCGGTCTGCGGCGATCAGGGCGGCGCTGATATGCGGGGCGGCTTGACTCTCAATACCATCAAGCACGGCAAGCAGATCAATATCTCCCCCAAGCTGGATGCTAAGGGCGTTGCTTTCTACGACGGTAAGGCCGAAAAGCCCAACGAAGTGGAAGCCCGTCAGTTCTACGAAGCATTGGAGAACGGCACCACCCCCTGTGTCACCCCCGAGCAGGCTTATGTGGTCTCCCAGATCCTGGAGGGTATCTACATCTCTGCCAAGACCGGCGAGCCCTATTACTTTAATAAATAATTTATAAGGAGAAAAAAACATGAAATTAGGCGTATTTACTGCACTGTTCCGGAAACAGACCTTTGAAGAGACCTGCAAGTATCTGAGCAGCCTTGGCGTCCAGACCCTGGAGCTGGCTTGCGGCGGTACCACCGGTAAGCATCATACCGACCCCAACACCATTATGGATCATCCCGAGAAGATCCAGGAGATGAAGGACATTATGGCCAAGTACGGTTTGGAGGCTGCTGCAGTTTCCTGCCATGGCAACCCCGTTCATCCCAACCCCGAAGAAGCCAAAATGTATCATGAAGAGTTCAAGGGCGCCATCCTCTTTGCCGAGGCTATGGGCATCGATACCATCATCGGCTTCGCCGGCTGCCCCGGCGATAGCGAAGGCTCCAAGTACCCCAACTGGGTCACCTGCGCTTGGCCCAATGATTTCGGCAAGATCTTAGAGTACCAGTGGGAGATCGTCATCAACTACTGGAAGGAGATGGCCGTTTTCGCCAAGGAGCACGGCATCAAGAAGATCGCTTTCGAGATGCACCCCGGCTTTGTGGTATATAACCCCAAGACCCTCCTGAAGCTGCGTGAGGCAGTAGGCGATATCATTGGTGCCAACTTCGATCCCTCCCATCTGTTCTGGCAGGGCATCGATCCTGTGGAGGCCATTAAAGAGCTGAAGGGCGCTATCTATCATTTCCATGCCAAGGATGTGTATCTGGACGAGGCCGAGATCAAGAAGAACGGCGTGCTGGATCCCGGTTCCTTCGGCAATCTGGGCGAGCGCCGCTGGTATTTCCGTTCTCTGGGCTACGGCCACGATATCCTCACCTGGAAGAAGATGATGAGCACTCTGCGGATGGTAGGTTACGAAGGCGCTGTTTCCATCGAGCATGAGGATGCTCTCATGAGCACCAACGAGGGTCTGGAGAAGGCCATCGACGTGCTGAAGGAAGCCATGATGTTTGAGACTTTGAATAAGGACGTATTTTGGGCATAAGACCACCGAAAAAGAATGCAAAAAGCATCCCGCATGATGAACAGGTCCAGTAAAAACGGACAATAGAAAAAAAGAGCCCCCTATGGTAGAATAAAAGAAACTACCATAGGGGGATTTTGTATGCCAAGAGAATACAATCATATTAAAAACTTTGAAAAAGAAATATTAGAATTAAAAT
>JAFTZM010000019.1 GCA_017464525.1 Clostridia bacterium
CCCATTGAAATTCACTGGAATTTTTGAAGGTTGTCTTTACAAAGGCGTACCCTCAAAAACCTTGCGCCAACGAAAAACCCAGTGTTTTCAAGGGTTTTTCGCACCGTGTTCTTCTTATGAGTTCGCAGCAGAGCAAAAAGCCCGCACCACCTACGACAATCTGCTTCGGCTGATCCGTGACCCGGATGTGCGGGACCCCATCAAGTTCCTGCGCCAGCGGGAGATCGTGCACTTCCAGCGGTTCGGAGAATCCCTGGAGCAGGTTCGCCGCCATCTGGACAGCAAGAACTACTACCGCATGAACCCCGCTTTTGATAAATGATAAGCAAGAGCAGATGAGCCCCGCTCATCTGCTTTTTGTTGTTTTTTATTCTATTTCTTTTAAAAATCCCGCTATTTCTTCGGCTGTTTCATGGACAGTTTTATTTGTATTATCCAGATAAAATTGAAATTTACCCGCATTTTTCTTAAACCAATTATTATATTGAATCTGCCCGGCAATAAATTCATCACTTCCGCACATTCTTTCTGCAGGTCTGGCCTTCAGCCTTCTTATGATCTCCTCATCCGAACAAGTCATACCGATTAAAAAGGTCGATGTAATACTCTGCGGAAGATGGATGGATTGATAGAAATCACCCGGATTCAGGCAGGTCGTAAAAAGCAGATCTTTATCTCCTGACATTTTTACAGCCTCTGCCAAACAATCGTCGCTGAATTTGGCTTCATTTTCTGTTCCCGCATAATGCCACCAATTGATGCCCACTTCATCAGTATCGATACAAGCCCAACGATCTGAGATCCCACATTCATTCAATGCATTTTTGATCGTTGTTTTGCCAACGCCGCAGGCTGCACTTAACACTACCAATTTTTTCATCTCAATCCCCCTCGGTCTATTATGCCGTGCGAATGTTCACGGTTTCGATCACCGGCTGATCCGCGGCGGGGATGGTACCGTTACCATCGGTGGGCTGAGCGGTTTCGCAGATGGCATCCACGATCTCCATCCCAGCAGTCACATAACCAAATACAGCATAGCTGCCATCCAGATGGGTGCTGTCCTCATGCACGATAAAAAACTGAGAACTGGCGCTGTTGTAATCATTGGAACGGGCCATAGAGATAGCACCCCGGGTGTGAGAAAGGTCATTCTCCACCCCGTTATCGGAAAACTCACCCAGAATATTCTGGCCGGACCCACCGAAGCCGTCTCCCGCGGGATCACCGCCCTGCATCATGAAATTCTCTATAATGCGATGAAAGGTGAGTCCGTCATAGAAACCGCTTTCTGCCAGTTCCACAAAATTGGAAGCCGAAACCGGAGCCGATTTATGATCCAATTTCACCGTTACGGTGCCCTGATCCTTGATCACGATATCTGCATAATAGGTCAGGGTTTCATCCAGGGTGCTTGTGGTCTTCACCGAATCGGAGACCTTTGTATTGGCGGTGCTGCCGTCCCCGGCGGTGTAGGTGTTGCCTTTCGGAATAAAAATAATGATCAGCGCCACAATTGCACACAAAAGCACTCCACCGGCCACCGCCAGAAAAGCGTGCTTCCTCTTTTTCTCGAAAGGAGCGGCAAGGCTGCTGATCACCAACTCCACCTGCTCATCTACCTTGCGCGGAACCTCCACCATGCGTTCCGCCTTTATAAAGGCCTCTGTCATCCGGTCTACCTCGGCGGATTCTTCCGTTTGCAGAATCCGGAGAATATTGCGGTGCTCCGCCTCCAGCGCCTGATTGACGGTGCGGAGGTCAAAGTTAAAATAAGCGGTCATCCAGGCCGTGCCATAGCCGCCCACTGTGCGAAGCACAAAGATAAACCGCTGCAGGGCGGAAAACTGGGTGAGCACCTGCTCTGCATCGGCGGCAAAGCCTTCAAAATTCCCCTTGATCAAAAAGTTGCTGTTGGGGGGCAGCTGAAGCTCCTTCGCCATCTTCCGCTTGCAATATTCGGCGGTTTTCCAAAGTACCTTTTGCGCAAACTCTTCTTCCGTTTCCGGCAGCTTGCGCAGAGTCTCGGTAAAGGCCCGGGCGGTCACATCGGCGGCGCGGCCGCTGTCCCGCAGCAGCTGCTTGGCTAAATAGTAGACCTTTTGTTTATGCTGATCGTAAAGGGTCTCCAGCGCCTTTCGCTGGCCCTTTGCGGCTTTTTTCATGATTTCGGACATATTTATACACCCCTTTGACCTCTATTATACTACAACTCTGTGAGTTTTGGATGATAAAAATATGAATACATCGTAAACAACTGCATATAATCCATCCAAGGGAGATGATTTCAATGAAAAAACGGCCTGTGCTGACCATTCTTTTAAGCATCGCCATTGCCGAAGGGGTGGGATTTCTTTCCGGCCTGCTGGCCGGCGACATCCGCACCGTCTACTACCAATTGAACCGACCTCCGCTGAGCCCGCCGGGGTGGGTATTTCCGGTGGTGTGGGGGATCCTTTACGCCTTGATGGGGATCGCCGCCGGGCTGATCTGGCTCAATCGGGGAGACGAACGGAGCCGAGAGCAGGCGCTGATCTACTACAGCGTGCAGCTGGCTGTTAACTTTTCCTGGAGCATCGTGTTTTTCCGGTTCCAGTCCTTTTGGCTGGCGGTGATGATCATTCTGATCCTGGATGTGCTGGTATGGATCACACGCCGGCATTTCGACCGGCTGAGCCCCGCCGCCGGTTGGCTGTTGGTGCCCTACCTGGCCTGGCTCCTCTTTGCCACCTACCTGGCCATCGGGGTGTTTGTGCTGAACTGAAAAGCTGCGAGCGGATGCTCGCAGTTTTTTGTCTAAAATATATTGACGATATTTCAATCATATGCTTTATTAAAAATATGAAGATGATTGCATAGAAAGGAGTGCCAAACTATTGAAAACGAAGATATTATGTATCATATTGATCCTAGCTGTTTTTCTTTCCGGCTGTGCCCGCACTAATAAAGAAAATGCCGCCGCAGATACAGTTGTTTCGGGCACCGCAAGCTCTTCAACGCAAGCAGAAGTATTCGGCGAAGCTGAAGAAGGAAAAGAAGTTTCTATTGAAATTTCTAAGGAGGAAACGGAAGGCTCCGAATCCCCCATTTCTACAGAAGCACAAACCGAACAGATTTCAATGCCTATTCCCGAAGATGCAGCCATTTTACAGAAGTTTCAACTCTGAAGACAATGCTCACCTTGGATGACTATGTAATCTTCAAAGGAAAGAAAACAGGCTCTTTAGATGCGTTAAATGAAAGCCCCAGATTCCCCATCACTCTGCAGGTAGTGACTCCTTATTATGGATCTGTTGCTGCCGGGCAAACCATTGTCATGCGGGAAATATTAGGCACCGTTTATCATGGCGACGATGTTATCATGCCAATCAGTAGTGGAGACCTTGAAAAGATCGAGGATAACGTGGAATACGTCTTCATTCTGCGCAAAACGGCAGATCCATCCACCGGCGAAGAATACTATACCTATGTGAGCCGAAATCATACCTTTTCAAAAACTGCCGACCGAGTCGCTCTGGCCAAAAAGATGGATCAGGGGGTCGCTACTGAGTTAGAAAAGTTCCGCAGTAGTGTTCTGGAGACCTATCTTGGAGAGACAGATACTAAGCTGGATCTTTATGAGGAAGCCTCAAAATTTGTAAACGTGCTCAGCGAAACTGCAACTGAGGAGGAAATTTTGAACGCCCTTCCCACCGAAACAAAAGCCTTATTTGAAGCCATGATCGAGCAATACGGAACCAAGTAAAAAGCTGCGTGCAATCTGCCCGCAGCTTTTTGCTATTTCAGAATAGTATACTGCCCGATGATGGGTAATTCCTTGGTTTCACCCCTGGCGGCGTTTACGATACCGATGATCATCCAGATCACCGGTAGCGCCTGTAAGACGACACCGGCCGGGATCAGCACCACGCCTAAGATCCAGAGGACTCCGCCAAGAAGCTCCAGAAAAGCACCCACCGCCGAAAGGATCACCTCAATGATCAGCAGCACCAGCCCCTGATTGGCATGAAACCGGGCAAATTTGGAGTCCTTGGGTGCCGCCAGAATAGGGATCAGCACCAGGATCCCAATATAGGCAAAAATGGCGAAAACCTTATTTTCTGCCACATCCTTTTCATAGGTCTTTTCGGCAGTCTCGGCCATTTTAGCGCCGCAGGCGGTGCAGAAATGCTCGCCGCTTTTAAACTCTTTTCCGCAATTTGTGCAATAAGCCATTCAAAACGCCTCCGTTCCATAATAATAAGATCAAACCCACGATACAAAGCAGCCCCGCCGGGACAGAATAGGGAGTGCGATAGGTCATGATCACTTCGTGGGCTCCGGCAGGGAGCAGGATCCCGCAAAGGCCGCTTTGAATGGAAAACACCTCTGCCGGCTCCCCATCCACGGTGGCCGACCAGCCCTCCTGCCAGGGTATCGCCGCGCAAGCGATGCCGGCTTCCGCCCGATCGGAGCGGAAGGAAAGTCCGGTCTTCTCCAGGGTGATGCCGGAGATCCCGCTATCAGCCAGGCTTTGGACCTGCGCCTCAAAATCCTCCAGAGGCTGAGCCACGATCCTTGCCTCATCAAAATAATAAATACCGGGCTCGGTAAAAACGATCATGATCCGGTCCCGATCCTCCTCGGCAATTCCCAGATTGATCCAGAAATCGTGGTAGCCGCAATAATAATTATCATCGGAGGTCAGATAATTCAGCCGATTTTCGATCTCCCCGCAATAGAAGCCCAAGCAGCTTTCGGTGGCATCACCCTTTAGCTCCGCCCGCAGGCCTTCTATCACAACAGCCGCTTCCTCGCCGGCTTTGATCTCAGTATTCAGAATGATCGCTGCGCCTTTAATATTCGCACGGATGCCCCCTTCCACCTGCTCAACACCGACCAAACTTTTGATCTCTGCCGAAACGGTACGGTGGGTAAAGGCAGGTTCTGCCTGCGGCAGCTCCACCTCTTCCTCCACCACAGCGCATTGGAGCAGCGTCTGCTGGCGTTCCTCCACCGTAAGATCGCCTTGATAAACCGTGTCAAAGGCATAGACCAGAGGGAGAGTCGCAGAACCGGTATACACATCCTCGGCAGTCTGTTCATCATAGCCGTAGGGGCGGGGTGCTGCGGTCTCCTCATTGGCAATGAAGTGAGACACCCCCAAGGCCGCCGCCAGATAGCTGCGGCCGTCCAGCCCTTTATATTGCTGCGCCATGGAGGAATTCAGCGTCAAACTGCTTCGGAAGGAATCGGTACCGGGGGTCGTGGTGCTGAAATAGAAGGAGGTACCGTTGGTATCCTGCTGCATGGCAGCATTATAATAGACCAAAGAATCATAGGTACCGTCAAACCGGGAATCCTCGGGCAAGCCGGCAGAAGCCACTCTCTGATAGGCAGCATAGAGCTCTCCCTGACCGACGCAATCCTCAGCCCGATCCGTGGTCCAGGCCAGGCTGTTGAAAGCCACAGCCCCCAGTACCAGTACAGCCATTGCAGGCCGGTACCAGCGGAAGCCCTTCAGCCACAGCAGACCCACAGCGGCAAAAAGAAAGAATACCGCCGCGTAGGTGCGCAGCACCTTTGCCTCAAAAGGCAGCAGGCAGATCCCTCCATAGATCGCCGCCAGAACCGTAAGTGCCTTGAGCTTCTCGGGGGAAAGCCGGGGCAGCCGATGAAACTGCAGGGCAAAGGTACAGCAAAGGGCCAGGATCAGTGCCCAGATCCAGCGGTTGGTGGCATAGGAAAAGCCGTTAAAGGCGGCGCCCACCGCCGGGAAAACGGCAAAGCACAGCAATCCTGCCAGGCTCCCCTTCAGCCACCATTGCTTTTCGGAGAGAAACAGCGCCAGCACCGCCACCAGCACCGGAGCGGCCACCGCCACATAAAAATAAAACTGATTCTGATCGGAGATCAGGGAGGCAGGCAGCAGCTCATAATAGCTTTCCGGATAAAAAAGCGCATAGGTATGCTCCGCCCCCAGACGGTCGGATTGCAGGATGGTCTGTATATTGGGGATCAGCACCGGGGCAGCGATCAGAACCCCGATCACTGCACTGCGGAAGATCCGCCACAGCCGGAGCAGGATCTCCTTCCGCAGCATCAGAAAGCGTACCGCTGCGTAAATCACCGCCAAAATGACCAGCATATAGAAGAAATAAAAGCTGCTGACCGCCGCCAGCGCCACCGTTGCAGAAAAGAGCCAGGGCTTCTTTCCTTCCAGAATGTATTCCATCCCCAAAAGCAGCAGGGGGAACCAGATCATGGGGCCTGCAAAAAAGGGATGAAAAACACCCGGTGCAATGGCAAAACCGGAAAAACAATAGCAAAGAGCACCCAAAAGCGCCGGCAAAGGTTGGGCCTTCCAATGGCGGAAAAAAGCCATAGCCGCCAGCCCGGCACAATACAGCCGTAAAACAACAATAAGGCTGTAGCAAAGATCCATGTATGCAGCCGGGAAGAACACACTTAATAAATTAAAGGGATCCCCCAAGGCATAGTAATGGAGGGTAGTAATAATATCTCCGCCCAGCCCGATGCTCAGATCCCATGCGGGAATGGCAAGGCTATGCTCCAGAAAGACCGTTTTCAGCACATCCCGCAGGTATTCTCCGTAATAGATCAGGGCGGGAAAATGCTGCTCCACAGCATCAGAGAAGGTGGAGATCAGAACCTTACCCGCCATCCAATAGGGGGCAAAGATCACCAGCCCCATCACCAGAAAAACAGCGGTAAAGGCCAGATAAGGATGGCTTCGGAAAAAATCTCTTACTTTTTTCATAGAAACAACTCGCAAATAAACACCCCGGCGCAGGCCAGCAGGGCGGTGGGGAGCAGGCCCCACTCCAGAAATGCCACGATCAGCGCAACCCCGAAGCCCACCGCCGCCGAAAGGGGCGAAGTGGTAGACTCCAGTATGGCGGGAAAGGTCATGGCGGCCAATACCGCATAAGGGATATAATGCAGGAAGGAGCGGATAAACCGATTGGTGATCTTTTTCTTGAAGATGACCATCGGCAGCATCCGGATCAGATAGGTGACCCCGGCCATGACCAGGATATACAATACTGTTTTCATGCTTCATCCTCCACCGGCCGCAAAAGAGCCCCCACAGCCGCTGCGATCACAGCGCAGATAATAATAGCAAATCCGCCGGAGACCCGGTTCAGTACCGGCACCCATTCAAAGCAGCAGGCCAGCGCGGCAGCGCCCAGCGCAACCCCGGCAACCGCCATGCTGCGCTTGGCCGCCGGCAGGATGATGGCCACAAACATTCCGTAGATGGCGACCCCCAGCGCAGAAAGCACCGAAGCGGGCAGAATACTGCCGGCCGCCGCCCCGATCAAGGTACCGCCGGTCCAGCAAAGGATAGGCAGCGTCATCAGGCCGTAAAAATAGGAAGCGGTCACCGTGCCCTTCTGGGCCACCGCAATGGCAAAATTTTCATCGGTGATACCAAAGGACATCAAAAACCGATCCCCCGCCCGTACGCTGCTGTCCAGCTTTTGAGAAAGGGAAATGGACATCAGCGCATACCGCAGATTGATCACCAGCTGGGTGACCGCCATTTCGATCAGGCTGCCCGCCGCCGCAATGACCGAAAGCCCCGCCAGCTGACCGGCAGAGGTCAGATTGGTCAGGGAGATCATCACCGCCGTAAAAACCGAAAGCCCGGACTGTACCGCCGCCACGCCAAAGGCGAAGGAGACCGAGAAATACCCCAGCCCCACCGGCAGGCCGTCCTTGAGCCCACGCAGATAGTTTGACACGTTTATTACCCTCTTTTTGCAAAATTCTGAACCTTATTATAGCATAAATAAGCGATTTTTCAATAGAAAAAAGAAGACATTTTACAGGGTGTAGAAAAACCCATTTTTTTATTTCGTCGCCCTGACCAGACTGCCGAAAAAGGCACCGACCGCAGAAAAAATTTAATTCAATTTCGTATTCTCATGCGGAAATTTTCCTTGATATAAACATAGGGAAAGAGCAGCCACTCTTTCCCTATATCGATTTTTTAATATTGGCTACCGCCACAATTATTTTTTCTTTTTTGCGGCTGGTGCCTTTTTCGACAGTCTGTTACTTCTTTTGATATAAAACCTCATAATCCAGATGGGTACTTCCTACGTACATATTGCCCCAATCGGCATACTCCTCGTAGTCCTCCCGGTCGGCCCCACGGACAAATGCATTTTCTCCCATGGGAGGCATAGCCACATCATAATGGACACAAAGCGGCGGCACCTTCTTGATGTATCTGGATTCTTCATAATAGGAAAAAGCACCGGCCCCGATCTGCTTCAGGCTTCCGGGGAGATAAACATCCGTCAGATACGGGAGCCCGGCAAAGCATTGCGCACCGATCACTTCAACGCCTTCTTCAATATGAACCTCCTTTAACTGCTCCGGCAGTGCACGGGTGCTGTCCGAGCAGAGTTCCAGCACTTGATGCCCATCGATGCAGGCCGGCACCGTCAGCTTTTCCGCTGCCAAAGGCTCTTGGGAATCTTTTGACCACACCCAGTCTTTTTTTATGCAGTTATCCCCTATTATTGCAAAAATATTGCAGGTGGTGCCGTTAAGTTCCTCGGCAAAGAAGTGGTACACCCCCTCATCCCTTCGGAATAGCCGGTTTTTTCTGGAGTAGTAGGCCTCGGAAAAATTAGGTACAAACACGCTGTTCATCCCGGTCGAAAGCTGGCTCAGCCCCAAAAACGCCGTATTTTCCGGCAGATGGAGCAGTACAACATCCAACCCGTTATGCCTGTAGCCGTGGATATAATCCACATCCAGCCACAACTTGTCCACGATCAGCACCGGGAGCCCGTCGATGGTTTCGGGAATGTGAATGTGAAAATAGCTTTTTCCGTCCTCCTCTCCGGTAAATTGGAGGGTTCCGTCCTCATGCCCATAGCCGGTGATGCGGATGTATTTTCCGTTATCCACATAGGAAAATGTTTCCTTTCCAACGGTGATTTCCTTTTCCATCATGCTTATTCCTCCGGTTTGGTTTCCAGGCTCAGGGGATAGTTGCCGAGATAATCCAGCTTGAAACCGTTTTTCTTATAGGCATCATAATCAAAGGCCTCCAGCTCATCGATGGCCAGCTTATGGAACTCATAGAAGTTATGCCACCACTCATAGCCGCTGCCCAGCTCCGCATTGAGATAGGCATCGGCGATATCGCAGCCCATGGCAGGTGCCACATAGAAGGCACCCATAGCCAGCACATTGACCCCGTTGCCGGTAATGGCACGCAGGGCGGCGGGAACACTCTCCACTACACCGGCATGAACATGGGGACACTTGCTGGCGGCGATATGGATCCCCATACCGGTGCCGCAGAAGAGCAGCGCCCGTTCAAATTCACCCTCGGAGATCTTACTGCCTACCCGCAGACCTACCCGATGGAACATCATTTCGGGATCGTCTGCATTGGGATCGGTGACCCCCAGATCGGTGATCTTCCAACCCTTGGCCTTCAGATGGGCGACCACCGCCTCCTTCAGGGGATAACCGGCAAAATCAGCGCCTACTGCTAAATACTTGTCCTTAACTGTTTTCATAATCTACACTCCTAATTTTATAAGAATTTCTTCTGAGCAAGGGGTCATTGTACGCATATAGTCTGCAATATACGGGGAAAGCACGTCATACCCGGAAGGCAGGGGATGGATAAAATCCTTGGTATGGGTATTGGTGGTAAAGGCCAGTTCCCGGGTGATTTCCTGATGATTATACATATCAAAATAGGTAATGCCCCATTTATCGCAGATCTTTTTGGCCACCTCGTTATAAGCGGTCATATCGGAAATACGGCCGTTGGTGCAATTGGGTGCCTTAAAGTTGATCAGGTAGCCGATGGCGGCGATATCGCCGTAGGTAACGATGGCATTGTAGATCAGCGTTTCCAGACCGCCGGCAAAGGTGGAGGTATTGAAATAGGCGGGATCGAAGCTTTCCTCCATTTCCCCTACCTCCACACTATCCCATGCGTCGTTAACGCCGCCGTGGAGCACCACATATTCAAAATCCTGGCTCTTTTTTTCCATCAGCTTGGTCAGCACCGTTCCGCCCCGGTTGGTGACCTCCCGGACATCGGAAACAGAAGCGCCGCTGCGGCCGTTGTTCACCGCATTCAGCCCTGTATCGGCGGCGATGCGCTGCGCCCAGCCCCGTATGCCGCCTGCAGTATCCTGGGAGCCGTAGCAGATGGAATCCCCCACAAAGAGGGCGTTTTTATCCCGCAGTACATCATCGATGAACTCTGAGCTCTTGCCGGTAAGGGTCTGGTAGCCCTTTAGATCAAAGGGATGGTTACGGGCGATGACAAAATCACTCTTCACCCCGCTATGCACATTCATCTTGATGCCGGCAGCATCGGCGGGCACCGTATAGGTATAGATCTTCATGCCATAGGCAAAGGTAGCCTCCTCCTTCAATACCGAAGCATTGATCAGCTGCAACGGCTTCCCGGCGGCGTCAAAGGCATAGCCCTGCACCACCTGCGCCGAGGGGGCGGGACCGAAGGTCACCGTATCCCCCGCCTTCACCGTCACCATCTTGGAGACATTATAATCCGCCGCCTTGGTATTCTTCCCGTTGATCCCCAGCACAGAGCCGGCACTGCCGCTCTCGTAAAGGTTAGCCAGCGCCTCCTCGGGAGAAGGAACCGCCTGAACCGGCGTTTCCTCCTTGGGGGTGGATTGCTCTGCCTTGGGGGTCTCCGCCGAGGGCTTTTCTTCCTCCTTCGGCGTTTCTTCGGAAGGGGTCTCTTCTTCCTCAGGTGTTTCCGCGGGCTTTGAGGCGAGGATCTCATCCTCCTGCTGCTCCGGAGTGTCCTCCCCTTCTACTGCCACATCAGTAACGGCCCCTTCCTCCAGCTGGGAAGTTTTACAACCGGTAAACAATCCTATAAACAATACAATAAGTAAAATAAAAATAACGGGTTTTTTCATGAAAATTACCCCTTTTCTTCTCATTTTTTATTGATTTTATTCAGATCATAGGGGGTCGTCTGGTAGACAAAGTAGTTCAGCCAGTTGCTATAAAGCAGGTTGGCGCAGGAGCGCCAGGTGACCTTGGGCTTTTTCTTGGGATCGTCGCCGGGGTAGTAGTTCACCGGGATCTTGATGGGCTTTCCAGCGTCCACATCCCGCCAGTATTCGCTGTCCAGCGTCATGGCATCATATTCCGAGTGGCCGGTAATAAAGATCTGCTTGCCCTTCTTGGTGGAGATGGCATAGACCCCCGCCTCCTTGGAGGAGGCCAGGATCTTCAGCTCCGGCACCGCCTCGATATCCTCCCGCTTCACAGTGGTGTGGCGGGAATGGGGCACCATGAAGGTATCGTCGAAGCCCCGGAAAAGGATGGACTTTTTATGATCCAGCTTATGGGGAAAGATGCCGAACATCTTTTCCGGCAGAGGCTGCTTATCGATGCCGAAATGGTAGTAAAGCCCGGCCTGAGCGCCCCAGCAGATATGGAAGGTGCTATGAACATGGGTCTTGCTCCATTCCATGATCTCGCAAAGTTCCTCCCAATATTCCACCTCCTCAAAGGGCATCTGCTCCACCGGCGCGCCGGTGATGACCAGGCCGTCGAAGTTGCGGTGCTTGACCTCATCAAAGGTCTTATAAAAGGCCAGCATATGCTCGTGAGGGGTGTTTTTGGATTCATGGCTCTTGGTGCGGATCAGTTCCAGCTCCACCTGCAGCGGGGTATTGCCCAGCAGCCGGGAGAGCTGGGTCTCCGTTTCGATCTTCTTGGGCATCAGGTTCAAAAGCAGGATGTGCAGGGGGCGGATCTCCTGGGATCTCGCCCGGTTCTCTGTCATCACAAAGATGTTTTCTTTTTGCAGGGTCTCTGCCGCTGGCAGACCGTTTGGGATCTTGATCGGCATAGGAGCACCTCCTTATTATACATTCTTCAATGCGTTATCGATATCGGCGATAAGATCGTCGGCATTCTCCAGGCCCACAGAGAGGCGCACCAGATCGCCGGGCACTCCGGCAGCGATGAGCTCTTCATCAGTCATCTGGCGATGGGTAGCGGTGGCGGGATGGAGGCAGCAGCTCCGGGCATCCGCCACATGGGTCTCGATGGCGGCGATGGTCAGCCCCTTCATAAATTCGGCAGCGGCCGCCTTGCCACCCTTCACGCCAAAGCTGATGACGCCGCAGCTGCCATTAGGCAGATACTTCTTGGCCCGCTCATGCTCGGGATCGCCGGGAAGGCCGGGATAGCGTACCCAGCCCACCTTAGGATGGTTGCTGAGAAATTCAGCGATTTTCTGGGCGTTGGCGCAATGGCGCTCCATTCTCACATGGAGGCTTTCCAGCCCCAGATTCAGCAGGTATGCGCTCTGGGGGGATTGCACACAGCCCAGATCCCGCATCAGCTGGGCGGTAGCCTTGGTAATATAAGCCCCCTCCAGGCCAAACCGCTCGGTATAGGTCACGCCGTGATAGCTATGATCAGGGGTGCAGAGACCGGGAAACTTTTCTGGATATTTTGTCCAATCAAATTTCCCGGAATCCACGATACAGCCGCCGACTGCGGCACCGTGGCCATCCATATACTTGGTGGTGGAATGGGTAACGATATCTGCTCCCCACTCAATGGGGCGGCAGTTCACGGGCGTTGCAAAGGTATTATCGATAATGAGGGGCACCCCATGGGCATGGGCAGCATTGGCAAACCGCTCGATATCCAATACATTCAGGGCAGGATTGGCAATGGTCTCGCCGAAAACAGCCTTGGTATTGGGCCGGAAGGCAGCCTCCAGCTCCTCATCGGAACAATCGGGAGCAACGAAGGAGAAATCGATCCCCATCCGCTTCATGGTAACGGCAAAAAGGTTATAGGTGCCGCCATAGATCGCAGAGCTGGCCACCACATGATCACCGATGCCGGCAATATTAAATACCGCAAAGAAGGAGGCCGCCTGACCGGAGCCGGTCAGCATGGCAGCAGAGCCGCCCTCCAGCTGGCAGATCTTGGCAGCCACCGTATCGCAGGTGGGATTCTGCAGGCGGGAATAAAAATAGCCGCTGGCCTCTAAATCAAAGAGCTTGCCCATATCCTCGCTGGTAGCATACTTAAAGGTCGTGCTCTGGATAATGGGGATCTGGCGGGGCTCGCCGTTTCCGGGGGTATAGCCCCCCTGCACACATTTGGTTTCGATCTTCATAAAAATTCCTCCTAAAAAGAAAATCGCCTCAAGATCATTCTTGAGGCGAAATAGTTCCGCGGTACCACTCAAGTTGCGTGAGACCACGCCACTCAACCACTTTAACGCAGTGCATACGGGAAGGCCCTACCTATCGAACCCTCCGACTCGGGAGCCATAGATCCTGCCCTTCCCCGCTCACCGCCTCACACCAACCGGCGGCTCTCTGATCTGCGTTTCGGGTCCAGCACCCTCTCCGTCACTGTCTTTAACAGATTTATTATATCAATGTCTTTTTCATTTGTCAATATTGAAAAAACGGGAAGCCCTCCCCCTTACATTACCGCAAGAATTGCAATATCCACAACAATTTAATCAATATTCATTGTAAAAAATAAATGATATACTGAAGCCACAATAAATAGGAATCAGGAGGTACCGCTATGTATATCGGAAAACTGAACTACACCGCCCCCGCCCTGCCCATGACCGCGGAATGGGGCACCCTTTGGGAACGCCCCTTGAAACTGATCCTCGCGCTGGAACAGCAAAGTTTCGTGGACCGCATCACCCTGCGGTTTGGAGAAAACACGCAGTTAACGGCCGTATCCGTTGCAGGCTACGCCGCCCACACCGCCGAAACGGGCAAGCACATCACCGAACGGGAGATCACCCTGCAGGTCAACGCCCTCTGCGAAAAACTGGACCTTAGCATTCAGGCTGACTACACCGATATCGAATTGTTGGACCTCACCGTCTTTGGTGCAATTATGGAAGGCATTGCCCTCTTCCCCACCCCCGACCGTGCGGAGACCGACGGCCGCCGCTTCCCCGCCGCCAACTACCCCACCTTCTCTGCGGAACTTCCTTTAAAGGCAGAGGCTGTCCTTGCCGAAAAATGGGCGGAGGAAACAGGCCTCACCCTGCAGAAGGCCGAAAAGGGTACCATCCGCTTTGTGAAGGGCGACCTGCCCGCCAACGGCTATACCCTCTCTGTTACCGAAGCGCAGATCACCCTCACCGCCTCCGACGAGCGGGGCTTTGTTATCGCCGCAGAGACGCTGATCAAGCTGTTGAAGGATGGTACTCTCCCCGCCTGTACGATCACCGATGCCCCGGCCCATCCCTTCCGGGGGGTGCACCTCTATCTGCCCGCCGCCGATCAAGTGGACTTTGCCAAGCGGCTGGTGAAATATCTTCTTTCCCCCATGGGCTATAATGCCGCCATCATCGAGATCGCCGGCGGCATGAAATTCGACTCCCACCCCCTCATCAATCAAAAAACAGAAGAAGCCATCGAAAAGGGCAATGCAGGAATCTGGCCGTCCTTCCCTCACGGCGGCGTAGCCGGCGGCAGATCTCTGGAAAAAGAAACGGTGCGGGAATTTGTGGATTACATCCGCAGTTTCGGCATCGAGGTCATTCCCGAGATCCAGAGCCTCGGCCATGTGCAGTTCATGACGCAGGCCTACCCGGAGATCGCCGAGCTGGACCAGATCAGCGAGACCCTCACCGACACCCGCGCCGAGGATACCCGCCCCAATAAATTCTATAAGCATTGCTATTGCCCCTCCAACCCCCGTTCCTATGAGATCCTTTTTGATCTGATGGACGAGATCATCGAGGTCTTTCGCCCCACCGAATATGTGCATATGGGGCACGACGAGGTCTATGAGATCGGAGTCTGCAAGATCTGCCGCAGTAAAGATCCTGCCCGGCTCCTTGCCGACGATATCAATAAGATCTATGATTATCTGCAGAAAAAGGGCCTGAAAATGATGATTTGGGCGGATATGCTCCAGCCCCGCAAAAACGGCAGGCTGACCCACCCCGCTGCCGACCGCATCCCCAAGGACATTCTGATGCTGGATTTCATCTGGTATTTCCACCCGGAGGAGGATATCGAGGATCACCTGCTGGAAAAAGGCTTCAAGGTGGCCGTAGGCAACCTCTATTCCAGCCATTATCCCCGCTATAACAGCCGCATCGCCAAGCCCGGCATGGTGGGCGGCCAGATCAGCGCATGGGTGCAGACCAAGACGGAAAATCTGGCGCAGGAAGGCAAGCTTTTCGATTTCCGTCTCACTGCCCAGATGCTCTGGAGCAAGGCTTATGCCCCGGAATATACCAATGTTTATACCGATATGATCCTCAAAGGTACCCCTGCTTTGCGGGAAAAGCTGGAGAGCATCACCCTTCCCTCCCTCCACGGCGAAGGAGAGAGGCTTTCCGACCCCGCCGCTATCCACAAAACCGGCAAGAGCCTGCGGATCCGCCATATGCTGGCAGCCCCCGTCACCAAGGAGCCCTGGAAAAAAGGGCCTAAGGTGGGTGAATATCTTCTCACCTATGCCGACGGCACTCAGCAGCGATATGAGCTCTTTTCCGGCTGGAATATCGCTATGGATCGCCGACCCTACGGCCCCAACCCCCATAAGCTCTACCGTCATACGGGCTACGCCGCCGATTACTACTGCACCCCCTCCCCCCTTGGCGGGCAGGTCATCGAGATCCCCCTCATGGAAAAGGAGCTCTCCTCTGTCCGGCTGATCCAAGAACCGGGCGTCCTTATTTCGCACTTTGATACGGAGATGATCAAATGAATAAACTCCTCTTACACATCTGCTGCGCCCCCTGCTCGGTAGCCTGTATTCAGCAATTACGGGAGGAGGGGATCGATCCCACCGGATTCTGGTATAATCCTAACATCCACCCTTATCAGGAATATAAGGCCCGGCGGGACACCCTCATCGAATATGCCGATTCCATCGATCTGGCTCTCATTGTCCGGGACGAATACGGCTTAAAAAAATTCACCCAAGCTGTCAGCAATAACATCGAAAAACGCTGCGGCTATTGCTACGCCGTCCGCTTCGAGGAGACCGCCCGAACTGCTGCTGAGCAAGGCTTTGAAGCCTTTGCCACCACCCTCACCGTCTCCCCCTATCAGGATCATCCGCTGATCTTTGAGATCGGCCAAAAGGCCGCCGCTAAATACGGAATCGAATTCCTGCCCTACGACTTCTCCCCCCGTTTCCGTGCCGGTCAGGCAGAGGCTCGGGAGCTGGGAATGTATATGCAGAAATACTGCGGCTGCATCTATTCCGAAGAAGACCGCTACCAAAAACAGATCGAAAAGGACCAAAAGAGGTTTCAATGAAAAAGGATGCGATTTTCGCATCCTTTTATTTTTCCATCTTTTCCAATAACTTCTTTCTCTTGGTCTCATCCATCCGGTGAAACCGCAAAAGGGTTTTAAAGATCTTTTTGTTTCTCGCCAGCCGCTTGACCCAGCCCACTTGAAGAGGATAGGTTATGATCAGGGAAAGCCCGAGCTGCATCAGGGCCAGTTTTTTAGCGGAGCCCACCACCGCGCGGCGGTTGATCTCAAAGGCATCCACCGGAGCAAAGCGCTCCCCGTGATAAGACGCCTCATAAAACAGATACATCACCGGAAAAAGATCCAGCAGCTCCGCCCAGAAATGAAACCCGAAGGCATACCCCTGCAGATCCAACTGCACCGTTTCCCCATCGGGAACGCCCCGGATCTGATAGCTGCAGCCCACCCGCAAAGGAGCCTCTTCCACCATGGAAAGAAGCTTATGCAGCGCCTTTTTAGCTAGTTTTTCCTTCCAATCGGCAGCCTCCATTTCATCGACCGCCCCCTTCATATCTGGCATCTCCGGCCAGAGGGTCAGCTCAAAGGAAGGATCATTCACCTCCAGCGCCGTCAACTGATCGGCAGCCTCCTCCCCCTCCATGGCACTGACCCGGTATCTGCGGGTGCCTTGCCCATCGGTGATCTGTAAAACCGTATCAAATATGCTGTTTTTCACTAAAAACCTGAGCTTCATGCTTCCATTATAGCAAGGATTTTTAAAATTTGTCAACCGTATCGCACCCTTTTTTGTTTTGTTCATAGCATAAGGTATAGGAGGAAATGCCATGACCATACATCTGATAGGCGGGGATGCGCGGCAGCTGTATCTTGCAGATTACATAAGCGACCGGGGTTTTCCGGTCACCTGCTCCTTCCTTGGCGGCACCGGTCTGCCGCAGTGGGATGCGGATATCATGATCCTCCCCCTCCCCGCCACCCGGGACGGTATAAATCTGAACACACCCCTGGCCCAAGAGACCCTTCCCTTGGCTCATATTTTTAAACACTTCAAGGGGAAACAACTTTTTGGCGGAAAGCTACCGCCGGGTGCACCGGGCATCGACTATTATCAGGCCGAGGAGATCACCTTAGCCAATGCAGCGCTGACTGTAGAAGGGGCCTTGGCGCTGGCCATCCTGCACACCCCCTTCGCTCTGCTCCGGCAGCCGGTTCTGGTGCTGGGTGCCGGGCGGATCGGTCAGCTTCTGGCTCTGCGGCTCACCGCATTGGGAGCCCGGGTAACAGTGGCCGCCCGTCGGGCAGAATCCTTAGCCCTTTGCCGGGCGCTGGGGGCCGAGGGGCGCTTCTTTGAGGATGTGCCATACCAGCGGTTCCGGCTGATCTTCAACACTGTGCCGGCCCGGGTGCTGCCACTGGACCGTTTGCAGGAGGATACCACCCTCATCGAGCTGGCCTCGGCTCCCGGCGGTTTTGATGCCGGGGAGGCCCAAAGGCTGGGGCTGCAGGTGATCACCGCCCCCGGTCTGCCGGGAAAATACACCCCGGAATCTGCCGCCGCTTTCATCGGCGAGTTTATTTTAAAGGAGATGGAACGTCTTGCTTAAGATCGGCATTGCCCTGACCGGTTCCTTCTGCACCCTCCACCGGGTGCTGGAAGCCCTGGAGCCGCTGGCCAAACAATATGAGCTTTACCCCATCATGTCCCCCATCGTTTATCAGACCGACACCCGTTTCGGTACCGCCGCCTTTTTCCGGGAACAACTGGAAAAGCTTTGCGGCAGACCCATCTGGCACACCATCCCGGAGGTGGAGCCCATCGGCCCCAAAAAGCTACTGGATGGGCTGGTGATCGCCCCCTGTACCGGCAATACCCTGGCAAAACTGGCCCTCGGCGTTACCGATACTGCCGTGACCATGGCGGCCAAATCCACCCTGCGGAATGAAAAGCCGGTGGTGCTGGCCCTCTCCACCAACGATGCCCTGAGCGGCTCCGCTAAAAATATCGGCGTTTTGCAAACCCTCCGTCATTATTATTTTGTACCCTACGGGCAGGATGACGCCGATACCAAGCCCCGCTCCTGCGTGGCACATTTTGATCTGCTGGGAGAGACCATCGCGGCGGCGCTGAAGGGGCACCAGCTACAGCCTTTAATTTGGTAACAAAAAAGCAGCCATCAGGCTGCTCAGCGTGTCAAAAAACTCTATTTTTATTTTTGACACGCTGGGAGATTGCCAAAAATGTTTCTGAATTCGTCAACCCGATCTCGTCGGCGTACATAGGTACGGTAGAGAGCGGGTTGGCGGATAGCAGAAAAAAGTTCAACAAAAATGCGGCTTTGGCCGCATTTTTTCCTTATAACAACCCCTCCACCGCTAATGCGGTCTCCCCCCTTACACAAGGGCGGCAGGGTCTACATTATGCATATGTTTTTTCTTTTTTCTGCGGTCGGGGACTTTTTTGACAGTCTCACCAGCCATCAGGCTGCTTTTTTAATCTTTTTATACGGTAATGCCACAATGACGCCCAGCATCATCAGCCCCAACCAAATGAGGATCAGGTTTTCCCAACCGATGGCGGAGACCGCATTGGCGAAAAGGGTGGAGGAAACAGAGGCCGCCATATAGCTCATGAAATCCAGAAATCCTGTGGCCCCGGAGACCATCCCCGTATCCCGCAAGCTGGGGCAATAGCGGCTCCAGAGCATGGTTGCGGCAGCATCGGCGGCCATGATGGCCAGCACCATGAAGATGATATTCAGGGCGGGCTGGCGGATCAGAAAGACCAGCAGAAAGCACACCGCCGAGGCCGCAAAGAACAGCAGAACCGTAAGATCCATGTTACTGCCCAGCCGCTCATACACAAAGATGGCCACAAAGGTGGTCAGGGAGATCACAAAGGTGGAGACGGTGAAGATCATGGCCGAGCGCTCGGCAGAGAAGCCCAAAAACTGAGCAATATAGGTGGGCAGCCAGAACACAACGGTGGTACGCACCACCCCGGTCAGCACCGAGACCAGGGTATATTTCACGATCTGATGCTGAAGCAGCAGCTGGATCCCGCCGCCGGAGCCCTTAGGCTTTTGATATTGCCCATATTGCACGATTCCTTTTTTCTCCAGCAGCAGAAAGACCAGAAAGGCCACGCCGCCCATCAGGATCAGCATGATACTGCTGACATTGAATACTCCCTGCCAGGCCAGCACCGCCGCCAGCGCACCTGCCGCCGGGGAGCCGAAAAAGGAGGCAAAGGTATAGCCGAGGCTGCAGCGGGTGGCATAGACCGGCTCGGTATTCTCTGCCACCACCTTGGTCATGGGACCGTAGATCATGGCCAGGAAAAAGCCAGTGAGGGCATAGGCCGTATAGGCCACCGCCAGAGAGCCTGCTCCATAAGTAAAGACCAGATTGCTGATTCCCGCCAGGATCAGCCCGAAGCTGATCATATATTTTGCCTTGATCTTATCGCCGATGATCCCGTTGATCAGCTGGCCCACCGCATAGGTGATAAAATAGACCGAAGAAAGGGTGCCGATGCTCCCGGTGGTAAAAATACCGTCCTCGATCATCTGGGGAGATATAGCGCTGAGGATATTTCTTGCCACATAGACCGCCAGATAGGAGACTGAGCAGGTTCCGCCGATCAGGATGGCATTTTTGGCTGATGTACTGATTTTCATCTTTTACCTTCCGATTCTATTTATTTGCGAAAAGAGTATAACCCAACCGCCGAAAAGTGTCAATGATTTTACTTGAAAAAAAGTGAAAAAAGTGCTACAATTTCCAAAAAACAAAGGGAGTTCCAAATGCACGCTTTAACCATCACCGATGTTCGCGCCCACCCGGGGGACAGCGCCTTCTTGATCGACGACGGTACCACCGCCATCCTCTACGATTCCGGCTTTGCCTTCACCGGCTATGCGGTGGCCGATAACATCAAAAAAGAGCTGGGCAGCCGGAAGCTGGACTACATCTTTCTGACCCATTCCCACTACGACCATGTTCTGGGCTCGGTCTATGCCCTGCAATACTGGCCGGAGACGCAGGTAGTGGCAGGGGAATATGCGGTAAAGATCTTCCAAAAGGAATCGGCCAAACGGGTCATGCGGGAGCTGGACCGCAAATTTGCCGTTCAATGCGGGGCAACTGCATACGAGGATCTCATCGATCAATTGAAGGTGGACATCATCGTGCGGGACGGCGATATCATTCAGGCCGGTGCCATGACCTTCACCGTCCTGGAGCTGCCGGGGCACACCCGCTGCTCCATCGGCTTTTATCTGCCGGAAAACAAGCTGCTCCTGAGCTCCGAAACGCTGGGCGTATTCGACGGGGAGGAAACGGTGATCCCCTCCTACCTTATCGGTTATCAGGTAACGCTGAATTCCATCCAAAAGGCCGAGCAGTTGGAGATCGAGGCTCTGCTGCTTCCCCACTACGGCCTGCTGAACCGGGAGCAGACCGCCTTCTACCTGCAAAACGCCAAAAAGAATGCCATAGAGACCGCCGCCGAAATTCTGGAAATCCTGCAACAGGGCGGCAGCCACGCCGATGCCTTTGCTTTCTTCAAAAAGAAATATTACTGCGGAAAGGTGCCGGAGATCTACCCCATCGATGCCATGATCCTCAACACCAATATCATGATCGATCTCATTGACCGGGAATTGAACCAAAAAAACAGCTGATAGTTTAGCCTATCAGCTGTTTGATTTTATCGACAAAAGCACTCTATATAGTGATCCAAAGCCTGCTGAATAACCTTCACCGCAGCCTCCTTGCCCTGCACCTCGCCGGCAGCAGCTTCCTTATTCTCCAGCGCCTTATAGACGGAGAAGAAGTGCTTCATCTCGTCAAAGATGTGCGGGGGCAGATCGGTAATATCCTTATATTCATTGTAGGTGGGGTCGCCGTAGGGGATGGCGATGATCTTTTCATCGTTGCGGCCGCCGTCCAGCATGGTGATATAGCCGATGGGATAGCAGCGCACCAGGGTGAGAGGCTCCAGCGCTTCGGAGCAGAGCACCAGCACATCCAGGGGATCGCCGTCGTCGCCGAAGGAACGGGGAATAAACCCATAGTTTGACGGATAGTGGGTAGAGGTATAAAGCACCCGATCCAGCATAATCAGACCGGTCTCCTTATCCAACTCATATTTCTTTTTGCTGCCCTTGGAGATCTCCACAACAGCCACAAAATCCTCCGGGGTAATGCGCTTGGGATCGATATCATGCCAAATGTTACTCATAGTTTCCTCCGTATTCCGATTCTTTAAAGGACAACTCCCTCAAAGGAGGGAGTTGTTTCACTTTGCTTACTTAAAATATCTGTTCAGCAGACCCTGGAAGGCCTTGCCGTGGCGAGCCTCATCCTTAGCCATTTCGTGGACAGTATCGTGGATAGCATCCAGATTGGCAGCCTTAGCCATCCTAGCCAACTCGAACTTACCGGCGGTAGCGCCGTTCTCGGCAGCCACACGGGCCTCCAGATTTTCCTTAGTGGAGGCGGAAACACACTCACCCAGCATCTCGGCAAACTTTGCGGCGTGCTCGGCCTCTTCATAGGCGGCCTTCTCCCAATAGAGGGCGATCTCGGGATATCCCTCACGGGCGGCGGCACGGGACATTGCTAAGTACATTCCCACCTCGGTGCACTCGCCGTTGAAGTTGGCGCGCAGGCCCTCGATGATCTCCTCGGGCACACCGGCGGTAATGCCGATCTCATGCTCGCAGGCCCAAACCATGCTACCGTCTTCCTTTACCTCTTCAAACTTTTCTGCAGGCTGGCCGCACAGAGGGCATTTTGCAGGGGGCATTTCGCCTTCAACGATCTCACCGCAGACAGTACATCTCCATTTTTTCATGTTATTGTTCTCCTTTTCTGAATAAATTTTCATCTAAAACCACTTCCATGATCTTCTGGTAATAGCCTGAAGGGTTTTCACGGAAGCGTTCAGCAACATAATAGGCCGCCTTACGATCGGGCACCAGCACGGTATAGGAGAGCATGGTCTCGCCGCCCTCCCGGACGGTGCAAGTCACGGTAAAGCCGCTATCAGAGGGCTTGATCTCAGCAAAGATCTCATCATCCTCCTGCTTTTGCCGCAGATTGGCGCGCAAGGCCTCCAGCGTTTTAGTTTTCACATTATGTGGCAAGCGCTGCTCGTATTCCTCCACCACCGCAAGCCCCTGCTTGGTGATCCGGTAGCTGCCGGTCTCCTCCAGGGAGGCAATATCGATCATCCCGGCGATCAGCAGTTCTTCGATGGCTTGGGTGCAATCAAAATATTCCACCAGCCCGTCTGCCATCATCACATCGGTCAGCTGGCCTTCCTTCAGGATGCAGTTTGCCTCCTTCAGCAGGTAAAGGACCAGCGCCTTGATATCTGCCATTTCATGTAATCCGCCTAATTCGGGCATACTGATTCTCCTTTAGCAATTCTATTGAGATATTATAACACAAATCCCTGCATAAAGCAAGTGAAAATCCTTGAGACATCTTGCAAAAGCCGGGTTTTTTTAGTATACTACAAGGGAGGTGAGAAAAATGATAAAAATTCCCTATAGCAAGGATTTAATTTTACCGGCAGAAGCCGCCGGCACCATGAGCCATTTCCTTTGGGAGAAAAACGGCTACACTCCCCGGGCGGAATTCCGGCTGGTCTACAACGAGGATGCCCTTCGGGTGCAGCTTTCCTGCGATGTGGAGCAGGTGACGGTCTATGCCCTGGAGGATAACGGAAACGTCTGGGAGGACAACTGCATGGAATTCTTCTTCCAGCCCTTCCCGGCGGATCCTGAATACATCAATTTTGAGTGCAATGCCATTGGCTGCATGGTCATCGGCAAGGGGATCGACCGCAACAACCGCACCTGCGTGCTGAACCGCATCAAGCCCCAAATGGAGGTCTCTACCGCCATCCGCCCCGGCAAGGGCTGGGAGGTCAGCTACATGATTCCCTTCCGGGCCATTGAGGAGATCTACGGCAAGCCCTACGCCCCCAAAAAGGGAGATACCTTCCGCTTTAATGCCTACATCTGCGGCGAACGGACTCCGCTGATGCACTTCGGCGCCTGCTTCGATCTGCCCATCGCCCAGCCGGATTTCCACCGCTCGGAATATTTCGGAGAGGGGCTGCTGGACTGAGATGGGCTTATTTAAAAAGAAAAAGGAAAGCGACAGTAACCTGGCCCTCCTGAAAAAGCTGGACAAGCGGGGCATCTCCTATTTTTCCCAGCGGGATCCCAAAACCTACCAGGAGCGGATCTTAGGCCGGGAGGGGGCCTTCAGCATCGCCGATGAGACCCTCATCATCTCCTGCGGCAATCAGGTGCTTTTCCGCCACCCCCTTAAGGAGATCAAGGCCGGGGAGCTGATGAATCTTTCGGGCATCACCCTCAATGTGGGGGACGAGCGGTATATCGCATATTACACCGACGGCAGTTTAGGAAAAAAGAAATAAAAAATCGCTCATCTGCGGATGAGCGATTTTTTTCACTTACGGTAATATGATTTTCTCTTTCAGTACTACTGCAGTACGGGCAGGAAGGTAAAGTTCCAGATAATGCTTGCCGTCAAACATTTTTGTGGAGTAGGTCATATGCTGAATCTGCCCCCAGCCGCCGTATTTTTCATCGTCGGTGGAGAGGAGGACTTTATACTCGCCGGGCTGATGGACAGGGATCAGCACGCTTTCCAGGGAATTGGAGGGATGGAAGTTAAAGGCAAAGAGCAGCCCGCCCCGGTAAAAGGCCAGCATCTTCTCCGGCCGCTTGCTGAGCATCAGATCCCCCATCTGCTGGCGGAACATCCCGTTTTCCTTGGTCACAGCAATCATATCCCGATCGAAATCGGCCAGCCAGCCGTATTTGAGGAGCCCGTTATCCCGGAGACTCCATTGGCGGCGGCAGTAATGGAAGCTCCAGCCGTTACCCTCTCGGGGGAAATCGATCCATTCCGGGTGGCCGAATTCGTTGCCCATAAAGTTCAGGTAGCCCTCACCGCCCCCGCCTAAAGTGAAGAGGCGGATCATTTTATGAAGAGCGATGGCACGGTCGATGATCAGATTATGGCAATCCCGGTTCATATCGGTATACATGGCCGCATCCGCCAGACGGAAGATCATGGTCTTATCCCCCACCAGCGCCTGATCGTGGGATTCCACATAGGCCACCGTTTTTTCGCCGGGGCGGCGGAGGCACATATCCCCCCACATCCGCTCAATATCCCATTGCAGATCGTCGGTCATTTTGGCGGCCTTGACCCACATATCCGGCAAGCCCATGCCCAGCCGGTAATCAAAGCCGATGCCGCCCTCCCCGATGGGCAGGCACATCCCCGGCATTCCGGACATATCCTCGGCGATGGTCAAGGCATCCGGCTTGACCTGCCGGATCAGCTCATTGGCCAGCTGCAGATAGGTGATGGCCTCGGTATGGGTATTCAAGGAAAAATACTTGCTGTTATCGTTGAAATCCGAGCCCAGCCCGTGATCGTGGTAAAGCATGGAGGTGATGCCGTCGAAACGGAAGCCGTCGAAATGGTACTCCTCCAGCCAGAATTTCAGGTTGGAAAGCAGAAAATGCAGCACACCGCCGCTGGCATAATTGAAGCATTTGGTCCCCCAAGCAGGATGTTCCCCCTTGGCCCCGTCGTGGAAGAACTGATGGACCGTACCGTCGAACATATTGATGCCCTCGGCGGTATTCTTCACCGCATGGGAGTGCACCAGATCCAGCAGCACCCGGATCCCCATTTTATGGGCCTTATTGACTAAATATTTCAGATCCTGCGGCTTGCCGAACCAGGAGGACGCTGCATAAAAATTTGAGACTTGATAGCCGAAGGAGCCGTAATAGGGATGCTCCATAATGGCCATCAGCTGAACGGTATTGTAGCCGGCCTCCTTAATACGGGGCAGGGTCTGATCCGCAAACTCCCGGTAGGTGCCGATCCGCCCCTCCTCCTGCGCCATGCCCACATGGGCTTCATAGATATAAACATCCTTTTCCGGCTTGAAGCCTTTATCGCCCCAGCGGAATTTTTTCTGATCATCCACCACCTCTGCATGGAAGGAAAGGGTCTTTTTATCCTGCACCACCCGGCGGGCGTAAAGCGGGATATGCTCGGTGCGGGACAAATTGGCGTCCACCACCGCTTTGACCCTGCAGCCCTCCCAAAGGGCATCATCGCCGGGCAGAAACAGTTCCCAGCTGCCGCCCTCCAGCTTCTTCAAGGGATGGGAGGTCTGGTTCCAATCGTTGAAATCACCCTCCAGATACAGCTGATGGGCCGAGGGCGCCCACTCCCGGTAGTACCAGCCTCCCTCCACATGGTGAAAACCGTAAAACTGATGGGCGTTGGCAAAATCACAGAGGGTCTGCCCCTCGGAGAGCAGCCGCTCCTTGGTACTGCGATACAGATCCATCCGCAGGTCGATGTCTCCCTTGAAGGGCTCCAACTGGGGATTCAATTCCAGAATACGGTACATAGCCATTACCTCCTTTTCTTTATTATAGCACAAAAAAAGCGCAGTATCAACTGCGCTTTTTGTAATTTGCGATCAATCACAGAACCGTCCCTTGATTGATCCATTCCCGTTGGAATCGGTGACTCTGGCTTTGTTGCCGTAGGCGTCGTAGGTGTATGCGGTCATGTTGCCAAGAGGATTGGTTTCGGAAAGCAGTTTTCCGGCTGCCGAATATTCATATACGGTAACACCGCCGGCAGGGTTGACCGTGCGGATCAGCCGGGACATACAATCGTATTCGTTGGTGGTAACATTACCAAGCGCATCGGTGACAGTCAGAACATTGCCCATGGCATCATAGGTTCTGCCGGTAACGCCGCCAACTTGATTGGTTTCGCTTACTACATTTCCGACGGCGTCGTATTGATACTGAACAGAACTGCCGTCCGCAAACTGGGTGGAAGTGATTCTGCCGCCTTTATCGTAGACTGTAACGGTTTCATTGCCTTCCTGGTCGATGGTTTTGATCAGGCGATCCTCGGAGTCATACTCATACTGAATAGTGTTACCATCGGGGAGTGTTGTCAGCACCGGCTTCATGTTGCCGTTATAGGAATAGGTCGTGGTGTTTCCGTTGGCATCGGTTTCGGAGATTTTCTGATAGTTACAATCGTAAGCATAGGAAACACTTTTGCCGTCGGCGTTAATGGCCTTGAGCAGATTGCCGGACAGGTCATATTCATAGGCGGTTTTCTGACCGGAAGCATCGATCTTTTCGGTCATATGATTAATAAGGAGTTCCTTCCAATTCTTCGTCCAAAAGAAAACACCCACACTTCATTATTTAATGAAGTGTGGGTGAAATAAACATTATCCCTCTTTTCAAAATTGTATTTTGACTGTGAGAGAGTTTCAATTGGCTACTAACATATCAAATTGGAATTTATGAGCAATATGGTAAAGTTGAAAGAACATGCAACTTACTATTAACCATATAAAAGCAATGACCAAACAAATGAGTGAAACACTATAAGTTAGATGTGAAAGTGCGGCATTGTAGAATTTCAACCCATTTATAAAGCAAGCACAGAAGATAGGAGTCGTCGCTATCATTGGTACCCACATGGAAACAAAATATCTAATTGATAATTGTTTTTGATTAACTTTTGTCAGAAAACATTGACGTTTTATGGTGAAAAGAATTGTTCCTCCAAGCCCTAGAAATATGACAACAGTATGGATAGATGAAAAAGGAGTTTTTGTTTCTGCCATATATATGAAAGTGACAATGAAAAGAACAATACAACTTATTGATGCAACAATTCCTTCAAAGAGAATACCAAGGGACGGGCGTGTTTGCATAAATTTTGAGAAAATTAAATATAAACTCAAAATAGCAACAAAGATTCCGCTAAAGATCCAGTATATTAGTGTGATTTGAGGAAATGAACTTTTGAATTGAAAGAGAACCCCTGTAAATCCAAAATAGATAAAGCAAAATAAAAACAAGATGCTAAATAACATAAGACCCAGTTGGAATTTCTTTTTGAGAATAACATTGAATCCAAACAACAAGTGATTCATATTTGAGTGCGCCGTCCTTTCAATATTGTGATTCTTTTTAAAAAAGGAGCGGTCATACTACGACCGCTCCCTCAAAATAGATGAAATATGAAGAATCCATATTCATGTTTTGATTAAAATTAAGAATTGGATTTGGCGGTATTGCTGCTAAAACTTTATATTTGTTACAAGTTAACGTTGATTTAATTCAATATGACAATAAGGAAGTTATATGAATCCACTCCTCATAGAGCTAATTGGGCATTAATACATAGCCTAGTTTTAGATAGATCATTAACCGAAAATGTTAGTTGCAGCTTGACCGGCATAATCCTTTGTTACATCTATTGCCGTTTTTCCGTTAACAGTAATGACATCAGTAGCAACATAAAAAATAAGTCCTCCTATCATACCTCCAACGAATCCAGCTAATGCTCCAACTGCATTCCCTGCTCCAGGCACTACTGATCCAGCAACAAGACCAGTCGCAAATCCAGCTGCTGCATTTGAAAACAACATACCAAAAACACCAAATCCAACATCAACGGCTAAATCGGAACCGATTATATACCATTCTTCACCATTTTTATAATTTTCAATAACTCCTAATAAAGCATCAACACCAATAGATATCTGATCATTATATTTAATATATTCTCCGATTTTGGAATTGACACCCACAAAATCTTCCACCCAAGTTTTGCTACGCTTAATGCTTTGATTCCATGAATCCCAATCTACATTCTCGGGGCGTTTGGCATTGTCAATATAATCCATTAACGTGGTGTAAAATGAAGAGCGAGTATACTCATTAAAGACTATATCTTTAATTTGATCGTTTAGAACCTTTGGATCGACCAGGTTAGACCAATCAAAACCATAAAGTGGATCAATTGAACTGGAATTCTTATCATCCGCACTCAAGCCCATAGGATCCACATTAGAAACCGGATTACCATTAGCATACGCATAGCGATTGAGGGTGGGAGAGTTGGAAATTTCACCAGCCACAATATCTGCGTTGATGAACCGTCTGAGTTCAGGGCTGTAGTAGCGAGCGCGCATGTAGTACAGGCCATTATCTTCGGTCATAACGCCGTCCCGGCCATTGTACAGGAACGGAGTATCGGTTTCACCGGTTCTGCTGATCAGCTTTCCGTAGGTATCATAGGCAAAGGTATCGGTGATGTTGCCAACCATATCGGTGATCGCCACGGTGCTGCCGCGGTAATCAAAGTGATAGGTCTTGAAAGTGCCCTGCTTTTCTTCTCCGATAAGACCCAACCCGTATACATACTTCGTAACAACACCTTGGGTCTGCTTATGCAAAAGCTGACTCAGTTTTGCATTGGTGTTATAGGTGTAGTAGGTCGTCACACCATTGCAGATACTTCGAATTCGGGTGTTCTCTGCGTTGTAGGTATAGGTATGGGTACCGTCAGAGATCAGCCGATTGCGGGAATCGAAGATGTAGAAAGAAATGGGATCATTTTCGGTATGAACTACCGTGATATTACCGTCTGCATCATAATCAAAGTAAAACTCGTTGTGCTGAACCAATCTATTATTGGCATCATATACAGACTGACTGTCATTATTGGTAAGCAAATTACTGGCCGCATCGAAGCTGAAACTTTCATTGGTAATAACGCCGGTGTTGAGATCCGCTATTCTGCGGTTGCATACGCGACAGAGATCATCATAAGTATAACTCATCTGGATATTTTTTGCAATATCTTTTTCGATTTCGATCCTGCCCATGGGGCCGTAAGTGAATTCAAATCCGGAGACGATCTCACCCTTTGCAGTGCGTTCTACCGTAGAAATTACACGCTGATGATCGTCGTAGATCGAAAATCAGGGGACGGTTCTATGATTGACAAATAATCAGTAGAGATTTGCTCAAAGCGTCACATTGTGCGCACAATGTGACAGAGAGTAAGAGTAAAAGAAAGAGAAAGAATCAGATCAAAAGGTAGAGGTAGATGTAGATCAATTTAAGTATACCAAAACATGGCAAATATGTAAATATATCCGACATAAAATTTATAGATTTTGTATAACATCACAATATTTTGCTGGATCTATTGTAAAAAACAACGAAACAAAAGGCCGCAGGAAAGAACGGGTTCTTTCCTGCGGCTGATGCTTTTTCGATTATAAAATCTCCAGTCCGTCCCAGTCGGGCAGCGGGGGAAATTCATCCTCCAGATGATCGGAATACCAATAGGCCACCGAGGAAATATCATCTTGCAGGGGCTGATACCGCTTACCGCTGCGCCAGCCCAGCGCCTGGATGGTGACCTTCAGATCCTCTTTAAAATAAACGGGATCGTTGATATGCCAGCGATACATATTGAAATACCGCTGAGATTGATAGATCTCATCCGTATGCCCCACCTTATACATCCCGGAATAGGGGGTGGTGAATTCGGTATATTTCCCGTCCACATCAAAATTATAGGCGCCGCAGAAATAATCCTCGGTGCCGGTACCGCAGACGGTGGGGAATTCCCGGTCGCCGTCGAGATAGAATTTGATCTCTCCTTCTCCCCACCAGCCGTTGGACTTGACGCCCCAAAACAGATAGGTTCCCACATAATGGCCATTGCCTTTAATATGATCCAGAATGGTATAGTTTTCTTTATAAGGCAAGGGATTGACCCGGCGGAACTGGGCGTGAAAATAAAGGCTTTCGGCGGGGATCTTCTTTTCCTCGCAATCGATCTGATAATACACCTTGCACTCCTCGCCGAGATTTTCCAGTTCAAAGCGGAAGCCCTCAAAATAAGGCATCTCAAAATAGCAGTTGAGCCCCTTTTTAGGGTTTACGCAGATGGCAAGGCTGCTCAGCTGGCGGTATTCCCGGTAATCAGCGTTACAGAAGAAGTCCGAAAGCGGCACCTCCACCGTTTTATGACCGTCGAAATACATCCGCAGGATCAACTGGCGGCCATACTTGGCACTATCGGTGATCCAGAAATGGCGCACAGAGCCCTGACCCTTGATATCGGCCAGCACCGCGGTTTCCCCGGCCCCCAGCACGATATACGGATTGACCTTCCAGCCCTGGCCCAGATCCCGGGCGGCGGCAGAGGCGCTGCCCTCCTTGGCCATTCCGCCCTTTCCCTTTTCACCGGTCAGATTTTCCGGAGAGACCGAAAAGGTGCGGATCTCTTTTTTCAGCGTTAATTGATTTAACATTTTTATCCCTCCTTTGTTTACATTTTAACAAAGAAATGCTATTATATAAATGATTTTTCTTGTTTATTATTTAACATTTCTTGCAGGTGTATCATGGACATTCATACTTTAAACCCCTATATCCGGGTGGCCATGCGGTCGGTACTGCCCGCAGGCCACACCATCCGCCGCATCATCTATGATTATGAGCTGATCTTCCTGGAAAGCGGGAATCTGCGCTTTTGCTATGCCGACCGGGAATACTGCTGCCATCCGGGTCAATGGATCTTTATTCGCCCGGGGATTCCCCACAGTTTTCATTGCGAGAAAGGGGAGGTCTCCCAGCCCCATATCCATTTTGATCTGATCTACACTCCTGAAAGCGAGCAGATCCCCGTCTGCTTTCAGGATCTGCCGGAAGCGGATGCCGGCCGGATCCGCCCGGATATCTTCCGGAAATATCCCCTTTCCCCCTTGGTGAAGCTCTCTTCCCCGGAATTATTTTTTTCGGTGCTGAGTGCGGAGCCGCTGCTTCAAAAAGGGTTGTTTTTGCAGTTGTTTCATGCACTGATCACCGAAAATTTCCCCGGTCTCTTTCCGCCGGCAGCCAAACAAAGCGTTGCCCGTCAGATCAAGGATTACATCGATTCCGGCCAAGGCCTTCCGGCGGGTCTTGAAGAGCTGGAAAAGCAGTTTAATTACAGCCGTTTTTATCTGGAAAAGGCTTTCCGCCGGGAATTCGGCACCAGCCTCATCGCCTACCGCAATGAAAAGCGGATGGAATTTGCCCAAAAGCTACTGGAGACCCATTCGGTCACCACCGCCGCAGAACGGGTAGGCTACCGTTCCATCTACGCCTTCAGCCGGGCCTATAAAAACCACTTCGGCGTACCGCCGAGCAAAAAACTTTATCTTCCATTTTCAAAGCGTTCATGATATAATAAAATTACTATTATGCAAAAAGGAATGAGGAAAATGAAAAAAATCAGCAGTGTAATTTGGGGAATCGTACTGATTGCAGCGGGTGCATTATTTGCGCTCAATGCATTAAACATCACCAATATCAACATCTTCTTTGACGGTTGGTGGACGTTATTGATCATCGTGCCCTGTGCGGTTGGCTTATTGACCGAGCGTGAAAAGACAGGCAACCTCATCGGCCTCGCCATTGGTGTGTTTCTGCTGTTGTGTTGCCAGGATATATTGAGCTTTTCTATGCTCTGGAAGCTCCTTGTACCTGCCATTATCGTAATTGTTGGAATTAAAATGGTATTTTCCGGGCTTTTTGGCAATAAGGCAAATGAGATCATCGCCGAGATCAAGCAAAACGGCGGTGAAACAAAGGTCGGTTGCGCAACCTTTTCGGGCTGTAATCTGAATTATGACGGAGAAGTATTTGAAGGTGCCGAGCTTACCGCTACTTTCGGCGGTGTGAAGTGTGATCTGCGCAATGCTATTATCGAAAAAGACTGCGCCATTCAGGTTTCTGCCATCTTTGGTGGGATCGATATATTCGTTCCCGATAACATTAATGTAAAGGTGAGCTCCAACTGTATCTTTGGCGGTATCTCCAATAAAACCTCGGCGCACAAGGATGCTCCTACTATTTACATAAGCGGTACTTGTATGTTTGGAGGCGTTGAGATCAAATGACCACTTTTCAAAAAGTAATTAAATATCTGGCCATGGCCTTTGCCATCCTTCTCACGGTCAGCATTATCGGAGGGTTGATAAGTATCCTTGGTATATTCACCGGGGGCGATGCGGTAAGGGAAGATGTCAAGACTTATGCGGTTTCATCCGATATAAGCAACCTGGAAGTGAAGATCAACGCCGCTGATTTTACAATAAAACAGGGCGAAAACTTTTCTGTTGAAAGCAATTTAAAGCATCTTACAGTTGAGGATAAAGGCGGCGTTCTGTCTATTAAAGAAACCAAAAGGTTCGGCAGCACCTATACCGGTGCCGTGCTGACGCTCTATATCCCCGCAACCACGGTATTTGAAAAAGCAAGCATCACCACCGGCGCAGGAAAGCTGACAGTTGATCATTTATCTGCCGACACCATGAACCTTGAACTGGGCGCCGGCGAAGTTACCATCGATACGCTGATCGCCACCTCAGAGGCCGATATTGACGGCGGCGCCGGAAAGATCACCGTATCCGGTGGTGCACTCCATGATCTTGATCTGGAAATGGGCGTCGGTCAATTAAACCTGACCTCTGCGCTCACTGGCGAAAGTGAATTCGATTTAGGCATCGGCGAGTCTAATATAACGATCATCGGAAATAAGGACGATTATAAGCTCGATATCGAAAAAGGTCTTGGAAATATCACCGTTGACGGCACAAGCATTTCCAATACCAAGGGCTTCGGAAACGGTAATAACCGCATAGACGTCCGCGGCGGCATCGGCGCCATAAACGTAGAATGGGAATAATAAAATGAGGGGGTACAGCGAAAGCTGTACCCCCATTTTACGTTTATTTCTTCATAACCTCATTATAGATCTCATTTTTTGCCACGCCCCGATCAGCGGCAGCGGCCTTGATGGCATCCTTTTTCGCCATGCCGGTCTGTACATAATAATCCACATGAGCGGCCACAGAAAGCTTCTGCCAGAAGGCCTCCTCCTGCTTTTCTTCGGCGGCGCCCTCCAGCACGATGACATACTCACCCCGAGGGTCGTTTTCCTCATAAAAGGCGATCATTTCTGAAAGGGTCCCCCGCTGCACCGTTTCATGGAGCTTGGTCAGCTCCCGGCAGAGGGCAATGCGGCGATCCCCGAAGGTCTCCATAAAATCCCGGAGGGTATTGCGGAGCTTCTGGGGCGCCTCATAAAAAATGAGGGTCTCTTTGGTATACTGCACACTTTCCAGATGCTCCCGGCGGCTCTTTTTGGCGGTGGAAAGAAAGCCCTGGAAGGAAAACCGACCGGTAGGCAGGCCGGAAAGCACCAGAGCGCTGATGAGGGCGCAGGGCCCCGGCACCACCGAAACGGTATAGCCCTCCTCGGCCAGCAGCTTCACCAGATCCTCGCCGGGATCGCTGATGCCCGGCATCCCCGCATCGGTGACCAGGGCACAGGTCTTGCCCTCCCGGATGCGGCTTAAAATTTCCAGCCCCCGCTCCCGCTTGTTATGCTCAAAGTAGCTGATCAGCGGCTTTTTTATTTCCAGATAATTCAATAATTTTAAGGTATTGCGGGTATCCTCGGCGGCGATAAAATCTACCTCTGCCAAAATTTCCCGGCAGCGGGGAGAGATATCCCCCAAATTGCCGATGGGGGTGCCCACCAAATATAAAACCGGCTCGCTCATTCCTTCCGCTCCCTTCTGTAGATCTGCAATAATTCATCGGTCATCCCGCCGTCCTCCCGGTGAAGGATGAGGGTAGGCTCCGCCTCCAGCTCCCGGCGGGAATGAAGGATCCCTTCAATAAGCACCACCATGGGGCGCTCACCGGCGTGCCCCTCCACCATCCGGATACGGGAGGGGGTGAGATGATAATTTTCCATGGTTCTTAAAATTTCCGGCAGACGGAACACCCGATGGACCATGGCCAGCCGGCCGCCGCTTTTCAAAAGATAGGCCGCCCCGCCGATCACATCCTCCAGGGTACAGGCCACCTCCCGGCGAGCCAACTCCCGGTGGGGGTTCTGCCCCAGGATGCCCCGGCCCATGGGCTCATAGGGCGGGTTGACCGTCACCAGATCATAGCAGCCGCCCCGGCAAAGGGAGCGGATCTCTTTCAGGTCGCCCTCGAGGACCTTGAATCGGTCCTCGCAGTTATTTTGCCTGCAGGAGCGCTCCATCAGCCGGCAGAGATAAGGCTGCAGCTCCACCGCTTCGGCGGCCGCCGCATCCCCCCGGGCCAGCAGCATAAAGGGCACGAGTCCGGTGCCGCTGCAAAGATCGATATATTTTTCCTTGGGCCTGCACCGGGCAAAATCCGCCAGCAGCACCCCATCGGTGCCGAAGCGAAAAAACCGGCTGTTCTGCCAGATCTGCCAGCCGTTCAGCTGCAGATCGTCCAGCTGATCATACTGCTCCATTAGATGCCCTCTTTTGCGGATCTGATCCGCAGATCGTCGCCGTAAAAATAGCAATAGCTGAAATGCCCCATCAGCCGAGAGACGATCCGTTCATCATAGGCCTTTTGCAGGCCGTCTAAATTCAGGTTGGTAGAAAAGAGCATGGGCTTACCCAGCCGGATCCGCTGATCCATCAGGTCGGTGAGGGTTCCCACCGTGTAGGCGGTGCGGCTCTCGGTGCCCAGATCGTCGATGATCAGCATATCCGCCTCAAAAAATTGCTGCAGCTGCCCCTCTTCATCATTGAAACGGGAGGCTTCTAACCGCCGGGCCAGCTCCGGGGCGCTGATATAGATCACGCTCCGGCCCTGCTCCAGCAATTTTTTGGCGATGGCCGTAGATAAAAAGGTCTTGCCAAGTCCGGTGGCCCCCACAAACAGCAGACTTTTGGTCTGCTGATCAAACTGCTCTGCATAATTCTTGCAAAGCTGATAGATCCGGCGCATATTCTCCCGGGGGGAAAGAAGACCGCCCCGGGCCTCGCTGCTGTAAAGAGAAAGATCAAAATGCTCAAAATTCTGGTGGGCCAGCGCCTGCTCCAGATTGGAGCTGCGGAAGTTTTCGGCGATCAACTCCCGGCGGAAGCATTCGCACATTCCATCGGGACCCATGCCGGTATCCTGGCAGTTATTACATTGATAGTGAGGCTCCAGATCCGCATGGATGGAGGCCAGAAAATCTGCCCGCTTTTTCTGCAGCGCCTCCAACTCCGCCTGCAGCGCCTCTGCATCCCCGCCGGTCAGGGAGGCGATGCAATAGCGGCTGCCCGCCTCGGTGATCTGCTGATCCATCTGGAACAGAACGGGATTTTCCCGGTAGACCTGCTCCCGCCGTTCCTCTGCCTGCCATACAGCCTCCGCATGGCGGGCGGCAAAAGCGGCCCAAAGTTGCTCTTTATTACTCATTCGTTATTCCCTCCGGATTGCATCTGCGCGATCATCATCTGCTCCAGCTCGGAAAGGCCGGAATGTTGCTGGCGGCCGGTGGCTGCCTCCTCCCGGATATCCGATACCTTTTTATAGCCCTTCTGGCCCCAATTTTGCAGAATCTTGTTGATATAGGGAAAGGACATCTGCCCCTTTGCATCCATGCAGCGGTTATAAGCCTCCAGGATCAGCTCCTCGGTGATGCCTGCCTCCAGCCAGCTTTGAATAAATTCCTTCTGCTTGGCAGAAAAATTGGTAGCGATCCCAAAGGCCTTCCTAAGGCGGTTTTCCAGCCCCTGCCGGGCCTCCAGCTGGCGGATCTTCTTTTCCGCCTGCTCAAAGGTGGTGATCCCCTCATCAAACCAATCCACCGCCACCGCCTCCATGTAGCGATAGGCAAACTTACCGATGCTGTTGCAGTAAGCGGCCAGTTGGACGATCATTTCCGGGGAAAAATGCAGGTTTTCCGCAAAATTATAAAAGAGCGAAACGGTAGTAGAATTGATGGGCTTGCCCACGATCCGCTGGATCTCTGCCACCATGGCCTGAAAATCCTCGCCGGTCTCTGCCAACACGATGGTGGGCGCCACCTTGGGCAATTCCTTGGTCTGCACCGTTTTGATGCCGTTCACCAGCCGCAGCTTGCCCTGCTCCAGCACAAATACCTTTTCCCGTACCCAGAAGCGCACCGCATCATCCACCTCTTCCGGCTTCAGATTGCAGAATTCGGCGATCCCCTCGCTGGTGTGCCCCAGCTTATCGAACCGTAGCAGATAAAGCAATACCTTCAGCTGTGCCCCGGTGGCAATATTCATAAACTGATCGACCACCCGCTCCGGCACCGCAAAGCAGGGCATCCGTGTATCCTCAAATTGATAGTTCATTTCCAACCTCATTTTTATGTAATAAACTCATTATATAAAATTCCGGGGTAAAAATCAACAATTCTTTTCTTCTGCTTGAATTTTCCAGCAATAATGATATAATATGATTAAAATAACAAAAGGAGAATAACCATGAAAAGAGGCTTATCCCTGCTTTTGACCCTGGCGCTTCTGCTCAGCGCCCTTTCTGTTTTCACCTTCAGTACCGTTGCCGCCACCACCGGCAGCTGCGGCACCAATGTTACCTATGCCTTCGATGAGGCAACCGGCACCCTGACCATCTCCGGCAGCGGCCAGATGGCAAACTACAGCGATGGCGGCACCCCTTGGTACGCGAACCGCTACAAAATTTATACGATCATTGTAGAAAGCGGGGTCACCCGCATAGGAAACTACGCCTTCGCCGGCTGTAGCTATCTGAATGATGTAACACTTCCCGAAGGCTTGACTGTCATCGGAAGTTATAGTTTTGCCGGGTGCCGGGCATTAACGAAGATCATTCTTCCGGAAAGCCTGACCACCATCAATATGCTTGCTTTTTACTCTTGCTCAAGCCTTGTAGAAATCACCCTTCCCAAGGCGGTAAGTGCCCTCGGCTCCAACCCTTTTTACGATACTCCTGCACTGGAACGGATCAATGTTGCCGAGGACAATGCTTATTTATGTGAGCAGAACGGCGTTCTCTTCAATAAAGCCATGACCGTTCTGATCGCTTGCCCCGGGAATAAGACCGGCGCTTATACTGTTCCGGACAGTGTGAAGCAGATTGCCGTCAACGCCTTTACCTTCTGCAAAAAGCTCACCGGAATCAAGCTGCCCAAAAACCTTACTTCTATAAACGGTGCAGCCTTCAGTTACTGCTATCAGCTCACCGTAATGCGGATCCCCGAAGGGATCACCTCCCTACCAAGCTATCTCTTTTTAAGAGATAGCGCCCTTAAGACCCTTTATATTCCCTCCAGTGTTACAAGCATCGACAGCACCATCCTCAATTATACCGGTGATGTAACGATCTACGGCTATTCCGGCACCGCCGCCGAGACCTTTGCTTCCGGCAAGGGGTTCAGCTTTGTTGCGGTGGATGAACTGCCCACCAGCGGTAACTGCGGCAGCACCGCCAGCTATACGTTTGATGCCAAAACCGGCCTGCTGACCATCTCCGGTACCGGCGCAGTAACGCAGAACCCCTGGCTCTCCTATATTGACTTGATCGATGCGATCATGATCGAAGAAGGGATCACCTCCATCTCTGTAGGCGGAGCCTTCGCCGGTGCCGATCTGCTGAAAACAGTTACCCTGCCTGATAGCCTGACCTATCTGGGCAACTCAGCCATTACCGATTGTCCCCAACTGGAAACGGTACATATCCCCGCCGGCCTGACCACTTTGCTCCAATCCAATTTCACCGGCTGCCCCGGCTTGACCGCCTTCACCGCCGATGAAGAAAACTTCAACTTTTCCGCCGAAAACGGCATTCTTTTTAACAAAGACAAAAGTACCCTCTGGCGCTATCCCGCCGCGCTGACCGGCTTTTATGCCCTGCCTGAGACCGTTGACCAACTGGATCTCTACGCCTTCAGCGACACCTCTTTAAGCTGGCTGCAGATTAGCAATCCCGATGTAACCATCAGATCCCGCGCCTTTGCCGATGCGGCCGACAGTTTTTTCCTGCTTGGTCTCGCCGACTCCACCGCCGAAAAATATGCAGAGGCCAATGATCTGACCTTCGGCGCCTATACCGGCAGCTGCGGCCCCGATGCCACCTATTATTTTGACGCCCCTACCGCCACCATGACCATTTCCGGCACCGGCTACACCGAACACAAAAACAGCACCCTCCTCTACCCTTGGGCAAGCTTCCGGGATCATGTTAAAAAGATCGTGGTGGAAGCGGGGATCACCGAACTGGGCAATTCTAATTTTTCCTATTTCCGCAATCTTACCACCGCCCAGCTGCCCAACAGCCTGACCGCAATTTCCTCCTCCCTGTTTATGAATTGCTCCTCCCTCACTACAATTTCCTGCTCCGATCAACTGGAGAGTATCGGTTCCTCCGCATTTAACTCCTGCTCCTCCCTTGCTTCCTTTACTATTCCGGAAACAGTGACCTCCATCGGCGGCAATGCTTTTACCGGCTGCAGCAAATTGAAAGCCATCACCGTTCCTGCTTCCGTTACCAGCTTGGGAGGCGGCGCATTTTCCAACTGCTCTGCTCTTTCCAGCTTGACCGTGGACGAGGCCAACACAGCCTATTGCTCTAAAAGCAATATCGTTTATAACATTGCTAAGACCGCTTTGATTGCCTGCACTCCCGCTAAGACCGGCATTCTCATCGTCCCCCAGACCGTAACGGAAATCGGTCCCTCTGCATTTAGTTCCTGCTCTGGGCTGACCGCCATTATTTTGCCCGCCGGCCTTCGCACCGTCGGTGGCAGCGCATTTTCCGGTTGCTCCGCCCTGACCACCCTCACCATCCCGGAGGGTGTACGTGAACTGCCGATCAACTGTATCGACAACTGCGCTGCTCTGACTTCTGTTTCGATCCCGTCTACAGTAGACACGATCTCCACCAATTTCTCGAACTGTCCTAAACTGACTGACATTCAGATTTCTGCCGATAACCCCTTCTTCTGCTCCATCAATGGAGATCTGCTGAATAAGAAAGGAACGACCCTGATCATGGTCGCTCCCGGAAAAACCGGTGCCTATATCATTCCGGAGGGTGTTACCTCCCTTTACAATGGTCTTTTCAATAGCAAATTGACCTCTATCCACATTCCGAAAAGCTTAAGAAATTTCACCAAGTATACCATCACCAGCTCATACGGCCTTACCGAGATCACCGTGGCCGAGGATCACCCCACCTTAAAAGCCGAGGGCAAATTCCTTTACAGCCGGGACGGCTCTGTTCTGTATCTGGCTCTGACCACCCTTTCCGGAGATGTGGTGATCCCCGAGGGTGTGACCGAAATTGCAGCCAGTGCTTTTTCTTCCTGTACCAACATCACCTCCCTGACCCTGCCGGACAGCCTGACCACCATTGGTAATGAAGCCTTTGCAGGCTGCCGCAAGGTTCCATCCATCACCATCCCGGCCAACGTTTCCTCCATCGGGGTCGGTGTCTTTTCCAGAAACGTCGCCATGACCGAGATCAAGGTAGCAGAAGAGAATCCCTACCTCTCTGCCCAAGACGGTGTGCTCTTTGATTACGAAAAAGAGAGCCTGATCATCTATCCCCTTGGAAAAGCCGGAGAGTATACCGTTCCGGAAGGCGTTAAAACCATCAAAAGTTATGCCTTTGATTCAATTAGCAACCTTACTGCTCTTACCCTTCCCGAAACTCTGGAGGTTCTGGAAAGCCACGCGATAAACAGTTGCCAGCAGATCACCTCAATTTACCTTCCCGCTTCTGTCAACACGTTGTATTACGACTCCCTGTATAATTATAATCTAACAGAAGTACAGGTTGCGGAAGAAAACGAGACCTATTGCTCCATCGACGGTATTGTATACGACGAAGCGGTAACCACCGCCATCTTGTGCCCCAACGGAAAGACCGGTGCTGTCACCATTCCGGAAGGTGTTACCACCATCAATGATTCTGTTTTCTATTCACGCCGAAACATCACAGAGTTTAGGCTTCCCAATAGTCTGACCTCCATCGGTAACAGCAGTTTTTCTTCCACCAACCTTACTGAATTGATCCTGCCAGAAAGCCTGGTTTCCATCGGCGAACGCGCCTTTTTCGGTACCTATTTAAAAACCATTTCCCTGCCGAAAAATGTGCAGACTCTCGCAACCAATGCCCTTTATATTACCAGCCTGACCGACATTTTCGTAGATGATAGCAACCCATATTTCTGCGATGTAGATGGTGTGCTCTTCAGCAAGGATCAAACCATCCTGCTGCAATATCCTGCAAACCGGATCGAGGATACCTCCTATGCTCTGCCGGAGGGCACCGTTTCGATCGGAAACAACGCCTTCATCGCCTCGGATTTTCAGGAGCTTCATCTCCCCGCCTCCTTTACTGAATTCGATCCTGTTACCTTCTGCCAGGCCACTTGCCTGAAAACTATTACGGTGGCTGAAAATAATCCGGCCTTTTGTGCAGTAGACGGGGTGCTGTTCAGCAAGGATCAAACCACGCTGCTGCGGTTCCCCTATGCCCGGAGCGGCGCCTATACTGTTCCTGAAGGGGTGACCAAGATCGGCACCAATGCCTTCTGCCATTGCCACTACCTAGAGGAGGTCACCCTGCCCTGTAGCCTACAGACCATCTGCGAGCAAGCCTTTTTCGGCAGTAAGCTCATCAGTCTTTCCATCCCCGGGAATGTGACTCTGATCGAAAAAGATGCGCTGGTCGGCATTCGAAAAGAGGTATTCATCCCCAAGAATGCTCAGTTGGGCGGAAACACTTACGCCTCCTCCGATACCCTGACCGTTTACGGCTACAGCGGTTCTTCGGCTGAGCGGTATACCGAAAAGACAGGGCTCCGCTTTGTAGATGTGGAAAAGCTCCAGCCGCTGGCAGGAGCCATCACCAATCCGGCCAATAAGACCTACTTCATGCCCGGTGACGAACTGATCACCGACGGTCTGGAGGTCACCTGGAATTATTCCGACACCATCGCCGAGCGGCAGCTGAATGATTTCAACATCACCGGCTATGATCCCAATCAAACAGGAACCCAGACGGTTACCGTCACCCGCGGTGATATCTCCCTGAACTATCAGGTCACCGTACAGGAGCTGGATACCAGCGCCACCATTGAACTTCTGCAGATCCTTCTGGGAGCAGAGTCCAACGCCAATCGGGAGCTTCTAGACCAGAACGGCGACGGGAAGCTGACCATCTCCGATGCAATTGCCCTGATGCGAAAATTAGCCGCATAACACCAAAAAAGCTGTGTGCAAAAGCACACAGCTTTTTTGATTGAATTTTTACTTTTTATATGTTAAAATTCAAAGTTGAGGTGAGACTCATGATATTTGATAAAAAAGAGCGATATATGATCGTAGGCCTGGGAAATCCGGGCAAGCAATACGAGAGTACCCGCCACAATGCAGGTTTTATGGCCATCGACGTTCTGGAAAAGGAATTCGGCGCCGCCCCCTTCGGTAGCAAGCAGACCGCCACTATGAGCAAGGCGAAGGTGGGAGATGCCGAAGTGATCCTGGTGAAGCCGCTGACCTTCATGAACCTTTCCGGCAATGCGGTGAACGAGGTGGGCTCCTTTTACAAGATCCCCCAGGATCACATCATTGTGATTTGCGACGATGTTTCGTTGGATGTGGGCCGGATGCGGATCCGAGATAAAGGAAGCGACGGCGGACACAACGGCCTGAAGGACATTATCCGGGTGTTGGGCAGCAATCAGCTGGTGCGGATCAAGATCGGCGTGGGGCAGAAGCCTCACCCGGACTACGACCTGGCCGATTGGGTCTTAAGCAAATTTCCCAAAGAGGATCTGGAAACGCTGGAAAAGACGCTGAATGCCGTTCCGGGTGCCGTAAAACTGCTTTTAAAGGGCGATGTAAGCGGTGCCCAGAACCGCTTCAACAGGTGATCTATGGACTTTTTATCTCTCCTGAACCGGGAGCCGGCGCTGCAGGAGCTGCCCTTTGAGGGCAGGTACCCCTTAGCCATCAATGGGCTGCAGGGGCAAAGCAGCCTGCTGACCGCCGCCTACCTTTGCAAACAATTTCATCATAAGGGGATCTATGTGACCCGCCAGGAGGCGGGGGGTAAGGAGATCCTCGCAGCCTTTCGCGCCCTTTTGGGAGAAAAGGTGTATTATCTGCCGGAGCGGGATTTTCTTTTTGATTCCTATTCTGCCCGCTCCAAGGACCGGGAAAATGAGCAGGCAGAGGTGCTGAAAAAGCTGCGCCAGGGGGATTACGCCATGATCGTGGCTCCCCTGAGCGCTCTGCTGATGCCTATTGCCCCGCCGGAGGTGGCGGAGGAGCAGGGTCTCCTGCTGAAGGTAGGCGTCACCTATGAGCTGGAGGAGCTGACCGCCTATCTCGTTGAAAACGGCTACACCGCCTTCGAATTGGTGGAGGGTAGCGGCAGCTTTGCCCGCCGGGGCGGCATTCTGGATATCTTCTCCCCCAACTATCCTGACCCGCTGCGGGTGGAATTCTTCGGCGACGAGATCGACCGTATCGTCTTTTTTGACGTGCTGACCCAGCGCACCTTAGAGACCGCCGAAGAGGCAGAGATCGTCCCTTGCCACTCCCGTAAGGGGGAGGAACGGCGGTTGATCCCCCTGCTGCAAACCATCGACCATCCCGGAGCCAAGGCCGATCTGGAACGGCTGAAAACCGGCCGCAGCATCGCCGCCGACCGATACCTACCTCTGCTCTATCCGGAGCTTTTCACCCCTCTGGAGCTCCACGACGACCTGCTCTTCATCGAAGAATACGGCAACCAGCAGAAGGTCTTTTCCTTCATGGAATGGCAGCTGAAGGAAGAGATGGAGCGGCTGGCAGAAAAGGGCGAATACATGGCAGACGGCGCTTACTTTTTAAGCAAGGAAGCCTTTGAAAAGCGCTGGAACGGCAAAACGCTGCTCCTTTCCGCCATTGCACCGGGGGTCACAGACTGCCCCATGGGCGCCCTGCGGCAGCTGCGGGTGCTGGAGGATCATATCCCCTTCTATCAGGAGGATACCCTGCTGGCAGAGCTGGAGCGGGCCGTGGAGGAGGATTATGCGGTGGTGCTCACCGCCGGAGATCGGCGGGCGGCAGAATTAAAGGCGGCGCTGACCGCCAGGCATATCCCCCTTTCCGACGCCCCGAAGAACGGCTTTGTCTGCTGCACCGAGAGTACCCTCTCCTTTAATCTGCGGTTCCCCGATGCCAAATTCCTGCTGCTTTGCGATGGAAACCGCAAGGCGGAGCAGCTGGCCCGCCGGAAGGGTACCCCTAAAGGGGAAAAGATCCGTTCCTTCAATGATATTACCCCCGGAGATCTGGTGGTGCACGTTTCCCACGGCATCGGCGTCTATAAGGGCATCCGTCAGGTAGAAAACCAGGGAGTGACCAAGGATTATATCGTCATCGGCTACGATAAGGGAGACACCCTTTTTGTCCCCTGCCCCCAATTGGATCTGATCTCCAAATATATCGGCACCGCCGAGGATCATACCGTCAAGCTTTCCCGGCTGGGCGGCACCCAATGGGAAAAGACCAAGGCCAAGGTGAAAAACCAATCCCGGGAGGTGGCCCGGGAGCTGATCGCCCTATACGCCAAGCGGCTGAAGGCCCCCGGCATCCCCTTTGATCCGGATACCGATTGGCAGTTGCGGTTTGAGGAACGGTTTCCCTATGCGGAGACCGACGATCAGATCCGCTGCGTGGAGGAGATCAAAAAGGATATGGAGCAGCCCAACCCCATGGATCGTCTGCTTTGCGGAGATGTGGGATTTGGCAAGACAGAGGTGGCCCTCCGGGCGGCCTTCAAGGCGGTGGACAATGGCTTTCAGGTGGCCATCCTCTGCCCCACCACCATCCTTTCGGAGCAGCATTATCAGACGGTGAAGGAGCGTTTTTCCGATTTTCCCATCACCTCCGCAGTGCTCAACCGGTTCCGCACCGCCAAGGAGACCAAGCAGATCCTTTCCGATCTGGAGACCGGGCGGGTGGATATCCTGATCGGTACCCACCGCATTTTATCCGGGGATATTCATTTCAAAAAGCTGGGCCTGCTGATCATCGATGAGGAACAGCGGTTCGGCGTCAAGCACAAGGAAAAGATCAAGGAGCTTTCGGTGGGTGTGGATGTGCTGACCATGAGCGCTACCCCTATCCCCCGTACACTCAATATGGCTCTTTCCGGCATCCGGGATCTTTCCATCATCGAGGATCCCCCCGCCGACCGCCAGCCGGTGACCACCTATGTACTGGAATATGATCAGGATCTGATCCTTTCCGCCATCGCACGGGAATTGAAACGGGGCGGCTGCGTCTTTTATATGAAGAACGACGTCGAAGCGCTGGATCACATCGCTGAGCGGCTCTCCGCCAAACTGCCGGAGGCCCGCATCGCCATCGGCCACGGCAAAATGAGCGGAGTAGAATTGGAAAAGACCTGGGAACGGGTGCTGAAGCATGAGGTGGATATTCTGGTCTGTACCACCATCATCGAAACCGGCATCGACGTTTCCTTCGCCAACACCCTGATCATTGAGGATGCAGACCGCTTGGGCCTCTCCCAGCTCCACCAGATCCGGGGCCGGGTGGGCCGCAGCAGTACCCGGGCCTATGCCTACCTGACCTACCGCCAGGGCAGCATCATGAACGAGGTGGCCGCCAAGCGGCTGGCCACCATCCGGGAATTCACCGAATTCGGCAGCGGCCTGAAGATCGCCATGCGGGATCTGGAGATCCGGGGCGTCGGCGCCCTGCTGGGAGAAAAACAGCATGGCCAGATGAATATTGTGGGCTATGATATGTATATGCGGATCCTGAAGGAGGCGGTGGAGGAAGAGCAAGGTATCACCGAGCAGCCCAAGGCTGATTGCGCCATTGATATCTCGGTCAGCGCCTTTATCCCCAAGGACTATGTACCCAGCGAAAAGACCCGTATCGACCTCTATAAAAAGATCGCCGCCCTCTCTACCCAAGAGGACTACGAGGATATGGTGGATGAGCTCTGCGACCGCTTCTCCGATCCTCCTGAAAGCATCCTCAACCTGATGAAGATCGCCCTCCTGCGGGCGCTGGCCCGCAGCAACGGCATCATGGATATCAAGCAAAAGCAGGATTCTGTCCTCTTTTTCGTCAGCGAACCCCAGCCGGAACTGCTCTCTAAGCTGGTGCACGCTATGAAGGGACGGGTGCTCTATTCCATCGGAGCAAAGCCCTACTTCACCCTCCGGATCCAGAATCGGGAAAACCTGCTGGAGGAGATGAACCATTTCCTCCAGACCTATTCACAGCTATCAAAAGAGTCCCCGCCGCAAAAATAAAATTGGCCGCCGACTCTGCTCCCCCAATTGAATTGGGGTGAAAATATACCCACAAATATTAAGGGGCTGTAAAAAATCTTAACGATTTTTTACAGCCCCTTTTTATGGCCTATCCAAAGGTAGAGTAACTGTAAAGGTACTGCCCACCCCTTCGGCGGAGACCGCCGTGATGGTACCGCCCTGACTTTCGGTGATGAGCTTGGCAATGGAAAGTCCCAATCCAAACCCCTTTTCATTATGGGAGGAATCTCCCTTATAGAACCGCTCAAAGATTCGGCCGGCCACTTCATCGGACATTCCCACCCCGTCGTCTGTCACGCTGACAGCAGTATTTTTCTGCCCCATGGCAATTTTCACCGTGATATTGCCCCCATCGGCGGTAAATTTCACCGCATTATCCAGCAAGATCGTCAGGATCTGCTGCACCAGATTGGGATCGCACCAAGCGGTGCCCTCTCCCTGCAGGATAAAGGTACGCTTCGGCTGCAGCAGCCGGAAATCCTGCAGCAATTCGGCGGCCAGAGGTGCCAGTTCGGTCTGTTCCGGGCTGGCCTTCACCGTGCCGTTTTCGCTGCGGGCGATATAGAGCAGCCGTTCCAGCAGCTGCTGCATATTGGCAGATTGAGAAAGGATGGCCTCCACCGCCTCCTTCCGCACAGCGGGATCCTCCCCGCCCCAGCGGGAAAGGATATCCGCATACCCGTGGATCACCGCCAGAGGGGTGCGCAGCTCATGGGAGGCATCGGAAACAAACTGTTTCTGCCGCTCATAGGCATCCTCGATCTTATCCAGCATCCGGTTATAGGATTCCACCACCTCCACCAGCTCCGTGCGAATATTTTTCGTTTCCAGCCGGTCGGAAAGGCGGGCAGCGGACATCTCCTCCATCGCCCGGCCCAGCACCCCGATGGGGCGCAGCTGCTTCCGGGCGGTGCGGTAGCCCACAAAATAGCACAGGCACAGCACCAACGCAATGGAGACCAGCATCAGATTGATCAGCAGGGAAAGGATGGCATTTTCTGTCTGCATACTTTTGGCAACATTAAGATAAAACATCCCATCGGCGGTCTCTGCCTTTTTAGAGTAGATCCGCAGGGTATCGGTCTGATAGCGGAAGGAAAAGGGCACCTCCCATCGGGTATTATAGGGCAGCACCTTGCTAAGGCTTTCCTCACCGCAGGCATAGACCAGGCTGCCATCGGCCCGGTAAAGGGCGATATGAAAATTGGGATCCTCCACCAGCCGCGCGGCGATCTCCTGCTGCAGGCCGCCGGCCTCCAGCGTATTGGCCACAGTCAGCACCGCATCGGTGGCTCGCCGCTCCAGAGTATAATAAGAAGAAGCGATCACAAAGACGCTCTGCAGCACTGCAAACACCAAAAAGATCAGCACATAGCTCAAAGTCAGGCTGCCCACCAAGGATTCCGGCACCCGCTCAGCCACCATCTGCACCACGCTGCCCAGCTCCTCTCGCTTTTTCTTTTTGAGGGCGGCAGCCTTTTCCAGATAGATGGATTTTTGCAGATAGGCTTCCTTTTTATACTCCTTTTTGGCATCCCGCAGGGCTTTTTTTACATTTTTAACCTCCGCCTTCGGCCCGTTCTTCCGCTGATATTTCAGCTCCTCGCGGGCCATACGGTAGGCATATTTTCGCCGTTTTTTCCCGGTTTTATAGTCCAGTTTCAGCTCTTTTTTGCAATAAAAATAAGCTGTTTTGATCTCTTTTTTATTCATGGCCGGTACCGAATGCATAGCCCAAGCCCCGCACGGTACGGAAGTAGTGCACCCCGAACCGATCGTCGATCTTGGTGCGGAGATACCGGATATACACATCGATCAGGTTGGTATCCCCCACATAATCATACCCCCAGACCTCCCGGAGGATCTGCTCCCGGGAGCAGACCACATCGGGGTGCTCCATAAAGAATACCAGCAATTCAAATTCCTTGCGGGTGAGGGTCAGCTCCTCTTTGCCGTAAAAGGCCCGGAAGGCCAGCCGATCGGCCCGCAGCTCCCCGGCAGACAATTCTGTTTCCTCCCCGGCAGAAGCCCGATGGCGCAGGGCTGCCCGCACCCGGGCCACCAGCTCCCGCATGGCAAAGGGCTTGGTGAGGTAATCATCTGCCCCCAGATCCAGCCCCTTGACCCGGTCATCGATCTCCCCCAGAGCAGTCAGCATAATGACCCGGACCTCCGAGCGTTGCCGTAGCCGCTGCAGCACCGTGAGGCCGTCCAGCTTGGGCAGCATGATATCCAGCAGCACCAGATCATACTCCCCGCTGAGGGCGGCCTCCAGGCCGGCTTCACCGTCGTGAGCGCAGCTGCAGAGGTATCCCTCCCGCTCCAGCTCCAGCCGGATCATCCGGGCAATATGTAATTCATCTTCAACGATCAAAATCTTATCGGCCATAAAACACTCCTGAATTTGTTAAATCTATTGTAACACAGTTTTCCCCCCTTGGCAAGACCTCCGTCTTGTGTTAAAATAAAGATAAATGGAGGTGTTCCCATGAAACACATCTTGATCATTGAAGACGATCCCAGTATTCTGGACATTGTTGCATTCAATTTAGAAAAAGAAGGCTACGCCGTACACACTGCCGCAGACGGGGAGCAGGCGCTGCTGACCTTTGCCGCCCATTCCTTTGATCTGGTGCTGCTGGATATCATGATCCCCCGGCTGAACGGGCTGGAGGTGCTGGATTCCATCCGTGCCCGATCCGATGTACCGGTGCTGATCATGAGCGCCAAGACCTCCGAGGAGGACCGGCTGGAGGGGCTCACCCGGATGGCCGACGATTACATCTGCAAGCCCTTTTCGGTGAAGGAGCTGATGCTGCGGGTAAAGGTACATCTGGCCCGCTATGAAGGCAAGGTAAGCGGCCAGAAGCTGGTCCATTGGGGCGATTATGTGCTGGATGAGCAGACCGGAGCCGTTACCAAAAACGGCGAGGCGCTGATCCTTTCCCGGAAGGAATTCAGCCTGATGCTGATCTTTGCCAAAAATCCCGGCCGTTGCTACACTCGGGAGGATCTGCTGCTGGCCATATGGGGCTATGATCAGATGCAGCCCGACGACCGCACGGTGGATGTGGCGGTGCGGCGGCTGCGGGGCAAGATCGAAAAGGATCCCTCCGACCCCCGCTATATCATCAGCCGCCGGGGCGTAGGCTATGTATCGGGTACCGGGAAATGAGAAAGCATCTGCGTTACCGCCTGATGGGCTTTATGATGGCGCTGGTGGTGCTGGTGATGATCTTTGTGGGCGTAATGCTGTTTACCAACATCGCCATGGACTATAACCGGGCGTTTTACAACGATATGACTGAGCTGCAATCCATCATCGAGCTCTTTGAGGTCAATGAAGGAAATCTGGAGGATCTGGTGGACTTTTTGCCCACCCAAGACAGCCTGAACCCTCTGCTGACCGACCGTACCTACTACATTCTGCAGCAAAACACCATTCTATACAGCAACATCTACGGCGGGCCGGTGAAAAAGACCGATAACCTGCGGCAGGTGCTGAACGGCGGCACCAACCGCCAGGCCGGCGCCTTCGCAGAGACGCTGGACTTTGCCTGGAATTTGCGGGACGGCCACACCCTTTATGTGGTGGATCACCGCACCGGGCTGATGGACGATATCCGCAACTATCTGCTGCTCTTTATCCAGGCGCTGCTGATCGGTATCGTGCTGACGGTAGCGGTGAGTTTTTTGCTGGCACGGCAGTTCCTGATCCCCATTCAAAAGCTGATCATCGGGGCCAAGGCCATGCAGCTGACCGGCGAATTCAAGGAGATCCCCACCGCCTCCAAGGATGAGGTGGGGGAGCTGACGCGGGTATTCAACGCCATGGGCACCCGCATCACCAAAAATTTCCAGATGCTGCAGGATCTGCTGCGCAACATTCCCAAGCCCCTTTTCGCCATCAATCAGCAGGGCACCATCGTCCACTCCAACGAGGCCTTCAAGCTGCTCTTTGAGCAGCCTCCCTTAAAATCCATCTTTATGGGCCATGATCAGGAGACCCGCTTTATGGCGGAGATTGACGGCCGGTTCTTCTGCGTTTACCGCAGTATGTTCCTGCTGGGGGACGGCTCCGAGGGCACCCTCTTTCTGCTGGATGATATCACCGAGGCAGAGTCCCTGGAAAACGAGCGCAAGCAGTTTGTAGCCAATGTTTCCCATGAGCTCAAGACCCCCCTTACCGTCATTAAAAGCTATAGTGAGACCATGCTGGAGAGTGAACTGGACGAGCCCACCCGCCGCAGATTCCTGCAAACGGTGGAGCGGTCTGCCGATCAGATGAATGCAATGGTCAATCAGCTGTTGGAGCTGAGCAAAACAGAGGCCGCCCCCCGGGGGCATCTGGAGCCGCTGGATCTGGCGGCTGCAGCCCGGGAGGTCTGCGATGCCATGCAGCTGGAATTCAAAAAGAAGGAGCTGCAATGCCTCACCCGGCTGCCGCCCCGGCGGGAGCTGCTCTGCGAACCGGATCAGGTGCGGCGGGTGATGGTCAACCTGCTGAGCAACAGCATCAAGTATTCCAACCCCGGCGGCAAGGTGACGGTTACTGTGGAAAATACCCCGGGCGGGGTGCTTTTCTCGGTGGCAGATGAGGGCATCGGCATTGAAAAAAAGCATATTCCCCACCTTTTTGATAAATTTTACCGGGTGGATAAGGCCCGCTCCCGGGAGACCGGCGGCACCGGGCTGGGGCTCTCCATCGTCCATTCCATTGTAACGGGTATGGGCGGCCGGGTCACCGTGGATAGTACCTTCGGGAAGGGCTCCACCTTTACCTGCTATTTTCCCGATTGATTTTTTCATAAACCTGTGATACAATAGAAGCACCAAGAAAAAAGGAGCATGATCCATGGCAAACGAATACGGAAACGATTATGTAGTTCTCACCGACGAAGAAGGCCGGGAGCTGGAATTCGAGGTGCTGGGTAGCATTGAATGTGACGGTATGACCTATGTGGGGCTGATCGAGCAGTTCGAGGATCCCCAAGAGCAGCTGGAAAGCGACGGTCAGCTGGTAGTCCTGAAGGCCATCGAGGACGATAACGGCGAAGAGGTTTTCGTCACCATCGATCAGGAGGAGCTGGCGAAGGTTTTACCCTTGCTGGAAGAAGCTTTGGGTGAGGTCTACGATTTAGACTCCGAAGAAGAATAATCTTTGATTTTTCAACTATAATAATTTTCGAGCACCTGCGGTGTGCGTGGTTTGTACTACTTTGAGCCTACACTTTTAAATCGGGAATGCGTTCGGGAGCTGTGAGCATGCCGGCCCTGGGTTTTACCCAACGTCGGAAGCCTGTGAAGCCACCCCGGCTAACACCCACCTGACAATGTCAGGGATCAACTGTGTGCACTCCACGGCATCTGCGGGGCTCATTTTTTTTGCGAAGCAAAAAATATCCGCCGATGGCGGTATGTAACGGAGGGATAAAAATGGCATCAACCCGCTTTTTAAGAACCGAAGCCTTGGTGGGCCCCGAAGGGCTTGCCCGGCTGCAGAACGCCCATGTAACAGTTGTGGGTGTAGGCGGCGTGGGCGGTGCTGCCCTGGAAGGGCTGGTACGGGCCGGGATCGGCAGCATCACCGCCATTGACGGTGACGTAATTTCCGAAACCAACTGCAACCGCCAGCTTCTGGCCCTCTCCTCCACAGTAGGGAAAGGCAAGGTGACCGTTGCAGAGGAACGCATGACGGAGATCGACCCTCAGCTGTGCTTTACCGCCCGGCAGGCCTGGATCAACGAGGAAACGGTAGAAACCCTGATCTCCAAAGATACCGCCTTTGTAGCCGATTGCATCGACGATGCGGCCGCCAAGCTGGTGCTGGCGGAATACTGCCGAAAAAATAACATTCCCATGATCATGTGCATGGGCACCGGCAATCGGCTGACCTCAGCCGGGCTGCAGATGGCCAATTTCGATAAGACTGCCGGCTGTCCTCTGGCCAAAAAGATGCGGCTTGCCCTGAAAAACGCCCGATTCCGCAAAATGCGATGCCTCTACTCCACCGACACGGTGGTGCCCGCCTTTCCCATTGAGGACGGCGGTAAGCGCACGGTGGGCTCTATTTCCTTTGTGCCCACCATCGCCGGCATGAAGCTGGCCGAGCATATCATCAACCGGCTGCTGAAAGATGAAACCGCGTTAGATGTTCCAAAATAAAAAGCAGAGCGTTGCTCTGCTTTTTTTGAGGATCGGAAAAATAGTTTGGAAGTAGCAAAGGCCCTTTATAATAGAAAAAATAGCGCTGTTTGCGCTATTTTTTCTTCCTTTTTTCTTCTAATATGGCTGTTTCTTTGCAAAATCTTTTGTTTTTTCTGCTCTTTGCGGTCCAGGCTATTTTAACAGCCCCTTTACAGTTTTTTAGCAATTTTAGCGATCAGCGGGCGATGTACCTTCATGGCCCCCTTGGGGCAGAATTCCTGGCAGCAGAAGCAGCGGATGCACTTTTTCCGATCGATCTGCGGCTTTTTCCTCACCATAACAATGGCATCGGCGGGGCAGATCTTTTCGCACTCCCGGCAGCCGATACATTCCTCTTTTTTTAGTTTGGGGTAAGAAGCCAGCGCCCGATCCATAAAGACGGCGCTGATGCGGCCGAAAAATTTTTCCGATCCCTGATTAAACCGCAAGGAACGCACCGTTTCCACCTTTTGATAATCCGCAATGATGAAGGGTTTCCATTCATCTGCCTCCAAAAGCTCCGGTCCCTCGGGGATCAGCCCCCGGCGGATGGCCGCCACCAGAGTGGGAACCTCCTCGGTTTTCAGGCCGATGACCGCCGCCCCGATCAGGTCGGCGGCGTGGGGGCTTTCCGAAGCGATGAGCACCCCCACCGGGCGGGGCGTACCGGCGGTGGGGCCATTACCCTCCATTCCCACCACCCCATCGATGATGGAAAGGCAAGGCTTGAAATATTCATCCAGATCCACGATCATATCCGCAAAGGCGGCGGGCTCCGGAAAGCGGTAATGATATTCCGGCTTCACCGTGCCCGGCACCGCACCGAACATATTCTTCGCCGCCCCACTCATGGACATCATACCGTGGGTCTTTAGCTTGCAGAAATTGATGATAGCATCGCAGGAGTCCAGCCAGCCGGTATAGGAAAAGTTCTTGGCGCTGCGGGCCTCCGGGAAAGCGGCCTCTTTCACCGAAAAATCCCGATTGAGGCTTGCGCCTGCCGCCTCTGCCGCCTTCATGCCGGTGGCGGCGTAGACCCGGTCCAAATAGACCTTGGTGTAAAGCCCGCCGGGGCTGTCCCCCAAGATCACCTCGGCACCCCTGGCCCTTAGCATTCTGATGAGGGCGCAGAGCAGCGCCGGATGGGTGGTTGCGGCTGCCTCCGGCTTGGCAAAGGTCACTAAATTGGCCTTAATGCCCACCACCATCCCGGGGGTGACCCAATCAAGGCCGCCCAAGGGCTGCAACAGCGCCTCCAGCGCCGCCGTTACCTCCGCCTCTTCATAGCTTTTACATTCTTTTACTGAAACGTACATGAACTTCTCCTGCATTTTTTCTTCATTATAGCACAATAAAACGCCACCCGCAAGGGGGCAGTCCCCCACCGCAAAAAAGAAAAGACATATGCATAATATAGACCCTGCCACCCCTATGTAAGGGGCGGTGGAGGGGTTGTTATAAGGAAAAAATGCGGCCAAAGGCCGCATTTTTATTAAACTTTTTTCTGCTATCCGCCAACCCGCTCTCTACCGTATCAATACGCCGACGAGATCGGGTTGACGAATTCGGAAACATTTTTTAAGTGACACCCCAAATCTTCGATTTGGTTGGTGGAACTTATGCATAGCTGAGAGTCTCCCAGCGTGTAAAAAAATAGAGTTTTTATTAGAAATAAAAGATGGATTTGGCAGGCCGAATCTCGGTCAGAGCGCCGGTGTAGTGCCGCAGGTCGTGGGGAATGTAGGGATGCTGGGCGGCACATTCCTCGTTCAGTTCCAGGCCCAAGCCGGGCAGATCGGGAATGCGGATGCAGCCGTCCTCGAACACCAGGTTTTCGTTGGTGATCTCCTTCCGCCACTCCACATCGGTGAGCATGATCTCCAGGATCTCAAAATTGGGGCAGCAGGCAGCCAACTGGAGGGTGGCCGCATTGGCCACAGGGCCGCTGGGATTATGGGGCGCAAAGGGAATATATTTGGCCTCGGCCATGGCGGCGATTTTTTTCAGCTCCATGATGCCGCCGGCATGGCTGATATCTGGCTGGATATAATCGGCAGCCCGGCGCTCAAACAGCTCCAGGAAGGCCCGCCGGCCGTACAAACGTTCGCCGGCAGAGATGGCCACGGGAGATTTATCCCGCACCGCAGCCAGCGCCTCCAGATTATCGGGGGGTACCGGCTCTTCAAAGAAAAGGGGCTTAAAGGGCTCGATGGCCTTGGCGATCTTGATGCCGGTGGGCACATCGAACCGGCCGTGCCCCTCGATGAGAAGGTCCACCTCATCCCCCACCGCTTCCCGCACAGCGGCGATATTGCGGATGGCCTTATTGAACACATCGTTATCGATATTCATATAGGACTTGCCGAAGGGATCCCATTTCATAGCCTTGATCCCCCGCTCCACCGCCCGTTTGGCGGCGGCGGCAAATTCCTCCGGCTCCTTGGCACCGGCGAACCAGCCGTTGACGTAAATTTTAACCTTATCCCGAACCTTACCGCCCAGCAGACGGTAGACCGGCACGCCCAGCGCCTTGGCGCTGATATCCCAAAGGGCCATCTCGATGGCGCTGACAGCGCTCATCAGCACCGGACCGCCCCGCCAGTAGGCATCCCGGTACATCTTATGATAATGCTCCTCAATGTTGGTGGGATCCTTGCCGATAAGGTAGCGGCGCTGGTCCTCGATGGCACCTGCCAGAGCGTGCTCCTTATATTCCAGAGTCCCCTCGCCGATGCCGCTGATCCCTTCATCGGTCTCGATCTTCACAAACACCCAGTTGGTGCGATAGCAATCCACGATAAATGTTTTTAAATCGGTAATTTTCATATTCTCACTCCTTATCGTTAGAATCATAACATAGAAATCACCCGGATTCTATCATTTTTATCTACATTTTTTTAGATTTTCTATACTCTGCCGGGGTACATCCGAGGGAGCTTTTAAAATTCCGGTTAAAGCTGCGCAGGGAATCATACCCGCTTTCCAGCGCACAGCGCAAAATGGGGAAGTCGGTATTTTCCATCAGGTAGCAGGCATGGCTCAGCCGGTAATGGTTGACATAGGCGTTAAAGGAGATCCCCACCGTTTTCCTGAAAAACCGGGAAAGATAGGAATAATCATAGCCGATGGCGGAGGCCAGCGCCGCCAGGGAGCAATCCCCGGCGAACTCCTGCTCCACAAAGGAAAAGATCCTCCAAAGCAGCTTTTCCCGGTCCGCCGGGCGGGTCTCATAGACCGCCTCCCGGTCGAACTGCCCGCAAAGCAGGTAAAGCACCCCCTTTTTCTCCGCCGGGCCGGCGCTCTCCAGCGTTCCCAGCGCTTGGATCAGGTAGGGATCAGGGGTAAAACGGTTGCCCTTGGGAATCTGCCCCGCCAGCCGGGTGGCAAAGGCCTGCACCAGCCGGGGAGAAAAGATGCAGAGCAGATGTTCGCTTTGCTCCGAGCGCAGATCGTGGATCTGGTTGGGGAAGATCAACAGCCCTTCCCCGGCATGAAGCGCAAAGGCATGGCCATCCACCGTGACCTCCATTTCGCCGGAAAGCAGGGTGATCACCTCAAAGCATTGGTGGAGATGGGGCGGAAAGTTGAAATTCTGCCCCCTTTCGATCTTCAGATAATCCGGGGAGCCCAGATGGGTGAACTGATAAAACATGGTTTTCTCCAAAAAGTCAAATTTTGTCCATTAATTATCTCACATTTTGCGAGAAAAGTCAAATTAAACCTATTATAATGAGGGCAAGAGGTGATTTTATGCATTATTACATCGGTGCCGATCTGGGCACCTCCGCCCTCAAGCTGTTGCTTGTGGACACCAAGGGGCAGATCTGCCGATCTGTTTCCCGCAGCTACCCCGTTTCCTACCCCCGCCCCGGCTGGAGTGAGCAGGAGCCCGCCCATTGGTGGGGCGCCTTTACCGAAGGGATCCGGGAACTGACCGCCGGCATTTTTGGAATCCGGGGCCTCGCCCTCGGCGGGCAGATGCACGGGCTGGTGATCCTGGACGATGAGGATCAGGTCATCCGCCCTGCCATCCTCTGGAACGACGGACGCACCCAAAAGGAAACAGATCTCCTGAATCAGCAACAGGTCTCTGCCCACACCGGCAACATCGCCTTTGCCGGCCTCACCGCCCCCAAGCTTTTATGGCTGAAAGCCAACGAACCGGAAAGCTTTGAAAAGATCAGCAAGATCATGCTCCCCAAGGATTATATCAACTACCGCCTCACCGGCGTCCACGCCACCGATTATTCCGACGCCTCGGGAATGCTGCTTCTGGATGTAAAAAACAAATGCTGGTCGCCGAAAATGCTGGAGTTCTGCGGCATTTCGGAGGAGCAGCTGCCCCGGTTATACGAAAGTTATCAGCCCATCGGCGGGCTGCTGCCGGAGATCGCCGCCCAGCTGAACCTTCCCGCCGGGCTGCCGGTGATGGCCGGAGCAGGGGATAACGCCGCAGCAGCGGTAGGGACCGGCACTGTTACAGAGGGCGGCTGCAACATCTCTCTGGGCACCTCCGGAACGGTCTTTATTCCCTCCGATGCTTTTTCGGTGGATCCCTTCAATGCCCTTCACGCTTTCTGCCATGCCAACGGCGGCTACCACCTGATGGGCTGCATTCTTTCCGCCGCCTCCTGTAATAAATGGTTCTGCGAGGAGATCTTAAAGACCGATGATTACGCCGCAGAGCAAGCCCCCATCACCGAGGAACAGTTGGGAAATAACCATGTATTTTTCCTGCCCTACCTGATGGGAGAGCGCAGCCCCATCAACGATACCGACGCCCGGGGCGTTTTTCTGGGAATGCGGATGGATACCACCCGTTCTCATCTGGTACAGGCAGTGCTGGAAGGGGTGGCCTTTGCCATCCGGGATAATTTAGAGATCTCCGGCATCTCCATCCAAAGCAGCAGCCTCTGCGGCGGAGGAGCCCGTTCGGAATTGTGGCAAAAAATTCTTTGCAATGTGCTGGGCATCCCCCTCCGCCTGCCCCAAACCGAGGAAGGCCCTGGCTACGGCGCCGCCATGCTGGCCATGGTGGGCTGTGGGGAATATCCCGATGTGCACCGCTGTGCCGAAGCGCTGGTGCAGACCAAAGCAACGATTCTGCCCGATTCCGCCCTCACCGCCCGCTATGAGGCCCAGTATCAGAAATTCAGAAAGCTTTATCCTTCTATGAAGGAACTATTCAAAAAAATTCAGTGAGGAAACGCTATGATCAAGCAAATTTTATTTGATTGCGGCGGCGTGCTGGTGGAGATGAAGTTTAAAGATACGATGCTGAGAATCTCCGGAAACAACGAGATCGCCGACTATTTTATCAAAAACATCTGGGCGCCCGGCTCTCCCTGGCTTCGCTACGACCGCGGCGAGATTGGAACAGCGGAGGTTCTGGCAGAACTTAAAAACTTCATGCCGCAAGAGTATCACCGCTTTCTGGAGCAGTTTGTTGATACCTGGCTGGATGCCCTGCCGCCGATGGACAGCATGCCGGAACTCATCGACGCTTTACATGAACGCGGATATCCCTGCTACCTACTCTCAAATTTCGCCGAACGCTTTGAAGAAATGCCCGACCGCACACCGGCTTTGAAAAAGCTGGACGGTACGATGGTCTCCTATCAGGCGCATATGCTCAAGCCCGATCCCGCTTTTTATCTGCTGGCCGCAGAGACCTTCGGTTTCAAGCCGGAGGAAACACTGTTTGTTGATGATGTTGCCGCCAATGTCGAGGGTGCCAAAGCCGTCGGCATGGAGGGATATCTTTTCACAACCCCCGCTGCGTTTCATACATATTTGAAACAATGCGGCATTCTTTAATAATCAAGAGGTGTCAACTATGAATGAGATTTTTAAAAATATACCGACTGTACGCTTTGAAGGGAAAGACAGCCAAAATCCCCTGGCCTTCAAGTTTTACGATGCCGACCGCATCATTCTGGGCAAGCCCATGAAGGAGCATCTGCCCTTTGCCATGGCCTGGTGGCATAACCTCTGCGCCGCCGGCACCGATATGTTCGGCCGGGATACCGCCGATAAATCCTTCGGCACGGAAAAGGGCACCATGGCCCACGCCAGAGCTAAGGTGGACGCCGGTTTTGAATTCATGCAAAAGCTGGGCATTGAATATTTCTGTTTCCACGACGTGGATCTGGTTCCCGAAGCCGAGGACATCAAGGAGACCAACCGCCGCCTGGATGAGATTACCGATTATATGCTGGAAAAGATGCAGGAGACCGGCATCAAGTGTCTTTGGGGCACCGCCAATATGTTCAGCAACCCCCGGTTCATGAACGGCGCCGGCAGCACCAACTCCCCGGAGGTGTACTGCTTTGCGGCGGCGCAGATCAAAAAGGCCCTGGAGCTCACCGTCAAGCTGGACGGCAAGGGCTATGTATTCTGGGGCGGCCGGGAGGGCTATGAGACCCTTCTCAATACCGATATGAAATTAGAGCAGCAAAACATCGCCCGGCTGATGCGGATGGCGGTAAACTACGGCCGTTCCATCGGCTTTACCGGCGATTTCTATATCGAGCCCAAGCCCAAGGAGCCCATGAAGCATCAGTATGATTTCGATGCCGCCACCGCCATCGGCTTTCTGCGGCAGTACGGCCTGGACAAAGACTTTAAAATGAATATCGAGGCCAACCACGCCACCCTGGCCGGCCACACCTTCCAGCATGAGCTACGGGTCTCCGCCATCAACGGAATGTTGGGCTCCATCGATGCCAACCAAGGGGATCTGCTGCTGGGCTGGGACACCGACGAATTCCCCGCCAATGTCTATGAAGCCACCTTGTGTATGTATGAGGTGCTGAAAGCGGGCGGCCTTACCGGCGGCTTTAATTTTGATGCTAAAAACCGCCGCCCCAGCTATACCACAGAGGATCTGTTCCACGGCTTCATTCTGGGCATGGATACCTTCGCCTTAGGCCTCATCAAGGCCGCCGCCCTCATCGAGGACGGCCGGATCGATGCCTTTATCCGGGAACGCTACGCCGGCTACGAAACCGGCATCGGCAAGACTATCACCGAAGGCACCGCCACTCTGGAAAACCTCGCCGCCCATGCGGAGTCCATGGGTGCCCCCGCCCTCCCCGGCAGCGGCCGACAAGAATATCTGCAAAGCATTCTGAATGAGATCCTTTTCAAGGCATAAAAATACCGCCATGCATCAGCATGGCGGTATTTTACTTCAATTGTTCCAGCAGGGTGTCATAAACAAATGCCACGCTGGCGTCCCGCACCGCATTGCGGCCGATGGCGCCAAACTGCCGGGTGGCGGAAAAGGTCTTTCCGTCCAAATAAAACCCGAAGCAGACCATCCCTACCGGTTTCCCGGGGGTCGCTCCGGTGGGGCCGGCAATGCCGGAGATCCCCACGCCCACCTGCGCACCATTTTCCCGGGCCGCACCGATAGCCATTTCCAGCGCCACCTGCTCGCTCACCACCCCATACTGTCGGATGGATGCGGGGGAGACCCCCAGATATTTCACCTTGGCCTCGTTGGCATAGGTCACAAAGGAGCCGTCGAACACCGATGATGCGCTGGCCACATCCACGATGCCTGCCGCCGCCTTACCGCCGGTGCAGGACTCCGCAAAGGAGATCCGCCAGCCCTTCCCGGCAAGGGTGTCCACCAGCCGGTGCGCCTTCTGATTGGTGGAGGCCACCGGCAGATACCCACCCTTTCGGGCGGTTTCTGCTGCCTGATTCAGATCCTCTGCCGAGCGGATCAGCCCCTCCCAGAGGTTATTACGGCCGATGAGGCTGCAAAGGCTGCGCAGCCCGGCAGCATGGGCCTCCTCCCCGCCGGACGCCCCGCAATACTGGGCCAGTACCAGGGGGCGGATCCCCGCCTCAAACAGATCGGTAGCGGTGGCCAGAACACAGCATTCGGTATCCACCCCTGCAATAAAGAGGTGCTCCGGCAGACTTCCTCCGTTTTCCCGGCGAAGCAGCTCCAGCAGTTCTCCGGAGCAGGCCGAATAGGTGGTCTTTTCCAAAAAATGATCCGACCGCAGAGCAGCCTCCCCCACCACCGCCTGCTCTTCGGCGGTCATCAGCTTATCCCACCCCATCAATCGGACAATAGGGCTGTTTTCATAGTTGCGGTAAACGGTGGAGATCACGCAATCAAAAAGCTCCGCCCGTAGCAGCGCATCGATCCGCTCCTTGGCCTGCTCACCGGTTTTTTCGGTGATAAAGCCCTTCTGCACATCGATCACTAATAAAATCTTCTTCATCTTCAGTTTCTCCCTTTTATCATGACCCAAACACACACCGCCGTAATGCCCGCCATCACCGCCATGGTGATCAGATCGTTATGGGTAAAGGTGGTCTTGGTCAGTAATTCCCCCACCACACCGTAGATCTGCAGCAGGGCAATGATCAGCAGCGAAAGATCGGAAAGCAGCGCAAACCGGGATTTCTTTCGCTCATCCCCCATGATCTTCAGCTTTAACTTATTGGAGATCAGCCCGTGCATCCGCTCATAAATGGTGTTGATATCAGAGGAACGGATGAGGGAATTGCGCATGATATGGCGGCTGGGCTCCATATTGGAGGATATATCGTTATCCAGCTTTATTTTAACAAATTCCACCCGGTTTAGTATACCCTGCAGCTGCATGGAAGAAAGCTCCATCCGCACAATATTTTCGCTGTAGGCATCAAAAAGCAGCCATTGGGATTGCAAAAAGATCTCAAACTCCATCAGCCAGGTGATGCAGGTCTGATTCTTTTCCAGATCCCCTGCCAGCAGCACCCCGGACCAATTATCGGCAAACACCAGCGTTTCGCTGAGCTCCTTCAATTCCAGATCGTCGATCCCGTCGTTATCGATCCGTTCCCGGATGGTATTCCATTGCTCTTTTTTATAAATATTATTGAAGGCAGAGGTATCCAGCAGAGCCCGGAAATTCTTTTTCATCTGCAGATCCACCCGGTTGGAAACCAGATCCGGGATATCCACCATGGTGATGCAAAGGGTGTAGGGCACCCCTCGATTACCGTATTTTTCTGAAGCGGAATAGGAAAATTCCTTATTGCCCACGCACCGCCAAAGAAGCTGCAAAAAGTCATAGAGCGGCTTCTTTCGGGGGCTGTCCTCCGGGTTACAGCAGTAATCATCCTCATAGACCTGCCGCTCATAAAAGGCATTGATAGCAAAATAGCGTTCCTCTTCCACCGGAATGGGCGTTCCCCGTTCAAAAAACACCGCCGTGCCGTTGACCAAAACATAGCAAAACATCTGCTCTGCCACCTGATATTTGGCGATGCAGCCCTGGATCCCCGGATATTGCTCCACAAAGGTCGCCTGATTCTTCCGCAAGGAGCACCGCAGCCGCACTTCCTCCAGAAAGCGGCGCATCTCCTGGATCGCCTTATAATCCTGCCGGCTGAAGGCCTGCTTATCCACCGGCAGCTCCGGATCATTGACCAGGCGATATAGGCTCTCATCCGCCGCTAAGGTAGTATCGGAGGGATCAAAAAACTCTACCCCCAGATCCACCGGAGTAACGTGCCATAATGAAACCGATCGAATCATCCTTTAAAAATCCTCGCTTATTTTCAAGCCCTCTGCCACCGCCAGCTCCAGCCGGCGGGTGCGGGTCTCTTCGTCTGTCACATCCATTCCCCAAGCGGCCACCGTATCCACCTGCGGGATCCCCCAAAGCCAGCCCAACGCCTTCAGGTATGAGGTTCCCTGATCCAGCGGGGAGCCGGTGGGGATCTCCATCCCCCGGGTGGTGATCAGCAGCAGCCGCTCTGCCCGGCAGTTTCCCTTGGTATTTCCGTCCTCTAAATTCACAAAGGTGAGATCCGGCGCGGAAATATGCTCAAAAAACACCTTCAGCACCGCCGGAAAGCTCATATCCCAAAAGGGAGCGGCGATCACAATGCGATCGGCCTCTGCCACCAGCCGCCCGGCCTCCAGATCCTCCGCCGAAAGCCCCTCCTGCCCCCGCCGGGCAAAAAGCGTGGCAGTAACCGGCAGACGGTCATCATCGGTCAGATCCAACTGTTGAATTTCATAACGCTCTGCCAGTTTTTGCAGGATCGGCTTTGCCACCGCCAGCGTACGGGACTCCTCCCGCCGGATGCAAGCGTTGATAAAGAGTAGCTTTTTCATACCTTTTTCTCCATCGGTCAATGTTATATATTCATTATAATCGTCTGGAAGAACAATGTCAACTTCCATTAAAAATACGCAAAAAGATCTTTACGATCCCGATTCTAGTACGCTCAAAAATATTATCCATCTCCGGATGCGGAATCGGCGCTCCAGCCCGCTCCCGAAACACCCGGTTCATTTTTTTCTCAAATTTATTGCTGAAAGTAATCTCCGGCCCTTCATCCGCCTCTTCTTTGCTGACTTCTTTTAAAATATTCACAAATTCTTCTTTTGAAATCATATCTCTCCTCATATACTATAAGCATAAAAACATAAATTTTAATGCTTATAGTATATATTTTCGGAAATAGATATCAATAGTCTATGGAATATTTTTTATAGGATTTATAGACTATAATAAAAACGAGATAGGTAGAAAAATGAGCGACATTGCTAAAATAATCGGGCAAAGAATCCGTAATTACAGAAACAAAAGCGGTTTGAGCCAGGAAAAGCTGGCAGAGCTAGCCGGCTGCCATCCCACCTATATCGGGCAGTTGGAACGGGGCGAAAAAAATGCCACATTGGAAAGTATCGAAAAGATCGCCGCCGCATTGAAGCTTCCCCTTTCCCAACTGTTCGAAAAAATCGGCAGCCAGAGCAACCAGTCCCCGAATATTCCGTTGGCTTGCTATGATCTGTTTGCCGCAAAATCCCCCAAGGAGCAGGAGCAGCTTTACCGGATCCTATTGGAGATCGAGCAATATAAAGAATAAAAATCGCAGTCCGTATTGGACTGCGATTTTTACATAAACAAGCAAAATACCAACGGCAAAAAGCAGGCCGGTATAAAATTGACCACCTTGATCTTGGTCATCCCCAGCATATTAAAGGAGATCGCCACGATCAGGATGGAGCCCACGCAGGTCATTTCACCGATCATCGCCTCGGTCAGAAAACCGGCGATGGCGCTTCCGCCCAACGCAATGGCACCCTGATACAAAAAGCAGACGATCCCCGCAAAGGCGACCCCGATCCCCAGAGTAGAGGCCATGATCATACAGGAGCAAAAGTCGATGAGGGATTTGGCAAAGATAGTGGTGTGATCCCCCCGGATACCGCTGTCCAGCGCCCCGGTAATGGCCATCGCCCCCACGCAGACCAGCAGCGTGGCGGTCACAAACCCTTCCCCGAAGGTGGAGCCGCTTTCGTTCTTGGTCAGCTTTCGCTGCATAAAATTGCCGAACCGGTTGAGGTATTTATCGATATCGATCCAATGCCCCAGCGCACCGCCGATGGCGATGGAAAGGATGGAGATCAGAAAGTTTTCCCCGTCAAAGAAGCCCTTCACACCGATGGCCATCACGCAAAGAGCCATCCCCTGCATGATGCCCTTGCTCACCCGCTCGGGCAGGCCTTTTTTCAATAACACACCGATCAAGGCCCCTGCGATGATGGTGAGTCCGTTCACAATACTGCTGAATAATACCATAATAAATCACCAAAGTGCGGCACGGGAATTTTCCCGTGCCGCAACATAATTACATGATCTCTTTCAGATAGTTGATGCTGATCTCAGCACACTCCATGGGAGTCTTTTCCATGCTGGGGTTATCCTGCTCCACAACCACCCAAGTGGCGCCGGCAGCCTTGGATGCCTTCAGGATGGCGGGGAAATCCTGCAGACCCTTACCCAAGGGGCGGAACTCAAAGTTCTTTTTCTTCGGCTTCTTCTCTTCGCTCTTGATACCGATCAGCTCATAGAGGGGCTCGTCTGCATCCACCGTCTCCCGGTAGAAATCCTTCAGATGAACCACCGGGCAACGGCCGTCATACTTACGGATATAATCGGCGGGATTCTCGCCGCCCACATTGACCCAGCAGGTATCCAGCTCGGTCTGCAGATACTCGGCGGGCACCATGCGATAGAGCATATCCAGGCCGTACTCACCGTCTACCTTGGTGAATTCGAAATCATGGTTGTGATAGAGCAGGGTGAGGCCCTTCTCCTTGGCAACGGCGCCGATCTTGGCAATGGCGTCAATGGTGGGCAGCCAGCCCTCGGTACCGGGGCGGCGGTCGCTATCCACATAAGGAACGACCACAAACTTCACGCCGATCTCCTTATAAGTATTGAGGGTGCCTTCGCAATCCTCGATCATCTCCTTGAGGGGTACATGAGCGGAGATGGGATCGAGACCGATCTCCTCGCACCAGCCCTTGATGGTGGCGGCATCATGATCAAACAGACCGGCGAACTCCACGCCGTCGTAGCCCAGAGCCTTCACCTTCTCCAGGGTGCCCTTGAAATCTTCCTTCATATTGTCTCTAACAGAGTAGAGCTGCAATGCAACAGGGAATGCCATTGATAAAATCCTCCTAAATAGATTTATTTAAGGATATTCTATCACTAATTTTGGCAATTTTCAACCGAAACAAGAAGAAAACCAACATTTTTTTGAGATATTATGGCAAAATTTAAAAATAGGCTTGTAAACCATGAAAAAATTCGTTATAATAATCGATGGTAAATTAAAAAATATTTTTTTAGGAGGCTACTAACATGTCTGTTAAAGTTGCTATTAATGGTTTTGGTAGAATCGGCCGTCTGGCTTTCCGTCAGATGTTCGGCGCTGAGGGTTACGAGATCGTTGCCATCAACGACCTGACCGACGCTAAGATGCTGGCTCATCTGCTGAAGTACGATTCCGCTCAGGGTCGCTACGAGCATGAGATCACTGCCGGCGAAGGCGAGATCACTGTGGATGGCAAGACCATCAAGATCTATGCCGAGAAGAACGCTGCTGATCTGCCCTGGGGCGAGATCGGTGTGGACGTTGTTCTGGAGTGCACCGGCTTCTACACCTCCAAGGAGAAGGCTTCTGCTCATATCACCGCAGGCGCTAAGAAGGTTGTTATCTCCGCTCCCGCCGGTAAGGACCTGCCCACCATCGTGTACAGCGTAAACGAGAACACCCTGACCAAGGAAGACACTATCATCTCCGCTGCTTCCTGCACCACCAACTGCCTGGCTCCCATGGCTAAGGCCCTGAACGATTATGCTCCCATCCAGAGCGGTATCATGACCACCGTTCATGCTTACACCGGCGACCAGATGGTTCTGGACGGCCCCCACAGAAAGGGTGACCTGCGCCGCGCTCGTGCCGCTGCTGTGAACATCGTTCCCAACTCCACCGGTGCCGCTAAGGCAATCGGCCTGGTTATCCCCGAGCTGAACGGCAAGCTGATCGGCTCCGCTCAGCGCGTTCCCACCCCCACCGGCTCCACCACCATTCTGGTTGCCGTTGTAAAGGGCAAG
>JAFTZM010000020.1 GCA_017464525.1 Clostridia bacterium
AAAGATTGCAGAAGCCAAAAGGTCTCTGCAAAGACTACAAAACGGCAAGCTCGATCTGTATGAAGAATACAGGCAAGGAAAAATTACAAGAGAGAAATTCATATCTATTCAAGAAAGCAGACAAGCGGATATGGATTCGCTACAAGATGAACTGGCAAAACTTGAACAGTATCTTGCTAAAATAAAATCCGGACGAGTAAAAATAGATGAACTGACAGCTGATGCAAAAGACATTTGGGCATTGTCAGAGTACCGCCCGGAAGTGATCCGCAAAATCGTTGAAAGGGTTCGTGTCTATGAGAACGGACGGATTGAAATTGACTTGCTTAATAATGATGACTTTATAACTGAGATATTGGAGTCGGCAGTCAAAATGGCAGGATGAAGTTGGGAGTTGCCTTAAAAAGTGAAAAATCGACTGATTTTGGTCTAAATCATAAAAAAATCCGAAATTTTTAAAAAAATTAATGGGTCCTACTTGACCACAAGCAGAGGGCTGGATCCTCGGCCTCGGCGCCAAGATCTTCACCATCGCGGGGCCCGTCATCGCCTACGGCACGCTGGCCAGCGTGGTTTATGGAATTATTTATTGGATCATACAAATGATAAAGGCTTGACCGATCGGTCAAGCCTTTTGCTATCTTTTTTTGAATACAAATTCCGAGAACTTTGCTTCGGAAAAATCACCGAAAAATTTGAACTCTACCGTGTGCTTGCCGCTGATAGGCGCAATCTCAATATTGTTCGTGGTATACGCAGCTTCTGCATTTGTGCTCAAACAAGCATAGTACGAGCCGTCGATATACAGTTCCGCTCTGACTTTTTGGTCGGATTGCAGCGTGATGGAAAGGGTGTTTTCTTCGTCAAAGTGCAGATAACGGAATATAACGGTGTCGTTTGGTTTTATCTGAGCGACGGCAAATCCGTGACAGGACGATTTGTCTCCTTCAATGCGTGCATTACCGCTCAATTCACATGCACGAAGTGCCGGCATCACATCATTTGCAGGGAGAGAAATTTCTTTGCCGGAAGTAGTCATCCTTACTTCGCTTATCTTTCCGTTTTCATCAATCGTGATCGGCTCAACGCATACGTGGCGGGAATATTTGGAGCCGTGCGTGGAACGGTGGTAAAAAACATACCATTGTCCGTTGAAGCACTCAATAGAGCCGTGATTATTCCAAGTTTGAGGGTCGCAACCAAAGTTGTCGACGATAACGCCCTGATATACAAAATCGCCCATAGGATTGTCCGAAACGGCGTAGCCAATGGAGGTGGCCTTATTACCGTGACGGTGGGTATCTGTGTAAGTAAAATAGTATTTGCCGTTGATCTTTTTGACCGAGCTTCCTTCGTGGAACTCGTGTTTTGCAACGCTGAGCGGCTGGGTAATGGTTTCGAGGTCGATCTCGACCATACTGTCCTTTAATTTTGCAACGCGTACACCGTCAAACTGTCCCCAATAGAGATATGCCTGGCCGTCATCATCAATAAATACGGCTGGATCAATCATCGTCACGTGCTCAATAGGGCCAACGTCTTTGAAAGGACCGTATGGGCAATCAGAAACTGCAACACCGCAACGACCGTCGGGAACACAATAGTAAAGATAATACTTTCCATCGCGATAAGCACAGTCGGGGGCATAAAGTGCTTTGCTTCCCTTTGCCCATTCAGCATCATCAATACAAAAAGAAACGCCGTGATCCACCCAATCAATCATGTTGTCCGAAGAATATACATGATATTCATTGCTGCAATATTGCATTTTTCCCTCTATATCAAATGAACCGTAGAGGTAAATTCGTCCGTCTTCCCAAACGTGCGCCTCTACGTCGGGGACAAAGATAGCTGAATTTAAAATAGGGTTGGAAGAATGTTGCATCGGGAATTCTCCTTTTGGTTAATATATGCATTTTATCACACCGCTGTTTTGATGTCAATGTTTTTGCAAACGGGCATCTCCTATATTGACGGCAGCAGAGGGTTTCGTCCTCGGCGTCGGCGCAAAGATCTTCTCCTGTTGCGGTGCCCGATAAAATCTTCGGGCTTACGCTTTTCCTTGATTTTATCGACCGCGGCCACTCGCTCGGCTCCCTTCATCCGCCCCGGTGGCGGTCCGGTCGTCACCTACGGCGTGATTCATGAAATCATTGATAGATATGATTAAAAAAGGCAGGGCTTCCTACCTTTTTTCTTGCTTAATGCCAATAACCGTGTTATTATTGTCTCAAACGAGGTGATGATCCATGTATAACGATTCCTTTCGGGCGCATTACGGCAATGCACCGATCGCGATCAGCAGCACCGAGAATTTCACGCCGACAAGACCGCACATTCACAACCAAGTGGAGATGCTTTACATCGTTAAGGGAAGCTCGGAAATACAGATTTCCAACAACACCTTTCAAGCAAAAGCCGGTGACTTATTCTTTGTAAATCCATTGGAGGTACACGCTGTTACAGTGAACACCGCAGCGCCGTATTGCCATCGCTGTATTTGTTTTGAGCGCTCCTTGATTGCAGATAAAAAATTATCGGATGATCTGCAAAAAGGATATGTTGCCATACCGTACTGTTTTACGGCGGAGGAGGAAATAACGGGCAGACTCTCTGCATTGTTTGAAGAGATGTATGAAGCGGTAACGCGAAATTCTGCCGCATTGCTTTTTGAAGTTACCGCCCTTGTCTCGTCGATGTTTTCTCTTTTTATCAACCATCATTTATTGATCGATCATTCTGCAGAGAATAAGCAGTCGGCTTTTTGCGCCGAGGTTACAAACTACATATCACGCCATTACTCCGAGGAAATAACCTCCCACGAGATCGCGCAGTCCTTATTCTACACGCAAAGTCATTTCTGCAGAAAATTTAAAAGAATCTTCGGCGTTTCTTTTTCGGAGTATCTGACGATGTATCGCTTGCTGGCCGGGAAAGAAAAGCTTATTGCAGAAAATAAAAGCGTGGGAGCAATTGCTGCGGAATGTGGTTTTCGCAGTGCCAATTACTTTACAGCCTGTTTCAAGAAAACGTTTAAAATCACCCCGTTAAGATATAGAAAGATCAATACAGTGCTAAAATAAAGCGAACACAAAACAACTTTTTTTATGCTGATATGCTATAATTTTCACATCAACATAAAAGGAGTTGTTTTTTTATGAGAAAGACGGTTGTTATTTACGGATCCAAGGACACGCCTCTGATGCGGAAAGCGATTGAGGTTTTGAGCCAAACGCTGCTCGATTATATCGGCTCCTATCCCGCCTCTTTTCAATATGATGCCGCTACAGATTATTCCAAATACAGATGTATCTTTATCGGAACCAAAAACAACCATCCGTACATTGCCCAGAGCACACAGACGGTGCCGCCTCATGCAGAGGCATACGCCATATCGGTACAGAACGACACCGTTATCATCGAGGGCTCCGATGATGCAGGGGTATTGTACGGTTGCATTGATTTTTATAATCAGTATATCGTACGTTTTGAATACGCTTCTAACCACAACCGATATCATCAAAACATTTTTGACGATGTACTTCCGGATTTTGCCTATTCCTCTGCCCCAACGGTCAGATCCAGAGGGTTATGGACATGGGGGTTTGTGATTTACGATTACAAAGGCTACATCGATAATATGGTGAAGCTGAAAATGAATACACTCATTATGTGGAACGACTATGCCCCGCTCAATGCCAAAGAGATCATTGATTATGCCCATTCCTGCGGAATTCGGGTGATCTGGGGCTTTTCCTGGGGATGGGACTCTGGGTGCAAAAACCTTTCGCTGGAAAGCCTTCCCACCCAATCGCAGGATATCTTCCGGAAATTCAAGGAAGAATATGCCCCTCTTTCGGTGGATGGGATCTACTTCCAGACCATCACCGAGCTCAAAACGGAATACCTCGGCGGTATTCTTGTGGCCGATGCAGTTACAGATTTCGTCAACAACACCGCCAAGCTTTTCTTCAGCGAATATCCCGACCTCGAAATACAATTCGGGTTGCATGCCACCTCTGTGAAGCAACGCTTGGAAATCATCAAAAAGGTTGACGCAAGACTCCGGATCGTTTGGGAAGATTGCGGCTCCTTCCCGTTTTCTTACATCCCGCATGATCTGGACAGCTTCGAAGAGACAAAGGCCTTTGCAGAAAAGATCGCAACCTTGCGGGGGACGGACGATCGATTTGGCGTTGTTACAAAAGGCTTGACCAAGCTGGATTGGTCACGGTTTGAGCATCTGGACGGCCCTGCCGCTATGGGCACCGGTTCCAAATCCTGGAAAGCCGATCGAATCGTCCGTAAGAGCAAGATATGGAGATATTTGCAGGCTTACTGGCTCACCAATGCAGATAAGGTTTTGGAAATGATCAAAGCAATGGCTGAAGCAAAACAGGGTGATTTGCTGATTACCGCATTGGTGGAAGACGGTATGTTTGAGGAGAACATCATGTTCCCTGTTGCGCTGTATTCCGAAATGCTCTGGGATTGCAACGCAGATCTGCCGCAGCTTATCAACCAGGTTGCCCTCAGAGAATATGTCACTTTTGCATAGAGTGAGCAAAAATCCGCCTTATCGAAACGGAGTTCGGGTTTGACTGCTCACCCTAGGAGGAGAGAAATGTTGTATAAAAAAGAGCTAATAGAAAACATTCTGCCCTTTTGGCTCGAGAATGCTATTGATTACAAAAACGGCGGCATTTATACCCAGCTGGATGAAAAAGGCACCATTTACGGCAAGGAAAAAAGTGTTTGGTTCCAAGGCCGTGCGTTATGGACATTTTCAAAAGCCTATAACCTCATCGAAAGAAATCCCGCGTATTTAAAGGCGGCAGATGCGATCTACGGTTTTTTACCAAAATGTACCGATACAGACGGTCGTATGTTTTTTACTGTCACAGAGGATGGCCGGGAACTTCAAAAAAGAAGATATTATTTTTCGGAGACTTTTGCAGCGATTGGTTGCGCAGAGTATTACAAAGCAACCGGCAATAAAGATGCGCTGACGGATGCGGAAAAGTATTTTGATGTGGCTTATGAATGTTATACCGGAGCACGGAAAACCGCACCGAAAACTAATCCCCAAAATGCACCGATGAAGGCACTTTCGCCGGTCATGATCTTGCTATCCACCGCGCAAACTCTACGCTGCGCCTGCAAGAAGAATGAAAAGAAATATAATGAAATAGCAGCTGCTTGCCTTAACGAGATCCTGCACGGCGGATTCTTGACAGATCGTGGGCTGCTGGAAAGTGTATCCCAAGAAGGAAAATTCGTAGATACTCCTGCCGGGAGAGTTGTAAACCCGGGGCATTCTTTGGAGGCGGCCTGGTTTGTTATACTGGAGGGTATTCTAAGCGGCAACCAAAATGCTATAGCTGCGGGCAAAAGAATCATTGATATTACCCTCCCCTTGGGCTGGGATCAAAAGCACGGCGGGATCATTGCTTTTTGTGATATTAATAAGCAGCCACCCATGCAGTTGGAATGGGATATGAAGTTATGGTGGCCGCAGTGCGAAGCCATGATCGCATTGAGGCTGGCATACCGGCTGTTTGGGGATGACACCTATCGCCTCCGATATGAGGAATTGAAAAACTATTGCCAAAAACACTTTGTCGATGCCCAAAACGGCGAGTGGTACGGCTATTTGCATTATGATAACACCGTTTCAACCACTTTAAAAGGAAATATCTTCAAAGGTCCTTTCCACATACCGAGATTGTATATGATCATGTCTGTCTTGGATGAGGACGGATGCATTGAACGGTACGCGCAATAACGAGGGAGGATTTTATGAAAATCACATATCTGGGTACTGCGGCGGCGGAAGGATTTCCTGCTGTATTTTGCAACTGTGAATACTGCAACCGAGCAAGAGAATTGGGTGGCAAAAACATTCGCACGCGTTCACAGGCAATCATAAATGATGACCGGCTTATTGATTTGCCAGCAGATACATACAACCATTTTTTATTAAACGGCATTTTGGGGGATCGAATTAAGTATCTTTTTATCACACATTCCCATTCCGACCATTTTTATCCCCTGGAATTGGGAATGCGGCAGGGCGCTTTTGCACATCAAATGCAGGCTCCGGTATTAAATGTTTACTGCGGTCAGGGCGCATATGACAAATTGTGTGCTGAATTTAAAGAATCGAAGGGGATTGAGATAACCTTATTAAAGGCATACAAAGAAATCGTTCTGAACGGATATGAGATCATCCCTCTGCCTGCCAGGCATTTTAATGGCGATAATGCCTTATTTTTCATCATAAAAGGGGATAAAACGATCCTTTATGCCCACGATACCGGATTCTTTTATGATGAGGTTTTCGACTATGTCGAAAAGGAACACTTATATTTTGACTTGATCAGTTTGGATTGCACCAACATCGATCTCTCCATCTCCGATGAAGGCGGCCATATGGGGCTGGAGAACATCGCGCGATTGACCCAAAAGCTCACCGGCATTTCGGCGATCGATGATAAAACGGTTCGATACATCAATCATTTTTCTCATAATGCAAACCCCATCCATCACTTGCTGGAAAAACGGGTTGAGAGCATGAACCTAAACGTTGCATACAATGGGCTTCAAATAGACTTATGAATAAAAGGCTTGACCGAGCGGTCAAGCCTTTTGCTTCTTTTTGAATTGCAGGGGCGTTGCACCGAATCTTTTTCTGAACATGGCAGAAAATTGTGCCGAGGTGCAAAAGCCGCAGCGATAGGCAATTTCCGTACAGTTAAAATTGCCCTCAAGCAGCATTTTTTCAGCGGCAAGCAGCCGCTGCTCGATCAAAAATTGCCGGGGAGAATATCCCGTAAGGGCTTTGAACTTATGCTGAAAATAATCGTAGCTCAGATTAAGCTGCCCGGCACAATCGGAAAAATTGATACGTTCATGAAAATTTTCCCGTATGTAGTTGATGATGTACTCAAAATTTTTAGTGGCATCCGGATTATTTTTGCTTCTGGAAATATGCAGCATCAGCTCATTGAGTTTTACGGTAAGCATATCCTGATAACCGTACTTCTGTATTTTCACCTCTTGAAGCAGCTCTTTGAGGATCTTATGGATCACACGCGGCGGATCGGTATAAAAACCCGGCTGCATCTCGCAGGCACCCGAAAATTCAAGGCAGATCACCTCCGAATCAGAACGGTGCGTTTCATTGTGCTCGGTATGACGGGGGATCACCGCAAAGCAACGGTCCGAGAACTGAAAGGCTTTTCCGCCTATCTCAGTCTCTCCGCTGCCGAAGACGTAATAAACCAATTCGTGATATTTATGAGAATGGTTCATAATATGGCGCTTTTGAATTCTTTTTGCTTCCCATATAGAAACCAGCAGAAGTTCCTGCATACAGCACCTCATCAACAATGTTTTTAACCATTATAACATATCGTAAATCATTTTTCAATAAAGCCAATCGATATAAAAAATCAACCATATCATTATATGATTTCTTTGGATCGTGTTATATGATTTCATAAAAATAAAAGGAGGCGGCTACTATGACGCAAGAACAATATTTTAAAAACCTGAATGTCCCAAAGGGGAAGATCGACGTTGTATTGGATACCGATGCCTACAACGAGATCGACGATCAGTTTGCCATCTGCTATATGCTCCGATCCCCGCAAAAGTTTTGTATCAAGGGCATTTGTGCGGCTCCGTTTTTTAACAGCCGATCCGTTTCAGCGGCAGACGGAATGATCAAAAGCTACGATGAAATTTTAAATTTATTGACCCTGGCAGGCGAAGAGGAGCTCAAAAGCACCGTCTTTAAAGGTTCTGAAAGCTATCTGGCCAACGAAACAACCCCGGTCAACTCTGAGGCCGCAGATTTTATGGCAGAGCTTGCCGAGCATTATTCTCCCGAGGCTCCCCTTTACATCGTTGCCATCGGCGCCATCACCAATGTGGCATCTGCCATCCTGAAAAATCCAAAAATGAAGGAAAACTGTGTGGTCATCTGGCTGGGCGGTCACGGCGTTCATGTTCCTCTCGGCGCTTCCGAGTTTAACATGAGGCAGGATATTGCGGCAGCAAGGGTTGTTTTTGGCTGCGGGATCCCCTTGGTTCAGCTGCCGTGCATGGGTGTTGTGGACCATTTTGCCACGTCAAAATATGAATTGGAGCACTGGCTCAAGGAAAAAAATCCGCTGTGTGATTATTTGTATAAAAATGCGGTAGAAGAGGCCGAATCCTATGCTGCAGGAAAACCCTGGACAAGGGTCATCTGGGACGTAACCGCTGTTGCGTGGCTTCTGGATGAAGACTCAAAATTCATGAAGGATCGCCTGATCCAAAGCCCTATCCCGGAATACGACAAGCATTATGTCTTTGACGAAAACAGACATTTCATCAAATACGTCTATGAGATCCGGCGAGATGTGCTGTTCGAAGATTTATTCAGAGTATTAAGCAGATAACAAACAGAAGCGACGCCGTTTCCGGAATGAATACCACCAGTATTATAGAACATTGATGATCAACAGCCCGGCAAAGGCTACCAGAATTCCGATGATACACTTGGGGGTCAGCTTCTCCTTAAAGAAGACCGCCGACATAGCAGTAGAAAGGATCAAAGCCGCTCCTTGGTTCAGGGGATAGAGCAGCACGGAGTTGAGATGCTCCGCCGCCAAGGTCTTGAAGAAGGAATTGGCAAAAAGGCAGATGGCCATGATCAGAATATAGCCGAAAACCTTTTTGAAAACGCCCCTTTCCCCCTGCGCCTCCCGGGGCTTGACCAGCAAATAAGCAACAGCAAGGGTAACCGCTGCAAAGATATAGGTATAAAAATTGAACACAGATGCCGAGATCTCCGGCAGACTTTTCACAAAAAGCTTTTGAGAAAAATCGGTAATGCCGTTGGAAAAACCGCAGATCAGCAACAGCAGCAGAGAGGAAAAATTGATCTTTTCTTTAATGGTATTGTTATAGGAGCACATGATCATCACCGCCCCGAACAGCACGGCGATCCCCAGCCATTGGGTCAGTTTGACCGCCTCATCAAAAAAGATACTGCCGGCGATGAGAGGCACCAGAACGCCCATCATCAAAAATACATCCAGCATCATATAGGCGCTCTTTTTGACCGAGATCAGCCAGGTCACCACAAACACCGCAGTGGAAACACCTGATAAAGCGGAGATCAGGATCAGCTCGGGCGAGGGCTTCAGCTGCGCTACGCTGCCGCCGAAAAGGATCAGTACAAACCCGATCACAATGCATAAAAGCATCCGAATCAGATTGGCTAGCATGGAATCCTTAAAGCCATTTAGATACCCGCTCGTTTTCTTTCCGCAAAAGCCCTTGGTCGCACCGGCTAAAAGCGCCACCAGCAGTAATAAATATCCCATGATACCCCTCCAGAATCATTAGTTGAAATATTATAGCATAACAACATTAAAAAGTAAAGGCCCGCCGAAGCAAGCCTATACGATATATATTACTGAGCACATTTTTTACAAGGTGTCAATCCTGAATTCTTCGCTTTTTGCAAGGATACTGAGTAACTGTTTTTACCGCCACATTCCGGATCTAAATGATACCTTTTTCCGCTCGGCGTACGATATACCATAATGCCATCACTATCATCGCCATCCGGATCTCCGGTTGCAGCCGAACCCGAAGAATTTCCACCGGAAGTCGAATTTGACCCCAAAGAATTGGACGATGTTTCTAACGCCTTGCCACAAACCGACCATTTTCCGCCGGAATATTTATGCCCTGCCGAAGAACCCGTTGTTGTTCCGCAAACGGTGCAGGTTTTGGGGGCGGAGCAGGTGGCAGGGCTCCAACTATGCTCGGTTACGTCGCCTTCTGTAACACCGCAAACAGAACAGCTTTTGGCAGCCGTGCAAGTTGCAGCCATCCATTCATGCCCCTTTGCCTCCCCCAAGGTCTCACCGCATTCTGTGCATTTTTGCGGGGAAATGCAGGTAGCCTCCGCAAAGCTATGCTCATGTACGATTTCATCCGATTCCGGCTGATCCGCATCCTCTGCAACATCATCAAACACGATGCCGGGATCCTTTTCTGTTTCTTCTACGGAAACATCAGGACTGCTCGGTGTTTCCTCAGACGGTGCTGTTGCGATCACCAAAACAAAAAGCAGCACCACCGCAATGATCTGAATCGGCTTTTTGAGATATTTTCCCATTATTTCCTGCCATTTTGGGATTGGTGCAACCACCGCTGCAGTTATGACAGAAGACAAGCTTGAAAAGCTGGTGAAAAAAGCAATTGCGGTCAAGCCGAAAAAAGCAGTCAATATCCATAAACATATTTTTTTGATCTTTTCCATTTTAATCCCTCTTCCTTTTAATAACCAAATGGTTATATCGCAACATAATTATATCGCAATCATGATACCATGTCAATACCAAACGGTTATGGAAGACGGTGTAAAAATGGATAATTATTATCCCAGATTAAAGGATATGCGTGAGGATCACGATCTATCGCAGCAGGAAGTTGCAGACTATCTCCAGATGAAGCAGCCGCAATACAGCCGCTATGAACGAGGACTACGGGATATTCCCACGGATATCCTGATCCGCCTTGCCCGGCTATACAATACCTCCACCGATTTTCTTCTGGGGCTGACCAATGACCCCCGGCCCTCTCACAAAAAGCGATCCGGATGATATCCCTGTATCATCCGGATCGCTTTTTCAATTTGACATCTGCTTTTATTGTCCCTCCGCCATTTCATAGCAGATCTCCTTCGGTACGGTCACCTCGGGCCGCTGCCCCTTTTTCTGCTTTACCGTAATATTTCCGTACGGGGTGGGGATCTCCACCGCCGCATATTCCAGCCCCCAGAGGCGAGGGGCCAGGGAGATCCGTTTCCATCCCGGCTCCAGCATTTTCAGCCCGGTGAAGATCAAGGGCAGATGATAGGCGGGCGTGCCGCCCCAAGCGTGGCTGTGATCGAAGGAATAGGTGGGCTCCGGCTTATACCAGCCCTCCTGCAGCCCCTTTTCACATTCCCGGATCAACGGCCGCCAGCGATCAAAGAGGTGTAGATCCTCCCAAAGGCCGTTTTCGGTCACCGCCTGCAGAATATAGTGCATAAAATAGGGCTGCACCTGCTGCAGATCGACGGTTTCATCCGCCGCCATGCGGATCAGCCGCTCCTTTTTGGGGGCCAGATCATAGAGCGCCGCCAGGGCGTTGGCATAGCGGGAACAATGGCGTATGGGAGGATTTTGAGGCATAAATTTCCAAGGAGTCACCGCTCCGGGCAGACCGTCGATATACCGTTCTCCGTCATAAAACAGCCGGTTGAAATTTTCCTTCAGCTGCGCCGCTCTTTCCGCCCAAAGCTTCTCTTCCGGCCAATCGGCGATCCCGGCCAGCCCGGCAGCAGTGGTCAGCGCCTTATAATAAAAAGCATTCAGAACCGTCTGACCCAAGGATTTCGGGGGATGGTGCATGGAGTATCCCTCGGTGACCACCCAATCCACAAACATATAGCTGGGCGCCTTGCCCACCACGCCATCCTCCAGATAGCTGTGAAAACGCTCCAATAAGATCTTTAGAGCCGGGTAGCAATCCTCCAGCAGCTCCTTCTCGGCGGTATACTGATAGACAAATTCCAGCCATTGCACCCACACCAGGCTATAGGTAGTATGGAACATCTCCCCATCATTTTCCTCCAGCCACCGGGCAGTGCGCCGGATATCCAGCGCCGCCAGCCGCAGATCGCCGTAGGTCATGGCGGTCATCATGGTCTCAATGTAATAGTCGGCGGTGCAGGCTAAGAGCTCCTGATGGCGGGGGCTGTCCAGATGCAGGGTCTGGCGGCAGATCTGCAGCGTCCATTTGCAGACCTCATAAAGCTTGGTCAGCTCCTCATCACTGCATTCAAATCGCCCCTCCTGCTTCACCGGGTAACGGCTGTAAATAATATAGGGATACAGTTCCCCTTCCCCAGAAAGCACCTCCAAGGTGATCTCCCCGATGCTATGCATCCGGAAGCTGCGATACTCCCCTGCTTCGGCAAGGGTAACCGTCTCTTCCAGGATCCGCAGCCCCTCTCCCTCAGTCACATAAAGTTTCACCTTGCAGGGGCCGGTGGCGGTAAAGGCCGGGTAGGCGGAATAGATCCGATCAAACTCCACCCGGATCTTATTCCCGGAGGAAAGGGGGATCTGCCGGATATCCGGGTACACCACGCTACGCTCCGGATGGGGCAAGGGATATTCCAGCACCTGCCGGGGATCCTCATAGACCTCCGGCCGCTCCCATTCCCCGGGTAATAGCGTCTCATCATAAATGCAGAAATCCGCATAGCGGGGATTATGGCGCACCTGCCAGCTTTCATCGGCCGAGAAAGTCTCCTTGGAACCATCGGCAAAGATGACCGTTCCCTCCAGAAAGAAGCTCCCTCGGCCGCCGGTAACCTCAGTAAGCACCTGTGGCTGCAGCTGCACTTGGGCAAAAAACTGCAGATCCTTGCCGCAATCCAATTCATAAACATCGGCAAAACACCAGGAAAGAGGCTTTTTCATTAAAAAATCGCCTCCTGCAGAAGCCGGGCCTAAGCCGATAAAGCTTCCGTTCAGATACAACCGGTACTGGGCATCCCCGCTGACCCGCAGCCGCAGGCGGCAGGGCTTCTTTTCAAAGGTATAGGTTCTTTGAAACTCCGCCATAGCATAGCGATGCTCCTCCCCCTTGAGCCAGGTCATCGCCGGGGAGACCTGATATGCGGGATGCTTTTCCCGATCCAGCCAAATCCGTTTGCTCATAATAAGCAGACCCCCAATACCACGGCCAGCACCACCGCCGCCGCGCTCCAAATAATGATCTTAAACCGCTTTGCCTTGCGGAAGGCTTCCTCATAGCCCTCCTGCCGATAGGCGGGATCGGGCCGGATCGAGGTAAAGGAGGGGGCATAACATTCATCCTCCAAATATCGCCGGGCAAGGCCGCCCAGATGGATCCCGCCGGCATTCTCGGCCACATATTTAAACAGCACCTGCGCTGTTTCGGTCTCTCCGCAGATACGGCAGGCAACTGCATAAGTGAACCGGCAGGAGATCCGATCCAAGGGATCTCGGTTATAACGGGGATCGTCCACAACCTTCCGGTACAATTCCATCCCGCCCTTATAGTCTCCGTTTAGAAACATCCGATAAAATTTCATCACCACCACGGCGTTCCGCTGCTTTTCCGTTGCCTGCGCCTCGAAGGCATTGCAGGCCCGGCGCAAAGCCTCCAGATCCCCGGTCTCAAAGGCGATCCGGGCAAGGTATATCCAGTAGAGGTAATACGCTTTTTTTAGTTTTTTATCCTGCAGCCGCAGATGGCATAGGTTCACCGCAGTCTGATAATCTCCGCAATAATAGGCCCCCATGATCCGCTCCCGGGAAGTGCGCAGGAAAAACATCGGCTCAGCATGAAGTGCCAAAAAGCGAAGAGGATCCAGTTCCTCTGCCAGCACCCGGGTAAAATAACGGTTGTAGATCACATTACCCTTGAGCCGCATCAGTACCATAAATGCCAGTAAAAGCAGCAGCTGTACTCCAAAACGGTCCTTGAAAAGGATCAGCACCAGAATGTAGAGCAGCAGGATCAGGATGGACGACACCCAAGTAACGGTCTTATGGCGGCGAATGATCTGGCGGTTAGTCATATTTTTTCTCTCCCTTCATTACGCTTAGAGCAACGGCCACCGCCGTAATACCGGCGGTCAGCTTGCCTACCATCAAAGCCGGGATCATGGCAGCATCGTACCCGGCGGTAAAGGCCAGATGATCCCCGAACACAAAGGCGGCCGAGACCGCAAAGGCCATATTGACCACCTTGCCCCGGGAATCCATCTCCTTGACCATTCCGAACGTTGCGATGGAATTAGCCAGCGTTGCCACCAGGCCGGAAACAGCGATGCTATTGATCTTCAGCAGGGCGCCCGCCTTTTCCATGGGCTTTTTCAGCAATCGGTTGATCACAGCGATGAGGGGAAAAGCCCCTGCCAGCACTACCGCAATCTCCCCTACCACCGCAAAGGCCTCGGTCATGGAGCCCAAACCGGGGATCAGGGTAAAATCTGTGATGCATTGGATCCCGCCAGCCATTAGCCCCACGGTGGCGACCGCGGTGATCAGCCGCCCGAACCACACAAAGCCAACGATCAGGTACCGTTCCAGTTTCCACAGCCCAAGGGCAATCAAAACAGAAAAAGCAGCGATGGGCACCGTATTTTTCAGCATCATCAGCAGCGGAAATCCGGCCGCCAGCCCGCCGGCGATGATTCCCAAAGGAATGGTGATCACCCCGCAAAGGATTCCCTTTGCAGCAAATTTCTGATCCTCTTTTTCCAGGCCGCTCATGGCCACCGGGATGGTGAAGGAAACGGTGGCGCCCAGCATAGAGGCTGTAATGATGCCCCCCAGCTGCGCCGCCTCAGGGCTGATCGCCAGTTCCTGCGCCAGAGGGGCACCGCCCATATCGCAGGCCAGCAGGATCCCGGCAAACAAAGCGGGATCCGCCCCCATCCATTGAAAAAAGGGGGTCACCAGCGGTGCCAGCAGATCGGCAATGGCCGGCGCCAGCACAAGGATCCCCACCATGGAAAGCGCCAACTCTCCCATGGTTTTGATCCCGTTTTCAAAGGCCTTGCCCAACCCCAGCCGGCTGCCGAAGATGCGATCCAAGCCGCCCAATACCATAAAGATTGCCATGATAATAATTACGATCCTTGCCATACCCTGCTCCTATTTTTTTATTAGCCAAAGCATCGAAAAACCGCCCTTTCGGGCCGATTCAAGTTTCAATGCTTTGGCTAACAAAAGAATATCATAGCCGCCTGATTTTTTCAATAAATTTAAAGAAAACTTAAGGTAATAAAGCAAAAAATGTGTTATAATAGAGCTATATTTATTACAATTAAATGTAGGAGTCAGACATGAAGCAAACCATTTCCACCGTAATTCCCGATCATTCCCCCAAAACCGTACTGCAGCTATTCCAGCAAGCTGCCGATACCCACGGAGAGCTGATGGGGGTGGGCTTTAAAGGCATGATGAAAAAAGGGCTGCTCTGGGTGGTGACCCAGATCCGCTACGAAGTAGTTAAAAAGCCCGAAAAAAACCAGTCGGTCCAGCTCATCACCTGGCCGCTGCCCGCCGCCCGGATCGGCTTTGAGCGAAACTGCATCATCGCCGATGAACAGGGAGAACCCCTGATCCGGGGCACCTCTCTTTGGGTAGTGATCGATACCGCCACCCGCCGGCTGGCCAACGGGATTGCCCTTTACCCCCAAGGAGATTACTGCACCGAAAGGATCTTTCCTGACCGTGCCCGCCGAATCCGGGATTTCGAGGCGGAGCCGGTCTTTACCGTTACCCCCGGTGAGGAATATATCGACCGCAACGGCCATGTAAACAATACCCATTATGCCGCCTTTGCCATGGAGGCGCTGGGCTCCCCTGAAGTGACCGCCTTCCAGATCGATTACATCCATGAAGTGCTGGCCGGTCAGCCCCTGACCCTCTGCACCGCCGGCAATTTGGTCAAAGGAATATCCAGCGACGGAACAATGATGTTTGCATGCTCTGTCCAAAAATAAAAAAGCGCCTCAGCGCTTTTTTATTTTTGTCCAATATTCAATTTCTTCCCCTGCAGAAAGAAGAGTACAGCAGCCGTTGTTCAGGCCGTTGACAGCGCCTGCCTGCGGCTCCATGCAAAGAAAATCCCGCTCTCCCCGGGCATTGAAGAGGATCCAATGATCGAAATTCGGGGAGACCTCATAGGTAAATCCTCCCACCTGCGCCTGATGCCCCGCCGCCCGGTAGTAACCGGAAATGACCCGCCCGGCAGAAGGGCTGCCGGAGCCATACTCCAGCTCCTGCCCCTTCAGCGGAACATACCGCCCGGTGGGGATATGGTGCTCATTTTTCTCCTGGCAACTTTCCAGAGGAACCCGGAAGGTCTCCGGCTCCGCAAAAGCGGTGTGAAGGGCAAAAGTCAGAGGCAGATCCTCCAGCGCAACAATACGATACCGCTGCATGAATTCCTCCCCCACCGTATAGGTCACCTCCAACCGGAACGCAAAGGGATAGATCTGGCCATGGTTTTCAAAAGCCATCGTAACGGCGGTATCGCTTTCCTTTACGACCCGAAAACGCTGCCGGTACACATTTCCATGCAGGTGGCAATCGTTGGCCGGCTCATTCAGCGGCAGCTGATACTGCTTTCCCTGAAAGGTAAATTTTCCCTGATAAGTACGGTTGGCGGGCAGCAGAATAGCAGCCCCCTGAAAGAAGGGCTCCTGCTGCCAATCGCCGGAGCGGTAAACATCCTTCCCGTTCCATTGCAATGCATCGATATTTGCCCCTTTTTCAGGGCTGATCTCAGCAAACCAGTTTTGAGTTTTTAAAATAATCTTTTTCATGCCTCTATTTTAGCACACTTTTTTTAAAAATTCCATCCTTTATTTATCCCGCGGCTTTGCAAAAAGGCTGAAAAACATAGCAAAAACGATGGCAGCGGCGATCCCGCCGGCGGTGGCGCGCAAGCCCCCTAAAAAGACCCCCAGCAACCCATAGGAATCCACCGCCTGCTCCACCCCTTTTGCCAGGGAGTAGCCGAATCCGGTGAGGGGGACCGTTGCCCCCGCCTTCCCGAATTCCACAATGGGATCATAGACCCCCAGCGCAGTCAGCGCCACGCCGCCGCAAACATACAATACCACGATCCGGGCGGGGGTCCAATTGGTTTTATCGATGAGGATCTGGGCGATGGCGCAAAGGATCCCGCCCACCAGAAATACCTGTAGATAGGTCATACCGTTTCTCCTTTCAGATGGATCAGATGGGCGATGGCGGGAATGGATTCTCCCTGCATCACCGAAAGGGGGCTCATCAGCGCACCGGTGGATAAAAACAACACATTTTTCAGCATCCCGGATGCGATCCGGGGCAAAACATAGGCGGTAAGCACCGCTGCACTGCAGCCACAGCCGCTGCCCCCGGCGTGCATATCCTGCTTCTGACGGTCATAGATCAAAAGGCCGCAATCCTGATAATTTTTTCGCAAGTCTACGCCGCTCTTTTCTGCCAGCTCGATCACGATCTCCCACCCGATATAGCCTAGATCCCCGGTCAGGATCAGATCGTAATCAGAGGGCTTGGTATCGGTCTCCTGCAGATAATCCAGGATCAGCTTCAAAGCGGCGGGCGCCATGGCACCGCCCATGTTGTTTACATCAGTGACCCCCATATCCTGAATAGCGCCGAAGGCACCGCCGTAAAGCCGGATGGGACTTTTTTGCTTGGATAGGATCACCGCCCCGGAGGCAGTCACCGTATGCTGGGCAGAGGGCGGGCGCTGGCCGCCGTATTCCAGAGGGAAACGGTACTGCCGTTCGGCGGTTCCGAAATGGGAGGAGGTAAAGGCCGCCGCCTTGGCCGTGATCCCTGCCTCAATGGACATGGCGGAGATCAGGGTAGATAAGGCCATGGTGGAGCAGGCACCGTACAGACCGATATAGGGAACATTGCTGTCACGAAAGCTATAGGCAGAGCTGATGCACTGGTTCAGAAGATCCCCGGCTCCCACCAATTCCAGCTCCTCCCGCTTGGTATCAGCCCGCCGCAAAGCATTTTCCAGCGCAGTCTGCTGCAAGTGTACCTCCGCCTGCTCCAGCGTCTTTTTTCCGCAGTAAAGATCCTGCTCGATCTGATCAAAGAGGTTGCCCAAAGGGCCCTGACTCTCCTTTTTGCCCGCCACATTGCCATAGCCTGCAATGTAGATCTTCTTTTCAAAACGAAAGGCATATCTGCCGTATTTTTCTGCCATCAAATCACCTCATAGGTATTTTTTACGGCAATTACAAAAATATTCAACCCCCACCTGATCGGGTGGGGGTTGTGTTCATACTGTTTTTACAGTGCTTTCTTGATCGCCGCTAAAAGATCATCAAATTCCTCGAAGGCCTCCAGCTCGGGGTGCTCGGCCTTAATGGCCTCAGTGCTGCGGAACAAAAATCCCGCCTTGCTGGCCTGGATCATGCCCAGATCGTTGTGGCTGTCCCCGGCAGCGATGGTCTCAAACCCGCAGGACTGCAGCGCCTTCACCGTGGTATACTTGGACTTAGCGCACCGCATCTTATAGCCGGTGATCTCGCCGTTTTCCCCCACGATCAGCTCATTGCAGAAAAGGGTGGGGTAGCCCAGCTTTTCCATCAGGGGCATCCCGAACTGGGTAAAGGTATCGCTGAGGATGATCACCTGTGTTTCCTTGCGCAGGGCATCCAAAAACTCCTTAGCGCCGGGCATAGGATCGATCTTGGCGATGGTCTCCTGGATCTCCTTCAGCCCCAGACCGTGCTCCTTCAGAATATTCAGCCGGTATTCCATCAGCTTATCGTAATCCGGCTCGTCCCGGGTGGTACGCTTCAGGGCGGGGATCCCGCTGGCCTCTGCAAAAGCGATCCAGATCTCGGGGACCAATACGCCTTCCATATCCAAACAAACTACATTCATGGTTCTTCCTCCAAATAAAATATCTATTATATTACCTTATTCTTCGCCGTTTTGCAAGGCTTTTTCTTCAATTTTCCGCTTAGTCCAGGCGTCTACCTCCCGATCCAGCGCCTTCAGGTAGGGGTGAAAAGAGGTGTTACTGTCCGCATAAGTGAATTGCAGATCATATTCCAGCGGCAGCCAGGTATTGATATCCGATTCATTATGCTGGATCACCGCCTCGATCTTGTCCAGCGCCTTATAGATCTTCGCCTCTTCTGTTTCCATGGCGTTCATTTCCGCATAAAGAGCCCGGAAGGTGCCCCTCACATCCCCCGGCAGAGCCTCCACCCAAGCCGAAAGCCGGGCCTCCTCCTCGGCTTCATGGGCTGCGGTCTTATTAAATGCCGGCACATCTCCGGTAAAGGCCTCGCCCAGATCATGGATCAGGCACATTTTGATCACCTTATCCATATCCGCGCCGGCAAATTCCTCTTTTAGCAACATGGCCATCAGCGCAATGCGCCAGCTATGCTCCGCCACGCTCTCCGGCCGCCCGGTGGAGGTCACGCAATGGCGGGTATTGCATTTCAGCCGCTCCGCCACCCTTAAAATGTCCAATAATTCAGCAGGTTTCATCGCTTTTCCTTTCTGATAAAAGGCTCTTTTACCTCTTTATCCAATAAGATCCCGTATTTTTCCGGGTGGCGGAAGGCGTTGCCGTGCACCTCTAAGGCACGGTAAGCACGAAGCTTTTTCAAATCAAATTCCGCCAGATAGATGCCCTCTTCCTTCCCCGCTTCCAGAATACAGGTATCCCGGGAGCCGGGGGTATCCTCCCAATAGGCGATCCCATCGAAGGCATTGGAATGGCCGTTGCAATCGGGATGGGGCGACGGATAGTTGCAGGTAGCGATCCCCACCATGTTTTCATAGGCTCTGCCCCGCAGCTGCGCCAGGCGGTTCAGCTCCATGGGGCAGGCGTTGGGCACCAGAATGATCTCGGCCCCCTTCAGCATCAGGATGCGTGCCGATTCCGGAAACTCCCGGTCGTAGCAGATCATGGCTCCCACTTGCACCGGCCCCTCCGCTGTATCCAGCGTGCAGACTTCAAAATCCTCCCCGGGGGTGAGGCACCGCTCATCCCCGAAATCGCAGGTATGCACCTTGGCATACCGCAGCACCTCCCGGCCATGGCGGTCAAAAAGCACCATCGTATTGCGTGGAGCAGGCTGATACACCTCCAGCAGCGTCACACCGATGGCCATATTCAATTGCTCAGCAAGGGCGGCATAGGGACGTAAGAATTCCTCCCCGGCCGGGACGCCCTCCGGCTGATAGCCGTTGCTCCACATCTCCGGAAACAAGGCAACATCCGCTCCCATTTCCCGGGCCTTACGGCATGCTGACAGCCCGTCAGCACCGGGCAGTAATTGCAGTAATGCGATCTTCATTTTTATTTTCCTTTTGCCAAACGGTAGCTTTCATCAATAAGGCACTGCAGCGTCTCAAAGGGGACGGTGCCGTCCAGCACCACCGTGATCCAATTCTTCTTATTCATATGATAGCCGGGCAAGGCCCACTCGCCCAGCTGCTCCCGGTGGGCGGATCTGAGATCCACGATCTCCAACAGCCCCTCTCTGGGAAGGCCCAGCTTGGCGGGAGCAACGGTCAGCAAGGCCAGATACCACTTACGGTTATCCTTCCGGCGGGCAATGGCATTCTCGGGGAATTTTTTCCAGAGAAACTCCAAATCATCCCCATATTGCGCCCGGATATAGCCGATGATCTCCCGGGCCTGCTCGGTTTTGAAGGGAGAGCAGCATTGGTTGCGGATCTCCTCCAGCACCGCCTCCACCTGAGCACGTACCTGCCCCACAAAGCCACCCGCCGCTCCGGGCACCTTATAAAGGGTATATTCCTCGGTCCCATCCATCACGGTGGTCTGCAGATCCTCAGTAACGGTAAGGGTCATGCCAATGGGCAGCTCCACGGTATAACGCCCCTTTACAAAGCCGAATTCCTTCAGTTTTTCAACATTCGGGATGCTCATACAGATCCTTCAACTCCTCGATTTGTTTTAGCGCCAATTCCTGCTCCTTCCGGGCATTTTCGGGCTGATTATATTCCATCTGATAGACATAGGAATTCCAAAGACGGTTCAGTAGATGATAGATGCCCCGCCGCACCCGGGCGGCATAAGTCCCGGAGAGCCTTTTTCCGTAGCCCTCCCAGAAGGCCTCCTCCCCCAGCGTCCACCAGATGGAGGAAAACTCAAATTCCGGATCGCCCCAGAGGGCCCGATCTGCATCGATGATGGCTGCAAAATCCGGCTCCGGGCTGATCAGGATATTGCCCGCCCAAAGGTCGGTATGTACCAGGCAAGGGGTGCAGATCTCATCCAGATAGGGAATTGCTTTTTCAAAAAGAATTTCTGCCTCCCGGTGCTGCTCCTGCCAATAGCCCAGTGTTTCCCACTCCGAAAGTTCCCAAAGCAGAGCCTCGCTCCAGCGCTCAAAGCCAGGCCCCACGATCCTGCCGAACCGGGGTGCGGTGATGGCATGGAGCTTTGCGGTGGCTTGACCGATCCGCCGGCAGATCCGGTTGCGGGCCTCCCCCAGCTCCGCCTGGCTCATGGGCTTGGAGGGAATATAGCGCACCAGCATATAATCCCGGTCGATCACCGTTTTAGAAGTGTCCACCGCCAAAACCTCCGAGGCGGGGATCCCGTGGGCGGCGCAAAGCCGATAGACCCGGGATTCCGCCTCCATCAGGTGATGCTCAAAGGGCATCAGCAGCTGCCGGTTGACCGGTCCCACCCGCAGCACCGCCTTTCCTAAAGGCAGTTCCACCAGATAGGTGGTATTAAACAGCCCGCCGGTCAACAGCCGGGCAGAAAAATGCGTTGTTTTCAGCACCGCCGCCAACTCCGCAGAGGTAAGTTCCCGATATAACGAAGAGCGGGACAATTGAAACAGCCCACCCTCAAAAACAGTACCCGGTTGAAAGGAAAGGGTCTCCGTACCAGTCAGCGTAAAGCCCAATCGTTCCAACAACCGCACAGAGGGCGTATTGGCCAAGGCGGTTCCTGCAGTAAAACGCCTCACAGGAGCCGATGCCAGCAACGCCTTGCAGCTCTCATAGGCATATCCCTTTCCATAATAGGCAGAATGAAAGCAATAGCCCAGATCCCAGCAATCTCCTTCTTCGTGAAAGCAGATATAACCGATCAGCTCCCGCTCCAAAAACACCCCATAAAACAGCCCGGATGCCGCAAACTGCGCCACCGATTTTCCATCGGTAGGCAGCGGCAGATCGTAAGCCGCATAAGGGGAGCAGGCAAAATCGTCAGCGATCCGCCGCAAAGCCGGCTGATCCTGCAAGGAGATCTTTTGAATTGTTAATCGCTCTGTTTTGATCATAATTCCTTCTTAAAATGAATATTTCGGCTCATTTCCGAAAACCCCACCGCCAGATGAAAACAGAGGCTTTCGGTGTTATCCAACTCACAGTCGCTGGCAAATTCGGTGCAACCCCGGGCCCTGGCATAGGTCTCGCAGGCCCGCAGCAGTTCCCGGGCGTAGCCCTTTCGGCGATGCTCTTCTTTCACGAAGATCCCCTCCAGGTATCCTACCGATGAGGTTTTGCAGCCCTCCACATAATCGGTGCGGAATTGCAGCTGAGCAAAGCCCACCGGCTCATCACCTGCATATTTCACAAAATAATCAGCCTTCTCTTCCGGCTCCGCCCCAGGCCACAGAAGGTTCAATAAGGGCAATATTACCTGATAATCTGTTTCTTTTTTGATCATATCTGCAAGAAAAGACGGCTTATTCGCCGTCTTTTTCCTTTTCTTCCAATTCCAGTTTTTTCTCTTTCCGATACAGCACAAAAGCACCGATCAGGATAAATACAAACGCCACCCCAATGATCAGGAACGCCCGCTTGAAGTGATCGGTAGCCATCAGCACAGCGCAAAAGCCCAGAATGGCAGCGATGCCATAAAGGATGGCCACCGCCTGCCGCTGGGAAAACCCGATGGCGATCAGCTTATGATGCAGGTGGGATTTATCTGCCTGCATGGGGGAATGACCGGTCAACACCCGGCGCACCGCCGCAAACATCAGATCAAAGATGGGCAGCAGATACAGCAGCACCGGCACAAAAAAGGCCACAATGGCATAAGCCTTGAACAGCCCCATAATGGAAAGGCTTGCCAGCATATACCCAATAAACATGGAGCCGGTATCTCCCATAAAGATCTTGGCAGGGTTCATATTATAGGGCAAAAAGCCCATACACGCACCGGCCAAGGCTGCTGCAATGACCGCCACCTGAGGGGCCTCCAGCAGGATCAGAATAGCCAGGCAGCTGATGGTCATGATGGAAGATACACCGCAGGCCAGACCGTCCAGCCCGTCAATTATATTCACCGCATTTAAGATAGCCAGCAACCACACGATGCTCACCGCAATGCTCCACCCCAAGGGAAGGGAGATATAGGCGCTATCGCCAAACAGATTGGGGAACCATTCGATCCGCACGCCGCAGACTACCGGAACGGTGACCGCCAGGATCTGGATCAGGAATTTAAACTTTGCCTTCAGGGCCAACACATCATCGGCCATCCCCAGCGCCACAATGATCATGGCGCCCACCAAAATACCATACACCTTCAAATCGATGAAATTGAAGGTAAACACCATGGTGCTCACAAAAAAGCCCATGAATATGGCAAAGCCGCCCAAGCGGGGGATTGGCTTTTTATGCATCCGGCGGTTATCCTTCGGCACATCGATGGCGCCGATCTTTTCGGCTAGCCGCTTGGCAAAAGGGGTGCAGAGAAAGCTGGTAAGCCCCGCCACCAACCAAGCGCAGAAAATGATGAGATAATCAAATTTTGTCATATTTATCTACCCACAAAACCGATTCTTTCGTGAACGCGGGCCAGGGTTTTTGCAGCGATCTGCCGGGCCTCCGCCGCAGAGCGGGTATAAACCTGGCGCAGATAGGCAGGATCAGCCATCAGCCGCTTATATTCCTCCTGCAGAGGAGCAAGGCCCTCGATAATGGCTTCGGCAACAGCCGTCTTGAAGGTGCCATAGCCCTGGCCTTCAAATTTCTTTACCGTGTCCTCGATGGTCTCGCCGGTCATGGCACTATAGATGGTGAGCAGGTTATTCATGCCGTAACGGCCTTCCTCGAAGGCAATGCGGTTCTCGCTGTCCGTCACCGCGCTCTTGCACTTTTTAAGGATCTTAGCAGGCTCGTCCAGCACGCTGATATAGCTCTTGGGATTGGGATCGGATTTGCTCATCTTCTTATCCGGCTGGGTCAGGCTCATCACCTTGGCACCCACGCTGGGAATATATCCTTCGGGCACGGTGAACAGATCGGGGAATACGCCGTTCATCCGCACAGCGATATTGCGTGCCAACTCCAGATGCTGCTTCTGATCCACGCCCACAGGCACCAGATCCGTATCGTAAAGCAGGATATCTGCCGCCATCAGCACCGGATAATCAAAGAGGCCGGCATTGATATTATCGGCATAACGCTGGGATTTATCCTTAAACTGCGTCATCCGGGAAAGCTCTCCGAACATGGTATAGCAATTGAGGATCCAGGAAAGCTCGCAATGCTCCGGCACATGGCTCTGGATAAAAATGAGGTTCTTTTCGGGATCCACACCGCTGGCAATAATAAGGGCCAGGGTGGAAAGGATCCGCTCATGAAGCTCTTTGGGATCCTGGCGCACAGTAATGGCATGAAGATCCACCACCGAGAAGATGCCCTTGCCCTGATCGCTGACCTTGCTCCAATTGCGCACTGCGCCGATATAGTTACCCAGCGTAATGATCCCGCTGGGCTGAATGCCGCTGAAAATCGTTTTTTCCATAGGATTATCCTCGTAAATTATATTTTGCTTATTATACCACAAAGATTTCAACTTGACAACCTTTAAATAAAAGTTTATTATATATAGCGTAAAAATAGAAGGAGACTATCAACATGACTGTCAGAACAAGATTTGCGCCGTCGCCTACCGGATATATGCACGTAGGCAATTTGCGCACAGCTTTATACACCTATCTCATCGCCCGGCAGAACGGCGGTAAATTCATCCTGCGGATCGAGGATACCGATCAGGGCCGGTATGTGGAGGGCGCTGTGGATCTGATCTACCGCACCATGAAGGAGACCGGAATGTATTGGGACGAAGGCCCCGATGTGGGGGGCGACTACGGCCCTTATATTCAGAGCGAGCGCCGGGGTCTCTATATGGAATATGCCAAGCAGCTGATCGAAAAGGGTGCCGCTTACTACTGCTTCTGCGATAAGGAAGCCCTGGAGGAGCAAAAGCCCGCCGATTCCAAGATCCCCAATAAATACGACGGCCGCTGCCGCCGCCTTTCCAAGGAAGAGGTAGAGGCCAATCTGGCCGCCGGCAAGCCCTTTGTCATCCGCCAGCACATCCCCGAAGGCGGCACCACCACCTTTGTGGATGAGGTGTACGGGGAGATCACCGTAGACAACAGTGAGCTGGACGATCAGATCCTCATCAAGACCGATGGGCTGCCCACCTACAACTTTGCCAATGTGGTAGACGATCACCTGATGAATATTACCCATGTGGTGCGGGGCAAGGAGTATCTCTCCTCCACCCCCAAATACAACCTGCTTTACGAAGCCTTTGGCTGGGAGATCCCCAAATATATCCATTGCGCCCCCGTGATGAAGGATGCCCAGAACAAGCTTTCCAAGCGCAACGGCGATGCTTCCTATGAAGATCTGATCAAAAAAGGATATTTAAAGGATGCGGTGCTGAACTACATCGCCCTTTTGGGCTGGGCGCCCAAGAGCGAGCAGGAAAAGTTCACCCTGGAAGAGCTGATCCGGGAATTTGACATTTCCGGTATTTCCAAATCCCCCGCTATCTTCGACAGCGAGAAGCTGGCCTGGCTCAACGGCGAATATATCAAGGCTCTTTCTCCCGAGGAATTTCTGGAGATGGCAATGCCCTACATTCAGCAGGTGACCGATCGTACTGATCTGGATTTTGCCTTGCTGGCCTCCCTGCTGCAGGGCAGAACACAGGTGCTCAATGAGATCCCCCCCATGATCGATTTCATCGGAGCTCTTCCGGAATACGACATTGCTCTTTATACCCATAAAAAGATGAAGACCACCCCCGAAAATTCTCTGGATGCCCTGAAAGCCACCCTGCCGGTGCTGGAAGCGCTGACCGATTGGAGCCAGGAAAGCATCCACACCGCCCTCTTTGAGCTGATCGCCAAGCTGGAGGTCAAAAACGGCATCATCCTCTGGCCTCTCCGCACCGCCCTTTCCGGCAAGGCCTTCACTCCCGGCGGCGGCGTAGAGCTCGCCTACCTGCTGGGCAAGGAGGAGACCCTGAAAAGAATTCAGAAGGGCATCGAAAAACTTTCATAAATTTGCCCCGGGCGAGGCATAAAATCGCTCAGTCCGTCGAAATTTTTCCTATCCGGACTTTAAAAATTTACTAAGGAGAGAAAAATGAACAAGAAGATCCCTACCAAAATGCTGGTCATGACCGGCCTCATCGCTGCACTTTATGTAGTATTCACCCTGCCCTTCGGTCAGGTGGCATTCGGGCCAATTCAGTTCCGTATTGCCGAAGTTTTAACGTTGCTGCCCTTTTTTACCCCTTGGGCGATCCCCGGAGTGACCCTCGGCTGCCTCATCTCAAATCTGCTGTTTTCCACCCCTTGGGATGCCCTCTTCGGCACCATAGCCACCCTCATCGCCGCTTACTTTACCTACCGTAGCAAACATCTGCTGGTGGCTCCGCTCTGGCCCATCCTTTTCAACGGCCTGATCATCGGCACCATGCTGACCTTTATGATCAACGGAAATTTTGCTTGGCTGCCCTGGCTGACCATGATGGCAGAGGTCACCTTAAGCGAATTCGTTGTATGCTTTGCTATCGGCGTCCCCTTTATGAGGATCTTTCAGCGGTATGATCTGCAGCGGATCTTTAAATAGAAGATAAAAAAGCCACCCTTTCGGGTGGCTTTTTTTCAATTATTCAGCGTCTTCACACTCTTCTTCGCAGCAAGAGCAATCACCGCTGCACTCTTCCAGATCGGAAAGATCGAATTCCAGATCCTCGCCGCAGTTAGGGCAATTGATCTTGCCCAACTCAGCCACTTCATCATCCACAGAGAACTCTTCGCCGCAGGTGGGACATACGATGGTGTAGTAATCATCCTCATCCTCGTAATCCTCATCCAGCTCTTCGTCCAGATATTCCTCTACTGCTTCCAGATCCTCATCGATCTCCTGGATGTACTCATCCAGCTCCATGATGTTATCCTCAGCATCGGCAATGGCGGCAGCCATATCCTCCAGAACATCCACAATGTTCACGAACAGCTCTTTATAGGGATCCTCATCCTTCAGCTTCATGCCCTGCATAAGGCCTTTGATATAAGCAACCTTCTCTAACATAATTCTTCTCCTTATTCCTTCGCACGACCCATGTACTCGCCGGTACGGGTGTCTACTTCGATGAGCTCGCCTTCGTTGATGAAGATGGGCACCTTAACAACAGCGCCGGTCTCCAGAGTAGCGGGCTTGGTTACGTTGGTAGCAGTATCGCCGCGCACGCCGGGCTCGGTCTCGGTAACCAGCAACTTCACAAAGAAGGGGCACTCAACGCCGAACACATTGCCCTTATAGGACATGATCTTCACAATATCGTTCTCCTTCACGAACTTGAAGGCATCCCCCAACTTATCCTCGCCCAGAGGCAGCTGATCGTAGGTCTCCATATCCATGAAATAGTACAGATCGGCATCCTGATACAGATACTGATAATCCTTGCGGTCGATTACCGCTTCCTCAAATTTATCGGTGGGGTTGAAGGATTTTTCATTCACAGCACCGGTCACAACATTCTTATACTTGGTGCGCACGAAAGCGGCACCCTTACCGGGCTTTACATGCTGAAATTCAACAACCTGATATACCTGACCGTCCATATCGAAGGTCACACCGTTTCTGAAATCGCCAGCAGTCAACATAATTAAATATTTCCTTTCTTTTACGAAAAATTCTCTACACTATATTCTACATGATAAAAACGGATTTTTCAAGTAAAATATTAGAAAATCAGCATTTTACCTATATTTTTGCTTTGGCGGCGGCAAAAAGTGACTGCATTTCCAAAGCATCCCGGCTCTGAGTGCCTGCAGACTCGCAAATAATGGTGGGTTCTGCCCCTCTTTTGGCCAGAACCTCTGCCAACGGTGCAAACTCCGGGCCGTAAACCGTATCCTCAAAGGTCAGGTGGCGTTTTTCGCCGCCGGTGGTATATTCGATCTTGGAAAAATGGGCATGGAAGTGAGAGGCACGGTAGCTCCCCAGCTCTTTTTCCATCACCTGCAGCACCTTTTCATAATCGCCGGCAGTATAGAAGAGACCCTGCTCCCGGGCATTTAGATGGCCGAAATCAATGGTGGGCAGCACGCGATCATCCACCCGGCAAAGGGCCATCACCTCCTCCAGAGATCCCAGCTGATTGATCTTCCCCATAGTTTCGGGGCAAAGGATCAGATCTCCATAGCCCTCGGCTTCGAAGGCTTCAATGGCATTTTTCAGGGTCTCCACCGCCAGATGCAGCGCTTCTTCCCTGCTGAGCTTTGCGCAAGAGCCGGAATGGAAGATGATCCGCTCCGCACCGATCTTGCGGGCAAGCGCCGCACTTTCCAGCAGATACCGTACGCTGTTTTGCCGCTTTTCCTCCTCCAGGGAGGACATGGAAATATAGTACGGAGCATGAACGGAGAGCGCAATATTGCAGCGCTCGGCCTCTGCCTTTAATTTCAAGGCGACCCCATCGTTCATCCGCACGCCGCGGCCACATTCCACCTCATAGGCGGAAAGGCCGATCTCCTTCAAAAAGGCCGGCATCTGATCGGAGGTCTTATTTTTTTCCTTAAACCATTCGCAATTGCCCCCGGGCCCGAATTTGATCATTTTTTTGCATCCTTTCTACGCTTGCGGTTGATGACCGGCATCTCCAGCTTACGCTTCAATTTAAAAAATAAGGTTTCCTTATGGTCGATGGGCTCCACCAGCACGGTGATCATACCGGCCAGATTTCCCCCCAGCATATCGGTATAGATCTGATCCCCCACCAGCGCCATATTACGGGCCGGGATCCCGAATTCCCTGCGGATCCTGCCCAGCGCAAAGCCCAGAGGCTTGCAGGCCCGGTGATAGGCAGGCACCCCCAACTCCTTTACAAAAAGCTCCACCCGGCTCCGGCTGTTATTAGATGCAATGGCATAGCGGATCCCCAGCGCCTCCAGGCGGGCAAAAAGAGCCAGCACCTCCGGGGTGGGAGTCGGGGTACGGAAACCCACCAAAGTATTATCAATATCAAAGATCACGCCGCGGATCTCATGCTCCTGCAAAAAATCATCCGTCAGGGCAGAAACATCCGGCAGCAGATGTTGGGGCATTAAAAGCATCCTTAAGCTCCTATCATTCTTTTTTATTCATTATAACAGAGGATGTTTTAAAATTCAAGACACAGCCGATAATAAGAATATGAACAAACGAAATTGGATCATTCTGATCGGGATCATTGCGTTGCTCCTGCACCCGGCTGAGCTCTGGCAGGGCCTTAAAACGCTGCTTTCTTTTTTTATCCCCTTTTATATCGGGTTCGGTTTTGCCTATATTTTGAACCCGATCCTGCATTTTATCGAAGAAAAACTGCTGAAAAAAACAACAAAACCGCGGCTTCGGCGGGCGTTGGGGCTGCTGATCACCTATGCCCTTTTTGTGGGATTACCGGGGGCGGGGCTGATCTGGCTGCTGCCCCGGCTGATCCGGTTGGCAGAGCGGCTTCCGGACTATTATCAGGCGGCGGTGGATTTTATGGAAAAATACCCCATTCTCAACCGGCTGGAGGGGCTGATGCCCCGCGTAGCAGGGATGACCCTGCAGATGGGAACCGCCGTAATCAACATCCTGATCGGGCTGGTACTCTCCGTTTACCTGCTGCACGCCAAGGAAAAACTCATGGCCCAATGCAAAAAGCTGCTCTATCTTCTCTTTCGGGATCCCTTATGCGAAAAGCTGCTGCAGGTGGGAAAATTCACCCACGATATGACCCGGCATTTTATCATCGCACGGCTGCTGGATTCCCTCATTGTAGCAGCGATCACCTGGCTTTTTATGCTGATCTTCCGGGTACCCTACGGTCTTCTTTCTGCGCTGATCATCGGCCTGTTCAACACTATACCCTATTTCGGCTCTTGGCTGGGTGCCATCCCGCCGGGGATCATCATCTTCATGACCAAGCCCTCCATGCTGATCCCCTATCTGGTTTATATTGTGCTTCTGGAGCAGTTAGACGGCAATTTGATCGGCCCCAAGCTGCAGGGCCGGCAGGTGGGGCTTTCGCCCCTTTGGGTCATCTTTGCCGTGTTCCTTTTTGGCGGTCTTTTCGGCTTTGCCGGCATGGTAGTGGGTGTCCCTTTCTTTGCGGTCATTTATTACTTTGCCACCGCCGCTGTCAATAACGGCCTCCACCGTAAAGGAAAATCCTCCGAGACAGCGGATTACGCCGCCCCGGAGGATCGGGAGATCATTACAAAAGATTAATCCTTTAATTCCACCACGGTGATACCGGAATCGCCCTCGCCATAGGCACCCAGACGGAAGGATTTGACCAGCGGGTGGGTGCGCAAAAACTGGTGCACACCGGCACGGAGAGCGCCGGTGCCCTTGCCGTGGATGATGGTCACAGAATGGAGATGATCCAGAATAGCAGTATCCAGAAATACATCGATCTTTTCCTCTGCATCCAGGATGGTCTCGCCCCGAAGATCCAATTCACTTTTGGCCATAGAATTGGCCTCCATCCGCTGGACCCGAGTGGATGTGACCTTTTCCTTTTTATCCTCTTCCTTGGGGGCAAATAGCTCCGATTTTGATATTTTCAGGCGGATGCCGTCGCAATTCACCTGAACCTGATCGCCTAAGATGGCAAGGATGGTGCCGTGGCGGTTCATCTTCCCCACAAACACTCGCATTCCCACCTTCAGCTGGCCCTGGATGGCATCTCCCTTGCGGGAGGCAGCAGGCTCGCTGCCCAGATGATCCAACAGCCTGGCGGAGCCGCTTTTTACGCCGCTTCGCAAGGCTTGGGCGGTGGCTTTGTCCAACCGATCCTGCTTTTCCTTCAGTTCCTTCATAAAAGCGTCGGCCTGGCGGCGGGCGGTTTCGATCATGGTGCGGGCCTTCCGCTGGGCGTCGGCCACCTCCCGGTCGGCACCGGCCAGTAGCTTTTTCCGCTCCTCTGCCAAAGCGTCCCGCTCCTTTTTCAGCGCAAAACGCTCCTCATTTAGGGAGGATAGTTTTTCTTCATAACGGTTCTTTTCCTGCTGGAGGCGATCGATCACCTGCTCCAACTGCTGATCGTTCTGCCCGATCCGGCCTTCCGCATCGGCGATCACATCCTCGGGAAGCCCCAGATGGCGGGAGATCTCAAAGGCATAGGATTTTCCGGGAATTCCCATCTGCAACCGGTAGGTGGGGCTTAAGGTCTCCAGATTGAAAGCAAAGGAGGCATTCTGCACCCCTTCGCTGGAAAGGGCATAGGTCTTCAACTCGGTATAGTGAGTGGTGGCCGCCACATAGCTGCCCCCCTTGCGAAGCCGCTCGATCACAGAGACCGCCAGCGCCGCACCCTCTACCGGGTCGGTACCGTTGCCCAGCTCATCGAAAAGCACCAAGCTTTCCCCGTCGCTGTGCTGCATGATATTGCGGATATTTTTCATATGGGAAGAAAAAGTGGAAAGAGATTGCTCAATGGACTGCTCGTCCCCAATATCCGCATAGACCCGGTCAAAAATATAAAGCTTTGCCTCCTCGGCAGGAACCGGGAAGCCGGCCTTGGCCATCAAGGTCAAAAGCCCCAGCGTTTTCAAAAAGACCGTTTTGCCGCCGGTATTGGGGCCGGTGATCACAATGGTATCGATGCCGCCGCCCATGGTGATATCCAGCGGAACCATCGTCTCCTTGGGGATCATGGGATGGCGGGCGCCCTTGATATCGATGGTCTTATCGTTGCTTAAAACAGGCGGGGTGCAATGGGCGTCCCCGGCGTATTTCGCCTTGGCAAAGACCATATCCAGCGCCACAATGGCCTTATAAGAGGTCAGCAGCGGCATAGCCACCTCGGTGATCTTCTGGGTCAAGTCCTCTAAGATCCGGGCGATCTCCGCCTTTTCCTCTGCCTCTAATTTACGGATCTGATTATTGCCCTCCACCACAAAGAAGGGCTCGATAAAGAGGGTGCCTCCGCTATTGGAGGTATCGTGCAGCAGGCCCTTGACCTCTCCTCGGTTATCGGCACGGACCGGTACCACGTATCGGTCATACCGCAGGGTAACGATAGGCTCCTGCAGAGCCTTTGCCACCTCGGGGCTACGGATATATTTTTCCAGCTGACTCTTGATGCCATTTGCTGTAGAAGAGATCTTACGGCGAATGGAGGCCAGCGCCGGGGATGCATCATCAGCGATGATCTCTTCGGTGATGAAGGTACGGTCGATCTGCTCATAAAGCCGGCGATCCTCGTAAAGCTGCTCAAAAAAGAGATCCAGCGCGGGGGTATCAAAATTCTTATCGCCGTAATAGCGGGTAAGATCCTGGCCGGTCTTTAAAAGCGCGCCTGCCGCCATCAGCTCGGTACTCCCCAGCGTAATGCCCTTCCCTGCCTTACTTATGTAAAGGGGCAGGTTTTCGGAGAGGCGGTTCAGGGGAAAACGGGGGCTTCGCTCCAAAAGCTTCATGGCAGCGGCAGTCTGCTCGATCTGCACCTTAGCACAGGGCGCATCAAAAAGGGGAAGTAATTCACCCAAGCGGCTTGCCGCCTCCTCGGTGACGCAGCGCTTGGCTGCCTGCTCCAGCACCTTGAAATACTCCAAAGCGCCTAATGATTTTTTATAATAAAATAGATTTCGGTTACTCATTCCTTATCCTCATGTACGGTTTTCCACATTTCCAGAGCCGACGCCCGGATCTCCAGATGGTAAAGGAGAAATTCTTCACTCAGCCGGGAAAGGCGCAGCAGCTCCGGGCGGGGGATCTGAAAGCCAAAGGCTTTGGCGGGGGGATGATTTAAAATATGGGTCAGAGCGGCGGCCACACTGGCGGTCACCGGCACACCCTTCACCGAAAGCCCACATTCCTCGCAGAGAATACTGCCATCCTCCAAAGAGAAAATGCTGCCCGGATGGCCGCAGGAGGCCAGCGTGGGGCAATAGCCCATCAACTGCATGGTCTTCAATTCAAACACGCTTTTGACCAGGCGAGGCGGCTTGCCCCGGCCTAATAAGTACAAGCTGTTCAGAAGCAGGGATAGCAGCACGCCGGTCTCCTGGGGTGCAAACTTCGCGAAATACAGCACGATCTGGGCAAGATAGCCTGCCAGAAAGGTGTTTTCCATCTGCTCCTTCAGCTCATGAAAGGGTTCCTCCAGGGAAAAGGAATTCAGCAGATAATTGCCGCTGCCGGTCTCATAAAGCACCCATTCTCCGTAGTAGAACTGGTCGTATTGATTTTTCTTACGGCTGCTTTTGGCAAAAACCGTCACACAGCCCTGCTCGGCCAGAATGGTCAATACCCGTTCCTCATGAACGGTCTGGCCGATCCGCAGCAGAATACCCTTGACCTTGCGCGTCATGCCCCGGATCCTTCTCCTTGTTCCCCAGCGCGTTATAGAGGAGGTATGCCTCCACGCTGCCGGTATTTTCAAAGCATTTCCATGCTTCTTGCTTATCCATGATGCTCACCTCAATATTAGTTTATCTGGCGAGCCTTAAAAAAGTGATAGTAAATTATTCCTGTGTAGCCAAAGCATTGATACTTGAACCGGATTTTAGAACACGTATTTTCCGCTGAGGCTTTGTTGAAATACTCGCAAATCCGTCAGGATTTGCTCCGTTTTGCGCCGCGCTCACCGAAAAATCCATTATTCCAAAATTCTGCGACCTGAAAGGCGCGGTTTTTTGAATGATTTTTGGTGAAGCGGAGCTAATAAGGCTGGCGCCTATTAGCGACAATGAGACGAAAAGCATCGAAAAACCGCCCTTTCAGGCCGATTCAACTTTCATTGCTTTGGCTAAAGCCAAGAGAATCCAGAAGGCCTGCGTTATTTTCCCAATCCCGCTTGACCTTCACAAAGCATTTCAGGTAGACCTTGCAATCGAAATGCTTTTCCAGCTCCTCTCGGGCACGGGTGCTGATCTCCTTGAGCTTGGCGCCGTTTTTACCGATAATAATGCCCTTATGGGAATCCTTGGAGCAATAGATCACCACATAAATGGAGATCAGCCCCTCCTCTTCCTCAAAGGAATCCACCGCCAGCGCCACGCCGTGGGGAACCTCCTGGCCCAAAAGATAAAGCATCTTTTCCCGCACCACCTCGCAGGCATAGACTGCCTCGCTCTGGTCGCTGAGCTGATCGGGGTCGAAGAAAAAGGGAGATTCCTCCGCGCGGGCCTCCAGCTCCTTTAAAAGGATCTCCACCCCATCGCCGGTGCGGGCGGAAAGGGGGATCACCGCATCGAAATCATAAATTTCGGTAAAGGAGGCAATGGAAGCCAGGATCTTTTCCTTGGGGATGGCATCCACCTTATTGATGACCAGAATTGCAGGGATCCCCATCTGCGCCAGACGGGCCAACATCTTTTTTTCCGCTTCATTGGGGGCCTTCGCCTCGGAAACGAAGATAGCGATCTCGGCCTCATCCACCGTATTGCTAACGGTCTGCTCCATCCGCTTGCCAAGGCCGCTCTTGCCGGTGATAAAGCCGGGCATGTCCATAAAGACATACTGCACCTCGCCCTTGGTCAGGATGCCGGTGATCCGGGTACGGGTAGTCTGAGGCTTGGGGGAAACGATGGAGATCTTTTCCCCTATCAGTTGATTTAAAAGGGTAGATTTACCCACATTCGGCCGCCCCATCAGGGTGGCAAAAACAGTTTTGGTAGACATTCTTATTTCTCTTTCTTATAGGTTTTTTTACAAAATATGAAAAACAGCATCACCGCCAGATACAGCCCCAGCCCCGCCAACCGGTACCAGACGCTGAAAAAGGCGAAGATCTTCCTAAAAACAGCCACATCCCAAAAAAGCAGGAAGGCCACGAACACCGCTCCCAGAGCCACCACAAACACCGCTGAAGCAGCAGAATCCTTGGCATGGCGAATATGGCGGGAACGTTCCCGGGTGATCTTATTATCGGTCTGCTCCACCGCAGAATTGAGGCTTTCCGCTCCGATCACAGCGGTGATCTGCAGGATCAGCAGCCCCCACTCCACCCGGGAAAAATCATAAAACATAGCAGCCAGCACAATAATGGTGACAGCGGCAAAGCAATGGATGCGATAGTTACGCTCATAGGCAATATTAAAGCCGATGCCCCGGATGGCATAATGAAAGCTTTTTAAAAAACTTCTCATCGTGTAAGCCCCATTCCTTTCAGCACGTCCTCCTGGCGGCGGAACATCTCCTTCTCCTCTTCCTCCCCCAGCTCATGGTCATAGCCCAGCAGGTGCAGAATGCTATGTACGGTAAGAAAGGCGATCTCCCGCTCCAGGGAGTGGCCGTATTCCTCCGCTTGGGCTTTTGCCTTATCCGGGCAGAGCACCATACTGCCCAAAAAGACCGCTCCGGTGGCCGGATCCGGCTCTGCCTCAAAGGGCTCCTCCTCCATAGGGAAGGAAAGCACATCGGTGGGGCGATCAATGCCTCTTTGCTCCCGATTGATCTCCCGGATCTCCTCCAAAGAAGCAAAAAGCACCTCCACCTCCGCATCCCGCGGGAATTCCTCATAGACCAGAGCGGCCTCCACTGCCTTTTGGATCAGCTCCTCATGAGCCGCTTCTTCCATGGTTACGATTACTTTCATTGCTCTTCCTCTCGTATGCATCAACGATTTTTTGCACCAGCGCATGGCGCACAATATCCTTCTTTTCAAACCGGTGGATCCCGATCTGCTCAATATCCTTCAAAATTTTCAAGGCGTGCATCAGGCCGGAGGGCTTGCCGTCCAGATCGATCTGGGTGGGATCGCCGGTGACCACGATCTTGGAATTGAAGCCGAAACGGGTCAGAAACATCTTCATCTGCTCGATGCTGGTGTTCTGGGCTTCATCCAGAATGATAAAGCTGTTATCCAGCGTTCTGCCCCGCATATAGGCCAGCGGTGCGATCTCGATGATATTCTTTTCCATATAGCCCGCCACCGTTTCCGGCCCCAGCATTTCAAAAAGGGCATCATAGAGGGGGCGCAGATAGGGATCCACCTTATTCTGCAGATCCCCGGGCAAAAAGCCCAGCTTTTCCCCGGCCTCCACCGCTGGGCGGGTGAGGACGATCTTGGCCACCTGCTTGGATTTCAAGGCCGCCACCGCTAAGGCCACCGCAAGATAGGTCTTTCCGGTACCAGCCGGGCCCACGCCGAAGGTCACTACATTTTTATGGATACACTCCACATAGTTTTTCTGGGCAATGGTCTTCGCTTTGATGGGCTTGCCCCGGGTGGTGATGCAGATACACTCATCCAGCGCCTGCACCACGTTGCAGCCCGCATCCTCCCGGGCCAGATTGATCAGGTACCGCACCTTCTGCACGTCGATCAACTCTCCCCGGGCGGCCAGGGCAAATAAATTCTCCAGCACCACACAGCCCATCTCCACATTGGCCTCCTCGCCGTTGAGGGCCAGGTAGTCATCCCGGTTGATGAGCTTGATATCCAGCTCCGTTTCCAAAATGCCTGCATTTTCATCAAAGGGGCCGAACACCGCCGGGATCAGGGCAATCTCGGGATTTTTAAATGTCTTTTGCATTCTCATTCCTCGATCGGCATGGAAATGCCGATCTCCTCTTCGCAATAAAATAGCGCACGAAGGGCAAAGGCCTCTTCGGTAAGAGTCTCTTCCGTTTCGCACTTACGCACCGTTACATCTGCCAAAACATCCTCACGGTAAAAGCCCAACTTGGAAAGGACCAAGGCTTTTGCCTCCTCGGCGGTACGGGTAACGGTGACCCGCTCCACCTCCTCTGCTTTTGTTACATAAAAACGGATGGGAAAGGCAAAGGAAGCGATCCGCAAAGGATATTCCGCCTGCACGGTATCATATTCATTATATGATATTTTTTGCGTAAAATAAAGAGGAATCTTCAACTTCCCGAAAGAAATTGCGAATTTTTTTTGCGATTTTCCTGTTTTTTGCCGTACTTCTTCCGTCAAAGGCACAGAAAAGTCGGTCTCATGCCGGGTCTCTGCCCATACTGTTGCAATGGAATGGGTCAGGTGGCGCACCCCGTATTTATCGGTCCAATCCCCGCTGACCAGCAGATCTCCCGCTGCTACCGGCTCCCCCGCTTGCACCTGCCGGGTGCCGCCGTAATCCATAATGGAAAGGATCACACCGTCCCGGGCCGCATAAATATTGGTAGGAAGGGTCGTATCCTCCATTTCCGGATGCAGATCCTTTTCCTGCACCTCTACATAGGCGGTGGTACCCCGGATGTTGATGGACATCCAGGAAAGCTTATCGTTGCCGGTAAGATAGCGGTTTTCTATGGGGTTCACCTTCACCGTGCGGCGGGTACCGATCCCCAGCCCCAGCTCCTGCAGCTCATTGCGGATCTGAGTGGCAGAGGTCTCCTCGCAGCCGATGATCTCAATCTGCCAAATGAAACCGGAGCTGTAAAACACAAATCCCAGAAAAAGCGCCAGTCCCACTGCCAGCCCCCACCGCTTTTTAAAGGGGCGAGCGACCATAAAGAGGCCCCGTTTTTTCCGGATCCGAATACGAGTGCCCGTTTTGAAGGCGGGCTCCCGCAGCCGCTTGAAATCCTTCCGGCTGACAGTAAAAAGCAATGCTCCCTCTTCGGTGCGGCGGGGCTTGCGCAGGGGGATCCGGCGGCGGTGCAGCAGATTGATAAACTGCTCGATCTGATTGCCCCGGGCCTCTGCATCCACTCTGCCCTGAAAAAACGCCAGATAATCCTTCATTTTGCCTCCCATTCGATCAACTGAATCGTTCCGGTGACCCGCAGACCTCCATCCCCGAAGTGGGCCAGATCAAAATCTGCGCCCCGGAGTACCAGAAGATGCTTTTTCATATAAATTTTCACCACGTCCCGTTCATAGGTATGGATCCCTTTAGCGCCCTCCACCTGCACCGTATTGCCGCCCCAGATCTCAATACACTCATCCAGGCCGGCGGCAAATTCCGGCAGATCCATGCATTTCACAAAACGCTTGATGGCATTGGATTTTTTTCGTTTCATTTTCATCCCTCCGTTATCATTTCTATGAAAAATTCATAGATAATAATATGAAATACGGAAAAATGATCTTCACTTTTATATTACTGTTGCTTCTGCCGCTGCTTTTATTGGAGGGCAGTGAGGCCGGCGAAGGGGTTCGCCGGGGGCTGGAGCTTGCTTACCGGGCGGTACTGCCCTCCCTCTTTCCCACCATGACGGTCTGCGGCATGATCGGAGAGCTGGCAGAATATATCCCCCTGCCCCCGGCCTGGACCCTCTGGATCACCTCCCATCTCTGCGGCTTTCCGTTGGGCACAAGAATGTTGGCCCGCGCCTATCACAGAGGGCTGCTTTCCAAAGAGCAGACCCTCCGGCTCTCCGCCTGCTGCGCCAATGCCTCCCCGGCTTTTCTGATCGTTTATGTGGGAGAAAAGATCTTAGGCAGCAGCCGGGAGGGGCTGATCCTGTTTTTTTGCCAGATCACCGTCTCTCTGTTTCTGGCGCTGGGCACCGGTGCCTTGAAGATCACCGCCCCACCCCCGCCGGAAGATCGGCCTCTGCTCACCGCCATTACGTCTGGCTTTTCCGGGGCTGCCATGGGCGGGCTGACACTCACCGGCTATATCGCCTTTTTTTCCATGGCAGCGGCTCTTTTGAAAAATATTCCCTTCTTTTCCTATCTCTACGGATTTTTGGAGCTGACCGGCGGGATCCGAGGCGGGCTGTTCCTGGCGGCGGCGATGACAGGCTTTTCCGGTTGCTCGGTGCTCCTGCAGAATGCCGCCTTTTTAACCGAGGAAAACTTATCTGTGCTGCCCATGATTTTGGGGAAGTGCGTTTATACCGCCGCCATGCCGCCGCTCGCCTTTCTTCTCAATAATTTGACAAATTCATAATTCCGTATTATAATACATAGGAAACAGATCAAAAGGGGGAGCAACATGATCTTTTCCAAGGATATTGAAAAAATCTGCATCTATTGCGAGCACGGCAAGCCCATCATCGGCACCGATGATGTTATTTGCCCCAAAAAAGGCTTGGTGCGGGCTGATTTCAGCTGCAAAAAGTTTCTTTACACCCCGTTGCGGCGTACGCCGCCGAAGCCTGCCGCTCCGGATTTTGAAAGCCTGAATTTACCAGATTTAGAAGATTAATGCACCGTGAAAACGGTGCATATTTTTTTCTATAGGGCAAATAATAGTATCGTCCCCCGCGGACAAAAGGAAGTGCGAAAGGGCATCTTTCGCAAGACGAAGCGGCGCTTCGAATGGGCACAGCCTGCAGATGGAAAAACGGTGGGCAGGCTGTTGCGTAGCAGGAACCGGGAGATGCGCTCCCAACATCACCGTTTTGCAAAAGCGGAAAGGGCATTTCGGACATTCTGAGCAGCAGGAACCAACCCCGAAACGCAACTCTTTCCCCCGAGCGGGAGGCTGCATCCCGGCGGCATAAAAAAGAGACCGAAGCAAACGCTTCGGTCTCTTTGATTTTATGCAGAAAGGCTACGCAGGAGCAGGACTGCGTCATAAATAGAAACATTCCCATCGCCGTTGAGATCGGCATCTCCCTTGAATTCCACATCCTTGCCCACCAGATACTGCAGCAGCAAGGTGGCATCTGCCGTATCGGCGGTGCCATTGCCGTTGAGATCTCCGGGCAGGTACCCGGCGGTGAGAGTGGCATCCGCATCAAAAACGGCAGTCGCCAGTTCATCCACCGGAATCAAGGTCTCCCCCATCTTCCAGGCGAAGGCCTCGGGAACTTCGCCGATGAGGATGCCCTTTTCGTTGGTATAGAGCACTTTTGTTTCATTCTCGGTCACCAACGTTACGGCGAAGGGCTCCGACCCTTCTGCCACCATCGGCATATTCTTCTGTACCCAATCACCGGAATCCTTGAGGGTGTATGCCAGCTTACCGCTTTCAATATCGGCGGCAGTCTGCGCTTCGTAGTTATTTTCCACAGTGCTTGCAGTAGCGACGACCTTACCGACCGCCACCGTATCGGTATAGCAGTTTTGCATCACGAAGGTCTCACCGATTCCCTGACCGACCACACCGCCCAGATTTATGAGATTGGTGCCCGTGTAGGTGTTATCGTAAGCGCCGCAGTTGCGGATCGTCATATTGACCGCTTCACCCATAATACCTGCCACAGAGTACAGTGTTGCATCGGTGGTCAGTTCAAAGGTATTATCCCACGCATAGCAGTTTTCGATCAGACCGCCGCCGTTACGGGATTTACCCACCACAAAGCCCACGTTATAGCTGGTCGAGGTGGGCGAAACGGTGATGGAACACCCGCTGACGGTACAATTCTTCACAGTGAAATATACATTGTTGTTGGTCCCCTGTGCCAGAAGGATTCCTGCGCCGGTGCTGTTGCCGGACTTGATGAACGCACTGCCGTTCACGTGGACGTTTTCGATGAGGGCGGCGGTACCGTAAGCATTGCTGACCACAACGGCACTGTAGGTATTGCCATGAACCGAGGCGTTCTTTACCTTCAGATTCTTAACCGTACCACAGAGATTCTGGAACATGGCGGTGTTATTTGCACCGTCGGTAATGGAGTAATTCTCAATCGTATGGTTCTGACCGTCATAGGTACCTTCAAAACGGATTCCCTCTCCCACACGAACGTTGGGATATTCCGCCATATCGATATCAGCGGTCTGCAAAACGGTTTGAGAAGCAGTCATTCTGCCATTGTTCACCCGCTCTGCAAAAGCCACAAAATCCTCGGCAGTAGAAACAGACAATTTTTCCAAACCGCCGTAATAATAATTTCCGGCTATGCTTACAGAAGGATAGACCTCGCTCTGCACCAACAGTTTTGCCGCCGCTATCAGTGCATCACAGTCGTCTGCGTTTGCGATTGCATCGTTAAAGGCAGAAAAGGACTCTGCAGTAAAGTACTTGGCTTCCAAAGCAGCGGCATCGTTTTGCAGAACAGGTGCCCAACCTGCCTCGTAGGATGCGCTGTTATGAACAGACATCCCTGCCATAAATTCAGCAATATAAGGAGCAATGATATCATATCCTTCTTTGTTGGGGTGTAACGTATCCGGCAAATAGGTTTTCGTATTGACCTTCAACGCCTCGTTCAATGCGGTGTCATCGTACATATTATAGAAAGCAACACCCCATTTTTCACAGATCTTTTCTGCTGCCAAGATATATTCACGCATAAGTGTATCGTCAACCCTTGAATACCCCGGGACCCTGAAGTTCATCAGATAACCGATGGCCGCCGTATCTCCATAGAGTTCAATCGCAGTGCTGAAGGTTTGCTCCAATGCGCCGGAATAGGTTCTGACGTCAAAATCATCCGGATCGAAAGAACTGCTGATTTTTCCAACGGGGGTATTTCCATAGGCATCGTTGATTCCACCATGAATCATTACGTAATCAAAATCCTCATCCGCATGGTTCAAAAGCTGGGTAACGATCCGCCCCCAATTAGCTGCATTGCTTCCGTAAGAAGAAAACGGGTTACTGCGAATTCCGGCATTTACATAGGTCATATTATATGCATTGGCAATACGGCCACCCCAGCTGAGTCGATTAGAGGAATCGTCCATAGAACCATAAGTAATAGAATCACCTACGTAAAGAGCATTCTTTCCTTCCAGCACAGAGTAATCAACGGTTTGCTGTTCAAAGGTCAGGGTATAAATTTCATCTGCCTCGGCTGCAAATTCGATGGTATCGGTGTCCAGAACGGTGGTTTCCACCTTAGCACCGGTAGAATCGGTCACCGTAGCCTTGCTGATATAGTTGCCCTTCACCTGAAGTGCTTCATCGGCGGTGCCCACTGCCAAGGTGGCGGTGGTGACGTTTCCGTTACTCCAGGCCATATCCACCTCGACATTGCCACGGGCACGCAGGCCGCTGACCGAGCCGGTCTTCCATACGGTGGGCAGAGCAGGCAACAGCTCAATGGCATCCCCTTGACTTTGCAGCAGCATTTCGGTCATACCCGAAACAGCGCCGAAGTTACCGTCGATCTGGAATAAAACCCGATTTTCAAAGCAAGCATCAAAAAGATTATCATAGGTAGATTTGCTTAAGAGATCGGTCAACAGGGTCGCCGCCTGATCCCCTTCATGCATTCTTGCCAGAAAATTGATCTTCCACGCCTTGCTCCAACCCACACCGTCAGCAATGCCACGGGTGTTTAAGGTCGTTTTCATAGCATCAAGATATGCATCATCCTGCTCGCTCCGCCCGGCAATCACCAGATTGCCCGGGAACAGCGCATAGAGATGATTAACGTGGCGATGATGATTATCGCCGGTTATATCGATGGTCACCTCGTCCTTCCATTCTTGGAATTGACCGGCTTTTCCGATGTGGAAACCGGAAAGTTTTTCATAGGCGGCACGGATCTCGGCAATTTCAGCGGTTTCAATTCCTAAAACCTCTGCCGCCTGCAGGGTATTTTGGAATAACTCCCGCACAATGGCCTGATCCTGCGTACACCCCAGGGAATAGGGGCCATGCTCCGGCGAATAGGAGGGGCTGACCACTAATGTACCGTCCCGCTCATCCACCACAAGGTTATCCACCCAAAAGATGGCGGCACCCAGCAAGGCATCGAAGTTTTCCGCCAGTTGCTCCCGGTCTTGGGAGAATTCATACTGCTCCCAGATATGGTGGCAAAGCCAAGCGGCACCCACCGGGAAGAAAAAGGCACTGGAGGTTCCGGGGGAGGTATTGCCCCAGACATTGTTCTCATGGTACGCCGTCCAGCCGCGGGCGGGCTGATAATTGCCCTCCGCATCGAGGGTATAATGATAATGCTGCGCGGTCTCCTCCCCGCGTGCCACTTGGGCGTTGATGTAATCCATCAGCGGCTGATGACACTCTGCAAGGTTGGTGGATTCTGCCAACCAATAGTTCATCTGCACATTGATATTGGTATGGTAATCGCTGTTCCAAGCGGGGGTCGTTCCCGCTGCCCAAATCCCCTGCAAATTGGCAGGCAGAGAGCCCTCCCGTGAGGAGGAAATCAAAAGATAACGGCCATACTGATAATAAAGCATCTCCAGATAGCGGTTTTCCTCCGGGGTATTGGTTGCGGCAAGGGAACCATCCAGAAGTGCATTCACAGTCTTATCGGAATTACCCCCCAAATCCAGCTGAACTCGATCAAACAACTCGGTATAATCCACCACGTGATCGTTCTTAAGAGCGGTGTAACCTTTTTCCTTTGCCGCTGCAATTCTTGCGGCTACGGCAACCAGCGGATCCTCGTCGGTGAAATAATCAAAGGTATCGTCGGTGCATTGCTGATAATTAGTGCCTGCCGCCACGTAAAGAATGATCTCGGAAGCGTCCTGAACCAGAACTCCGCCCTGATCGGCGGTTGTAGTGCCATCGGTCACCACCTCGATCTGCCCGGCAAACTTCAAATGATCCAGATTCTCTTTATGGTCAGCGGGGCGCCCGGTGATGGTCACGATATTCCCCTCGTAGGTCACGGTAGCGGCGGTTTGCGCTGTATCCATAGAGATGCGCTTGTTCAGCGTTCCATCCTTCACTGTATAGCGGACAGCCATCACATTACCGGGGTTGCTGACAAAGTATTCCCGTTCGTGCTGTACCCCCGAAAGGGTGTAGTTCACCGATGCGGTAGCGTTGTTCAGATCCAGAACACGGCTGTAGTTTTCCGCCACTTCCACACGAACAGCGGAGTTTTCAAAAGTAATCGCATTTCCTGCGGCATCAAGTAAAATCAGGTCGCTGGCCTGCGGTGCTTTACCTGCAGTCTCTTTTATATTCCAGCGAATAAACCGATAATAAGCAGCCTGCGCCAGCGTAAAAGTCTTGTTCTCTCTGCGTTCGGAGAAAACCTGATCTTTTTGTGTATCAAGAACCGTCCAATTTACGCCGTCATTGGAGCCTAATAATTCCCAATCCTTGGGATCCCGTGCCGGAACATCCTCACCGGAAACAATAGAATAGGAAGCAAATTCCAAAGGGAATTCTCCGGAGACCTGCGTCCACACCGGGTAATCCACCACGGTGGCCCCAGCATGTCCACCCAGAACATAAAACTTGGTGGAGGGGTCGTTATCGTAAAGGCTGGCCACCTTTTGAGAATCGGTTTTTGCATCGTTATTGGTATGGAACTGTGGAAAACTTTCGACAGGAATCAAGGTTACCTCGGAAAGCTGGATCCCGTAGGTCTTGACCAGCGGCACCCGCTCCTTGAAGGTCAGCTTATACTGCCGGAAGGAGACGGGGCTTGCCAGCGCATAGCTTAAGGTCGCTTTATTGCCGCCAAAGCTGGCGCCGGTCTTCTGATCCAGCAAGGTCCAGGTTGTACCATCGTTAGAACCGTAAAGATCCCAAGCGGTGGGATCTCGTCCGGTGGCGACCGAATCTCCTCCGTTGGTCAAGCTATAACCGGAGATGGTGTAGGGCACATTGTATTTCATCACCAGATCAAAGGGGAAGGTGGTGGAACTTGCAACAGAAGCGGCACCGTTGGAACTGTACCACTTGGTGTCTGCACTGCCATCGAACATATTCATTAAATTGGTAGTGTCCTTACAGTTATTGACCGTTACACCGGTCATCGAAGGCTCAGCATCCCCTACTGCCACTTCAGAAAGGCCGATACCCCACGCAGGGACAGCGGCATGAGAGGCACTACCACAATTATCGGTGCCCGCATTCTCGATAAAACTGAATTTATAATAGGGATACGCAACAGCGCATTCCAAATCAAAGGTTTTGGTTTCCCCTTCCTGTGTCCAGCCCACATTGGTGCGATAATCCAACTGCACCCAATCGGTTGCGTTCACAGAACCATAGAAAGCAAGAGTTTCCGGATTACGTCCATGCTTCATGGTATCAAAAGCCAAAGAAACCGTATAAGAAGCAATCGGTTTTGCGGCACTGTATTGCAGGGTGATCTCGGCGGGCATCACAGAATTGGTGCCCCACTTGTTGCCGCCTGCGCTGAACCAACTGCTGGCGGAAGTGCCGATCAAACCGTCCACCAATACGTCGATGTTATTATTGGTGTTGCAGTTGGTGGTGACTTTGAGCAACTTCGCCGCAGAAGCCTCGGTAACCAGGACCTTGCCCAGTTCCTGATATGCACCGAAGTTGGTCTTTTCACCCTTCAATGCATTGATGGCGGCGGTCAGTTCGTCGCTCATGGCGGGGTAGTTTTCCGAAACCACATTGCCGTCTTCATCAATATAGGAAGAACTATTCTCGGCAAACTCGGTCATGTTCTTCTGCAGTTCATCACGGGCATAGGCGAGATTTTCATAGTTCTCTTGGGCGGTCTTTTCATTGTGACCGCCATCGTAGTCCGCATTGGCACCGGGGCCGCCGGACCAAAGGGTATGTTCATTCAGCAAGATCTTATCCTGCTCCACACCGCCGTAAACGGTGGCACCCAGAAAGCCGTTGCCCAAGGGCAGACCTTCGGTCTCCCAATCGGTAGCTGGCTCATCATACCGAAGTTGCAACGCAGGCTGCCCGGCAGAATTCTCTGCGGCAATGGCACTTTGAAAAGACATAGGGACTCCTCCTAACATGAGACAAACGATCATCAAAACAGAAATGATCCTTTTTTTCATTTAAACCAACTCCTTTTTTGAGTGTTCTTACCTTTATATTATCAAAAACAGGAGCCGAAATACAGTAACAAAAACCACTACTTTTGGTAAATATCCGTTATCTATATTTTATAATAAACACTACATTTTTTGGTGTATTTACGATATTTTAACACACGCACCTTTCATTTCATCCGCTTTTATAGTAAAGTAATATCGGAGGTGATCAGATGGCAAAGTTAAAACCGATCGAATTGTTTTCGTCTTCATATATACATATATTCTTTGATGGTTATACCAAAGCAAACACGTGGTGGCTGAAAAACGAAGAGGATTGGTGGAGCGGTGCTTATACCTTCACCGGCAATGTGCTTTACTTTGTAACACAAGGCGGCTTTGATCTGCGGATCGAGAATAAGCTTTACCATGTTCAGGAAGGTGATATGGTTTATATCCCCGCCAACGTCGCCCACGAGCGGTTCATCACCTCGTCCGCACCATTCCGAAAATATTACTGCAGCTTTGATCTCTCCTTCGGAAAAGATCCCCTGCACCATTTTTTTCAAATGTCTCACGTGACAAGAATAACGGATATTGAAGGAACCTCCGCCATATTCCAAGCCCTGATCGACCACAATCGAAACAAGCTGCACGCTTACTCTGCCATCGGTCAAAACGGTGCGCTTCTGATGTTGCTCTCCATCTTTTTAAAAGAATCACAATCCCCGCTTTTGTTCACAGATGATCGGATCGAGCGCACCATGCTGATCATCACCGATTTCATCAACGCAAATCTCCATCGCACCATAACCGTCGATGAACTTGCCCATCTGTCGGGCTACTGCCGCGATCATTTTACCAAAATTTTCAAATCTCATTTCGGGTGCTTACCCCTGCAATATATCTCCGATTTAAAACTGGAGTATGCCAAAAAACGTCTTACCGAAACCCGCCATCCCATCTCCTCCATCGCAGAAGAATTGGGTTATTGCGATTCCAGTTATTTCGGCAAGTTTTTCAAAAATAAAACCGGCTTATCGCCGTCGCAGTACCGAGAAACAGTCAAACACACTATATAAGAAAGAGACCGAAGCAAACGCTTCGGTCTCTTAAATTATGCAGAAAGGCTACGCAGGAGCAGGACTGCGTCATAAATAGAAACATTCCCATCGCCGTTGAGATCGGCATCTCCCTTGAATTCTACATCCTTACCCACCAGATACTGCAGCAGCAAGGTGGCATCTGCCGTATCGGCGGTGCCATTGCCGTTGAGATCTCCGGGCAGGTACCCGGCGGTGAGGGTCGCATCCGCTTCAAAGATGGCAGTCGACAGTTCATCCACAGGAATCAAGGTCTCCCCCATCTTCCAGGCGAAGGCCTCGGGTGCT
>JAFTZM010000021.1 GCA_017464525.1 Clostridia bacterium
CCGACTGCGGAAACAACCTCCATTACCATTTCAATCAAGGCAATCCCGAGATCAAGTATTTCAACTGTTCAAACTACAAGGGCAACAGAGGGACTTGTACCTCTACCCATTATGTCCGTGTAGATTTTCTGGAGCAAGTGGTACTTGGTGAGATCAAACGGCTAACGAAGTTTGCAAGCCATTATGAGGACGATTTCGTAAAGGCCGTCATGGGCAGCTCTCAACAGAGTGTGGCACTTGACCGCAGACTCAAAGAAAAAGAACTTGCATCCTTGCAAGCCCGTGATGAAGAATTGGACGGATTGTTTGAGCGCATTTATGAGGACAATGTTTCAGGTAAGCTCTCCGATGATCGCTTTTCTAAAATGTCAAGACGATATGAGGACGAGCAAAAGGAGATATCCGAGAGGATAAAGACCCTACGCGCTGAAATGGATAAATTGAGCAGCAAGGCCGTAACAGCGGATATGTTCATTTCCACCGTCCGCAAATATACCAGGGCAAAGGCATTAACGCCGCGTATGTTGAACGAACTGATCGACCGCATAGAGGTCCATCAGGCGGAGAAAATCGACGGCGAGTGGGTCCAGCACCTCACCATTCATTACAACTGTGTAGGGGCGATCTTCATTCCCGAAGTGTTCCCGCTGCCGGTGCCCGAGGTATCCGTAAATACAAGAAAGGGCGTAGTCGTAAACTACGCACCTTGCCAAATCGCTATATAAAGAAAGCGAGTGTTCTACAACATTTCAAATGCTGTAAGAACACTCGCCATGGTGCGAAAGACGGGACTTGAACCCGTACGGTGTTAACCACACGCCCCTCAAACGTGCGCGTCTGCCAGTTCCGCCACTCTCGCAAATGCTCAATTATTATATCAGCAAAGTTTTAAAAAGTCAATACCTAATTCGGAAATTTCTCTTGAAATCAGCGTATTTTTTTGTTATGATGTTACCATCTTAATAAAAAAGGCGGAAAGAAACAGCGTGAAAGCAGCTTTTTATACCCTTGGCTGTAAAGTCAATCAATATGATACTCAAGTAATGCGGGATCAGTTGGAGCAGGCGGGATACCAAACCGTTCCCTTTGATGATCCGGCAGATATATATGTGATCAACACCTGCACCGTTACCCAGATCTCAGACAAAAAATCCCGGCAGATGGTCTCTCGAGCGAAACGAAATCATCCGGGTTGTATTTTGATCGTATGCGGATGCTTTTCCCAGGTGGCGCCCCAAACCGCCGCAGCGCTGGAGGGGGTAGACATTGTGCTGGGCACCTCAAACAGAAAAGATATTTTAACTTACATTGAAAAATTCAAGGCGACCCAAATGCAGATCGTTGATGTGGATAATTGCGGCACCCTGGAAAAAGAAGAGATCCATTCCTTCGGGGAAAAAAACCGAGCTGTTTTAAAAATCGAGGATGGGTGCGAAAATTTCTGTTCCTACTGCCTCATCCCCTTTGCACGGGGGCGGATCCGTTCCAAGCCTCTTCCCATCATCCGGAAAGAAACGGAGGCGCTGGCTGCTAAAGGATATCACGAGATCGTACTGACCGGGATCCATCTTGCCTCCTATGGTAAAGAAAGCGGTGTCCCTTGCTTGGAAAAGGCGATTTTTGAGGCTGCTGCCGTTCCCGGTATCGAACGGATCCGGCTGGGCTCCCTGGAGCCTCGCATCATTCAGCCGGGATTTTTAGATCAGATCAAGGAAGTCCGGCAGCTTTGCCACCATTTTCATCTCTCCCTGCAAAGCGGTTGCAACAAGACCCTTCGTACCATGAACCGGCATTATACCGCAGAAGAATATGAGCAGGCGGTACAGCTTCTGCGAAGCACCTTCCCCGATTGTTCCATCACCACTGACATTATTGTGGGCTTTCCCGGTGAGACCGAGGAGGATTTTACGGAAAGTCTTGCCTTTGCAAATAAAATAGGGTTTGCTAAAATCCATATCTTCCCCTATTCCCCACGCAAAGGAACCCGTGCCGCCGCCATGGACGGGCAGCTTTCTAAAGCCGTTAAGGCCGAACGGGTCAACCGTATGGAAGAGATCGAGGCAGAAACCCGTCTTGATTTCTGGCAAAAAATGATCGGCACCACCCAGATCGTATTGCCGGAGGAAGAAAAAAACGGATATCTCCACGGCTTCACCCAGAATTATTGCCCTGTTCGCTGGAAAGGATCCCCCAGCGACCTTCCGGTATCCATCAAGATCACCGGGGCAGACAAAGAAAGCCTGATCGGTTCAGAAATCCATTAAAAAATGCGATGCTCGTAAGAGCATCGCATTTTGTTATACTTTGCGGATGATTCCCATTGGGGTCTGCTGACCGCTTTGCCCCAGAGGATTGTCCTTCAGGATACGGGCATAGAGGGTACGATCCATGCTTTCATCGGAAATACCGAGGATCACACCGTCGATATCGTTAATATCAACGATGCAAACATCAAAGCCGATCCGCTCCTTGATCTGAACGGCAACCTTATCGGGATCCTTAGGGCCCAGCACCACATAATGATTATAGGGCGGGATGGTGCAATCGCAGGGGCCATCGATGGAACGTGCCTTAGGGCCGGCAATATCATAAAAGATACCCCGCTTACCGAAAAGCTTGCCCAAGGCAGACCAGAAGGCGGCCCAAAGGATCTTCATCGTTCCGCACTCCTGCAAAGCCATTTCCATTGTTTGGGGAATGCTCAGGCCAATGCCATAGGGAGATTTATATACGAACTTGCAGAGAAGCTTGGCCAAGGGGCGAGGCTTGATCTCCTCCATGGGGATGGCACGCTTCTGGGTGCAAGCAACGCACTTTTCAGAGATGAAAAGTACATCGCCCTCCTCCATAATATCCTTGGCGTATTTTTCGCAGACATCCTCGATCTTATCCTGATCGGTGATCACATGAGTCTTAATGGGCAGGCGGCGGTAGCTCACACCGTCCACCTCGATGATTTCATTTTTCCCTTCGTTGGGTTTCAATTCAGCCATTTTAAAACCTCCTATTATTTAAAGAATAAGGGCAGGGGTGCCAGGGTGATGATATCCTCACGCTCATAGGCGTCTCCTTCTGCCAGAATCGCCATTTTAGCCACGATCTCGCCGCCGGCAGCGGTTACCAGCTGCTCCAATGCCCGGAGAGATTCACCGGTGGAGATCACATCATCCACGATCACCACCCGTTTCCCGCACATTGCTTCCTTATCTGCACCGTCGATGCAAAGGATCTGCTTGTGATCGGTGGTGATGGAGTTTACCTCAACGGTAAAAACATCCTTCATATAAAGTTTTGGCGCTTTACGGGCCAGAATATACCGATTTTCGCCGGATTGACGTGCCATTTCATGGATCAGGGGAATTCCTTTGGATTCTGCGGTGATCATGATATCGTGGGGAGGCATTTTTTTGATGAGATCCCGGGCGCAGGCTTCGGTCAGTTCCACATCGCCGAAGATCACAAACGCCGCAATATCCAGATGCTCATTGACCGGGCAGATGGGAAGATCACGTTCCAAGCCGGCAACCTTTAACTTATAAGTATCCATTCTGTACCTCCTCAACACATAGAGAGGGAAAGCTGCTCGCCTCCCAAAATATGATAATGAAGATGGAATACACTCTGGCCAGCGTAGGCATTGCAGTTGCTCACCACACGGAAGCCCTCTTCCAATTTCAATTCTTTGGCAAGCTTTGCGATCACCTCAAAAATATGGGCGACCACGGCGCTGTTTTCTTCGTTGATCTCCATCATGTTGGCAATATGGGTCTTGGGGATCACTAAAACATGAACCTTAGCCATGGGATTCAGGTCGTAAAAGGCCAATACCTGATCATCCTCATACACCTTATTGCTGGGGATCTCCCCTGCTGCGATCTTACAAAAAATGCAATCCTTCATTTTACATTCCTCATTTCATCATTTCAGTAACAAAGCCTACGACTTGGCTAAGAGCATCCTCCACCTTGGATACATCGCCGATACCGGCCATGGCGCTATCGGGCTTACCGCCGCCCTTACCGCCGGTCACACCGGCAACAAGGCCCACCAGCTTGCCGGCAGCAACACCCTTTTCAACAGCCTCCTTGCTGCAAACAGTTACCAGATTTCCCTTGGAGCCGGAAACATTTGCCAGAACTGCAACAAAGCTGCTCTGCTTTTCCTTCAATTCATCGCCCAGCTGACGCAGCGCTTTTACATCGCCATCCTTCATCACAGAGGTAACGATGCGGATGCCATTTACTTCAACAGCAGAATCGAACAGGGAGCCGGATTCCTGCGCAGCCAGTTTCTTATTCGCAGCCTCCAATGCAGCCTTCATAGCACGCATTTCTTCCACCATAGACTTGCACTTGGGAACCAGGTTCTGGGGAGAATTACACTTCAGGACAGCAGCTGCCTCCTGGATATCCTTCTGATAAGCATTCATCAGGTTTAATGCGCCCCGGCCGGTCACCGCTTCGATACGGCGCACACCGGAGGCCACCCCGTTTTCGCTGAGGATCTTGAACATTCCCAGATACGAGGTATTATCCACATGGGTACCGCCGCAAAGCTCCATGGAGAAATCGGGAACCTCCACCACCCGCACACGGTTGCCGTACTTTTCACCGAAGAGTGCCATGGCACCCTTGGCCCGGGCCTCGTTGATATCGCACTCATAATTAATGACAAGACGGCCCTGCATAATGATATCGTTGATCCGGTTTTCAACTGTTTTCAGTTCATCCGCAGTAAGGGCAGAAAAATGGGTAAAGTCAAAGCGGACAGCATGCTCATTGACCAACTGACCGGCCTGCTCCACATGATCCCCCAGCGTTTCACGCAGGGCAGCATGCAGCAGGTGAGCGGCGGTGTGGTTGCGGCGGATATTATCCCGGCGTTCCACATCAATAGCGGCTCTGACGGTATCATCCACACGCAGAACGCCCTTTTTCATGACGCCCATATGCAGGAAAATGCCAGAAGCATTTTTGGTGGTATTTTCGACGGTAAAGGTCATTTCAGGGGTACGGATCTCACCGATATCTCCTACCTGACCGCCGCCTTCTGCATAAAAAGAGGTTCTGTTGAGAACAACGATGGCCTTCATCCCCTCGGTGATCACATTTCTCTGCTCGCCGTCCACGATCAAAGCCAGTACCTGGGCTTCGATATGGTTCTGGGTATAACCGAAGAAATCGGTTTTTTCAATTCCATCCAAGGAAACGCCGTCGCTCTTCCAGGATTCTGCATCGGCGGCCTTACGGGAGGAACGAGCCTGCTTCCGCTGCTCTTCCATATGCTGATTGAAGCCTTCCTCATCCACCTTCATACCCTTCTCCTCCAGGATGTCACGGGTAAGATCCAGAGGAAATCCATAGGTATCATAAAGCTTGAAGGCATCCTTGCCGGAAAGAACACCGCCGTTTACGGTCAGCTCCTCCAGAATGGCAAGACCCTGATCGATGGTTTTAGAGAACGCTTCTTCTTCATGAGAGATCACGTTCATGATCAATGTCTGCTTACCGATCAGTTCAGGATAACCCATCTTGTTTTCCCGGATCACCACCTTACAGAGCTCGGGAAGGAAGGCATGATCGATCCCCAGAAGCTTGCCATGGCGGGCGGCACGGCGGATCAGCCGGCGCAGTACATATCCACGCCCCTCATTGGAGGGGATAACACCGTCGCAGATCATAAAGGTAGAAGCACGGGCATGATCGGTAATGGCACGGATGGAGATATCCTTTTTGGGATCCTCGCCGTAGGTCACATTGGCGATCTTACAAACCGTATCCAGGATCTTGCGGATGGTATCCACTTCAAACATATTATCTACGCCCTGGATCACGCAGGCCAGGCGCTCAAGGCCCATGCCGGTATCGATATTTTTATGCTCCAGCTCGGTATAGGTACCGTCCCCCATATTATTGAACTGGGAGAACACGTTGTTCCAAATCTCCATATAGCGGTCACAGTCGCAACCGGGCTTGCAATCAGGAGAACCGCAGCCGTATTTGATCCCACGGTCAAAATAGATCTCGCTGCAGGGGCCGCAGGGGCCGGTTCCGTGCTCCCAGAAATTATCAGCCTTACCCAAACGGACGATCCGTTCCTCAGGCACGCCGATCTGATCCCGCCAAATGGCATAGGCCTCTTCGTCGCTTTCATAAATAGAGGGCCAAAGCAGATCGGCAGGGATCTCCATGGTCTCGGTCAAAAATTCCCAGGCCCACTGAATTGCTTCCTCCTTAAAATAATCGCCGAAGGAAAAGTTACCCAGCATCTCAAAATAGGTGCCGTGACGGGCGGTATGACCCACGCGCTCCAGATCAGGGGTACGGATACATTTCTGGCAAGTGGTGACCCGCTTACTGGGCGGAGTGACCTCGCCGGTGAAAAACTTCTTCATGGGTGCCATACCGGAATTGATCAGCAGCAAGGATTTATCGTTTTTCGGAACCAAGGGAAAGCTATCCAGCCGAAGATGGCCCTTGGATTCAAAAAACATAAGATACTTTTCTCTGATCTTATTCAAACTCATGTACTTCATAAACCTATTTCTCCTTCAAAAATATAAAAGCACCCTCAGACCAAACAGGGACGGATCAGATCCGCGGTACCACCCTGATTGCACCGAAAGTGCCACTCATTCTTAAGCCGTTAACGCCGACCAAACGGTTTTGCTCGAAAAAACAGCCGCCGCTGACCCTTCTGCAAAAGGCTCTCACCAATGCCTTTCTCTCTGTACGCAGCCGAAAAAGCGGGATTTTTCGTCATCGCCATACTCTTTTAGTATACCACAGTTTTGCACGGTGTCAAGCGAAAATACGAAAATTCAAGCCGGGAAACTTTTGTTTCCCGGCTTGAAGAATTATTTGATGATCAGATTGATGAGCTTGCCTTTCACGTAGATCACCTTAACCACGTTTTTACCCTCCAAAAGGGCGCTGATCTTATCGTCTGCAGAGACAATATCCATTACCTCATCCTGAGATGCCTCGGCAGGGATCATCACACGGCTCTTGATCTTCCCCAGAACCTGAACGGCGATCTCCACCTCGGAGGCCTTAGTCTTTGCCTCATCGTATACCGGCCAGGGAGCATAGGTCATATCGCCTTCAAACCCGGCAGCCTCCCACATCTCCTCGCCCAAGTGGGGGGCGAAGGGATAAAGCATTTTGATATAGATCTCCAGCTCCTTTTTGTTGATGCTTCCCTTGGCAGAGATCTCATTGATCAGGCTCATCAGAGCGGCAAGAGCGGTATTCATCTTCAGGTGATCGATATCCTCGCCCACCTTTTTGATGGTCAAATGGAATGCACGCTCCAATTCAGGGGAGATAGCATCCCCTTCCACAACGCTATCCAGCAGGTTATAGGACTTTTCCAGGAACCGCTTACAACCCTTGATGCTGGCGGTGTTCCAGGGAGCGCTCTTTTCAAAGTCGCCAATGAACATCTCATAGGTACGAAGGGTGTCTGCGCCGTAATCACGAACGATATCATCGGGATTGACTACATTCCCGCGGGATTTGGACATCTTCTCGCCGCCTTCGCCCAAAATCATACCATGGGAGGTACGCTTTGCATAGGGCTCGGGGGTCTTGACCACGCCGATATCATAAAGGAACTTATGCCAGAAGCGGCTGTAAAGCAAGTGAAGGGTAGTATGCTCCATCCCGCCGTTATACCAATCCACAGGTCCCCAATATTCCAGCGCTTCCTCAGAAGCCAGGGCATCATCGTTATGGGGATCCATATAGCGGAGAAAATACCAGGAGGAACCGGCCCACTGGGGCATGGTGTCCGTTTCCCGCTTGGCGGCAGCGCCGCAGCAGGGGCAGGTGGTATTAACAAAGCTATCCATAGCGGCCAGGGGGCTCTCACCGTTATCGGTAGGCTCATAGCTTTCTACATCGGGCAGGAGCAAGGGCAGCTGATCCTCGGGAACAGCAACCGGGCCGCACTTGGGGCAATGCACGATGGGAATGGGTTCGCCCCAATAACGCTGGCGGGAGAATACCCAGTCGCGCAGTTTAAAGTTCGTCTTAGGCTCGCCCTTGCCGATGGATGCCAGAAACTCAATGATCTTTTTCTTGGCATCCTCCACAGAAAGGCCATCCAAGAAGCCGCTGTTCATCATGGTTCCGGTGGCCACATCGGTGAAGGCCGCCTCGGAGATATCGCCGCCGGCCACCACCTGAATGATGGGCAGATCAAAGACCTTGGCAAAATCATAGTCCCGGGTATCATGGGCAGGTACTGCCATGATGGCACCGGTACCGTAGGACATCAGAACATAGTCGGATACAAAGATGGGAATCTCCTTATCGTTCACGGGATTGATGCCCTTGATGCCCTGCAGCATCACGCCGGTCTTATCCTTCACCAGCTCGGTACGCTCAAAATCACTCTTTGCAGCAGCAGTATTGCGGTAGTTGATCACTTCATCATAGTTGGAAAGCTGATCCTTATATTGATCGATCATGGGATGCTCAGGAGCAATTACCATATAAGTAGCGCCGAAAAGGGTATCGGGACGGGTGGTATAAACCTCCAGCTCGCTGCCAACGGTAGTGCCGAAGCGAACGGTGGCGCCGGTGGACTTCCCGATCCAGTTCAGCTGCTGCGTTTTAACACGCTCGATAAAGTCAACGCCCTCCAGACCTTCGATCAGCTTATCAGCATACTCGGTGATCTTCAGCATCCACTGGCTCTTGACCTTATGAACGACGGGGCTGGCGCAACGCTCACAAACACCGTTGACCACCTCTTCATTGGCAAGAACGACCTTACAGCCGGTACACCAGTTTACATTCATTTCCTTTTTATAGGCAAGGCCCTTTTTAAAGAGTTGCAGGAAGATCCATTGGGTCCACTTATAATAGCTGGGATCAGTGGTATTGACCTCACGGCTCCAATCAAAGGAAAGGCCGAGGGATTTCAGCTGGCTCTTGAACCGAGCGATATTATTTTCGGTAACGATGGCGGGATGGATCTTGTTCTTGATAGCAAAGTTTTCGGTAGGCAATCCGAACGCATCCCAACCCATGGGATACAGCACATTATAGCCTTCCATCCGCTTCTTACGGCTTACGATATCCAGCGCCGTATAGGAACGGGGGTGGCCCACGTGCAGGCCCTGGCCGGAAGGATAAGGGAACTCAACCAGTGCATAGAATTTCGGCTTATCATGGTTGATCTCTACCTTATAGCTTTCATGCTCATCCCAATACTTCTGCCATTTTTTCTCAATGGCACTATACTCATACTTCATTGCTTTCTTCCCCCTCATGATCGATCAAAGTTTCCGGGTCCACCCGGTCAGCATCCGCCCAAAGATGCTCTAATTTATAAAAATCACGGGCATCCCGGTGAAATACGTGCACTATAAAATCACCGTAATCCAGCAGCACCCAATTAGAGGATGGCTGACCCTCCCGGTGAAGGGGCAGCAGATCCAGCTTTTCCTTCAGCTGGTATTCCACCTCATCACCCAATGTGCGGATCTGGGTGCTGGAAGAACCGGAGCAGATGATAAAATATTCTGCCATCACGGTGATATCGCCCACGTGCAGAATTTCAATATCGGTTGCTCTTCTGCTATCCAGGGCGTTTACTGCTATTTTAATAGCTTCATCCATTATTTTCAAGCTCCTTCAGTAAATAATTTCTTGCAGCCACCGTTTTGGGGTGCAAAAATTGCTTTCTATTGATCAAAGATGCCATCACATGATCCAGCAGCATCAAAGTTCCGTTTTTTAGATCCCTTTCCCCCGCTTTGCGGATCTCCTCCACACCGGGATAGGTACGGCTGGGCTCGCAGCTATCGGCAAAGAAGATCAGCATATCCAGCGGTGCCATCTCAGGCTTTCCGGTAGTATGGCAGCCGATGGCCGCGAGGATCTCCTCATCCTCTACTCCCAAAGCATCCCGGGCAAAGGCGGGAGCCGTGATCTGGTGAAGGATCTGGGGGCTGGAAAGATCATCTGCTGTTAATGAGATCCCTTTTTCCCGGGCAAATCGGATCTGCCAATCGTTGGAATAACATTTGGTGCAATCATGCAGCAGGCCGGCAAGATAGGCCTTTTCCGCATCCACCCCCACCTTCGGTGCCAACTCACGGGCATAATCGGCCACCTGCATGGTATGGCGAGCACGTTTCAAATCCAGTTCCTGCCCGATGTGGGCCAGGGCACGTTCCGCCAGACCGTTTCCCACAGCCCGCAGATCGCTGGAGGCGCACACGACCGGCTCCATATCGCAAAGAATGATCCCTTTACATGGATAGGCCTGCTCCAAACGTTTTTTACAAGCTTCAAGCAAAGTCCGATCCCCCGGTTCCCGGGATCCCACCACAAGGATCAACTGCCGAAGTAGTTGATCGGCGCAATACCATTGATGGAAGGATAAAAACATATCGCTGCCGATCAGAAGGTAAAGGGTATCCTCCGGGTTTTCCTCCCGAAGGGTCTTGACAGTATCAATGGTATAGCTGCGGCCGCCCCGTTTTTGCTCCAGATCCAGGATCTCCATTCCGGGGATCTCCCCGAAAAAGTCCCGAATCACCTCTTTACGAACCTCAAAGGAAAGAGCCGGTTTGTGATCCTTATGAGGCGGGATATAAGACGGAATGATCAAGACCCGATCAAACTGCTCCTGCTGCAGCGCAGTTCTCAGCAGATGGCGGTGCCCTTTATGGGGCGGGTCAAAGGTTCCGCCGAATATCAGTATTTTTCCCATATTACAGTTGAATAATCGGCTTTTCTGCCGGACGGTAAAGAACGATCTTCGTGCCGATCACCGTAACAACAATACTATTGGTGGCGGCAGCAACCTCCTCGGCCGCTTCCCGGCGGTCGACCATGGCAGTTTCAAGAACACGGAATTTGATCAACTCCCGGGCCGCCAGAGCGGTATCCACAGATTTAATAAAATTCTCGGTGATCCCTTCTTTTCCCAGCTGGAAAATAGTATCTTCCTTTGAGGCGAGGCCTCTTAATTTGGCACGCTGTTTACTGGTCAGAGTAAGCATGATAATACTCCTTTAATTTCAAAACAAATTCCCGCAAGGCATTCCCCCGGTGGCTGATGGCGTTTTTGGCCTCCCCTTCCATCTCGGCGGTGGTCATACTGTAACCGTCCGGCAGAAAAATAGGATCATACCCAAAGCCATTGGTACCCCGGGGCTCCCGGGTGAGCCGGCCGAAGATATAGCCTTCGGCATTCAGCACGGTTTCATCATTCAACACACAGCTGATGGACGAGGTAAAGTGGGCAGCACGGTTTTCCTGCTGCTCCATATTTTTCAGCAAAAGGTACATTCTGCCCTCATCATCGTAACCCTCGCCGCCGTAACGGGCGGAATAAACACCGGGTTCGCCGCCAAGCGCATCCACGCAGATGCCGCTGTCATCGGCCACGGTGGGCAGCTTGCAGATATCATAGACCGCCTTCGCTTTAATATAGGCATTTTCCGCAAAGGTGGTGCCGGTCTCCTCCGCATCACAAACGATCCCCATTTCCTTTAAGGAAACACATTCGATCCCGAGAGGGGCCAAAATTTTCTTGAATTCCACCACCTTATGCGGGTTATTGGTGGCGATCACAAATTTCTTTTCCATCAGTTCAGCACCTTACTCTGGGCCTTAAAGATCTTCTGGCAGCCGCCCTTGGCCAGGCTCAGCAGGGTATCCAGCTGCTTCTTATCAAATTCTTCCCCTTCGGCGGTGCCCTGAATTTCAATAAAACCGCCCTTAGAGGACATGATCACATTCATATCCGTATCAGCTCGGCTATCCTCCTGATAGCAAAGATCCAGAGAAGGAACACCGTCCAGAACACCCACCGAAATGGCAGCGATCTGCTTTTGGATGGGATTGGTCTCCAAAAGTCCTTCATCCATCAGCTTCTGGATGGCCAGGGCAAGAGCAACAAAACCGCCGCTGATGGAAGCGCAGCGTGTACCGCCATCGGCTTGGATCACATCGCAATCGATGATAATACTGCGCTCTCCCAGTAAGGAAAGATCTACCGCACCCCGAAGAGCCCGGCCGATCAGCCGCTGGATCTCGGTGCTGCGGGGTGCTTGCTTCAATTTACTGATATCTCGCTTATTCCGGGTAGCGGTAGCACGGGGAAGCATGGAATATTCCGCAGTGACCCAGCCCTTGCCGGTCCCTTGCAGATAAGGAGGAATGCTTTCCTCCACCGTTGCAGTGCAGATCACCTTAGTGTTTCCCTGGCAATAAAGCACACTGCCCTCGGCGTGCATGGTATAATCCTTAATGATCTCGATTTTTCTTAACTGTTTTTCAGTACGTCCGTCTACTCTCATTGATCCATCCTCAAAATAGTGCTTTCGCAAAATCGTAACCGTTGAAGGGCTGCAGATCATCCATCTGCTCCCCTACCCCCACAAAACGGATCGGCAGTCCCATTTCGGCCTTCAGCGGAATGGCCATTCCGCCCTTGGCGGTGCCATCCAGTTTCGTGAGCACCACACCGGTCAGGTTGGTGACCTTCTTAAACTCGGAGGCCTGGTTCATGGCATTCTGGCCGGTGGTGGCATCCAACACCAGCAAAACCTCCATATCTGCATCGGACAGCTGGCCGGCGATGACCTTCTGGATCTTAGCCAACTCCCCCATCAGATTTGCTTTATTATGCAGGCGGCCGGCGGTATCACAGATGATCAGATCGCACCCCCGGGCCTTGGCAGCGGTAATGGTATCAAAAACCACCGCCGCAGGATCTGCACCCTGCTGGCTTTTGATAATATCCACCCCCACACGGTCGGCCCAGGTCGATAGCTGCTCGGCGGCGGCAGCACGGAAGGTATCGGCCGCGCCGAAGATCACCTTTTTTCCCTGATCCTTATAGATCTTGGCCAATTTAGCGGCGGTGGTGGTTTTACCTACACCGTTGACACCGATCATCAGAATCACAGAAGGCTTGGTGTTCAGCCGGATGGGTTCCACATCCTCTTCCATGATACTGCCGATGATCTCTACCAATTGAGATTTGATCTCATCCGGCTTGGTAATGCGCCCCTGGCGCACCTCCTTACGCAGCCGTTCGATGATCTCCATGGTGGTCTCTACACCGATATCCGCCATGATCAACGCTTCCTCCAGCTCTTCAAAAAGATCCTCGTCGATCTTTCCGAAGGCGGCAAGCACCGCATCGATCTTGGAAGAAATATTTTTAGAGGTCTTGGAAAGACCCTGTTTCAGTTTCTCAAAAAAGCCCATTGCTCGCTCCTAAATCTTTAACTGCTCGGCGATTTCATTTACATTGATGGTCAGCAGCTTGGAAATACCCTGCTCCGGCATGGTCACGCCGTAAAGGACATCTGCTTCTTCCATGGTACCCCGCCGATGGGTAATACAAACAAACTGGGTGGTAGCGCAATAATGCCGTAAGTAGCTGGCGAAGCGGGTCACGTTCACGTCATCCAGCGCCGCCTCGATCTCATCCACCACGCAGAAGGGCGTAGGACGAACCTTCAGGATGGCGAAATAGAGGCAGATAGCGGTAAATGCACGTTCGCCTCCGGAAAGGGACACCAGATTTTTAATGATCTTTCCGGGAGGAGCCGCCTTAACATCGATATCACAGTTCAGCACATCCTCCGGATCGCTTAAGATCAGCTTGGCAGTACCGCCGCCGAACAGCTCCGCAAAGATCTTCTGGAATTCATCATTCAGCTGATAAAATTTTTCGCTGAAGATATCCTTCATCTGACTGAGCAATTCACGGATGATCTTTTCCAGCTCGCTCTTGGACTGGATCAGATCCTGCACCTGGCCGTTCATGAAATCATAGCGTTCCTTCACCGTGTTGTATTCCTCAATGGATTCCACATTGACGCTACCCAGAGCCTTGATACTGCCCTTCAGGGAATGAACCCTCTTTTTCGCTTCGGCACGGTCCTCCAGAGGCTTGGCCACTTCCTTGGCCTCGGAGACCGTAAGTTCATACATATCCAGCAGCTGAGCGATCAGGCGGTCGGACTGCTCGGCGATCCCGGCCAATTTATTATCCAGACGGGACACCTCTTCGATCAACTTTTCCTTAGAAGCGCTTTTTTCCTTCTGCTCGGCCCGGTATAGGGTCTGGCGGCGTTCCTGATCCTGGCGCTGATCGGTTAAGGCCTTGGTACGTTTTTCTCCCTCGGCTTGATGATCACGCAGCTCCCGGGCCTGAATATCCATCTCCTTGGCAGAGGCAACAGCAGCCTCGATCCGTTGGCGGGAAACCACGATCTGTTCCTTCTTTTCATCGGCTTCCTTACCGATAAGGCTCAGCTGGGTCTCCAGCTGACCGATGAGAGAACGAATACCTTCGATCTCTTTGAAGAGACTCATTTTATCCATCTCATAGGAAGCAGAGCGCTCCTTGAGGGCAGCCATCCGTTCCTGATCGCCGGAACTCAAGCCTTGCAGAGAGGTCAACTGCTCCTGCAGACCGGAGGCGACCTTCTCCAGATCGCTGATCTGCTGCTGCAGCGCATCGCACCGCTCTTCCGCAGACTTTATTGTACTCTTGATCGTTTGCGCTTCACGGTCGTAGCCGTTCATCAGCTCCTGATAGGAGGCAAGCACCACCTCTTTACTTTCCAAAAGACCGTCGATGCGGGTCAGCTCTTCATCCAGCAGATGAATGGCATCCTGCGAAGCGGTGAGGCGAGCATCCAATGTATTCTTTTCCCGGCTGGCAGAATCCAGCTTCTTTCCCAGCTCCTCATGCTCTTTGATCTTAACAGCAAGCTCTTTTTCGATCCGTTCCAATTCAATTCCGCGGGAGAGAAGACCGCCGCTTTTGGCAGCGCTACCGCCGGTCATAGAGCCGCCGGCATTGATCACCTGACCGTCCAGTGTGACGATCTTATACCGATTCTGAATGGATTTTGCCAATGCCATGGCATGGTCGATGGTTTCACAGACCAAGGTACGGCCCAGCAAAAACTCGATCGCTTTCCGGTTAGCAGGATCTGTCTCTACCAACTGATCGGCGATCCCGATAAAGCCGTTACTGCGGGAAAAATCCTCTTTGATGCCCTTTGGGGTAATACTATTCAAGGGCAGGAAGGTGGCACGGCCGCCCTTCTGGCGTTTCAGCCAAAGCATCGCATTTTTAGCCGAAACACTATCCTTGGTAACGATATTCTGGATGGCGGCGCCCAATGCCGTCTCGATGGCGACAAGATATTCCTCCTCCACCTTGATCAGCTGGGAAACAGGGCCCACAATTCCCTGCAGGATCCCCCGGCGGCTTTGCTCCAGCACCTGCTTGACAGCTCCGCCGAAACCCTCCAGATGCTTCTCCATTTCAGAAAGAATACGGCTGCGCTGCTCCAGAGCATTCCGCTCTGCGGCGCATTTTTGCTCATTTTCCAGCGCTTCACGGTAGATCCGATCCTTGATCTCCAGCATTTTACAAAGGCCGTTGGAAGCATTGGTTTCGCTTTCCCGTTCCTCGGTCTTTTCGCGTTTCTGCAGACGAAGGGCTTCCAGCTCTTCTTCCAATGCGGCAGTTTGCTCTGCCTGCGCAGAACGGGCAGCGGCCAGATCATCGATCCGTTTCTGATAGGATTCGATAGAAGATCGTACAGAGATCATCTCCATTTGCAGGCGATTACGCTCGGTGCTGTTTTCCTGCAGGGTCACCTGCAGGGCACCGGTCTTACGCTGCTGATCCTCGCTTTTGGCGGTGATCTCCTTGATCTCTTCGATAATTTCATTGATTTTTTCATCGATGGCGGCGATTTCAGCAGTTTTCGATTCAATATCCGCCTTTAACTGACCGATCTGGGCTTCGGTCTCCTCCCGGCGGGAACCCACAGCGGAAAGCTCCTGCTCCAGACGAGTGATCACACCCTGCTCAAATTCAGCCTGACTTTCCAGCACCGCTTTTTGGGAAGAAATAGCGCCCAATTGCTCCTCCCAGGCCGTTTGCTGCTGGCGAATGTTATCGATCTCGGTAGTAATTTTGATATTTTCTTCGAAAAGAAGGTTGATCTCCTGCTCGATGTTATCCACTTCCACAGTTAGATCATCCAACTGCCCCTTGGCAATGGAATGCTGCTCATCGATCTTACGGGCGTTTTCCTTGATCTGCTCCAATTCTTCCAGCCAGAGGGCAATTTCAAGTTCTTTTTTCTCCTCGTACATTGCCAGGTACTTGCGGGCTTTTTCTGCCTGACGCTCCAGGCCGGGCAGCCGTTCCTCCAGTTCCCCCACAATATCCCCCAAGCGCACCAGATTTTCCTCGGTGGCATTCAGTTTACGCTCCGCTTCATTTTTCCGGTAACGGAATTTGGAAATTCCCGCCACCTCCTCCAGCATGGAGCGGCGCTCCTCACTTTTACCCAGCAGGATCTGATCGATGGTGCCCTGACCAATGATAGAATAACCGTCCCGACCGATACCGGTATCCATAAACAACTCATGGATATCCCGCAGGCGGGCAGGAGACTTATTGATAAAATATTCACTCTCACCGCTACGATAGTAGCGGCGGGTGATCATCACTTCGTTGTAATCCACGCTCAGCGCATGATCGCTGTTATCGATGGTTAGGCTGACCTCTGCAAAGCCCTGGGGCTTCCGCTTGGCGGTACCGGAAAAGATCACATCCTCCATTTTGGTGCTGCGGAGGCTTTTATTGGATTGCTCCCCCAGTACCCAACGGATCGCATCAGAAACATTACTTTTACCGGAGCCGTTGGGGCCCACAATGGCAGTAATGCCGTGATCAAAGCCGATATTGATCTTATCCGGGAAGGATTTAAATCCTTGTATGTCCAAACATTTTAAACGCAAAATGTCACTTCCTTCACAATCGTTACATCTGAACGTTTATTATACCAAATTTAATTTAAAAAAGCAACTTATTTTTCAAGGTATGCCGTTAATAATCCAATAGTTGCCTCCACATCTCCCCGATCTGCCATCTCAATAGCAGAATGGCAGTAGCGGATGGGAATACTGAGGCCGCCAACCTGAACACCCTTGCCCAGCAGCTGAACGCTGCCGATATCGGTACCGCCGCCGGAAAGCACATCCCGCTGGGCAGAGATCCCCTTCCGGGCCGCCAGATTCTCCAGATCCTCCACGATCTCTCTGCTGCAGATGGCAGAGCGGTCCCGGATCTTGATGGCAGTTCCTTTCCCGAGGGCAGCTGCAGTTTCGGCGGTATCAGGATAGTCTCCGCTCAAAGTCACATCAACGGCGATGGCCACATCGGGAGAGATCTCAAAGCCGGATACCTTGGCCCCCCGCAGGCCGACTTCCTCCTGAACGGTGAAAACCGCATAGACCTCGCAGGTTGTATTTTTGATGCGGCGCAGGGTCTCCATCAGGCAGTAGCAGCCCACACGGTTATCCAGCGCATTGGATACAATGCAATTCCCGGTCTCAAAGGTTTCGCTTAAAAAGCAGGCGGTCATTCCGATCTCAATACGGCGAAGCGCCTCCTCACGGCTTTTTGCACCGATATCGATAAAGCAATCACCCAGTTTCAGCTCCTTCATGGCCTTGCTGCCGCAGGTGAAAACACCCATCACACCGTTTTCAAACTGAACCGGCCGCCCGATGGTGGTTCTGGGATCGACCCCGCCGGCCGCTGCCACACGGATAAAGCCTTTTTCATCCGCAAAGGTTGCCACCAGGCCGATCTCATCCATATGCGCCATCAGCATCACCTTGGGGCCCTCCCCTTTCCGGATGGCCACCAGATTGCCCAGCGCATCGTCATATACCTTATCCACATAGGGCAGGATCTGCCCTTTAATATATTCTGCTACTGCAGCTTCATTTCCGGAAACACCGGAAAGGCGCACCAGTTCACGAATTTCGTTGATCATTTTTACTCTCCTTAAAGAAGTTTATTTAGAATTGCCTGTGCTAAGCGAACGGTGTTTTCGATATCCGAAAGAGCCGCAACGCTGACCGGAGAATGGATATAACGGCAAGGCACTGAAACAGCCAGAACCTTGCACCCGCCCCAGGAGCGCTGAACTGCGCTGCTTTCGTTGCCGCCCGCAACGGCCTGCTTGGTTTGCACAGGAATTCCGTTCTCCCTGGCCGCATCCATGGCCAGGCGGTAAAATTGACGGTCATAGATGGTACCGTTATCCATAAAGGAGATCACCGGCCCCTCCCCCACCTTGCAGACGCTGGATCTGTTTTCATCAGAATGGATATCGCCGGCAGTGGTTCCCTCCAAAATAAGGGCGTACTGGGGGTGGATCGCATAGGCCGCGGTGGAAGCACCCAGGCAGCCGATCTCCTCCATGGTGGTGAAAGCAAAATAGGCATCAAAGGGGATATCCTTTTTCATGATCTCGATCAGCGCATAGCAGCCGGCCCGATCATCCAGAGCCTTAGCCCGTACCAGACCGTCGCCGAATTCCTGATAATCGCTGTCAAAACCCACCCGGTCGCCGATGGTAACGTGCTCCTCTGCATCTTCTTTATTTAATGCTCCGATGTCGATATAAAGATCCTCGATCTTGGGAGCCGGTGCATCATCCTTCGCCAAATGGGGCGCCAGAACACCGATCACGCCGTGCAGCTTATGGCGGCCGATGACAACGTGCTTGCCCGGCAGGATCCGGGCATCAATGCCGCCGATGGAATCAAATTTCAAATATCCGTCTCCGTCGATATGGGTGATCATCAGCGCCACCTCATCCATATGGGCAGAAAGCATCAAAGGATAAGGTGCCTCCATGCTCCCCCGCTTAAATGCAATGACATTTCCCAGACGGTCCACTTCAATTTTTTCGCAATATTCCCGTATCTCATTGATAATCGCCTGGCGCACATCCCCTTCGCTGCCGGAGGCGCCGAAAAGAGAAGTCAGATAACTGAGTTGTTTATTCATGATGAACCACACCTCCCTGCAGGATGTAACGGCTGATAAGCCTGGAGCAGGCGTGCATATCCGAAAGATCCGCCACCTCACAGCCGCTATGCATATACCGCAAAGGAATGGAGACCATCCCCGTTGCAACACCGCAGCGGCTGGCGGCGATACAATCGCTGTTGGTCCCGGTACGGCCGCCCATGGCTTCCCGGGCAAAGGGAATATCATAGCGGTCAGCCAGCTCGAACAGCCGGGCAGTCACCTCTCCGTTCAGCACCGGAGAGATCCCGACCACCGCACCGCTCCCCAAAGGAAAAGCTTTATCCTTGGGGGTATTATTGGATGTGCCATGAGTTACATCCACCACGATGGCCTCATCCGGCCCCAGTTCCCAAGCAGCATGGCGGGCACCGAAGCCGCTGAATTCCTCCCCGGCTGAAAAGACCGTATACAGATCCACCGGCAAGGGCATTTTCTGCAGAGAATTCAGAACATCCAGCAAAACAGCAACTCCTGCACGGTTATCCAGCGCCTTGCCGCTCACGCGGTTATTCAGCAGATCATTACAGCCCTGCCGCAAAACGATGGGATCCCCCACCTTGACCAGCGCACGGACCCGCTCTGCAGGATAGCCGATATCGATGACCATTTTATCCATAGGCAAAGGCTTTTTACGCTCCTCCGCAGAAAGAAGATGCGGCGGCAGAGTAGCCACTACGCCGGGCAGCGGGCGCACCCCCTTGACCGTAACCGTTGCCGCAGGCAGGCAGACCGGAGAAAAACCGGCCAGATTCACAAAATGGATAAATCCATGATCATCGATTTTAGATACCATCAGACCGATCTCATCCAGATGCGCATCCAGCAGGATCTTTTTTGCATTGGGAAGAGCGGCCTTCCGGAAGCCGATCAGGTTTCCGCTACAATCTACGGTACATTCATCCACCAAGGGTGCAAGAAGCCCCTTTGCCCCGGAGGCAGGGACCTCAAAGCCGGAGGGTAGATGTTCCCCGCAAAGCTCAAATAAATAGTTCTGAAGATTTTTCATTACAGTTCCTTTACTACGGACACGAAGAAATCGCCCCGTTCCTCAAAATTCCTGAATTGATCAAAGCTGGCAGAGGCCGGCGAAAGCAACACGATATCGCCGGGAACAGATTCTTCATACGCCGCTTGGATCGCAGCCCGGAGATCCGGATAGATCTCCATGGGGAAATCCGGCGCGCAAGAAGCAACCGCCTCTTGGATCTTTTCTGCGGTTGCGCCGCAGAGATAAAGTTTTTCTGCGCACTCCGGTACCACCGGACCCAGCGCATCATAAGGGATCTTTTTATCGTAACCGCCGGCGATCAGCCGAACCTTCTTTTCAAAGCTCCGAAGGGTCGCAATGGTGCGGGTGGGCGAAGAACCGATGGAATCGTTGAAAAACCGGACGCCGCTTACCTCACGGATAAATTCCATCCGGTGGCGTACTCCGCCGAATTCCCTTGCCACTTCGGCAATGATCTCCGGATCCACCAAGTCCTTTACCGCCAGGACAGCGGCCATAAAGTTTTCTACATTATGGTCCCCCCGCAGCAGAAGTTCCTTCCGATCCAGCAGCTTTTCCCCATTCAAGTAGATGGCGCCATCCCGATAGCAGGCATCCGCCTCCTTGCGGGAGGAGAACATCCGCACCCTTCCTTGGGCCTGAGAAGCAAATCCGGCAGTTACTGCATTATCCGCATTCAAAACCAAAAGATCCTCCTCGCCCTGATAACGGAAGATGTTGGCCTTGGCCTCGGTGTATTCCTCCATATCCTTATGAACATCCAGATGGTTGGGAGAAAGATTGGTCACCACGCTGATATGGGCGCTTTTTCGCAGGGTATGCAGCTGAAAGCTGGAAAGCTCGGCCACCACCAGATCCTCTGCAGAGATCTCCTTCAAGCGGCAAAAAAGCGGAAAACCGATATTACCGCCCAGATGCACCTTAGCAAAGGTACGGCGAAGCATTTCATAGATCAGGCTTGTGGTGGTGGTTTTACCGTCGCTGCCGGTAACGGCAATGATCCGGCAGGGGCAGTATTCAAAAAAGAGCTCCATCTCGCTGGTAACAACGCTGCCTTTTTGCCGGGCCGCCTCCAGGGCGGGGTGATCAAATCGCATACCGGGGGTCTTGATGATCCAATCCCCGCAGAGATGATCCATGTAATCCGGGCCGCAGAACAGCTCCACCCCCAACGCCCGTAGCTCTTTGCCGGCTTCGCCCAGCTGCTCCTCGGTGCGCTTATCAAAGGCAAACACCTGAATTCCCATCTCCGCAAGCATGGTAATAATGGGCTTATTGGATACGCCGATGCCCACCACGCCGACGCTTTTGCCCTTTATATCCTTTTGAAAACGTTCCATATGTTTCATATTCCCGCTCCTTTATTGGTTTACATACATCTTTATTATATAATTTCATAAATTATTTAGCAACATATTTATTTACTTTTTTTATTTTTTATGATAATATAATAGCAATGAGTGGGCTGAACAGTCGCCGTAGGGCATTGCCTTGCGGAGGAAAGTCCGAGCATCTCGGGCCGGGATAGTGGGTAACACCCACCGAAGGCGACTTCAGGGATAGTGCAACAGAAATATACCGCCGTTTTGAACGGTAAGGATGGAAAGGCGAGGTAAGAGCTCACCACCCCTTATGGTGACATAGGGGGTCTGTAAACCCTATCCGATGCAACACCGACAGAGGCGAGGGAGGCCCGCCTGTTTGAACCTCGAAAGCGTGGCTTGAGGCATCCGGCAACGGGTGATCCAGATAGATGACTGTTCTCGACAGAACTCGGCTTACAGGCCCACTCATTGAAAAAGAGATGTTCCGAAACGGAACATCTCTTTTTTTAAAAACTTTTAAAAAAGAGCGCAAATCTAATTAATTACATTCCGACAGAGTATGCAATATGCCGAACGATGGAAAGGGACTGTAAAAGAGTTTTAAGATTATACAGTCTTTTTTAGTTATACTTTCGGTCGGCTCCAGGAGCCGTAGATCCCATCATCCCCAAAAAAGGAGAGATCCCCCGAATAACGGATATGCTTTTTCGGCCAGATCTTGATCTGAAAGCGGGTGGCAGTTTGAACCAGGATATGATCGTCCAGCATGGCAAGCATCTCTTCATCAGTATTGGTGAGAACCGGAATTCCGGCGCCCTTGAAAACAAACTGTTCCTCGCCGGAAGCCGTTGTTTCCTCCATTCGGATCATTTCCTGCTTTCCCCGATAAAAATCCAGCAGTTCTGCCAAATATGTTGGATCATAAACCGCATAATCCTCCGGCAACGGAAGTTCATAATAGCAGGTCAAATAGATCCCTTCATGATTTTTTGAAGGCTTCAAATATAGCAGGGTGCGCCGATCGTTTTTCAGCATTGTTTTCCAATTACCAAAATAATAAATATAGGAGTCTGTATCCTCTTTAATAATGGGGCAATAAGATTCCTGAATTTTAATTTTGGATGTTGCGATGTTTCCATAAAGGACCCGTTCCACCGAAAAATCAGTCAAGGTAGTTTTATTCGTTGCCACATGGGCCTCCCGGATTCCCACCGCATGGCCAATCACGATCACCCCGTTCTCGCCGAGGCTGTCCATCAACTCTTGGTAGGTTCGAGGCAGATCAAGACCATCCATCATTTTGTTCTCTTCTTTCTTTATTTGTGAAAAATCCTGATCAGGAAAGAAAAAAACCTTTTCGTTTTCATATAGCGGGTGTATCTCCAGATCATCCGACATTGTGCAGGTCTGGATGGTTTGTAATTCTTTAATTGATTCTACTGATTCCTCAAATTCGGTTAAACTGTTCTCCTCTTCTTGTTGGCTGGATGAACCCGCCACCACATTCAAAATTCTTTCATTTTGAAATTTATCTGTTTTCTTACATCCTACACAGACAACAATCAAGCCCAACATGAGAACACTTATGATTAGAAACCTTCTTTTCATCTCTTTACCCCCTTCATCAATAGTTGGTTTCCCATTTTTCACACAATCGATATCCATCGAGTACCGTTGGAACTTTTTGAGTATATGCTCCCTGATCCATAACAGTATATAACAAAGGAACATCATCCCAATAATAACTATCCCCATCTTTTTTATACCATGAATAAGTATGGGTCAATTTAAGAGCATGACCAATTTCATGTATAAGGGTTTTCCTTTTTTGTTCTGCTGAATAACCGCTCATGACTTCAAAATCTAATTGTATTTCTGTTGTATGCCAATTCGAATTGTAATTTTCCTCAGTAGTCTCAAGAAGTATTACTCCATTATCACAAGAATACTCATATGGATCAGTTGATCCAGCAGCAATTATATTTCGCATTCCATAAAGCCAAACATGCTTGAACATCGCTTACAGAAAAATATTGCTGTACAGCTTTATCAACATAGACATTATATCCAATAGGTTCCTGCGTTCCCAAATATTGACCATAGGTTCCTTCCCAAGGTGCATTCAATCGATATAACTGCCACACTTGCGTGCTTAATACACTATTAGTATTAATTGTCGATTGAATAATGCCAATACCATCTGTTAAATCAGAAGAGGACACAGTGATAGCACGATGCTCTCCAGAACTTCTTGTGAGAATTGCAAAATGAACGTTAGAGGTACTACTGTAATTATCTGTAACCTTTACAAACCTAAATTCTTGGCGTTTATCTGTTGTGCTTTTAATTTGCGTATGTAACGGCAATTGATTCGCATATCCCCAACCAGTCACCTCTAACACTCTTGTTTCATCCTAAGCAGGACTAATTTTATAAAAACTCATATACTCTCGGTTAGTTTCTGCCTTTTCGAGTTTAAAAACCTGATTTAATGCTCCGGTATATTCAGACTGAACAATTCAACTGTCGCTCCACGTTAGCGCTAAATCTGTATCATATCTTACAATTGAGAAAAAACCATCTGGATATTCTATAGCTGTATCACTTAAATTTGAAACACTTCCAGCTGTTTCCTCATGTTCCTCAGCGATTGCCCCATTGCCCCAGTTTAAGAAAACCGTTACTAGCACCATAACAATCGAAACAAACCGCCAAAACTCTTGTTTTCGCATAAAAAAACGCCTCCTTAATATAATATTGGGTTTTATCCCCAATTAAAATATAATAAGGAGGCTTGAAAAAGTCAATATCTATCTATTTTTTGCAAAGTAAATTAATATCTCGTCAGTAATTTAGATATTATTAACAAAAATTCAACTATTCTCGCGGGGTACACATTTTTTGACAGTCTCTCGCTTTATAAGCGGTCGGCGATCTCGTATACCAACTGCTCTGTTTTTTCCCAGCCGAGGCAGGGATCGGTAATGGATTTCCCGTAGCAGAAGGCATCGCCGATCTTCTGAGTACCATCCTCGATATAGCTTTCGATCATCAGGCCCTTCACCAGCTTGCGGATATCTCCGTTCTGCCGGCAGCTATACAAGATATCCCGGGCGATCCGGATCTGCTGCTCATACTGCTTACCGGAATTGGCATGGTTGGTATCCACGATAACAGCCGGATTTGCAAGATCGGTCTTGGCGTAGGTCTCGCAAAGCTTGACCAGATCCTCATAATGGTAATTGGGCAAAGAACGGCCGCTGCTGTCCACATACCCCCGCAGGATAGCATGGGTCAGAGGATTACCGGTGCTTTCTACCTCCCAGCCCCGATAGATAAAGGTATGAGAATGCTGACCGGCGGTAATGGAATTCATCATCACCGAAAGGTCGCCGCCGGTGGGGTTCTTCATTCCCACTGGAATATCCAAGCCGCTGGCAGTGAGACGGTGCTGCTGGTTTTCCACCGAACGTGCCCCGATGGCCACATAAGAAAGAAGATCGGAAAGATAACGGTAGTTTTCGGGATAAAGCATTTCATCCGCACAGCTGAACTGATAATCCGCCAAAGCACACATATGCACATCACGGATGGCCAGGATCCCCTTCAGCATATCCGGCTTTTCATTAGGATCGGGCTGATGCAGCATCCCCTTATACCCATCCCCGGTAGTACGAGGCTTATTGGTATAGATGCGGGGAACGATCATGATCTTATCCTTCACCTGATCCTCCAGCCTGCGGAGGCGGCCGATATAATCCAGCACCGATTCTTTAAAATCCGCAGAGCAGGGGCCGATGATCAGGGCAAAACGGTTGCTTTCCCCGGTAAAGATCTTTTTAAGCTCTTCGTCTCTTTTGGCTTTGATCTGCAGCATCGCCTCGGTGGCAGAATATTGCTCCTTGATCAGCTGCGGGATAGGCAATTTTCGTTTAAAATTCATATTCATAAAGCAAAGCCCCTTTCTTATTTATCAAAAAGCTTACGGCGCTCTGTGGAAAGCCGCATCATGGCCCGCATATCATCCAGATTATCATTTACAAGATCGTTCCGAAGCTCCTGAAATTTTTCCATAAACAGATCCATCTGGGCCAATAATTGGTCTTTATTCATCATAAAAAGCTCGCTCCACATGGCATCGTTGATCTTGGCGATTCGGGTCAGATCCCGGAAGGAATCGCCGGTATACTTCACCAGATGCTCATTATCATGGCAGCACATTAACGTAACGGCAATGCAATGGGTCAGCTGAGAAAGATAGGCGATCATTTCATCATGCTTTTCGGGGCTCAGGCAGGAAACGGAACGAAATCCCAGTTCCCGGCCCAGCTCCTCACACAATGCGATGGCTTCGGGCGTATTTTTATCGGTGGGGACCACGATATAATTGGCGCCGGCGAAGATGCGGTCATCGCTGTTTTCCACCCCGTAGACCTCCTTACCGGCCATGGGATGGGCAGCAATAAATTCCACATCCTCCCGCAACATCTCCTGGATCTCATAGACCACGCTGCCCTTTACGCCGGTCACATCTGTCAGCACAGTACTGGGCTTGAAAAGATGCTGATTTTCCTTGATCCAGTTCATAAATACATGGGGATACAAGGCAAATACGATCAGCTCCGCCCGTTGGATCATCTCCGCATCCACCTGAATAGATCCGGCGTCGATGAGATGATGCTCCAGGGCATAATCAATGGTGGATTGGGAGCGGGTGATGGCCTCCACATGGTAGCCCTTCTTTTTCAGGGCCATGGCATAGCTGCCGCCCAGCAGACCCAGCCCCACGATCAGAATATTGGTATTGGCATTTTTATTCAGTTTCATATTTTATGACCTCGATTCCCAAAGAAGATAGTTTTTCAAAAAAGTCCGGCATACTCTTGGTGACCGCCTGAGCGCCCCGGATACTGCCGCCGGTACAGGTGCAGAGAACTGCCATAGCCATCACGATACGGTGATCGTTGTGACCGTCCAGCACCATGCCCGGTGCTCTCAGCTGACCGCCGGGAACGATAATACGGTTCTCCTCCAAAATTACATCGACCCCGCATTTTTTCAATTCTTCAGCCATAGCGGCGCCGCGGTCGCTCTCCTTGATCTTCAGGCGGGCCGTATCGGTAAACACACCGCCCTTCAAGGCAGCAGAAACCGCAAACAGAATGGGGCCCAGATCCGGGCAATTAGCCAAAGAAAGCGAGGGGGTACCGGCTGCAAGCCGGGCAAAATAATCCCGATATACACGGTCTCCCTGCAGGGAGTTTTCCTTCAGCCCGGTCACAGTAACATTGCCGCCGAAAAGATTGAGGGCATCCAAGAAAGCGGCATTGGAATAATCCCCCTCCACCGCACATTCCCGGCCAACGCCGGAGCCGCCGATCAGTTCCAGGCGGGTCTCCCCTGCCCAGCTTACCTGAAAACCGAATTCCTGCAACGCCGAGAGGGTCAGATCGATATAAGAGCGGCTCTCCACTTTTCCGGTCAACTGAATGGAGCTTTTTCCGTTTAAGGTCAGCAATGCAAAAATCAAGCCAGTGATAAATTGGCTGCTCACGCTGCCGTCCACGGAATATTCCCCGTTTTGCAGCTTGCCGCAAACAGTGACCTGATTCCCGGCCTGAGAAAAGAAAAATCCTTTTTCAGCCGCCAATTGCCGATAGACAGTCAAAGGACGCTCCATCAGGCGGTCACTCCCCCGGAGAACGGATGTCACACCGGAAAGCAGGCAAAGAGGAAGCATAAAGCGCAAAGTGCTCCCGCTTTCCCGGCAAGGAAGCGTCTCAACGGCCTTCAATTCAGCGCCGCCCCAGACAGTCACCGCATCGTTACAGGCAGTGATTTCAACGCCTAATGCGCGCAGGCAATCGATGGTGGCAAGAATATCCTGGGAATACTCGATCCCCCGCACGATACTTTTACCCTTTGCCAAAGCCGCTGCGATCAGGTAACGGTGGGCCATACTTTTGGAGGGAGGAGCCTGAACCGTTCCTCCCGCAAGACCGGGCTTGATTTCAACCTTCATGAGATGCCTCCAGCAAAAAATCAATGGCTTCAAGGTAACCGTCGGTTCCATGGCCGGTGATGGTCTTGGCACAGGCGGCACGAATATAACTGATCTGGCGGAACTCCTCCCGCTTGCTCACATCGGAGATATGCACCTCCACCATGGGCAAAGAAACTGCCTTAGCGGCATCCAGAATGGCAATGCTGGTATGGGTATAGGCGCCGGGATTGATGACGATCCCATCCATTCTGCCGTAGGCTCCCTGGATGGCATCTACCAAACCGCCCTCATGGTTGGATTGAAAAAATTCCACCTCAACGCCCTTGGCGCCGCAATAGGCTTTGATCTTTTTCAAAAGAGTATCATAGGTCTCGGCGCCGTAGATACCGGGCTCACGAATGCCCAGCATATTCAGGTTGGGGCCGTTAATCACAAGAATTTTCATGCTTTATATCCTCAAGAATCTCATTGCATACAGCAGAAATATCCGATGCAGGAGAAATAATATGATCCGCTGTTTCACAGTAGCGGGAATACCGCTCCCGGTAGCGCTTTTCCAACGCCTCACGGCTGCTGGAGAGAGGGCGGTCGTCGGTGGGCAGGATCTCCTCCAGGGGACGGTCCAGAAAGATCACACGGCCGTTCCGCTTCAGGTTCTTCACATTTTGATCCCGCAGGATCGCACCGCCGCCGGTGGCGATCACACAGCCGGTCAAAGGCGCTGCCTGCTCATCGATCACCGCACCTTCCAGATCCCGGAAGGCCTGCTCCCCGTCCCGGGGAATGATCTCCGCAGGGGAAGCGCCTGCCCGTTCGGTCAGCAGTACATCGGTATCCAGAAAGCTCCGTCCCAAAGCCTCTGCCACCTTTTGGCCGATCGTCGTTTTTCCGGAGCCGGGCATTCCGGTCAGCACAATATTCTGCTTGGAAGAAAAGATCTCCCGGAATACCTCTTCGATCTTTTCGACAGAGATCTTGGTGTCCAGGAAGTATTCCACCGCATAGGCGGCCTGCGCCACCAGCATATAAAGACCGCAGACTGCAGGAATTCCCCGTTCCCTTGCCCGGAGCACCAGCTCAGTACGCAAAGGATTGTAAACAACATCTACCACACCCTTCAGGTTGGTATAGCTATCCAGATCCATCGCCACAGTATGAATATTAGGATACATCCCGCAAGGGGTGGTATTAATAATAAAATCCGCATCGCATTGTGTGGTCTTTGCCTGCTCATAGGTGATACCGCTCAGCCCGGACCGAGAGGCCACAATGATCTCTGCAGCACCCAGATCGGCCGCTACCGCCTGCGCGGTGCGGGAGGTACCGCCACGGCCGAAGATGACCACCTTACGGCCTTTCAGATCCATTCCGGCACGGAGGATCAGGGCACGCATCCCGAAAAAGTCGGTATTATAGCCGTAAAGCTTTCCATTGCGGTTCACAATGGTGTTCACCGCACCGATGGCCTTGGCCTGGGGGCTGATCTCGCTGAGATAAGGGATGACATCTTGTTTATAGGGAATGGTCACATTGATAGCAGAGAATTCCCGGGCCTCCATAAAGGGCCCCAGCTCCTCTCGGGAAAGCTCCTTCAGCTCATAGGTATAATCCGCCAAGCGGTTATGGATCTCCTTTGAAAAGCTATGGCCTAATTTTTCGCCGATACAACCGTATTTCATTCTTCTCCTCCTAAATAATCCGTACCAAATCTGCCGGTGAGCAGATCTGCCACTACCATGGCGCAGATGCTATCCACCACCACCCGGGCCCGATGGACGATGCAGGGATCATGCCGGCCGGCGATCTGAAGGGTAGTTTCTTCCTTTTTGATAAAATCAATGGTCTCCTGCTCCTGATAGATGGAGGGAGTGGGCTTGATCACCGTGCGGATCAGGAGGGGCATCCCGTTGGTAATGCCGCCGTTGATGCCGCCGTTGCTGTTTTTAGCGGTAACAGCCTGTCCGTTTTCATAGCGGAAGGGATCGTTGGCGACACTCCCCCGCTGATCAGCGAGTGCAAAGCCATCCCCGAAGGAGACCCCTTTCACCGCCGGGATGCTAAACAAGCCGTGGGAAAGCAGCCCCTCCACCGTATCAAACCAGGGCTCTCCCAGCCCGGCAGGCAGGCCGGTGATCACCGTTTCCAGAATACCGCCGACACTATCTCCCTCGGCGGCAGCCGCTTCAATGACTGCTTTCATATCCGCAGCCGATCGAGCGGAAAGAACCGGAAAGTCCTGCTGATTCAACTGATCGATATCTGCCTGAAGAACCTCAAAGCCCCGGTCGTCGATCCCGGCGCAGCGGCTCATATGGGTGGCGATACGGATCCCTTTTTTCTCCAAAGCCGGGATTAATAAACCGCCGGCCGCAACCAATCCCGCCGTTATACGGCCGCTAAAATGGCCGCCGCCACGGTAATCCTCATAGCCATGGTATTTGCAATAAGCGGTATAATCCGCATGACCGGGACGGGCTTTACTGCGGGTGGCAGAATAATCCTTGGAATGCTGGGCTGTATTGGGGATAACGATGCAGACCGGGGTTCCGGTCGTATAACCATTGAAAACACCGCTCTCAATGGTATATTCATCTTGCTCCCGGCGGGCAGTAGAGATCTTCCCTGCCGGGCGGCGCTTGGATAACTGACCGCGGATAAAGGCTTCATCCACCTTGATCCCGGGGGCAAGCCCATCCATCACCACGCCGATCCCATTCCCATGGCTCTCGCCGAAAATGGTGACGGTTATCTGATTACCGAATGAATTCTTCATTATAATACCTCTTCCATACGGGCATTAAGAGCCTCAAGAGAAATTTTATCCAATGTAAATTGACCGATCTCGGGTAAGGACACCACGGTGATCTCGCCGCCGGAAACCTTTTTATCCATGGCCATGGCGGCAATGACCTTTTCACGGTCGTAGGTATAGGAAGTGGGAAGGCCCACCTTCTCTAAAACCCTGCGCAGCCGCTCCCGGGGAGCAGGCGCGGCCATGATCAGCATCCCCAGCGCAACACACTCGCCGTGATACAATTCTGCAAGGCCGGAGACTGTTTCGATGGCATGGCCGGCGGTATGGCCGAAATTCAGCACACGGCGCAAGCCGGTCTCCTTGGTGTCCTGCTCCACAACGCTCTTTTTGATGCGCAAGGAGCCTTCGATGATCCGATCCAGATTTTGCAAGGGCTCTTCCTGTTCCAGAAACGCAAAGAGCTCCGCATCGTTGGTAGCTGCCATCTTGATGGATTCCGCAAGACCGTTGGCGATCTGCCGGGCAGGCAGCGTATTCAGAACTTCCGGATCGATCAGCACTGCTTTGGGCTGGTAAAAAGCACCCACAATATTCTTATAGCCCTTGAAATCGATGGCCACCTTCCCGCCGATGGAGGAATCCACCTGAGAAAGGAGGGTGGTGGGGACATTATAGAAATCAATGCCTCGCATATAGGAGGCTGCAGCAAAGCCGGCCATATCGCCGGTCACACCGCCGCCCACCGCCACCACACAATCGGTACGGGAAAAGCCTTCCTGCACCAGGCGTGAAAGGATATTCTGGTAGGTTTCCATATTTTTTTGCTGTTCCCCCTGGGGAAAGACCTCAATAAAGGGGGTCTTGCATAGGGAGGCAACGGTTTCGGCATATTGGGCAGGAACGCCGCTATCGGTTACGATGAGAACTTTACGATCCAATTTAAAAAAACGATCGGCCCTGGCAAGGGCGCCCCGTTCCAGAAGGATGTCATAGCTATCCGGCCCCAAATTCATTGAAATGATCATGTTATCGCTCCAGTTTTTGTTCTTTTTCAAATGCACCTACAACCTTCAGGTTGCTGCAATGCTTTTTCAGCTCTGCCAACATTTTTTCGCCCTGTTCTCCGCTGATATTTCCTTCCCCTTCGGCAAAGAAATAATACTCCCAGATCAGATCCTTACTGGGGCGGCTTTTCAGGGCCCGCAGGTTAAAGCCCGCATCCCCGATGGCGGAGATGGCCTTTCCCAGGCCGCCGGCTTCATTTTTAACGGTGAAATTCATCACAAAATAATTATCACGCTGGGGATTGCGGTTGGCAAAACGGGAGAACACCGCAAACCGGGTGGTATTGATGCTGCTGGCATTGATGCTCTTATCCAGCACCTTCAGACCATACAATTCAGCCGTTTCAGCGCTGGCAATGGCGGCCAGCTCCTTGCGCCCTTCCTCGGCCACCTTTTTAGCGGCAACCGCCGTATTGGAGGATTCATGGATGATAAAATCGTGATCCCGGATATAATCGGCGCATTGCCCCAGCGCTTGGGGATGGCTGATCACCTCTTTGACCTCATGGACCTTGGCCCCTTCGATCCCCACCAGATTCTGCACGATCTCCATATCATAAATACCGTTGATATAGAGGGAGCCAAAAAAGGCCAGATCCATTACCTGGGAAACATCACCCTGGTAGCTGTTCTCAATGGGCAGAACAGCACAGTCACATTCCCCGTTGACCACCGCTTCATAAGCGGCCTTAAAATCCTTATAAGGAACAGAAGAACCGTCCGGAAAGATCTTTTTGGCGGCGATATCCGCAAAGGCACCGGGAACGCCGCTGTAGGCCACCAGCATTCCTTCCAGAATACGGTGCTGATAGCTGCGGGAGAGGCTCATATTGTATTTCAGGAAGTTTACATAATATGATTTTAATGCTTCATCCTGCATATACTGAGCATTTTTACGGATGACTTCCTCTTCCCGGGCTGTATCCAGGATGGGCAGACCGTGCTCTTTTTTATGCGCCGCTACCATCTCCACTGCTTTCATGCGGGCGGCAAAGAGATTGGCCATTTGCTGGTCGATCTCGTTGATCATCTTTCTTGCTTCGTCTAATTTACTCATTTTTGATAATCCTCATAAAGTTTTTCAAAGGCAGGGATCGCACGCTCGATCTGTTCCGTGGTTACACAATAGGCGATCCGAACATAGCCGGGGCACCCGAAGGAATCGCTGGGAACCAGAAGCAGCTCGTGCTCCTTGCCTCTTTCGTAAAAGGCGTTGGCATCCGGTTCCAGCGCCTTCATAAAGAGATAGAAAGCACCGTCGGGAGGGATCACTTCATAACCGATCCGGGTCAGTTCACGAAGAAGCAGTTCCCGATTTTTACGGTAGATGCTGAAATCAGAGGTGGCATCCACACATTCAGCAACGGTAAACTGCAGCAGGCTGGGGGCACATACAAAGCCCAGCGCTCGGCCGGCGCCACAGATAGCTGCATAGACATCACCGGCATTCTTCATGGTGGGAGAAACTAAAATATAACCGATCCGTTCACCGGGCAGAGAAACCGCCTTACTGAAGGAATAGCAGACCAGAGAATCCGCATAGTAGTTGGGCACATAGGGTACCTCTTCCCCGTTCCACACCAGCTTGCGGTAGGGTTCGTCGGCGATCAGGTAGATCACATGGCCATATTCCTTTTCTTTAGCAGAGAGCAATTCACTCAGGCGGATCAGATCCTCCTTGGGAATAATGACACCGGTGGGGTTATTGGGGGAATTGATGATCAAGGCCTTGGTGTTCTCGTTGATACTCTTTTCGATGGCACCAAGATCCAGCTGGAAATTATCGGTTCTGCTGGGAACCGGAACCAGCTTTGCCCCGGCGTGCTCCGCAAAGACACGGTATTCCGGGAAAAAGGGTGCGATCACGAGGACCTCATTTCCCGGCTCGGTGATGGCGGCCAGGGAGATGGTCAGGGATGCGGCGGCACCGCAGGTCATATAGATGAGATCCCAGCGGGCACCGGCATTAAACTCACGGTTGATGGCATCTGCTATTTTCTGCCGCACAGCAGGATCGCCGGATGCGGCGGTATAGCCGTGAAGCTGCACCGGATCCCCTTCGGAAAGCAGACGGATCATGGTTTCGTTCACGATGCCGGGAGCCGGAACACTGGGATTCCCGATGCTGAAATCATAGACATTTTCTGCCCCGATCTCTGCCTTACGGCGCTTGCTATACTCAAAGATCTCACGGATCACAGAGCTCTTTTTGCCAAGGCCTAACATTTTTTCAGAAATATCCATTTACATCCTCCAAAATATAAAAACCCGCATCCTGATGCGATCATTGCATAAGGAATTGCGGGCTTTCTGTTGCTTATTTCCATGGCGAACGCCTCAGATGCTCAGCGCTCGCAATCAGCGGTAGACAGAAAGTCCGTATTACAGTAGTAAAATCGATGGATCATATCAGCCATTTCTGCCAACCTTTCTAAAAATATTATTGATATTATAAGCCTGGTTGCTTTGGTTTGTCAAGGATTTTTGCAAAAAATGTAAAAGAAACCGTGCGTTATTGCACGGTTTCTTTCTGAAAATTATTCGTAGTCTACAACATCTACCCAGGAGAGCAGGAATTGACGCTCCTCGGGCTTGCCCTTCACGGACTGGGAGGCGGCTACGATAGGAAGCCATTTCTGAACATACTGCTTGGCGGTATCGCTCTTTTTGCAGAAGAGATCCAGATACTTCTTCGCCACATCTTCCTTCCCTTGCAGGCAGAAAAGCAGATAGGTACGGGCCACATCGGCGGAGGCGTTACCCTGGGTGGCATGGGACCAGTCCAAGATATAGGGGGTGCCGTCTGCTTTAATAATAATATTGGAAGGATTGAAGTCCCCATGGCACACCTTGGTATGCTTTTTCATCCCCTCCAGACGGGTATGAAGCTCATAGCGGGTGGTGGCATCTAGCTCTGCTCGGGAGATCTTCATATTCATTTTATCCTTCAGCTTGTTGAGATAAGGCGCTCTTTTTTCGTGCACGGTAAGTTGCAGATCCACAAACAGCTCCAGATATTCCTCCAGCTTATCGGGATTTTTTTCCATCAGCTGAGCAAGGGTCTCCCCTTCGATATAGTCGGAAGCGATGACCCAGCGGCCATCCTCCAGGGTGGTGACCTCTAAAACACGGGGGATATTCAAGCCAGTTTCCTCCACCCGGGCCTGGTTCAGGGCTTCATTCAAAATATCAGCCTTGGAATAGCCTGCAGCAAAGACCTTCAATGCACGATCGCCGTCGCGGTAAACGGTCTTCTGGGTTCTTTCGGCAATGATCTGATCCAATTTCATCGTTTGCTTCCTCCTTATACAGTTTCATGCTTGCCGTAGTAGGCATTAAGATACATCTGCTTGATCTCGCTCATCAGCGGGTAACGGGGATTTGCACCGGTGCACTGATCGTCAAAGGCCTGCTCCACCATATCATCCAGACGCTCCAGGAATTCCTTTTCATCAACGCCGTAATCCTTGATGGAGTTCTTGATACCAACCTTTTCCTTCAGCGCATCCAGAGCCTTGATCAGGTTTTCCAGCTTCTCTTCATCGGTCTTGCCCTTGAGCCCCAGGGCATCGGCAACCTCTGCATAGCGGGCCAGGGTATGGGGATGGTCGTACTGAGAGAAGGTGCCCATCTTGGCGGGAACCTCGCTGGCGTTGAAGCGCAGCACTTCATCGATCATCAGCGCGTTGGCAACACCGTGGGGCAGATGATAGAAGGCGCCCAGCTTATGAGCCATAGAATGGCAGACACCCAGAAATGCATTGGCAAAAGCCATACCGGCCATGGTGGCGGCATTGGCCATCTTTTCCCGGGCAATGGGATCATTGGGGCCGTTATCATAGGCGCGGGGCAGATATTCAAAGATCATCTGCAGGGCACGAATGGCAAGGCCATCGGTATAATCAGTAGCCAGCATGGCGGCATAAGCCTCCAGGGCATGGGTCACAGCATCGATACCGGAAGCAGCGGTCAGGCCCTTGGGGGCGCTCATATGCAGATCTGCATCAATGATGGCCATATTGGGCAGCAGCTCATAATCGGCCAGGGGGTATTTCACGCCGGTGCTTTCATCGGTGATCACAGCGAAGGGGGTCACCTCGGAACCGGTACCGGCAGAGGTGGGAATGGCAATAAAGTAGGCCTTCTCACCCATCTTGGGGAAGGTATAAACTCTCTTACGGATATCGATAAAGCGCATGGCCATATCCATAAAGTCTGCTTCAGGATGCTCATAGAGGACCCACATGATCTTGGCAGCATCCATAGCAGAGCCGCCGCCCACAGCAATGATACAATCCGGCTTGAAGCTGTTCATCTGAACGGCACCCTCCTTGGCATTGGCCAGGGTGGGATCCGGCTGGACGTTGGAGAAGGTAGCATGAACGATGCCCATTTCATCCAGCTTATTCGTGATGGGCTTGGTGTAGCCGTTTTCAAAGAGGAAAGTATCGGTTACGATAAATACCCGCTTCTTCCCGAGCACATTTTTCAATTCATCCAGAGCCACCGGCAGGCAGCCCTTTTTCATATAGATCTTCTGGGGGGCACGGAACCAAAGCATATTCTCTCTCCTTTCGGCAACGGTCTTGATATTCAGCAGGTGCTTCACGCCAACATTCTCGGAAACAGAGTTGCCGCCCCAGGAGCCGCAGCCGAGGGTCAAAGAGGGAGCCAGCTTGAAGTTATATAGATCGCCGATACCGCCGTGAGAGGAGGGCGTATTCACCAGAATACGGCAGGTCTTCATCCGGGCAGCAAAGGCATCGATCTTGGCCCGCTCGGTAACAGCATCCAGATAGATGGAGGAGGTATGGCCGTAACCGCCGTCTGCAACCAGCTGCTCTGCCTTATCGAAGGCCTCTTCAATGGTCTTGGCCTTATACATGGCCAAGACGGGAGAGAGCTTTTCATGGGCAAATTCCTCGCTGATGTCCACAGACTCCACCTCACCGATGAGGATCTTGGCGGTTTCGGGAACGGTCACGCCTGCCAGAGCAGCAATGGTAGCAGCCTTCTGGCCCACAATCTTGGCATTCAGGGCGCCATTCACAATAATGGTCTTACGAACCTTTTCGGTCTCCTCGGCATTCAGGAAATAGCAGCCTCGCTCGGCAAATTCCTTTTTAACCGCCTCATAGACCGGCTCCAGAATGATCACAGACTGCTCGGAGGCACAGATCATACCGTTATCAAAGGTTTTGGAATGGATCACAGAGCTCACCGCCAGCTTAATATCGGCAGTATCGTCGATGATGGCGGGCGTATTACCGGCACCAACACCCAGAGCAGGCGTTCCGCTGGAATAAGCAGCCTTCACCATGCCGGGCCCGCCGGTGGCCAGAATGATATCCGATTCCTTCATCACCGTATTGGTCATTTCCAGGCTGGGCACATCGATCCAGCTGATGATCCCTTCGGGAGCACCTGCCGCAACAGCGGCCTCCAGAACGATTTGAGCAGCATGGATGGTGCAGCCCTTTGCCCGGGGATGGGGGCTGATAATGATGCCGTTACGGGTCTTTAAAGCAAGAAGGCACTTAAAGATGGCAGTAGAGGTGGGGTTGGTGGTGGGGATCACCGCAGCGATCACACCGATAGGCTCAGCGACCTTCATAGTACCGAAGGCCTTATCCTCTTCGATCACACCGCAGGTTTTGGTATCCTTATAAGCATTGTAAATGTATTCAGCGGCATAGTGGTTTTTTATCACCTTATCCTCCACTACGCCCATGCCGGTTTCGGCAACTGCTTCCTTGGCCAGGGAGATCCGGGCTTGATTGGCGGCAACAGCGGCGGCTTTAAAAATAGCATCCACCTGCTCCTGAGTGTAGGAGGCAAAGACTCTCTGGGCTTCCCGGACCCGGGCAAGTTCTTCTTCCAGACGTTCCACGCCATCCACAATAACACGCGTGTTCTTTTCCATGATTCTATACTCCTTCTTCTAATTTAGTCTTCTTCGGCAGAGCGAAGATGGTGGGTCAGCAGCGCCAAAGAGGCTGCCATATTTTCATAATGCACCTTCACGCCCTCGGGAACCTTTAAGGCAATGGGCACAAAGGACCAGATGGCCCGCAAACCGCAGGCGACCAGGCGGTCGCAAACAGCCTGCGCATCTCCTTTCGGCACATTCAGGATCGCAAGATCGGTGGGCTGCTGCCGGCAGAATTGCTCCAGATCATCCAAAGACAGAACGGGGTGCCCTGCCTCAAACTGCCCAATCACACTTTCACGATCATCAAAAGCGGCGGTAACATACAGACCGTAATCAGAAAATTCATCATAATTCATCAAAGCACGGCCCAAGCTGTTTGCACCCACAACAATGGCGCGGCAATGATTATGATATCCCAGGAAGTTTTCCAGCGCATGGATCAGCGTGGCCACAACATAGCCGGTCTTTGGCCGCCCGACTGCTCCGCTGGCAAAGCTGAGTTCCTTCCGCACCAGCACTTCCCCAAGCCCCAGCTCATTGGCAACGGTGGTTGCTGAGATCCTGGTGACCTCGGGCGGTAATTGCTTGAGATAATGCAGGTACAAGGATAATCTTCTGAAAACGGTTAATGTTAAATTCATGGTCTTCCACCCCTTTCGATGGTACATTATACCAGACAAAATTCGATTTTACCAATGCTTTATCGGCATATCGATATGCCGTTACCAATATAACTACACGAAAAAAAGCGGTGAATTTTCACCGCTTTTTCAAAACATTTTCTTTTGTTTCAACCAGAGTTCGAATGAATTCCAGATCCAGATCGGATAGCTTATAATCGGAGCGATAGATCAAAACATCCTTATAGACCCGCTGGTTAGCAGAGCACCGCTTCAGCACAAGATCATAGTGATTCAGCGTGGATTCATTGGCAGAGGAGACCCACATAAAGGCATTAGGCATCCGCTGCAGCAGCATGAACTGGCTGGCACGCTCGTAGATATAGATGCGCTTATCCACATATTCCGAAAGTTCTGCCTTCTTCACATCAATGAGGGGCAGAGAGGGCACATAAGGATCCGCATGGCAGATCTCAAAATAGGGAGCCAGTTCCTCAGGGGCAATATCCTCACGGTCTGCCAACGGATGGTTTTTATTCATTAATAAGCAATAAGAAAACTCCGAAATAGTCTCGCTTTTCAGCTTCTTTTCCTGAAACTGGTTTTTAAAATACTGCTCAAAGCTTTCCTGGTAACGAACGATCCCCAAATTAAATTGCTCCTTCACCACATTAGAGATGGTGCGCATGGAATTTGTTTCTTTATAATATATATCAGCAGGCTCATCGGCATCCAGCCGGGCGGCAAACTCTGCAAAGGCCATTCCGATATAGCTGGCACGGGGGCCGGAGACCGAAAACCGTTTCCGATGGCCCCGCCCGTTCTGGTAAAGCTCCTCCATTTCATCCACCTGGGCAATGATCCGCTTGGCATACTGCAGGAATTCTTCCCCGTCATCTGTAATGGAAATGCCTTTGGGCGTACGGTTGAAGATGGTGATCCCCAGGTTTTCCTCCAATTCACGGATGGCCCGGCTCAGGTTCGGCTGGCCCATATACAGATTTTCCGCCGCCTTGCTGATGGACTTGGTTTTGGCGATCTCTACCGCATATTTTAAATGGATAATGTTCATAAATACCTCTACTTTACAATTCGGGGAACACGCTTGCCGATACCGCAGATGAGTTCATAGTGGATGGTACCCAGCTGATCGGCAAGGGCAGTGAAGTCAATGCCGCCACCCATCAGAATAGCCTCATTGCCGATCCTGCAGGGAATCTCTGTTACATCCACCATCATTTGATCCATACAAACATTGCCGAGAATGGGGGCCTTCTGCCCATGGATCAGAACATATCCCTTGCCGGAAAGGGCCCGGGGATAGCCATCGGCATAGCCGGCGCTTAAGGTGGCGATGCGGGTGGTTTTTGCGGTAGTATAACGGCGTCCGTAGCTGATATCACGGCCGGCAGGCAGCTCCTTTACAAAGGAGATCAGGGTCTTGACCGTCATGGCCGGCCGGTAGGGGTTTTCCCGGCCGCCGGGCTCCAGCCCGTATAAAACGATCCCCGCCCGCACCATATCCAGATGGTATTTTTCATTCAGGAAGGTTCCGGCGCTATTGGCGGCGTGGCAAATGGGATGGATGCGCCAAGCTCCAAGAAGATCACGCACCTGCAGAAAGCGGGCAAACTGGGCCTCGGTATAAGCCTCTTCCCCATCGGTATCTGCCACAGAAAAGTGGGTAAACAAGCCCTCCAGCTGAACGCCGGGAAGCTCCGCAATACGGCGGATGGCATCCGCTGCACCGGAAGGATCGAAAGCATCGAAGCCGATCCGCCCCATACCGGTATCCAGCGCCGCATGAACCTTAATGGCGCAGCCCTTTGCTACCCCCACACGGCTAAGCTCCTCGGCATCCTCCAGGGAAAAGACGGTCTGGCTGATATTTTGCTCCGCCAGAACCGGGAAATGGTTGGCGGGGGTAAAGCCTAAGATCAGAATGGGTTTGCTGATGCCCATCCGCCGCAGCTCCATGGCTTCCTGCAGGCAGGAAACACCGAAAAAATCTGCGCCGAGCTGATCCAGGCAGGGCACCGCATGGGCCACGCCGTGGCCGTAAGCATCTGCTTTCACCACGGCCATGATCTTCACCGACGGCCCCACCCGGCGGCGTACCGTATTATAGTTTTCACGGATAGCGGAAAGATCGATCTCCGCCCATGTTCTTTTAAAATGCTCCATGCTCCAGCTCCATCCAAGCGTTATTGATATATTCAGCGATCTGCTCCGGCTGCAGGGCGCGCACACTATGCTCCTTTGCCGCCAGATGCCCGGCACGGTTATGCAGCCACACTCCGGTCTTTGCCGCAGAGAAGGGCTTTGCCCCGCCGGCCAGCAAGCCGGCGATCAGACCCGCCAGCAGATCTCCACTGCCGCCCTTTGCCAGGGCGGAACAAGGCTTTGAAAGAATTTCGGTGTGACTTCCGTCTGTTACCACCGTAGCCGCATCCTTCAACACTAAAACGATATGATTCTTTGATGCAAAATCTTCTGCAATTTCAATTCTGTTTTGCAGAATCTGCTCCATCGGCAGCCCGCAAAGGCGGGAGAATTCCCCCATATGAGGGGTCAGCACCGTAGAAGCGTTACGGGGGGACAAGATGCTCCCCAAATTCCACAGACCGTCTCCGTCCACCACCAGCGGAAGTTCAGATTCCCAAAGGGTCTGAACATCTGCCGCAGCAGCTTCCGATCTGCCAAGACCGCTTCCCACCAGATAGGCATGGCAGCTTAAAGGCAGCAGATCGGATTCCGCCCGCAAGACCGGGCCGTAAAACTTTGCAGCTGCCGCCCGGCGTGCTTCCTCCGGCAGATAGGCAAAAACCAAGCCGGCGCCGCTGCAAAGGGCGCCCTTTATTGCAAGGGCAGCCGCACCGGGATATTCAGGCGCGCCCACCCGCAGGCCCACAGCACCGTAGCTGTTTTTATGGCCCCAAGCAAACCGCTCCGGCAGCTCCGGGGCGAGGGTGCAACGGCTAATCCCATCGGCATAATAGGATGGAATTCCAATATCGGCCAAAACAACATTCCCGCAATCTGCCAGAAGATGGCAGGGCTTTTGGAAGGCAAAGGTGACGGTAAGCTCCGGTTTCAGCGTTCCCGGAGAGGTTACGCCGCTGCTGCCGTCCATTCCGCTGGGCAGGTCAATGGCTGCAACAGGAACCGTGATCTTTTCAAACAGTTCCTGCACTTCCTGCGGCAGAGCGCCGTGAAAGCCGGTGCCGAAAACACCGTCCACCACCAAAGGATAACCGGCAGGATCCTTTACAAATGGAATATTCAATTTCTTGCATTTATCAAAATAATAGGTGCAATCAGGGGAACGCTCCTCTCCACCCACCGGCAGAATGGCCGGATGATAGGCAGGCTCCAGCAGGCAGGCCAGCGCATAGGCATCCCCGCCGTTATTGCCGGGGCCGGCCAGAAGCAGCACACGGTCGCAGCCATGGGTCTCTATCCAGGCAGAGATCTCCCGATAAAGGGCTTCGGCCGCATTCTGCATCAGCCGAAGCGAGGAAAAAAGCCCCTCCTCTACGGTACGAAGATCCATCGCCTTCATTTGGCCGGGGGTTACGATCTTCATCTCAGTTTGCCTCTTGCCCGCGCGGCAAAGACCTCCAGCACCGCAGGGGCGGGCTGAAACAGGATGCAGAGGGGATCCCCTTTTGCATCCCGAGTGATCCAATAATAGCAAGGCTCCTCCCCCTGATTGGAGAGGAAGGAACGCACCTTCTGCTGGTTGGCCGGCATATTCTCCAAGGGGCCGTAGCACTCGGTCTTAGAGATATCTGCCTTCAGCAGCTCCCGGCGGCGCTCTTTATTGATGATCTTGGTGAAGGTGAGTTCATTTTCCAGCAAGGAATACTCATATTCAAAATTAAAGGACAAAAACAGCCGGTAAGCCAGATAGCAAAGGCCAGCGCACAGCAATACCCCGATCAGCCCCACATACATGATCAGCAGCGTTCCCACGATCATGGGCGCCACGGTATACACGATCCGTTTCAGTTGATCGGCCGCAGTCATTTTATAGGGCAGGCAATATTCAATAAAGTTTTCCATTTATTCAACACCTCACATTTTATCTATTTTATCATATCTCTTCCATAAATTCAATAATACAATCTTTTAAAAAAGTATTGATTTTCGAAATTTACTGTGTTAAAATACTCTAAACGCAAAGAACAAGCGTCAAAGATCCCGCATACCCGCAAAAAGAGAAAAGGTGCCGGCGGCTGAAAGCACCTTGGCGAAGGAGCAGGATTTATCTTCAACTTGGGAGCGGTGCTTTTGAAGAAGCAACGGTTGCCTGCCGTTAGAAAGGCGATGAGTGCCGGGTATTCTACCCGGAATCTGGGTGGTAACACGGGCATTTTGTTCTCGTCCCTTTTGGGGCGGGGCTTTTTTATTTTTTGATCATATTTATGGAGGATACAAGCATGAAAGAAAAACTGGAAGCACTCCGTGCAGAGGCACGGGCGCAACTGGAAAGCTGCAGTACCGCCGCAGAGCTGGAAGCCCTGCGGGTCAAGTACTTAGGTAAAAAGGGTGAGCTGACCGCCCTTCTGCGGGGCATGGGCGCTCTGGCGCCGGAGGAGAGACCCAAGATGGGTGCTCTTGTGAACGAAGCCCGCAGCGAGATCGAGGCTGCCATGGAAGCCAAGGTCAAGGCCCTGGAAGAGGCCGAGCTGAACCGCCGCCTGGAGGAGGAGCAACTGGACGTTACCGTTCCCGGCGTTGCCGCCCCCATGGGCAAGAAGCATCCTCTTTCCCAGGTTCTGGATGAGATCAAGGACATCTTCCTTGGGATGGGTTTCCAGATCGCCAGCGGCCCGGAGGTAGAATTCGATCATTATAATTTCGAGGCCCTGAATATGCCCAAAAACCATCCTGCCCGTGATACGCAGGATACCTTCTATATCACTGAAAACATCCTGCTGCGCACCCAGACCTCTCCCATGCAGGTGCGTGTAATGGAAAAGCAGCAGCCCCCCATTAAGGTGATCGCCCCCGGGCGGGTCTACCGTTCCGATGAGGTGGATGCCACCCATTCTCCCCTTTTCCATCAGATCGAAGGTCTGGTGGTGGACAAGGGCATCCGCATGAGCGACCTGAAGGGCACGCTGGAGCTTTTTGCCAAGAGACTTTACGGTGAGGAGGCGGTGGTTCGTTTCCGCCCCCATCATTTCTCCTTCACCGAGCCCTCTGCCGAGATGGATATCCGGTGCTTCTCCTGCGGCGGTAAGGGTTGCCGCCTCTGCAAGGGCGAAGGCTGGATCGAGATCCTGGGTGCCGGCATGGTGCACCCCAAGGTGCTGCAGGGCTGCGGCATCGATCCCGAGGAATACAGCGGCTTTGCCTTCGGCCTCGGCTTGGAGCGTATTGTAATGCGGCGCTATAACATCGACGATCTGCGGTTGTTCTTTGAGAACGATCTGAGATTCCTGGAGCAGTTTTAATTAGGAGGTGCAACTGACATGAATGTAACAAAAGGCTGGCTGGCAGATTTTCTGGAATTAAACGAATCTGCCGCCGATATTGCAAAAGATATGACCATGAGCGGCTCCAAGGTTGAGACCTTCAGCTGCTGGAACGATAACATCAGCAACGTGGTAGTGGGCCATCTGCTGGAGGTGGTTCCCCATCCCGATTCCGATCATCTGCAGATCTGCCAGGTGGATGTGGGCGAAGCCGAACCGGTACAGATCATCACCGGTGCTCAGAACATCAAAGTGGGGGATTATGTTCCCGCCGCCTTGGACAACAGCCTGCTGCCCGGCGGTGTCAAGATCAAAAAGGGCAAGCTGCGCGGCCTGCCCTCCAACGGAATGCTTTGCTCTTTAGGCGAGCTGAACCTGACCACCGGTAATTTCCCCGAATGCATTGAGGACGGCATTATGATCCTGCCCGGGGAGTACAAGCCCGGCACTCCCATCGATGAAGCGCTGGGGCTGAACGATCCCATGATCGAATTTGAGATCACCCCCAACCGCCCCGACTGCCTTTCTGTGATCGGCCTGGCCAGAGAAGCTGCTGCCACCTACCGTCGGCCCTTCAATAAGCATATTCCTGAATACCATGAGGACACCGCCGATGATATCAAGAATTATCTTTCCGTAACGGTGGAAGAGCCCGCCGCTTGCCCTCGCTACATGGCAAGGGTCGTAAAAAATGTTAAGATCGGCCCCTCTCCCCTGTGGCTCCGCAACCGGTTGTATGCAGTAGGTGTGCGGCCCATCAACAATGTGGTAGACATTACCAACTATGTGATGCTGGAGTACGGCCAGCCCATGCACGCCTTTGATTACCGTACCATCCGGGGCAAAGAGATCCGGGTCAAAATGGCCGGCGATCAGGAAAAGTTTACCACTCTGGATGGGCAGGAGCGTACCCTGCAGTCCTCCATGCTGACCATTGCCGACGGCGAAGGCACCATTGCAGTTGCCGGTATTATGGGCGGCCTGAACAGCGAGATCGAAAATGATACTGCAACCATCGTATTTGAATCGGCGAACTTTGACGGTGTAACCATCCGGAAGGCTTCCCGGGCGCTCGGCCTGAGAACCGATGCCTCCTCCCGCTACGAAAAAGGGCTGGATCCGGTGATGACCGAAGGTGCCATCAACCGTGCCTGCGAGCTGGCTGAGCTGCTGGCCGGCGGTACGGTAGTTGCCGGTGTGCTGGATGTAAACAACGATACCCGCAAGCCCCGCACCATCACCCTGCGCCCCGACCGAGTCAACGCATTTCTCGGCACTGAGATCGAGCCTACCTTTATGAAGGACTCCCTCACCATGCTGGAGTTCGGCGTGGACGACAGCAAGAGCCCCTGGGAAGTCTCCATTCCCTCCTTCCGTGATGATGTGGAGGGCGAAGCCGATCTGGCAGAAGAGATCGTACGTCTGTATGGTTACAACAATATCCCCACCACTCTGGTTCAGATGGCTACCACCCAAGGGATGCTGACCCCTGCTCAGGCGCTGCAGAAGACCATGAATGAGACTCTGCTGGCCTGCGGCTACAGCGAGATCTGCACCTACAGCTTCATCAGCCCTAAGGTCTACGATAAGCTGCTGCTGCCTGCAGACAGTAGCTACCGGCAATCGGTGGTCATCTCCAATCCTCTGGGCGAGGACACCAGCGTGATGCGTACCACCGCTCTGGGCAGTATGCTGGCCACCCTTTCCACCAACTACAATAACCGTAATCTGGAGGCCCGCCTCTTTGAGCCTGCCACCACCTACACTTACACCGGAGCAGACACCCTCCCCTATGAGCAGGTAGAATATGTTCTGGGCTGCTACGGCAAAAATGAAAGCTTTTACACCCTCAAGGGTGCTGTGGAGCAGTTGCTGAAGGCTACCGGCCTGAAGCCGGAGCTGGTAGAATTTACTCCTTGGAGAGAGCATCCCACCTTCCATCCCGGAAAGACTGCCGAGATCCTTTACCAAGGTGAGGTTCTGGGCTTTATGGGCGAGGTTCATCCGCTGATCCCGGCTCAGTTTGAGCTGCCTGAAGGGGTTTGGGTGGCCGATCTTTACTTTGAGAAGATCCTGGCAGCCGCAAAGCCCGCCAAGGAATATCATCCGCTGCCTAAGTTCCCTGCCACCGCACGGGATCTGGCCTTTGTGTGCAAGAAATCCCTGACGGTCGGTTCCATGGAAAAGGTGATCCGTGAAAAGGGCGGAAATATTCTGGAAAGCGTTGCCCTCTTTGACATCTACGAAGGAAAGCAGATCGCAGAAGGCATGAAGAGCGTGGCCTTCAGCCTGACCTTCCGTGCTGCCGACCGCACCCTGAGCGATGAAGAGATCGATCAGAAGGTCAAAAAGATGGTAGACGGCATCGTTGCCCTCGGCGCCACCCTCAGATCTTAAACTAGAGTGGGTAAAATAATCCGAACCAGCCTCAAAGCGGCGATTTTTCGCCGCTTTAATTTTCATAAAAATAGTCTTGTATTCCTAATCAAAAGGTAGTATAATAATTCTATATTATTTAGCAGGAGGTTATAAAATATGCTGGAAGAAACACAATCCTTTAAAATTAAAAAGGATGAAAAAATGGAGATGAAAGAGATCCTTACAGCGGTTTACGATGCGTTGAAGGAAAAAGGCTATAACCCCCTGAACCAGATCGTGGGTTATATCTTAAGTGAAGACCCCACCTACATCACCAACCACAATAACGCCCGGGCGCTGATCCGCAAGATCGATCGGGATGAATTGCTGGGTGAACTTGTAAAATTCTATTTAGATCATTAAAATAACGGCAGCCATCGGCTGCCGTTATTTTATTTAATCTCGGGATAGTATTGAATTGTGGGCTTATCGCCGGTATAAAGGATCAGGCTATCGCTCATGATCTGCAGATAATCATATTCCTCCAGGGATCCCCAATCATAGTTTTTTCGGTTGGCATAATCCACCGAAACGATGGTATGATCGTTCACGGTGATCAGCCGGTCACCGGCAACATTAAAATAAGTAAAGCTGCCGGAAAGATGCTTGGTGATCTTGGCATTTTCCGCATCATAGGTGCAGAGGGTATTCTGCTGGGTACCGGAATTATCAATGAGAAAGGCAATATCAGCGCCGCCATTTAGGGAGACCACATCCCGGCAGTGCTCATAGACGCCCCGGTAGATGATGGATTCCAGATCCGTCTCAAAGGGCTTCACAATAAAGAGATCCTTGGTATCATCGTGATAATAAAGCCCGTGATCGGTGATCCAGAAGGCATTGGCGGTATGCTTCAGATCGATCTGCCCCCCTTCGCCGGTGGTAAGATCAAAGGTATAAACATAAGCGCCGTGCTCATCGGTGATATAATAGACCGTATTCCCATGCACCTGATAGGCCATTACGCCGCTCAGCAGCTCGCTATAGGATTTTTCTGCCAGATCATAGCAGTACAGCTCCGAGCCCTGCAGATACTTAAAAAAGATCTTATTGCCCAGCATGGCAATATAATAAATATCCCCTTCCACCAGAAACCGGCTGTCGTTCTTCTTTTTATTATAGAGGACCAGCCCGACTTTACCGTCCTCTTCCCCACGCAGAGCGATCCAGTCACCCTGCTCGGTAGCCAGGGTATTGCCCCATTTGAGGCCATTGGTAAAGGTATCCTCCACCTGGATCTTGCCGCAGGAGGAAAGACCCAGCAGCAGGGCAAGAAGGAGAAAAAAAGCAACGATTCTATTTCTCATTTTTATTTCTCCCGGGGAAGGTAGGTCTTAACGGGGAAGGAATCGGCGATCAGCTTACGGGCCTCCTGCACATCCTGCACCGCGCCCAGAGTGATGAGCTGAACGGCGATATTGCCCAGAACAGTTGCCTCAATGGGCCCGGCATACACCGGCAGGCCGGTAGCATCAGCGGAAAGCTGGCAAAGCAGGGTATCCTGAATACCGCCGCCCACCATCCGCAGGGCGGTGAACTTCTTGCCGGTCACATTGGCCAGATGAGCCACCGCTTCCTTATATTTGGCGGCCAGGCTGTAATAGATCACCCGCATCACATCGCCGTCTGTTTCCGGAACCGGCTGGTTGGTCTCCCGGCAGATGGTACGGATCCGCTCCGGCATATTGCCCGGAGGAGAAAGGCGGCCGTCGTCCACATCGATGACAGAAGATATGGTGCTTTCCAGCGCCATATTCTTGAGATCCTCAAAGGAATAATCCTTCCCCTGCTTCTTAAAGAAGCGCTTGGTCTCCTGGATCAGCCAGAGACCCATGATATTCCGCAGGAAGCGGACATTGCCGTAGGCACCGCCCTCATTGGAGAGGCGGGCTTCCCGGGCGGCATCGTCGGTGATAGGAGCATCCATTTCACAGCCCAGAAGGCTCCAGGTGCCGCAGCTGATAAAGGCTGTTTCCTCACCGGGGGCGGCAGGAACCGCCAGAACTGCGCTGGCAGTATCGTGGGAGCCCACAGAGATCACCTTGGTTTCGGGGATCATCAGCTCCTCCTGCAACTTGGGGGTGATGGTGCCCAGCACCCGGCCGGAAAGATGAATTTCAGGCAGGATGGCGGGATCCAGCTCCAGCGCCTTCAGCAGCTTCTCATCCCACTTTTTGGTGCGGACGTTCATCAGCGAAGTGGTAGAAACATTGGAAAAATCCGCGTTTTTCACCCCGGTGAGGAAATAGCCGAAAAGATCCGGCATCATAAGCAGTGTCTTAGCGCTCTTGAGCATCCAGGGCTGCTGCTGTTGCAGGGTATAAAGTTGATACACGGTATTGAAGGGCAGGTAGGGCACGCCGGAGATCTGATAGACTTCTTCCTCGGGAATTTTATCGAAAAAGCCGGGGCCGATCTCCGCATAGGCGGTATCGCGATAGTTGCGGGGATTGCCGATCAGGCGGCCGGATTCATCCAGCAGGCCGAAATCCACACCCCAGGTATCAATACCGACACTATCCACAGCGCCGGCCTTCATCAGGCCCTGCTTGATCTCATGATAGAGGCGGGCAACGTCCCAATAAAAGGTATCGCCGATCTGCACAGGGTCGTTGGAAAAGCGGTGGATCTCCTCCATTTTGATCTTTCCATTTTCCAAGGTTGCGGCCATGGCACGGCCGCTGGAAGCACCAAAATCGAATGCAAGTATTTTCATCGGAATTCTCCTTATAAAGCATTTTTAATAAGTATAACACGGATGGCGCAAAAAAGGAAGAGATTTATTGACGAATTTTCACCGGAGGTGTATAATATGGAGAAAAGAAAGGAGTTGCAGAAGCTTTGAACATACAACAAGCAGATAAGCTGGCCATAGAACGGATCGCTCCGGCGGTAAGGGAAGCCGAAGAGGTGGCCTTTTATACCACCAACCGTGTGCTGGAGGCCTTTCGGGCAGAGCGGGTCAGCGAGACCCATTTTGCCGGCTCTACCGGCTATGGCTACGGAGACCGGGGCCGGGATACGCTGGATAAGCTCTTTGCCCGGGCGTTGGAGGCGGAGGATTGCCTGGTGCGCCCCCAATTTATTTCCGGTACCCATACCCTGACCGTCGCCCTTTTCGGGGTACTGCGTCCCGGAGACATCATGCTGGCGGTAACAGGCAAGCCCTATGACACCTTAGACGAGGTGATCGGTCTTGCCGGCAATGCAGGCGACGGATCTCTGAAGGATTTCGGCATTCAATATCAGCAGGTCGATTTAAAGGACGGCGGCATTGATTTTGACGGGATCGAAAATGCCCTGAAAAATCCGGCGGTAAAGATGATCTTTATTCAAAAATCCAAGGGCTACCAGAACCGGCCCACCCTTTCCGCTGTGGAGATCGGCAAGATCGCTCATTTCGCCCATGAGCTCCGCCCGGAGATCATTGTGATGGTAGACAATTGCTACGGCGAATTCTGTGAAATGCATGAGCCCACCTATTACGGGGTGGATCTGATGGCCGGCTCTCTGATCAAAAATCCCGGCGGCGGCATTGCCCCCACCGGCGGCTATATTGCCGGAAGAAGCGATCTCATTGAGCAATGCGCCTACCGGCTGACCTCTCCCGGCATCGGCCGCGAAAGCGGATGCACCCTGAACGTTTTAAGAGAGCTTTACCAAGGCTTATTTCTGGCGCCTCACACCGTTTTGCAGGCCAAAAAGACCGCCATCTATGCTGCGGCGATGTTTGAGCAGTTAGGGTGCGAGACCTCCCCCGCCTATGACGGGCCTCGCTATGATATTATTCAAACCATTGCCACCGGCAGCCCCGAGAGCCTGCTGGCCTTCTGCAAGGGGATCCAGTCCGGGTCTCCGGTGGACAGCTATGTGACCCCGGAGGCATGGGAGATGCCGGGGTATGATGCGCCGGTCGTGATGGCGGCAGGAGCCTTTGTGATGGGCGCTTCCATTGAACTTTCTGCCGACGGCCCCATGAAGCCGCCTTACACCGCCTTCCTGCAGGGCGGGCTAACCTTTGAAAGCGGTCGGCTGGGGATCATGAGAGCTTTTGAGGAAATGAACAAATGATCGATCTGCATATGCACACCACCGCCTCTGACGGTGAACGGACCCCTGCTGAAATCCTTCAAAAATGCGAGGCATTGGGGTTGGAGCTGATCTCCATCAGCGATCACTACACCATGGATGGCTATGACCAATTAAAAGACCCGGCGGTACGGAGTTTATTTTCCGGGGAGATCCTCCCCGCCTGCGAATTCAGCGCTCATTTCAACGGTATCTCCATTGAGGTGCTGGGGTACGGCATCGACCCGGAGGATGCCAGGGACTACCTGAAAAAGACTTACCCTCCCCTGAAGGAAAAACAGCGGCGGGAGATGGAGCAATTGATCCTGCAATACCGAGAACGAGGCTTTCAATTCGACGAAGCTGCGGTGCGGAGCAACTTCAACGCTCACGGGGGCAGAACTGCCATGCAGATAGAGCTGCGCAGATACCCGGAGAATGTGGCCCGCTTCTTTGACCCGGCCTCTGAAACCAGCGAAAAGAGCTTTTTGCGCCGGGAGGTCTCCAATCCGGAAAGCCCCTATTTCATGAACACCGAAGGCCTCTACCCTTCTGCCAAGGAGGTCTGCGAGACCATCCGTTCCCTGGGAGGAAAGGCGGTCATTGCCCATCCCGGCTGCTACAACCAGCGGGTATACGAAAATCTGGAGACCCTTATTCAGACCGCACGGCCGGACGGTCTGGAGGCATGGTATTCCACCCACACGCCGGAACAGCGGCAGCATCTGCTTTCTCTCTGCGAAAAATATGACCTGATCTACAGCGGGGGCAGCGATTACCACAACGATGCCCGGGAAAAGGTGGGTAATGTACTGGGAATGGCAGAGCTTGCCGATATTTTCCCCGTGAAAGAGATCCGCCAATGGGCCGACAAACTGAAAAAAATATAAAAAGATTGCTGATCTCCTGCGTCGGAGATCAGCAATTTTTATTCTTCAATGGTTTCAACTTTGATGAGATTGGTATTTCCCGATTCCCCGTTGATGATGCCGCCGGTCACCACCAGGGTATCCCCCACATCCAAATGGAAGGACTCCACAGCAGCCTCCTTGGCTTCTTCAAAGAGATCCCCAAGGTTGGTCACCAGGGTGCCGAGAACCGGAGTAACGCCCCAGGAAAGGGCCAATTTACGCCAAGTACGTTCGTTGGCCGTTAAGCCCACGATATCCACCGGGCAGCGGTAGCGGGATACCATCCGGGCGGTCATGCCCGAAAGGGAGCAGACCACAATGGCCTTGGCATCCAGATCCATCGCCATACCGCAGGTGGCGTGAGAAATGGCATCCACCGGGTTTTTAATGATAAATTCATTATTGTAAAAGCGCTTACGGTAAGAGATATTCTGCTCTGTCTTTTCGGCGATCCGGGCCATGGTCTCCACAGTTTTGACCGGGTACTTGCCGGCTGCGGTCTCGCCGGAGAGCATAATGGCACTGGTGCCGTCGTATACCGCATTGGCCACATCGGAGATCTCCGCACGGGTGGGGCGGGGATTATGGATCATGGATTCCAGCATCTCGGTGGCAGTAATGGTACGTTTTCCCAGCTTACGGCAGGTGGTGATGATCCGTTTCTGGATAGCGGGCAGCTCCTCAAAGGGAATCTCGACCCCCATATCGCCCCGGGCGACCATGATCCCATCGCTTTCCTTGCAGATCTCTTCAATATTATCTACACCGGCCTGATTTTCGATCTTTGCGATCAGATCCGTATTGGCGCAGCCGTTAGCACGGATAAATTTCCTTACATCCACCAGATCCTGGCGGCAGGAAACAAAGGAGCAGGCAATAAAATCCACCCCATGCTGGATCCCGAAGAGGATATCCGCTTTATCCTGCGCGCTGAGATAGGGCTGCTTCAGGGTCTTATTGGGGAAGCTCATGCTCTTACGGTCGGAGAGTACACCGCCGATCTCGGTACGGCAGATGATATCCGGGCCCTTAATTTCTTCCACAGCGAAAGAAACCAAGCCATCATTGACTAGAATACGGTCGCCGGGAGCCAGCTCCTCCGCCAGCGCCTTATAGCTGACGGAAACACGGGTCTCATCCCCCTCCACATCCTCTGCGGTAAAAATAAAGGTTGCACCGTCTGCAACGGTAACGCTGCCTTTTTTGAAGGTTTTGATGCGGTATTCCGGGCCCTTTGTATCCAGCAGGATGGCAATGGGCATCTTCAGCTTTTCCCGCACCCGCTTGATCATGGCGATCCGCTCAGCGTGCTCCTCATGGGTACCGTGGGAAAAATTCAGCCGAGCCACATTCAGGCCGGCCTGGCACATAGCAGTAAAGGTTTTTTCATCAGAAGATGCAGGACCGATGGTACATACGATTTTAGTTTTTCTCATGTCTTTCCTCCGTAGGACTTAAAGGGTTTGAAAGCGTGCAGTAAAATTTTTAGCATTCTGCTCAGTTTGATCTTTAGAAAAAACCGCAGAACCAGCCACGATCACGTTGGCACCGGCCTCGGTGACCACCGGCAGATTATCCAGATTGATGCCGCCATCCACCTGAATATGATAATGGAGCCCCAGCTCCTCCCGCATGGTACGGATGGCAGAGACCTTGGGCATCATATCGGCCATGAACTTCTGGCCGCCGAAGCCGGGCTCTACGGTCATAATCAACACCATATCGCAAAGGGGCAGGTATTCCTTCACCGCCTCGGCGGGGGTGGCAGGCTTCAGCGCAATGGCAAAGGACTTCCCGGCCTCATGGACCCGATCAGCGATCTCCCGGATCTTTTCGGTGGCCTCCAGATGAACACAGATCAGATCTGCGCCGGCCGCCAGAAAATCATCGATATAGCGCTCGGGGCGTTCGATCATCAGATGAACGTCGAAGAATGCATCCGTCACCGGGCGCAGACTCTTCATAACAGGGCCGCCGAAAGAGATATTGGGCACGAACATTCCGTCCATCACATCGATATGAAGCCATTCGGCCCCGCCCCGCACGGCGGCATTGGCATCCTCGCCCAGCCGGGCAAAATCCGAAGCTAAAAGTGAAGGCGATAAGATATACTTCATTTTAAATCCTCCCAATGAAAAAAGCACTGCGATTGGATGCAGTGCTTTTAGTTCTTAGTCTTCCAGCTGCTGCACCAGTTCGATGAGTGCAATAACTGCAGCCTCTTCATCAGCGCCATCAGCGATGATGGTGATATCGGTGCCCTTAATAATGCCCAAGGACAAAATGCCCAGCAGGCTCTTGGCGTTGATACGGCGGGTGCCGATCTCAACCCAGATAGAGCACTTATATTCATTTGCTTTCTGGATGAAAAAGGTTGCAGGACGAGCGTGAAGACCCACGCTGTTGGTAACCGTTACGGTTTTAGAAAACATAGGAGTTCCCCCTGAATTTGTATTTTTTATATAATATTAACGGAAATTTCACCGTTCGTCAAGATGTTGGGGACACTTTTGTATGTTTCACTAAATCGTCGATTTATCCCGCTTCATTTTTAGTGAATTTACGCCCTATCTTTCCGGTTTCTGATCATTTTCAGAAGGGATCGGAGTTCTCCGGAACAGGTCAGCCACAGGATCAGAAGGTAGACCAGCAAGCCGGAGATCAGCCCGATCACCAGCCCAAGAAGGGTGCCAAAGGTGCCGCCCCATGCATTTTCTATTATTTTGCGCAATTCTCTTGCAATTATGAAAAAACCCATGGAGCCCACAATATCCCGGCCGATTCCCAGATACAGGCTGCGATTCAAAACACCGGGGGTGATCCGGGCGGTAAAGATCAGCAAAACCAAAGCCATCACCGCCGCTGCAGAAAGGGTTCCCACCGCCAGACCGTACACACCCAAGGTGCGTACTGACCATGCAGAGACCAGCAGGTTGACCCCGATCCCCGCCAGAGCAGTGATCACCGGAACCCACATTTTTTGCATGGAATAAAAGTATTTATTGAGAATTTCCTGATAAGAATAAAACAGCATGGCGCAGGAATAAATAGCCAGAAGCAACGCCACTCGGGCGGTATCCTCCGGGGTGAAATTTCCTCCCTCATACAGCAGACGGACCAAGGGGGTGCTGTTTCCTGCCATAAAGGCCATAATGGGCAAAACGATGGCAGAGATGGAGCCCAGCATATTACTACAGATCCCCTTGGCCGCTCCGATATCTCCCCGGGAGAAGCAACGGCTCAGTTCCGGGAAGAAGAGATTGGTGAGGCAATAGGAAAAGATCCCTGCCACGATCAGGTAGGCCTGATAGGCATAATTCACCGAGGCCAGCAGCCCTTCATCCAGCCTGCTGCTGATATTGGCCGAAATCAGCTGATTGATAGGCTGCGCCAGCGCCGCCACAAAGAGGGGCAGGGTAAGAACAAGTACCCGCAGCAGATCACGGGAGCGCAGGTCAATGAAAAAGGAATATCGGAATTTCTTCTTTTTTATATAAGGAAGAAGAAAGACCATCTGCAGGAACCACCCCACCGTAAAGGCAACGCCCAGCCCATAGATCCCGAAGTGACGGTCGAAAAAGACAAAGTAGACGATCATCACCACATTATAGACCAGCGAGACCAGGGACGGCCCGGTAAATTCCCCATAGGATTGCAGGATCCCGATAAAAATATAGGTTCCGGTGGCAATGCAGATCACCGGCATGATGATCCTGGTGAGCCGGATAGCATAAGAGAGAGCCTCCCCTTCCAGGCCGCCGGCCACCAATTGAAGGGCAAAGCCGGGAAATAGCATACCCAAAGCCGCAAGGATCGCCGCAAGGATCACCGTCACATTGAGAAAATTGCTGGCAAAGCGCTCCGCTTCCTTCCGGTCGGTATGGGTCAGCTTATCATTGAAGACCGGTACAAAGGCCGAAACAATGGCGGTGCTCAGCGTGATATCATACAGCGTGAGGGGCAGCATGGTGGCGGCAGTAAAGGCATCGGCCATGGCGGAATCGGCGTAAAACCGTGCCAACAGCATATTGCGCACCAGCCCCAGCACCTTGGAAAGCAGCACCGCCAGAACTAAGATCAGGTAGGTTCCTACCACACCTCGTTTTTTCATCCCTTTCACCCCGATTTTTCATAAATTTCGGCATTTTTTATCCGCCGGAAAATGACATAATTTTGTTTCCGTAATTTTTGATTGCGGTTTTTATCCACATTATCAACAGACTTTTGGACAGTTTATAACAGCCAAACAGCGGTTTTTTACAGTTTTAACAGAGTTTTGAACAGCTGCAATTCACCGGGTTGTTGAATAATCTTGTTAACATAATTGATTTTCGATGGAGAATGCAGAGAGGGCGTTCAGGCTGAGATCCGCCACATGGCCCGCCTGAAATTCATAATACCCTTGCGCCCCCACCATGGCGCCATTATCCCCGCAGAGAGAAAGGGGCGGCATGAACAGCTTCTGATCGGGGCTCTTCCCTGCCAAAAGTTTTTCCCGCAGCATGGAGTTTGCGCTGACACCGCCGGCGATGACCAAGGTCTTCTGATGATGCTCCCGGGCGCAGCGCAAAAAGTTTTCGGCCAGGATCCCGGTAATGGCATCGCTATAGGAGGCAGCCAGATCGGGAACGGAGAATTCCTCCCCCTTCTGCTTGGCGTTATGAACATAATTCACGATGGCTGTTTTGACCCCGGAAAAGCTGAAATCATAGGGCGCATCCTTGAAATGTACCTTGGGGAACTGCATGGCCTTGGGGTTTCCCTCCTTGGCCAGGCGATCCATATGCACCCCGCCGGGATAGGGCAGCCCCAATACCCGGGCCCCCTTATCGAAGGCCTCCCCGGCGGCATCGTCCCGGGTGCGGCCTAAGATCTCATATTCTGTATAATCCTTGACCAAAACGATATGGGAATGACCGCCGCTGACGATCATGGCCAGAAAGGGCGGCTTCAGCTCCGGATAAGCCAGATAATTTGCCGCCACATGGGAACGGATATGATGCACCGGGATCAGGGGCAGATTTCGGGCATAGGCGTAGCCCTTGGCAAAATTCAGCCCCACCAGCAAAGCCCCGATGAGGCCGGGAGCGGCGGTCACCGCCACCGCATCCAGCTGATCCTCCGTAAGCCCGCTTTGGCGGATACACTCCTCGGTCATCTGGGAGATCTTTTCGATATGGTAGCGGGAGGCGATCTCCGGCACAACGCCGCCGTACAATTTATGAACATCGATCTGGGTGAACACAACGCTGGAGACGATCTCCCGCCCATCCCGCACAATGGCTACTGCGGTTTCATCGCAGGAGCTTTCAAAACTGAGAATATTCACGCATGAACCTCCAAACAATAGACCAGCCCGTCCTCTGCAGGCTGCTGATAATAATTCCGGCGAAGCCCGATCTGCCGGAAGCCGAACTTTTCATAGAGTGCCCGGGCTGATGCATTGGAGGCACGAACCTCCAAAAAGAGCGCTGCTCCTCCCTGGGCCGCAAAAGCGTTGAGCATCGCCACCATCAGAGCGGTACCGATCCCTTTACAGCGGTGATCGGGGTGGACCCCCACCGTTAAGATATCCCCCTGGTCAAAGCATTGCTGCAGCCCGCAGCAGCCCAAAAAGAGTTCTCCTTCATAGGCGGCAAAAAATATCCGGGAGGGATCCTCCAGAGAGGTATAAAAATCCTCTTCGCTCCAGCATTCCGCCGAAAAGAGCATTCGATCCAAAGCAGCGGCGGCGGGGACATCCCGGGCAGTCATTTTACTTACAGTCATACCAGCTCTCTCCCCTTGCCACCTCGGCAAGCATGGCCACAGAAAGATGGGCGGCGCCCTCCATTTCCCGGCGCAGAAGCTCTGCCGCACGGTCTGCATCGGCATAAGAGGCTTCGATGATCAGTTCATCGTGCACCTGCAGGATCAGGTGGGCATCCAGCTTTTCCCGGCGGAGTGCCTTCCACACCCGCACCATGGCGATCTTGATGATATCGGCGGCCGTTCCCTGAATGGGGGTATTCAATGCCACCCGCTCACCGAAGGAGCGCTGAATGAAATTGGAGGACTTCAATTCCGGCAGATACCGGCGGCGGTTAAAGAGGGTGGTCACATACCCATCCTTTTTGGCCTGTTCCACGATATTGGTCATATAAGCCCTCACACCGCTGTATTTTTCCAGATATTGATCGATATAGGCCTTGGCTTCTTTTTTGGTCACCCCGATATCTCCCGCAAGGGAAAAATCCGAGATGCCGTAAACAATGCCGAAATTCACCGCTTTGGCATGGCGGCGCATCTCCGGCGTGACCATAAAGGCGGGAACATCAAAGACGGTGGCGGCGGTGACGGTATGGATATCCTCATTTTCCCGGAAGGCACGGATCATCGTTTCATCCCCGGCAATATGGGCCAGCACACGCAGCTCGATCTGGGAATAATCCGCATCCAGCAGCAAATGTTCCCCATCCTTGGCAACAAACATCCGCCGCAGCTCCCGCCCCAGCGCATCCCGAACGGGAATATTCTGCAGATTGGGCTCCGAGGAGGAGATCCGGCCGGTCTGGGTAATGGTCTGATTATAGGTGGTGCGGATACGGCCGTCCGGCTGAATGAGCTTCAGAAGGCCTTCCCCGTAGGTGGAGCGCAGCTTGGCGTATTTACGGTATTCCAGGATCTTGGCCACGATGGGCTCGTCCTTTAGCTTTTCCAGCACCTCTGCATTGGTGGAATAGCCGGTCTTGGTCTTTTTTCCGCCCTTTAAGCCCATTTTACCGAAGAGGATCTCTCCCAGCTGGCGGGGAGAGTTCAGGTTAAATTCCTCGCCGGCCAGTTGGATGATCTCCTTTTCCAGGGTGGCAATATGGGCCGCCAGCTCCTCGGTATAGGCCGCCAGGCGATCCCGCTCCACCGAGAAGCCCCGTTCCTCCATATCTGCCAGCACGACGGTCAGGGGGAATTCCACTTCATAAAGCAGCTCCAGTTGACCGTTTTCCTCGATGCGGCTGCGGATGGCTTTGCAAAGCTCCGGCAGGTCCGCCACGCAATCCTCGGCGGTCTCCGCCACACGGCCGGTATATTCCTTCAACAGATGGGGCAGATCATACCGATCGCCGGGATCGGCCACATAAGCCGCCACCATACAGTCAAAATAAGGCTCCCCTTCATAATCCATTCCATAAAAGGGCTTGGCATCATAGGTATAGATCTCCTGAACCTGAGAAAGGAGCTGCTCTCCATCCTCCATCCGGATCACCTTACCCTCGGCGGCGGCATAAAAAGCATCGGTACGGATAAAGTAAAGGCCGTTCTTTTGGAAGTATTCCAGATAATCGGCCGCCTTACCTTGGAGCTGATCCGGCTTTTCCACCCGGATGGGCTCCTTCAGTTCAAAGAGATTGATAATACTGTTCAGCTCCAGATCCTCCAGCTGAGCGATCAGAGCGGAGGTATCAAAGGGAGCCACAACCAGGCTCTCCTCCTTCAGCTCCAGGGGAACTTCCCGGCAGATCTTTGCCAGATCATAGGAAAGATAGGCAAAGTCCCGGCCGTTTTCCAGCTTGGTGCGAAGAGCAGGCTTGATCTCCTCCAGATGGGCATAGACCCCATTCAGGGAGCCATAGGCCCGGATCAGCTCCAAAGCACCTTTCTCCCCGATGCCGGGAACGCCCTTGATATTATCGGAGGTATCCCCCTGGATGGATTTCACATCGATCAGCTGGGCGGGGGCAAGCTGATACTTTTCCCGGATGGCGGCCTCATCATAGATCTCCATCTCGCTGGCACCGGCACGGGTAACGGGCATCAGGATCCGCACCCCCGGATCTGCCAACTGAAAATCATCCCGGTCACCGGAAACGATATCACATTCATAGCCCCGCTCTACACAAAAGCGGCTGACGGTACCGATGATATCATCGGCTTCATAGCCTGCCTGCTCTAAAATCGTCACATTCATGGCGCGCAGCAGGCTTTTCAGCGGCTCCAGCTGGGCGGCCAGATCCTCCGGCATTCCCTTGCGCTGAGCCTTATAATCTGCATACATTTTATGGCGGAAGGTCTTTTCACGCAGGTCAAAGGAGACCGCCACCAAATCCGGCTTGGACAGTTCAAAATACTTATGGTACAGCTTTAAGAAGCCGAAGATGCCGTTGGTGGGGCGGCCGTCCCGGGTGGAAAGTGCCCGGATGGCGTAATAGGCACGGTTGAGGATGGAGTTTCCGTCAAAGATCAATAGTTTCATAATCAATTCCTTTTAGCTTCAAATAATCGGTCATATCCCGGGGCAGGGGGCAGCGGAAGAAGAGCTGTTCCCCGGTCACCGGCTGGGTAAAGGTCAGGGTCTCGGAATGAAGGGCCTGGCGGCCGATGGCGGGATCCTCCCGGCCGTAGAGAAAATCCCCCGCCACCGGGGCGCCCAGATGAGCCATATGCACCCGGATCTGGTGGGTACGGCCGGTCTCCAGCCGGAGGCGCACCAGGGAGATCTCCCCATTCTGCGCCAGCACCTGATAATGGGTCACTGCCCGATCCCCCTTGGGGGCTACATGACGGGCCAGCACCGAGCCGGGCAGGCGGGCGATGGGAGCGTCTACTGTTCCGGCCTGCTCCGGGAGGCTGCCCTCCAGGATGGCAAGGTAGGTGCGCTCCACCCTTTTGGCCTTCAGATCCTCCCCCAGCACCCCGGCGCTATGGGCATTCTTACCCAGCAGGATGGCGCCGCTGGTATCCTTATCCAGCCGATGCACCGGGCGAAAGACAAATTCCTTCCCCTGCTGCGCCATATAAAAGGCCACACCGTTGGCAAGGGTATTGCCGTGGTTACCCTGGGAGGGATGGGTGGCCAGCCGGGGCGGCTTATTGAGAACCAGCACATCCTCATCCTCATAGAGGATCTCCAGGGGCATCTCCACCGGAGGAATATGCTCATTGGCCACCTGGCTTTCCTTATTGGCGATCCGCACAGTAAGCTGATCGCCGGGCCGAAGCTGCTTTTGCACGGTGACCCGCTTTTTACCGATGGTGATGCCATAGGGGTTCCGTTTCAGGGCGGCCAGGACCCGGGAGGAGTAGCCCCGTTCCTTCAAATAGGAAAGAACTGTCCTTCCCCCGTCTTTTTCTTCAATTTGATAGGTGATCTTCCGATAATCCAATGTGATGATCCTTTAATTTATAGTATTTATATATTTTAACATAATAAATAGAAATTTACAATCTTTATTTCTTGCCCCAGCTTTCGACAAACTAAACGTTTCCTCCATGGTATACTGGTGCCATGGTCATTTATGTTGATATTTTATTTTTCACAAATCTTATGATGGATACCCTACTGCTGGCCACCACAGCGCTGATCGCCGGGCGGAGGATCATTTCCTGGCGGCTGCTCTCCGGGGCGGCGGCGGGGGCGCTTTGCGGATGCCTGCTCTTTTTTGCCGACCTGCCCTTGCCGCTGATGATCCTTTTCAAGCTGGGTATTCCGGCGGGGATCCTACTGATCGGGTTTCCCTTTGAGCGGTTATCCTCCTACGGGCGAACTGCGCTGATCTATTTTTCTGCTCATCTGCTTTTCGGCGGAGGGATGTTTGCCTTTTACGCCTTTACCGATGCCGGCAGCCATATGCGCACCGCCAACGGCATCTACTACATGGATCTGCCCCTTTGGCTGCTTTTGGTGCTGGCCTTTGGGTTTTACGGGCTGGTGCGAGGCTTTTTTCATCTGCTGGACCGGCGGCGGGAAAAAACCTTTCTGCACACCCTCACGGTGGAGGAGCAGGAGCTGCTGGCATTGCTGGACACCGGCAATTCCCTTTACGACCCCATCACCCTTTTACCGGTGATCCTCTGCCAATGGGACAGCTTGGCTCTGCCGGAGCCGTTGTTGCAGGCGGTGCTGCACAGCGATGCTACAGCACTGCCGAGGCTAAACGAGCAATTTCCCCAGCTGAAGCTGCGGCTGCTGCCCTATACCGACGCCACAGGAGCCAGGACCCTGATCTACGCCTTTCGGCCGAAGCTTCTGAAGGTGGACGGCTGTGAGCGGGCGGGGCTGATCGGGCTGACGGTACAGCCCCTTTCCCCCGATGGCCGATTTCAAGCACTACTACATAGAGATTGGAGCGGGGTAGAGTAATCGATCCCGGCGCCGCCTCAGCAGGTGAATTTTCGGCTTTTTTACCGTTTCGCCATTGAAAGGCGCCAGCCTGTCTGCTGGCTCAGCCGCCAAAAACCATCCAAAAATTCATCCTGCCGAGATAACAAATCAACATCAACCCCGGGATCGATTACTCTACCCTATCTATAACTTCGAAAGGACAGAACATTGATGAATGTTATACGCTACTACCTCCTTTATCACCCCACGCTGGCAAAGCTTTTAAGAAAACTTGCCGGCAAGATCCATTATGCCAACGGCTATGTGACCCTGCCCCCGCCCCTCAAGCCGGAGGAGGAGCAGGCGTACATCCGGGCGTTGGATCAGGGGGAGCAATATGCGGTGCAGAAGCTGATCGAGCACAATCTGCGGCTGGTGGTCTACATCGCCAAGCGGTTTGAGAACACCGGCATTGCTGCCGACGACCTGATCTCCATCGGCTCCATCGGGCTGATCAAAGCCATCAACACCTTCCGCTCGGATAAAAACATCAAATTGGCCACCTACGCCTCCCGGTGCATCGAAAATGAAATTTTAATGTATCTTCGGAAGAACCACGGCCAGAAGGCGGAGGTCTCGCTGGATGAGCCCCTGAACATTGATTGGGACGGAAATGAGCTGCTGCTATCGGATATTTTGGGCACCGATGCAGACAGTGTCTCCCGCAATTTGGAGGAGGACATTGAAAAGCAGATCCTTCATGCCGCTCTGGAGCGGATCCCCTTGCGGGAACGGATGATCATGGAGATGCGGTTCGGCTTGGGCGGCTACCGGGAGATGACCCAGAAGGAGGTGGCGGATATTTTAGGGATCTCCCAATCCTATATCTCCCGGCTGGAAAAGAAGATCATCACCCGGTTGAAGCGGGAGATCGAAAAGAGTTTATAAAAATTGCCCGTGAATGTAAATTACCCATTGACAATTCGATTTTTCGGGTGTATAATACATTCACGACATGGAGGTATAGCACAGCTGGTTAGAGCACTTCGTTCACATCGAAGGGGTCGTAGGTTCGAATCCTACTATCTCCACCAATCGCAAAGCCGCATTCGTAAGAATGCGGCTTTGATTTTTTATAGGGGAAATTTGCTATGATGCTCAGAACAAAGCTGCTGCTTTTCTGCAACCGATTCTTCAAGGCGCCGGTGCACCCCTTCAATCTGCAGAACGAAGGGGTCATGACCTATGCGGAATGGCAGTTTCAAAAGGGCGAGGACACCATCGCCCTCTACTTAAAGAAATACACCACTGAGGAAATGTTCCGGGATAAGGTGGTGGTGGATATCGGCTGCGGCGCCGCCGGGAAATCCCTCTATTACGCCTCCTGCGGGGCAAAAGAGGTCATCGGTGTGGATATCCTGGAAAAATACCGGGAGGAAGCGGAAGGGCTGGCGAAAAAGCTGGATCTGCAGGATCATTTCCGGTTCATTGCCACCGATGCCACCCGTCTGCCCTTTGAGGAGAGCAGCATTGATACCATCATCATGAACGATGCCATGGAGCACGTGGAGGAGCCGGAGGCCATCCTCACCGAGGCGCTGCGGGTCTTGAAGCCAGGGGGACGCTTATATGTGAACTTCCCGCCTTACAACCACCCCTTCGGTGCCCATTTGAAGGATGCCATTTACATTCCTTGGGTGCATCTTTTCTTCAGCGAAAAGGTGCAGATCGAGGCCTACAAGCATCTGGTACGGCCGTTGCCGGACGGCGAGGAGCGGATCAAATTCCGCATCTCCGCCCGGGAGGACGGCACCGAATATTTTTCATACCTCAATCATATGTCCACCAAGCGGTTCAATCGGATCCTGAAAAAACTAAACCTCTCCCCCGCTTATTACAGCCATGAGCCCCTGCGCCCCATTTTCAGGGCGGTGCGGAACTGGCCGGTCTGCAATGAGCTGTTTTTGAAGATGGTGGTCTGTGTTCTGGAAAAATAACAAATGCGGCATCACGCCGCATTTAATTTTTTCAAAAAGGATCCTTTTATACGTTGCAAAGGAGTAGGATTTCATTTAAAATAATAGCAAGGAGTGAGATTATGGATATTCTTCTTATTTTTATTATTATTTTAATGTATAGCTTTCAAACGCTGTTCCAGACCTATTTCACCAAGGCCTATCCCGGCCGGGGGGAACTGGTCACTCCCATCTTCTGCGTTTTGGAAAGTGTGGCCATCGTACTGATCACCTTATGCTTTATCGGCTTTGGTTTTCAGGCGTCCTGGCCAACGATCGTCATCGGTGTGGTGAATGGGGCTCTCCTTTTCGGATACAACCACACCCTGATGAAGGCCAGCACCAAGGGCTCCTACGCCTTTATGAATGTAATGATGATCTCCGGAGATATTCTGGTACCCATGGCATATGTGAGCCTCTTTTTGAAGGTACTGCCCACCTGGTATCAGTTCATCGCCATCGGCACCATGCTGCTCTCCTTTCTGCTGATGAATCTGGAGGACATCAAGCTGAAGGGCACGCCAGCGGTCTATTACATCCTCTGCGCCCTGCTTTTCCTCTTCAACGGCCTTTACGGAACCATGCTGAAGGTGCAGGAGCAGGTGAAGGTGGAGGAAAACAAGGAGATGATCATCATCACCTTCGGGCTGATGGGGATCCTTGCGGCGGTGCAGCTCTTTGCTAAGGAGAAAAAAGCCGCCCTTGCAGGCTTTCAAATGAACAAAAAGAGTGTATTCTGGCTGGTTCTTTGCCTGCTCAGCGCCGCTTTAGCCATCAATGGTATGGTGATGGTGGTTGCCCGGGTGGAGAACACGGCGGTACTCTACGCCCTGCTGAACGGCGGAGTGCTGGTGGTTTCGGCCATTTACTCCATCCTGCTTTTCAAGGAAAAGCCTACCCCCCTGAAGATCGCCGGAATCCTGCTGGCGGCAGGCTCTATGGTGGTTTTGGGATTGCCTACATAAAATTAGCCAAAGCATTGATACTTAAACCGGATTTTGGAACACGTATTTTCCGCTGAGGCTTTGTTGAAATACTCGCAAATCCGCCAGGATTTGCTCCGTTTTGCGCCGTGCCACCAAAAAATCCGTTGTTACAAAATTCTGCGACCTGAAAGGTGCGGTTTTTTGAATGATTTTTGGCGAAGCAGAGCGAATAAGACTGGCGCCTATTGGCGACAATGAACTGAAAAAGCATCGAAAAACCGCCCTTTCAGGCCGATTCAAGTATCAATGCTTTGGCTAAGGTGCCTTTTGGGCACCTTTTTTATTGACAAATTTTCATTTATACGTTATACTATATAAAAATGAGAATCATTCTCAAATTGGAGGTGAAAGTATGGCAGGGTATCAGACCAAGCACCGGAGGCAGGTACTGAGCTTTCTGGCCCAAAATCCGGAGCAGAGCTACACCGCCGAGGAATTAGCGGCGGCGCTGGCCATAGAATACGGCGGCGAGGCGCCGGGCAAAAGCACCGTTTACCGGCTGGTAGGTAAGTTGGCGCAGGAGGAGCAGATCCGGCGATTTGAGCCGGAGGGGGTGCATCTCTCCTATTACCAGATCAACAGCTGCCATGATCATCTGCATTTAAAATGCACCGATTGCGGCAAGCTGATCCACATGAAGGAAAGTGCCAGCGAGCAGCTGCTGCGGGAGATCCTGCAGAGCAACGGCTTTTCGGTCAACGAGCACCAGACGGTTTTATACGGGCGGTGCAATCATTGCAAAGGGAGTATTTCATGATGAAAAAAATTGTTTGTTTGTTTTTAGTCTGCCTGCTGTTGCTGGGCGTTACCGGATGCGGCACTGCGCCGGAAGATAGCGAGAAGATCCAGGTGATCTGCACCGTTTTTCCCCAATACGATTGGGTGCGTAGCATCATCGGGGAGGATAACAAAAATGTGGAGTTGACCCTGCTGATGGATAACGGGGCGGATCTGCACAATTACCAGGCCACCGTTTCCGATCTGATGGCCATTGCCGCCTGCGATCTCTTCATTTATGTGGGGGGCGAATCGGATTCTTGGGTAGCAGATGCTCTGCAGAATCCCACCAACCCGGAGCGGAAGACGCTGGCGCTGCTGGATGTGGTGGAGCCTTTGGAAAACATCTCCGTCAACGGCGAGGAGGAGCACCACCACGAAGAAGAGGAAGAGCATGAGCATTTATACGATGAGCACGTTTGGCTCTCCTTAAAGAATGCCGATAAGCTGGTGGAGCATATTGCCGCCTATTTGGGCGAGGTAGATCCCGAGCGCAAGGAGACCTACCGGGCCAATGGCATCGCCTACCGGGAGAAGCTGCAGGAGCTGGAGGGGCGGTACCGGGAATGTGTTGATACCGGCAAGCGAAAGACCATGGTATTTGCCGACCGGTTCCCCTTCCGTTATTTAGCCAACGATTACGGTCTGGAATGTTATGCCGCCTTTTCCGGCTGCTCGGCAGAGACAGAGGCCAGCTTTGCCACCCTCTCCTTCCTGACAGAGAAGGTCAACGAACATGATCTGCCGGCGGTGCTGGTCATTGAGACCTCCGACCGATCCATCGCCAAAACGGTGATCGCCAACAGCGAGAGCAAAGATCAGCAGATCTTAGTGGTGGATTCCCTGCAATCGGTGACCCAAGCCCGGATCGACAGCGGAGAGACCTATCTTTCCATTATGGAAAATAATCTGCTTGTTTTAAAGCAGGCATTAAATTGAGGTGAAAACAGATGGCACAATTGATTTGCAAGGAGCTGGCGCTGGGCTACGACGGTAAGACGGTAGCCGAGCACATCAGCTTTCAGGTAAACAAGGGGGATTATCTTTGCATTGTTGGGGAAAACGGCTCCGGTAAGAGCACCCTGGTAAAGACCCTCCTGCATTTAAAAAAGCCCCTTTCCGGAACCATGGAGTTCGGAGACGGGCTGACCCAGAAAATGATCGGCTATCTGCCCCAGCAGACGGTGGTGCAGCGGGACTTCCCCGCTTCTGTGAAGGAGATCGTTCTTTCCGGCTGCCTGAACCGGGGCGGGTTTCGCCCTTTTTACAGCAAGGAGGAAAAGGAGCTGGCTCGGGAGACCATGGAAAAGATGGGCATCACCCATCTGGCCAACCGGTGCTACCGGGAGCTTTCCGGAGGTCAGCAGCAGCGGGTACTGCTGGCGCGGGCCCTTTGCGCCACCCGGGAGGTTCTGCTGCTGGATGAGCCGGTGGCAGGGCTGGACCCCAAGGTGACCAAGGAGATGTATGAGTTGATCGCCCGGCTCAACCGGGAGGACGGCATTACCATTATCATGGTCTCCCATGATATTGCAGCGGCTATCCGCTATGCATCCCACATCCTACACGTCAGCCGGGAGCCTTTATTCTTCGGACCCACAGAGGATTACTTAAAAACGCCGACCGGCAAAGCCTTTGCCGAGATGGGAGGTGAGCAGGAATGAATCAGCTCCTATACTTCTTTTCCTTCCCCAATGTGCAATATGCGCTGATCGTGGGGGTTCTGATCGCCCTTTGCTCCTCCCTGCTGGGAGTAACACTGGTATTAAAGCGGTTCTCCTTCATCGGGGACGGTCTTTCCCATGTAGCCTTCGGGGCGCTGGCTATTGCCATGGTACTGAAGCTGACCAATGATATGTTGATCGTACTACCCATTACGGTGGTGACCGCCATTCTGCTCCTGCGCACCGGCCAGAATGCCAAGATCAAGGGAGACGCCTCCCTGGCCATGCTTTCGGTGGGGGCTCTGGCGCTGGGGTATCTCATTATCAATATGTTTGCTAAATCTGCCAACATCTCCGGGGATGTCTGCAGCACCCTTTTCGGCTCCACCTCCATCCTGACCCTCAGTTCGGCGGATGTGTGGATCTGCGGCATTATGTCGGTTCTGGTGATCGTGCTCTTCCTGGTGTTCTACCGGCAGATCTTTGCGGTGACCTTCGATGAAAACTTTGCCACCGCCACCGGCGTGCGGGCTAATCTTTACAATCTGCTCATCGCTGTCATCACCGCTTTGGTGATCGTGGTGGCCATGAACCTGGTGGGATCCTTGCTGATCTCTGCGCTGGTCATCTTCCCCGCTCTTTCGGCCATGCGGGTGTTCAAGAACTTCAAGGCGGTCATCCTTTGCTCGGCGGTCATCTCTACCGTAGCCGCATTTTTGGGGATCGTGCTTTCCATGATCGGCAAGGGAGCCCCGGTGGGTTCCGCTATTGTTGCCGTAAATATTGTTGTATTCCTGATCTTCAGCCTGATCGGGAGAATCAGAGGAGGTAAATAAGATGAAAAAAATCGTTGCTTTCATGTTGGTTGCCGTAATGCTGGTCGCTATGGCCGGCTGCGGCGGTAATTCTTCCGGGGTGGATGTAAATCTGGTGGTCGATGATGTGATCAGCCCCATGGCCGTCTACTCCCTGGCGGCGGCGGTAGCGCAAGATCCCGACGGCTACAGCGGCAAGACGGTGCAGGCCGAAGGTGCTCTGCTGGAGGATGCGACCAGCGCCACCGGCTACTACATCGAGGTCGCCGACAACACCGGCTGCTGCTACCAGAATTTTGCCTTCCGGATGAAGGACAAAAAAACCGAACTGCCGGAGGCCAACACCATCATTCTTATAAAGGGAACCTTTAAGGCAGAGACCGCTCCCTCCGGCGCCAAGGTGCTGGTGATCGAAGCAGATTCCTTAGAGAACAGAGAATATTTATATCAGTAAAAAGTAAAAGCCGCAAGTTAAACTTGCGGCTTTTCTTTGTTGAGATCATTACGGAGGAGCTGCCAGAGGGTGGCAGTAAGGGGAACGGCCAGGAGCATTCCCAGCACGCCCATGACGCCACCGCCCACGGTAACAGCGGCCAGCACCCAAAGGGCGGGCAGGCCGATGGAGCTCCCCACCACCCGGGGATAAATCAGGTTGCCCTCCAGCTGCTGGAGGATCACCAGGAACACCAGGAAAACAATAGCCTTCACGGGAGAAATGGTGAGGATCAGGAAGGCTCCCACACCGCCGCCGATATAGGCACCGGCCACCGGAATCAGGGCGGTAACAGCGATGAGGGCAGCGATCATCGGCGCATAGGGCAGCCGCAGGATCCACATTCCCAGCACGCAGAGGACACCCAAGATCGCCGCTTCGGTGCACTGGCCCACGATATAGCGGGAAAAGCAATCATTGAGGATACCCACGCCGTAGTAGAGCTTACCGGTGATTTTTTCCGGCAGGTAGCGGTTCAGCACCCGCTTGATCTGGCGGCCCAATGTCTTTTTAGAGAGCAGCAGATAGATGGCAAAGATGATGGCCAGAAAGGCGGTAACGATGCCATTGAACACCGAGGAGACGGTGGAGACGATGACATTCATCACGCTACCCATCCCCGAATACAGCACATTGAAGATCTCCCCTACCCGGGATTGCCAATCAATAGACTGGAGGGTAGAAATGATATCCTGCGGCATAAATTCCAGGCCATCCAGCCAGACGATCAGCTTGGTGATGGCGCCGGGAAGCTGAGAGATCAGCAGGGTGATACCAGAGATCAGCTGAGGCAGCACCAACCACACTACCCCCACCACAATGGCGATCAAGGTAAAAAGAGCCAAAACCAGGCAGATGGGGCTGCGGGAACGGTTCAGCCATTTCTTTTTGGCTTTGGGGAACCAGAGGCGCTCATAAAACTTCATCAGCAGGTTCAGCACATAAGCCACAGCGCCGCCGATCAGCAAGGGAGAGGCAGCCCCAAAAAGGGTCAACGCAAATTCGGAAACAGCAGGCCAATAATGGATACAGAGGTAAAGCACGAAAATGGCGATACAGATCCTGATCAAATTTTTACGGTCTAACTTCAAAAAAACCACTCCTTTGCCATTTATTATAGTATATAAAAGCGGTTTTTACAATGATTATTTCAATAATTCCTCACTCAGGCGCAGAATTTCGGGGGCAATACGCTCCCGTTCCTTTTTCAGTACCCGGAGATAGACAGGATAGGCCAGGCTGACCACCGCCAGGCCGAGAACGCCCAGCAGCAGGCCGGGAATGAACCAGATCCCCTCCACCACCATCACGCAGGACATCCCCCCGCCGAGGAGTAGGGCGCCGAGGATGCCCAGCACCAAGGAAAAGACGGTGGCTTTTTCCGAAACGCTGCGATCCAGCCGGCGCAGCTGCTCCATTTTATCTGCCTCCTGGGAGGCATATTTCTGGCGGATCCTTTGAATTTCAGTTTGTTCCTCGGCAGAATAAGTATAGTTAAAGGGTTTATTTTCCATAAGAAGCTCCTTGCATTTTTTTGGTCGAGGTAATGATCAAATAAAGGGCGGCGCAGATGACCAGCAGGCTGACACCCCCGCCGGTGAGGCCGATCATCAGGCGATTGAAGGCGGGATCCTCACCGCCGAACTGAGCCAGCATAGCGGTTTCCAGGGAAAGCAGCGAGACGAGGGCTGCCACCAGCTTGATGATCTTGGAGGCGGTAAGCACCGGGCTGTTATAGCGGCGGTATTTCACCAGGTTGATGATACTTGTGACCAAGGCGTAAAAGGTATAGGACGCCATCACATAGATCAACATTCCGGGGTATTCAAAGCCCCGATTTTGCCGGATTACCAGGATCACCACCCCGGAAAGGGCCAAGTTCATCACCAGCAAGATCATCCCGCAGAGGCGGCAGCGCTTCAGCTCTAGCCCTTCCTCCTTACTGCCCATGGTGCGGAGCAGCAAAAAACGCATGAGGGAGAGCAGAAAGTAATAGGCAGCCAGGGTGATGAACCACACCGAGCGGGAATAAATACCGGCGAACAACTTGGTGCCCGCATACAGCATATTGATGCCCAGCGAAAGATACAAGGAGATCTGGACCTTGAAATGAACATCTGTCAGGTAGCGGTTGCTGAGCTGATTGGCATAGGCCTTATTTTTGGCTGCCTGATGCCAGCCGGGGATGGCCTTTGCCAGAGAAAAGCAGATGGCGGTGAGGGTATAGGCAGAGATGGCGAAGAAGGTATAGGCCACGGGGTTACTATCCCGCCCGCTGACAAACACCGCAGTCAGCACAGCGGCGGAGAGCACCCCCAGCAATATCATCAGCCAGACCGGCGGGTAAAAGACACGCAAAAGTTTTTTCCATTTTTCCATATTAAAGCCTCCGGATCTTCACAGTGAAGGTGGTCCCCTTCCCCCGCTCACTTTCCACGCTGATCTCCCCCCGGAGGATATCCACCACCCGCTTGACCAGCGCCAGACCGAGCCCGTTCCCTTGGGTGGCGTGGGAGGGATCCCCCTGATAGAATTTTTCGAAGATATGAGCCCCCACCTCGGGGGACATTCCGCAGCCGGTATCCTGCACCTTCACCACCGCATGATGGCCGGTGGCAGAGAGCGCGACAGAGACCTTGCCGCCGGGGGACGTGAACTTAAAGGCATTGGAAAGAAGATTGTTCCAGACCAGGGAGAGCAGCTCCTCATCCGCACGAACGGTGATACTATCGGCGATCTCTGTTTCGATCTCGATATTCTGCTGCTCCCAGACACTTTCAAACTGCAGCAGGCAGCCGCAAAGCTGCTCGCTGAGATCGAATTCCGCACATTTGGGGTAGATCTGCTGATTTTCCAGCTTATTCAGTTTGAGGATATTGGTGATCAGATCTGCCAGGCGGCGGGAAGCATCAGTGATGGCCTTGGCATATTCCAGCCGCTTCTCCTCCCCGAGGCCTGGCTGCTGAAGCAGGGTGCCGTAGTTCTGCATCACCGCCAAGGGGGTCTTTAATTCATGGGAGACATTGGCGATAAAATCGGTGCGGAGGGTCTCGGTACCGGAAAGCTCCTCTGCCATCTTATTGAAGCAATCGATGATCTCGTTGAAATCGTCGTTATGAGGAAGCTTCTGCACCCGGACAGAAAAATCCCCCTGGATCATTTTATCTGCCGCCTCATTGATGCGTTTGATGGGGCGCTCCACCATCAGCTTACGGCGCAGACGATCGAAAACAGACAGGATCAGGCTGAGCAGAACCACATTCCAGAAGGTGAGCTTGGCCGCGGTGGCGATATGAGCATCGGTAAAGGTGATATCCAAGCTTTTGGAGAGGGTGGATACAAACAGCATGGTGCAGCAGGTGATGACAAAAGCCACCAGCAGAAAGAACACCAGGTAATAGCTCAGGGACCGCAGCAGGCGGCGGTATCTGCCGGAGCGCTTCACTTGATCACCGCCTTATAGCCCAAGCCGTGGACGGTCACGATCTCGAAATCGCTGCAATCGGCCAGCTTGCTGCGGAGCTTAGTCATATAAACATCCACCGTACGGGTGCCGGAGGAGGTATCCGCATCCCAGAATTCATCCATCAGCTGGGTGCGGGTGAAGGTCTTTTTGGGATACGAAAGCAGCTTATAAAGCAAATTGAATTCCCGGGCGGTCAGGGAAATCTCCACACCATTCAGGGTGGCGGTATGCTCATCCATATCCATAGAGAAGGCCCCCACCGTGAGGGAACGGCTGGAGGCGATCTTTGCCCGGCGAAGCAGAGCGCCGATCCGCAGGAACAGCTCATCCAGATCGATGGGCTTCACCATATAATCATCGATCCCCACCCGGTAGCCCCGCTGCTTGGAGGCAAAATCATCCCGGGCGGTCATAAAGAGGATGGGGATCTCCTGGTTCAGGGCGCGGACCGCTTTGGCAAATTCAAAGCCATCGATCTCCGGCATCATAATATCCGAAACAATAAGGTCATAGATATTTTCATACATGGCATCATAGGCCTCGCCGGCAGAAAGGCAGCCGGTGGCCTCATAGCCGCTCCGGTTCAAAAAGGCACACACCGATTTATTCAGTTCCCGATCATCCTCAACTACTAAGATCTTAAACATAAGCCCCTCCGGATGGTTTTTCTTATATCATACCATAGAAATGTTAAAGTTTTGTTAAAGTCCCTGATTTTTTTGATTCAATACCGTTGAAGGGCTCTGCCTGCGCCACCGGATCCGGAACATGAATGTTTTTAACAGCGGCCTTCCCGGGGAATGCCGCTGTTTTGATCTCGATGGGCGACAGTACACCGTTCTGATAAAGTAGCAGGTCGATCTCCTTTCGGCCAATCTAAATTCCGATTATATTATGGCCGTTTTTTATAGATTTGTCAACGGCAATTACAGCATCGGGGCGACGATGCGCACCACGGAGCGGATGATCTTTTGCAGCAAGGTGAGCTTTTCCAGATCGGAGGTCACCTTAATGCTTTGAGCCACAGTGGCCTGAATATCGGCCTTCAGATCGGCGATGGCCGAGCAGCGGTACATCCAGACGCCGTTTTCAAAATGGTGCACCAGGCTACGGTAGTCCAGATTGATGGTACCGATCATGGCCAGTTCATCATCCGCCAGATAGCTTTTGGCATGGATGAAGCCGGGCTCATATTCATAGATCTCCACTCCCGCCTTCATCAGCCGATGATAATAGCTGCGGGTCATGCCGAACACCAGCCGTTTATCGGGGATATGGGGGACGATGATCTTCACCTCCACCCCCCGGAGGGCGGCATTTTCGATGCTCTGGCAGAGGCCGTTATCGATGATGAGATAGGGGCTGGTCATATAGACATAGCGGGTGGCATGATTCAGCAGATTTTGGATGACGCTTTTCCCCACCCGGCGGTGGAAGATGGGATGGGGGCCGTCGCCGAAGGGGACCACATAGCCCGGCTCCTGAACACCGCTTTCCGGAAAGAGCTGAGCGGTGATCTCCGGCATCTTTTTCACATTGATGCCGTAATCGATGAGGAACAGCTTCGTCAGCTCCCAAACTGCCTCCCCTTCCAGCCGGATGCCGGTATCCTTCCAATGGCCGTATTTGACCACCTCATTGATGTACTCATCCGCCAGGTTGACGCCACCGGTATAGCCGATCAGGCCGTCGATGACCAGGATCTTGCGGTGGCTGCGGTTATTGAATTCGCTATCGGCATTGCCCCGCAAGCGGGAAAAGGGCACTGCCTCGATGCCGAAGGAGCGGAGGGTCTTATAATAGTTGCCGGGCAGGGTGAGCATACAGCCGATATCGTCGTACACCACCCGGACGGCTACCCCTGCCGCCGCCTTTCTTTTGAGGATCTCCAGAATGGAATTCCAGAATTTTCCCTCTTCAATAATGAAATATTCCAGATAGATGAACCGTTCCGCCCGCTCAAGATCGGCCAGCATACTGCGGTGCATCTCCTCCCCTAAGGAAAAGTAGGTCTGCTTTGTATTGGTAAAGAGATGAGTCTCGGCGATATTGCAGAGCATCTTTGCCTGAGAGCAGGCGATGGGGCTTTCCTTTTGCAGCTGCTCCAGCTGCGAGGCATCGTCCTTTTGGTAAGTATGGTGCTTTACATCATCCAGCCGCTTGATGAATTTGCGCTTCAGCTTACGGGAATAGAACATAAAGTAGCACATAAAGCCGGCAATGGGGACGATCAGCACAAAAAGCAGCCAGGGCACCTTATAATCCGGGTTATCATCAGAGGCAATGATCCGGATAACACAATAGATCTCGGTGAGCCAGGCCGCCAGATAAAAGAGGGGCACATAATAGCACAGCGCCGCCACGATACCGAGGATGGCCAGGATCTCAGCCACAGAGATAAGGATGGCGATAATATAGCGGATAGGGATATAGTTGTATTCCCGCTCCACCGTCTTATCGTGAACAGAATAACGGTATTTTCTTTTCATTTTAAAGCCCCCTTTTCCAATAGTATAGTACGAGGATGTTTTGAGTTTTTTTCAGAAATATTAAGAAATTGTTAATACTCAAAAAAATTTCTTATTTACATGAAGTAATTTTTATTATATAATGAATTTAGAAACTAACTGAAAGGATGAAACGAAATGTCTTACCCTATCATTACCATTGCCCGTACCTTCGGTTCCGGCGGCCGGATCATCGGCGAAAAGGTGGCCACCCTGCTGGGGATCCCCTTTTACGACCGGGCGCTGATCCAGATCACCGCAGAAAAGAGCGGATTTCATGCCGCTGTGGTAGAGCAGATGCAGCATAAAAAGCCTGCCAGCCTTCTTTACACCCTCTCCGGCTCTGCCATGGAGGCGCCCCTGCAGGATCAGGTATTCTTTGCGCAGGCGGCGGTGATCCGGGAGCTGGCAGAAAAAGGGCCGTGTGTTATCGTGGGTGGCTGCGCAGACAGTGTGCTGGAGGAAAAAGCCCCCATCCTGAAGGTCTTTATCCATGCCCCTCTGGAGGAGCGGGCCATTCGCACCAAGGAGGTCTATAAAGCCGAGGCCAAGGACTACAAGGATTATGTGAAGAAGATGGATAAGAAGCGCAAGGCTTACTATGATTACTTCGCCCACCGCACTTGGGGCAAGGCAGAAAACTACCATCTTTGCATCGATAGCTCCATCGGCCTGGACATGGCGGCGGATCTTATTATGCGCACAGCCAAAGAACTGGCAGAGAAATAATTTAAAATGAAACGGCGTACTTCGGTACGCCGTTTTTTTATAGCAAATTGCAGCATAAGCAGAGCAAATCTTCGCATTTACAAAAAGGGGATCCACCCTTTATAATGAATTCAGGCTCCGATAATGGGTGGGGGTCATTCCCTCTGCCTTATGAAAATCCCGGGAAAGGGCGCCGGCGCTGGGAAAACCGGCAAGGGCAGCGATCTCGGCAACAGGGAGGCTGCTCTCCCGCAACATCTGTTTGGCGGCAGAAAGGCGGCATTGGATCAGGTACTGCTGCACCGTTCGGCCGGTCTGAGCCCGGAACAGCCGAGAAAAGTGGCTGAAGGAAAGGCTGACCATTTCGGCTAACCCCTTCACGGTGATAGGCTGGCGGTAATTGGCCTTGATATAGGCCTTGGCCCGTTCGATACAATCGGTGCCGGTAGCCGCCAGGCGATCCTGCTCCAGATAAGCCAAAATATGATACATCTGCTCCTGCAGCAGCAGAGGGCGGCTGCGATATTTTTCCAGCAGGCGGTATAATTCACGGTAGCTGCTGACCGCTCCGGGGATGTTCCGGGGCGTATAGATGGGGTTTTCCGGGGAAAAGCCCAGCTTTCGAAGGGCGGCATCCGCATCCCGGCCGGTAAGCTCCAGGCAAAGATAGCCCCAAGGTTCCCGAAGATCGGCACGCCATTCCATGGCGCCGGGAAAGATCGCCAGGCAATCCCCCGCATGGGCGGTAAAGGAGCCGTAGGAATTGGTATAATAACCGATCCCATGGGTCACCAGAAACAGCAAAGGGTTGCGCCAATCGGGGCGCTTCACGCCATCGCCGGGGATGATATTCGGCTCAAAGCAATAGTAATAAAGGCGGAGATCCGGGCAGAAATGCTCCCCTAAGATCACACCTTTGGAAATCGTGGCCATTCCCACACCCCCTTTTGCTATTATTTTAATAGAAGAATCATAAAAAATCAAGGAGGATCCTTTATGAAACGAATTTTAATACTTTTGATGGTTCTTTGCTTGCTCCTCACCGGCTGTGCCAAGGCGCCGGCTGAAGAAGAGGGCGCTGTGGCAGACACGGTGGTAGAGGGCGAAGCAAAGGACACCCCGGCGGAGCAGGACAAGCCGGAGATCGTACCCGAAAGCCCGGTGACGGAAAAGGAGGATGATGCGGCCGGCAACACTCCAACCGAGACTCCCGGCACCACCGAGGAGGAACAGCCGGCTGCCCCGACGGATACGCAGGAGCCGGACACCCCTTCTGATAATCAGAGCAACGACACACCGGCGGTAAACACCTCCAAAACCGATTATAATTTCAAGATCATGACCTTCAATGTGCGGTGCACCGACGATCCAAACGGCCACAGTATTCAGGAGCGTGCCCCCCGGGTGAAGGCTACCATCGAGAAGCACGATCCGGACATTGTGGGGATGCAGGAGGTGGTGCCTGCCTGGCATACCATCTTTACCGAGACCATGACCGAAAAGTATGAGGTCATCACCCACTACCGCTCCGCAACCAATTTGGAGGGGCTGACTATTCTTTACAAAAAGGGTGCCTTCGAATTGATCGACGAGGATTTCTTCTGGTGCTCCGAGACCCCTGAAAAGGAAAGCAAGGGCTGGGGTGCCACCTTCCCCCGCATCTGCACATGGGCGCGGCTAAAGCACAAATCCACCGGACGGGAGATCATCTTCTTTAACTTCCATGGAGAATACAACGATACATTTGCCGAGGGCAGCTGCAACCTGATCCTGAAGGAGGCCAGCAGGTATCCCAAGGCTGCCGCCTTCCTGCTGGGAGATTTCAACCTCTCCACAAGCATGAGCGGGTACACCTATTTCGCCTCCTATTTTGATGAGGCACGCACCATTCTAAACGACCCGACCTCCGGCATCTTCGAAGGGACGCGCCCCGGCGGCTATCCCAATCCCGGTGCGGCGGAGGAGGTACTTTCTGCCTTCGACTATGTGTTCCATCAGGAGGACAAGGCCGAAGCGGTAGACTACATCATCGATAGGACCCGGTTCGACGGCTACTTTGCCTCTGACCATTATGCGGTGATCGGCTGCTATAAGTTATAAAAGTGAAAGAGCAAGAGCAAGAGGTTTCTTCGAAACGGGCTCCTTTGGAAAAGGAGCCCGTTTTTTTAACGTTTCGTGATCAATCTTAAATAGAATTCCACGGTTTTGGTGATGGTTTCCAAGGGGATCCGTTCATCATTGCCGTGGATGGTGCCACGCTCCTCCTTAGAGAGCGCCATCGCGGAGAAGCGATAGACACGGTCGCTGAGGTCCCGATAATGGCGGGAGTCGCTGCAGGCCAGCATCAGGTAGGGAGAGACGAGAGCGTTTTCCCAAGTAGAGGCGATGGCCTGGCTGAGCTGTTCCCAAGCCTCCCCTTCCGGTTCGGAGATGGGAGAGGGATCGCAGCCGTCCATACAGGTGACGGTGATATCGGGGTTATTGACGGTCTTCCGGACATATTCCAGGGTGGACTCCACCGTTTCCCCGGGGATGATCCGCATATTGGCGGTCATCCGGGCGTAGGGCGGGATCACGTTCAGCCCCTTGCTCCCCTCCATGGTGGTAAAGGCGCAGGAGGTACGCATGAGAGCATTCAGCTCCCCGCCGCTCTTTTTACAGATGAGATCCAGCACCGGCATGAAGCACCAGAGATTGGCAAAGATCATCCGGTAAAGGAAGGTAGAGTGGCGGCCGAGCAGATTGAACATCTCGGCGGCGGGGCGGGTGAAGCGGCGCTTGGCGGGATGGTTTTCCAGCCGAACGCAGGCGGCAGAAAGGTGGCCAACAGCAGTATGAGGCGGGGGTGCGGAGGCGTGTCCGCCGTTGCTCATATATTCAAAAGAAACATTCATCAGACCTTTTTCGGCAATGCCCACCACGGCGCAGGGGCGCTTGACACCGGGGAATACATTTTCCACCACAGCGCCGCCCTCATCCACCACCATGGCGGGGCGGATGCTGCGTTCTTTAAACCATTGGACGATGGAGGGCGCGCCGTTGCCGTTGATCTCCTCATCCCCGCCGAAGGCCAGGTAGATATCATGGAGAGGCTGAAAGCCGGAGGCGATGAGGTGCTCGGCGGCCTGCATCACGCCATTAAAGGTACCCTTGGTATCCAGAGTGCCCCGGCCCCAAAGGACGCCATCCTCGATGATGCCCTCGAAGGCGGGCTTTTTCCAATCCTCTTCCACCACAGAGACTACATCATAATGGGCCATCAGCACGGTGGGGTCGCCCTCTTCCCTGCCCTTCCAATGAAAGAGCAGCGCCCGTCGGTCGGGGGTATAAAGGGTGCAGGTCTCATAAACATGGGGGAACATTCCCGGCAGGAGCTCTGCGAATTTTTTAAATTCTGCATCGTCCTCCTTGGCGGGATCCCGATCGGAGACAGTGCGGCAGCGGATCAAGGCCTGCAGGTCATCGATGGCCTTTTGGCGGTTGAATTCCAGAGGCGCCCCATCGGCCTTCGGCTCAGGCAAAGGGCGGAACAGGGCGGTACGGATCAGCACCACTGCCAGGAACAGGGCAACCAACCCCAAAATTATCCAAAGGATCAGCATTTAGATCTTCCCTTTCTTATAAAGTACACGGGCAACGGCGATGGCGATGATAGCGCCCACCGGCACCAGGATCCCCACCAGGCCGTCCAGGCCCTGAACGCCCAGCATGGGCAGGATAATATAGATGGCCAGCATCACCGTAACAGGGGCCACAGCCAGCTTCCAGTTGCGGGAGATATACACCACCCCCAGCGCACCGAAGAGGGCGGGCAGGATGTTATTGAAGGCAGGCTCCAGCTCAGGGCTTTCCAGAATAGGGGTAATGGGCACGATCAGCAGCACGCCCAGCGCAATGATCAGGATGGTCACGATGGAGGAGGTGGCCACTGCCACGGTGGAGATGATCTCCGCCTCCTTGGTGCCGGGCTTGACCTCCGCATTTTCCATGGCGTTCATGGCGCAGGGGGCCTTCAGGTTGGTAATATTTCCGGTGACAAAGGCCAGATAGGAACTGCCGGCGCCCAGCATGGGGATATAGGTGAACACCTCGATGAGGCCCACAGTCCAGAAGATGGGCGCAACGCCGATGAGCCCCTTCAGCACCACGCCCCAATCGGGCTTCAGGTGATAAAGAAGGGCCACCAGCACCGGGAACATCACAATGGCAACGCCGGTGATGGCGCCCCACACCCGGCCGTCGATATGGATCTGATTTTCATAGCTTCTTTTCATGATCTTAACCTCCGATCAGATTGGTAATGGGGATGGCAGAGGCCATGCCGATGAGCATACAGATGGGCAGGGCGTAATCATTGAGCCACTTCCATTTGGTCACCTTGATCAGCAGGCCGAAGAGGGCCATACAAACCGCGGAGACCAGCATGACGAACACCTTTCCCCAGCCGGCAAGGCCGGTGGAGATATCGGTGAAGATCAGCCCTAAAAAGGCGCTGATCATACCCATAAAGAGGGCGGCGGTGACGATCTCGCCCCACTTACTGTCCTTATTCCGCATTTTGACCATGCCGCCCTGGATCCGCTTACAGAGGATGGGTACCAGCACCAGCCCCACGATAATCCCAAGGGTCATAACGATGGAGATATTCAAGAACTGCTCGCCGGTGACAGCAACGGCGGATTCCTCCAAAGAGGTACCGGCGGCCTTGGCGGCGCTTTCGGCGGCGGTAAGTTCATAGGTCAGGGCGCCGATGACCGAAAGGCGGAGCCAGGGCAGGGCAAGACCCAGCTTTTTGGAGAGCACCAGCACCCCCATCAGGATAGAAACGGCGGGAGCAATGGTGAAGATGGCAGATGAAATGACGGTCTTGCGCAGGGTGGCGGTGGCCATTCCCATCTCCTTCCCCGCCTTCCAGGCACGGATCAGGAAAAAGACCGATTGGGCTGTTACCAGCAGCAGGATGATGCCGACGATGATAAAAAGCGCCGGACTGTTCAGACTGAATTCCATAGTTTTTTCTCCTTTCAAAGCTAGCAAAGCGATCCGGATCACTTTGCCCGCTCCGCTTTAAAATATTGAAAATAATTACATTCTAAGGTGCCGTTATAGAGCTTACGGCGCTTATCGGCAGGGCGGCCGAAGAGCCGCTCAAAATCCTTCTCCGGAGCGATGACATAATACCGCCAGCCGGGACGCTTTTCAAAGACCTTCCCCATCACCTTATAAAGCTCCCGGGCTTGGGTCTGATCCAGCAGACGCTCGCCGTAGGGCGGGTTGGTCACCACCATGCCCCGGGGGGTATCCAGGGTGAAATCCTTCACATCCCGCACCCCGAAGGAAAGGCAATCCGCCACCCCGGCGTGCTTGGCATTTTCCAGGGCAATGGCGGTCATTTTGGGATCGATATCAAAGCCGAAGCCCCGGAAAGGAACATCCGGCTTAGCGGCTTCCCGGGCGGCCTTCCGCCGCTCCATCCAGAGGGCCCGAGGGAAGCTCTCCCAATGCTCTGCCATAAAGCCCCGAGTGAGGCCGGGAGCCATATTCCGGGCCAGCATCGCCCCCTCGATCAGGAGGGTACCGCTGCCGCAGAAGGGATCATAAAGCTGGGTATCGGGATAGGGGCGTGCCAGCATACAAAGGGCGGCGCCGAGGGTCTCCCGGATGGGGGCGGGCTGGGTGCCGGGCCGGTAGCCCCGCTTATGGAGGGCCTGGCCGGAGGTATCCAGCATCAGCACCGCCTGATCCTTCAGGATGGAAAAACGGACGCTATAGAGGGCGCCGTCCTCCAGGAAGATCTCCCGTTTATAATGCCGCTCCAGCCGACGGACAATGGCTTTTTTCACGATCTTCTGGCAATCGGGGATGCTATGCAACTTCGAATTAAGAGCGTGGCCCTTCACCGGGAACCGGCCGTCCTCCGGGATCCATTGCTCCCAAGGCAGGGCACGGACGCCCTCGAACAATTCATCGAAGGTACGGGCGGGAAAGCGGCCCAGCACGATCTCCACTCGCTGGCCGGTGCGGAGCCACAAATTGGCATCGATGACCGTTTCCCGGCTGCCGGTAAAAAAGACCCGGCCGTTTTCCGGCTGGACGTTTTCAGCGCCGATATTTTTCAGTTCCTGCGCCACCAGGGCTTCCAGCCCGAAGAGGCAGGGAACGCAGCAATTGATCTGATTCATAAAATTCCTCTTTCATTAATAATGAAACATTATATCATAAAGAAAGTGAAATGGAAACCTTTTTGTTGCAAAATCAAGATTAAAAAAGTATAATGTGGGTATGAAATTATACACATTTAATGATTATTGCAAAGAACGGTTTGGGGAAAAGCTTTACAAGCTCTCTCTGGACGGCGGCTTCTGCTGCCCCAACCGGAAGAGCCGCAGCGAGGGCGGCTGCTCATTCTGCGCCGGGGGAAGCGGCTTTTTCAGCGCGTCAGAGATAGAGGCAGCCAAGGCGCAGGTGGCGAATAAATTCAAAGGCGACCGATACATCGCCTATTTCCAATGCTACACCAACACCTACGCCTCGGCGGCGGTTTTGCGTAAGCTTTATACCCCTATTCTGGAACGGGAGGATATCGCCGCTCTGGCCATTGGCACCCGGCCTGACTGTCTTCCGAAGGAGGTGGTGGAGCTGCTGGGAGCGCTTTCCCGGATCAAGCCCCTTTTTATTGAATTAGGCCTGCAGACCGCCAGCGACAAGACGGCGGCGGATTTTAACCGAGGCTACCCCACCCACGTCTTTTTTGAGGCGGTGGAGCAATTGAAGCAATACCCCAACATCCATGTGGTGGCCCACCTGATGATCGGCCTGCCGGGAGAGGGCAAGCGGGAATTGCTGGAAAGCGTGGAGGCTGTCAACCGGGCAGGTGTGGACGGCGTGAAGTTCCATCTGCTCCATATTTTGAAGGGGACAGCGTATGAGAAATTATATCATGAAGGAAAGATCCGCCCGCTCAGCATGGAGGAATACGCCGATCTGCTGATCGCAGCCTTAAGAGCCTTAAAGCCGGGGACAGTGGTTCACCGTATCACCGGGGACGGGCCGAAAAAACTGCTGATAGCGCCCCTTTGGAGCGGAGACAAAAAGCGGGTCCTGAATTATTTGAATAAAAGGATCGCCGAGGCATAGCGGGATGGACAAGCGATATGCTCGGCGGCCAATTGAATTGGCCGGGAGACCTCGAAGTGGGAAAAATCGATACATCTGCGGCCAATTGAATTGGCCGGGAGACATCAAAGCAAGAAAATTGAAATACCCGGTGGCCAAATGAATTGGCCGGGAGACCTCGAAGTGGGAAAAATCGATGTATCTGCGGCCAATTGAATTGGCCGGGAGACCTCAAAGCAAGAAAATTGAAATACCCGGTGTCCAAATGAATTGGCCGGGAGACCTCGAAGTGGGAAAAATCGATACATCTGCGGCCAATTGAATTGGCCGG
>JAFTZM010000022.1 GCA_017464525.1 Clostridia bacterium
AACTCGTGGAGCGGGGGGTCAAGGACTCTGATGCAAACGGGAGTGCCTTCAAGAGCCTCGTAAAGAGCCTCAAAGTCAGCCTGCTGCATAGGAAGAATCTTAGCAAGAGCAACCTCACGCTCTTCAACAGTTTCGTATCAGATCATTTCGCGGAAAGCATCAATTCTGCCTTCGCCGAAGAACATATGCTCGGTACGGCAGAGACCGATACCTTCAGCACCAAGCTCACGAGCCTTCTTTGCATCGGAAGGAGTATCAGCATTAGTTCTTACCTTAAGGCGACGATATTTGTCAGCCCAGCCCATGATCGTGCCGAAGTTGCCGGAAATTTCAGCATCAACAGTGGGGATAATGCCGTCATAAATTCTACCGGTAGAACCGTCAATAGAAATGAAGTCGCCTTCGGTATAGGTCTTACCGGCAAGCTCAAACTTCTTGTTTTCTTCGTCCATCTTGATTTCGCCGCAACCGGATACGCAGCACTTACCCATACCACGAGCAACAACCGCTGCATGAGAGGTCATACCACCGCGGACAGTCAGGATACCCTGAGAAGCCTTCATACCGGTGATATCCTCGGGAGAGGTCTCCAGACGAACCAGAACGACCTTCTCGCCGCGAGCGTTCCAAGCCTCGGCATCCTCAGCAGTGAATACGACCTTACCGCAGGCAGCGCCGGGGGAAGCACCCAGACCACGGCCGGCAGGAGCAGCAGCCTTCAGAGCCTTAGCGTCGAACTGGGGATGAAGCAGAGTGTCCAGGTTACGGGGATCGATCATAGCAACAGCCTGCTTCTTATCGATCATGCCCTCGTCTACCAGATCGCAAGCGATCTTCAGAGCAGCCTTAGCGGTTCTCTTACCGTGACGGGTCTGCAGCATGAACAGCTTGCCGTGCTCAACGGTGAACTCCATATCCTGCATATCACGGTAATGATCTTCCAGAATAGCGCAGACCTTCTTGAACTCAGCAAAAGCCTCGGGGAATTTATTAGCCATCTCAGCGATGGGCATAGGAGTACGAACGCCGGCAACAACGTCTTCGCCCTGAGCGTTGGTGAGGAACTCACCCATCAGGCCCTTATCACCGGTAGCGGGATCACGGGTGAAAGCAACACCGGTACCGCAATCGTCGCCCATGTTACCGAAAGCCATCATCTGCACGTTAACAGCGGTACCCCAGGAGTAGGGGATATCATTGTCACGGCGGTAAACGTTGGCACGGGGGTTATCCCAGGAACGGAATACAGCTTCAACAGCACCCATCAGCTGCTCAACAGGATCGGTGGGGAAGTCCTTGCCGATCTTGTTCTTATACTCAGCCTTGAACTGCTCAGCCAGAACCTTCAGATCCTCAGCAGTCAGCTCAACGTCCTGCGTAACGCCCTTTTCTTCCTTCATCTTATCGATGAGTTCCTCGAAGTACTTTTTGCCGACTTCCATAACAACGTCGGAGTACATCTGGATGAAACGGCGATAGCAGTCGTAAGCCCAGCGGGCATTGCCGGACATGGCAGCCATGGTCTCAACAACTTCTTCATTCAGACCCAGGTTCAGGATGGTATCCATCATACCGGGCATGGAAGCACGGGCACCGGAACGAACGGAAACCAGAAGGGGGTTCTCCTTATCGCCGAACTTCTTGCCGGTGATCTCTTCCATCTTGGTGATGTTCTCAAGGATCTCTGCCTTGATCTCATCGTTGATCTTGCGGCCGTCCTCATAATACTGAGTACAAGCCTCGGTGGTCACGGTGAAACCCTGGGGAACAGGAAGACCGATAGCGGTCATCTCAGCCAGGTTTGCGCCCTTACCGCCGAGCAGCTCACGCATGGTAGCGTTGCCTTCTTTGAAAAGGTAAACAAACTTTTTGCTCATGTTTTTCTTTTCTCCTTTATAATAATTTTTAACTTATGAAAGGTAATTTGTAAAGCGCAAATTACCACATAACATTATAACACCATTGATTTCAATAGTAAACCATTTTTTTAAAATTTGCCTATTTTTTCATCTTTCCACAAAAAAAGATGGGAAATCGGTCGTTTCCTTGCTTTTTTACCGATAGGCAGGCAGCTCCAGCTCCTCAAATCCGGTAAGAAATGCATAGAGCCGATCGGCGATCTGCACCGCACCGCCCTTGGAATCGCTTTCGATATTGATGGGGATCACCGGATCATGGAGAGACATCCGCACCAGGAACCAGCCGTCGCCGGCCTCCTTGCCGAAGTTGACCCGCACCCCTTCATAGTTGGGGGAGACGATCTCCCAGCCCTGCTCCTTGCAGTAGGCCTCCAGCTCATCCAGCACCCGGGCTCCATAGACCTTGAAATGCTCCACCTTGATATTGGCTCGCAGCTCCAGGGATTCGGCAGGCTCCGCCAGCCCCTCAATGAGGGAGGTGAGGCTCTTGCCCTGCTTTTTCAGCAGAGCAAGCTCTGCCAGCAGGCGGGCTACCAGATAGGAACCGTCGTCCAGATAATGATTTTCCTTTAACGCACCGTGGCCGCTGGTCTCCATGGCAAGAGGCGCGCAAACGCCGGTCTTTTCCAGCCGGATAGCCTCGTCGATGACCTTTTTATACCCCCGCATAAAGCGATGGTGTACGCCGCCCCGTGCCTCGATAAAGGCCGCCAGCCCCTTAGAGGTCACAGAATCGGTCACAATGGTACATCCGGGGTGTTCCCGCAGCATCAGCGCTGCCACCATGGCGATCATCCGGTTGCGGTTGATCTCCATGCCGCTGCCATCCACAATGGCAGAGCGGTCACAGTCGGTATCAAAGCAGACCCCCATATCCGCACCGGCCTTGAGGGTCGCTTCGGCGCAGGCAGCCATAGCCGCCTTGTTTTCTGGGTTGGGGATATGGTTAGGAAAGCTACCGTCCGGCTCCAGAAAAACAGAACCCTCCGTATCGGCTCCCAGCGGTGCCAGCACCTTTTCCACAAAGAAGCCGCCGGCGCCGTTTCCGGCATCCACCGTCACCTTGACCCCTTTTAAGGGCTGATCCTCCCCGGTCTTTTCCTGCACCAGCGCCACCAGACTCTGGCTGTAGGGGGTCATCAGATCAAATTGCTCCAGCGGCCCCTCTGTGCGGGAGGGGAAGATATCCGCCTCTGCCAGCTCGATGAGGGTGGAAACATCCTGACCGTCGATGCCGCCGTCCTTGGTGAAGAATTTCAGGCCGTTTTTATCACTGGGCAGGTGGGAAGCAGTGATCTCGATGGCACCGTCGCAGCTACTTTCCTCATAATAAGTAGAAAAAAACATAGACGGGGTGGTGGCCAGGCCGCAATCCAGCACCTGCGCTCCCATGGCCCGCAGGCCCTTGATCAGCCCCTTTTTCAGCCCTTCGCCGGAAAGACGGGGATCACTTCCCACCGCAACGGTGGGAGGGACAGCCGCTCCCCGATGCTCCAAAAAGGAAACAAAGGCTTTGCCGAAAAGCTCTGCCCGCTCCGGGGTCAAATTGGGATTTTCACCCAGGGCAGTACCCCGGATATCGGTTCCGTTTTTCAGTTGTTTCATGTTGATAACTCCGTTTCTTTCGTAATCAGCTTTGTGATATCGCCGTAGAGCGCCCAAGTGCCGGTGGATTGGAAATCCCCGATATCGGCCGCCGCAAACAGCACCCCCCGGCGGTATGCCAGCGGCATAATGGGGGTGTACTGATCAAATATCCCGCCGTACTCCGAAAGGGTAAGGCTGCCCTGCTGATAGCGGGCCGCCGCATCCTCCAGCTCCGGTAGGGTAATTCCACTATAGTTGATGGCGCTCCCCCCGCCGTAAAGGGCGGTGTTCAGGGAACGGCCGGTGCGTACCTCCCCCAGATAGAGCTGATACTGACCGGTCTGGAGGCGGGTGTTATAATCCGCCCGGGGAAGGATTTCCAGATTGATCTTTACCCCGGAAAGGGCAAAGCTATCGGCCACCGCCTGCGCCGCAGCCTTATGCACATCGCTGCCCTCTGCTACCAGCAGGGAGAAGGTCACCTGATTGCCGCTGCTGTCCAGCAGCATATTTTCGGTGAGATTTAATCCAAGCCCGGCGGCCTTTTGCTTCTTTTCCGGATCGGTCCAATTCTTTTCCTGCACCAGCCCGGCGGCCTTATACCAGCCCGGCTGGAAGGGGTAGGAGGAAGCCTCGGCCTGATCCAGCAGCACGCTCTGCACCAGCTTTTCCCGCCCGATCAGCCCGCTCAGAAAGCCCCGGATGCCGCTATCGGCCAGCAGACCCTCCCGGCAGTTGACCCCTAAATACAGCAGGTTATCCCCTGCATAGGTCTGCACTCGGAAATTCTTGCCCCCGGAGAAGGAAAGCTCGCTTTCGGCGGTGGCAAAATAAACATCCAGAAGCCCCACAGAGAACATATTCTGCCGTTCCTGCTCATTGGCCGGCTTTTTCAGGTAGATGACCCCAATGGAGGGCTGGACAAAATAGTGAGGGTTGGGAGTCAGCACCCGTTCACCTCCCAGCTGAGAGAACTGATAGGGGCCGCAGCCCGCATCCCCGCCCTTTTTCATCACCGGGAGATCCAGATAAGAAACAAAATCCACATCCGGCTCCCGGAGGGTAAAGGTGACGGTGCGGTCATCTGCCGCCGCATAACTCTTCACCTTCTCCAGCCGATTGTAATAAGGGGAGGTGGGGGTGTTGCGGATGGTTTTCAGGCTGGCGGTCACATCCGAAGCCGTCACGGCGGTACCGTCGCTGAACTTCAGGCCCTCCTTCAGCACCAAAGTAGCCTTGGTGCCCTCCACCGTAACACTTTCAGCCAGCACATACTCCGGCTGCAGCGCCTCATTCAGCCGCACCAGGGGGCTGTAAACTAATTTTAGCAGTTCATGGTTCTCGCTGTTAGTGGTGGTGAGGGGGTTGATATCCATATCCTCATAAAAGATCAGCGAGATATAATGGCGGGCGGGGATCACCGTTTTTTCCTCCTGGCCGGTGTTGCCGTAGGCCCCCAGAGGACTTTCCGTCTGCTCCACCGACTCCCCGGCCTCACAGCCGGAAAGCAGCAGCACCGCCGCCATCAGCAGTAGTAAAAATCGTTTCATTTTTCCTCCATGGCAATGGCCCCGATCAGGCTTCCCCGCATCCCGTTTGTATACCGATGGGAATAATAGTCCTTATTATTACAAAAAGTACAAATTTCTGACGTAAAAATATGGTTTTCTGCCACACCGCATTGCTGCAGAACCAACCGGTTGGCCTGCCAGAGATCCACCATGGTGTGCCCCTCCCGGTGGGAGGGAACGGCAGGCAACTCCTCGCCGAAACGGCGAGTAAATTCCCGCTGCACCTCAGGGCCTACCTCAAAGCAGCAAGGGCCGATGGAGGGCCCGATGGCCACCAGGATCTCCTTTTCCTCTGCGCCGGCGGCCACCATCTGCGCCACAGCCTCGGCGGCAATACCCTGTACCGTGCCCCGCCAGCCCGCATGGACAGCGGCTACCACCCGAGCATGAGGATCTGCCAGCAATAGGGGAACACAATCGGCAGTGAAGCAGACCAGCCCCAGTCCTGGAGCGGCAGTCACTAACCCGTCCGTCTCCCGCAGTTTCCGGTGACGGCCCTGATTTTTGTAGCTTTCATCCACCGTCACAACATGAGCGGTATGGGTCTGGTGGGTCAGCACCAAACTATCAAAGGGGAGGCCATTGGCGGCGGAAAACCGCCGGAAGTTTTCATCCACGATCTCTTCGTTCTCTTTCTGATATGAAAAGCTCATAGACGCAAGATACCCCTCGCTCACGCCGCCATGGCGGGTAGAAAAGCCGTGGCGCAGCCCGGGAATGGCGTCAAAAGCCCGGCATTTCAGGGTGATCACTCCGTTTTGCTCCTGCAGATAAAAATTCTTCATGCAGCCTCCAAAAAATTATTTATCAATTTATTATACTATAGTTTTCGCAATCAATCAAGTTTATTCTCTTGCTTTTCTATGATATTTTATATATAATAATGTTGAAATTTGTAGACGGAGCAAAAAGACCCCCCATGAATTATTCCAATCATTGCCTGTTGCGCAATAAAAATCAAGGTGCCAGTAAGGTGCTGACCGGCGATGTGATCGTCATTGTATTTTATCTCAACGATGCCGCCAGCCGGTGGAACGATGCGGCGCTGAAAGAATACCGTGCCCGGCACGATGAAGCGATGGAACTTTTAAGGAAGGCCGCCGCCAGAAGGGGCGTTTTCCTGCGGCTGCGCACCGCCTCCTGCATTCTGAACCTGAAGGGGGAGTGCAGTGTCCGTTCCGATGCATGGGTCAAAGAGGCCATGCGCCTTTATAAAAAGGAAAACGCCAGCGCCTATCAGGAATATTTTGAGGGCAAGCACCATTGCGATGAAGCCCCCATCATCTTTGCCATCAACAAAACGGCCCGCTCCTTTGCCTGTAATGCAGACAGTAATGTTCCCAATTGGGATGAATTTTCTGTGGTAATGCGGGATCAGGAGCATTTTACCGCCACCACCATTGTCCATGAACTGCTCCACCAGTTCGGTGCGGTGGACTATTATTACCCCGAAACCGTCTATTCCACCGCCAAAGCCATGCTGCCCGGCAGCGTGATGGGCACCGGCGGTTCCAAGATCGATCCCCTTACCGAGTATCTCATTGGCTGGCGCAGCGACCTGACCTGGGAATCGGAGATGATGCTGAACATTACCCAAGGCGTCACCGACCGGGATATCCGAGATGCCATTGCCGCTGAATGGAAAAAGGAGGAACCCCAAACATGAAAAACGCAAAATTTGCCCGCCCCGCCCTTATTGTGGCGGCGGTGGCAGTGGTCTTTATCTTGGCTTACCTCATCCTTTCTGCCGTATGGAAAGAAGAGGAGCCCCAATACGCCATTGATATCACCGGCGTTACTGCCGACGGGAAGACCCTCTATTCACTCTCCGATAACTATGGAGAGCAGGGGACAGTGCTGGTGTTCTTCAACCACAATACGGGAAAAGCCATCGAGGTCCTGCAGCAGATTTCTAAAATTGCACCGGAATACGATGCAGATGTGATAGCAGTTGCCACCGGAGAAGGAACCATTTCGGAGCAGATCGCCATCATGGAAGAAAACGACATCACCGTTTTTCCCCACACCCTTTTTGATTTAGAAGGGGAGATGGCCGATGCCTACAACATCAGCGGAACCCCCATCACATATTTTATCGACAAAAACGGCCGCATCATCGATGCCTATGTGGCCTCCATCAGCGAGAAGTCCATGCGAAAAACCTTGGAGGCCATCGGCTGATTTCGAGGCTTTTTACACCCCTTGTCATTTTATGACGAGGGGTTTTTCTTGCTTTTTTAGAGTGTTGCCCTTAAAATAAAGGTGAAAGGAGGGGGGACAAGCGTGGCAAAAAACCGCACCAAACTGCAGGAAGGGCTGCTCTGGCTGGATGTGGAGCAGATCATCCCCGCCGCCAACCAGCCCCGCACGGTCTTTCGGGAGGAGCAGCTGAAAGAGCTTTCCGCCAGTATTGCCGCCCACGGCGTACTTCAGCCGTTGATCGTGGTGGCAGAAGGGGAGCACTACCGGCTGATTGCCGGGGAACGCCGTCTTCGAGCCTCTAAAATGGCCGGTCTTCGACAGGTTCCCTGTGTGCTCACCCAAAAAAGCCCGGAGGAAGCCGCCAAGCTCTCCCTGATCGAAAATCTCCAGCGGGAAAACCTTTCTTTTTTTGAAGAAGCGGCTGCTTATCGCAGGCTAATGGAGGAATTTGACCTTTCTCAGGCAGAGATCGCCCGGGAAATGAGCAAGGACCCCTCCACCGTTGCCAACAAGCTGCGGCTGCTGAAGCTGCCTATCAGCGCCCAGATCCTTATTAATAAGAGCGGTCTTACCGAGCGCCACGCCCGGGCCTTACTACGGGTGGAAAACCAGGATCTGCTGATGGACCTGCTTGAAACGATCATCGATCAAGCCTTGAACGTCAAGGAAACAGAAACCATGATCGCCGCCGCTCTCACCCCCAAGGAGAAAAAACAACGCCCCCGCAGGGTAGGCTCCATCAAAGACATCCGCCTTTGCATCAACACCCTGAACCACACGGTGGCAACGCTGAAACAAGCGGGTATCAAGCCGCAGACTCAAATCCATGACGAGGAGCGGTTTGTGGAATATATTATTCGGATACCCAAAACATCCTAATCCCCTATATGCAGAAGAGAGAATGTACTTTCCCCGGTACATTCTCTCTTCTGTTGTTTCACGTGAAACATTTTTACGCATCTGTGTTTCACGTGAAACAAATTAAATTTACAAAAGGACTTTTATTTTTAACTGATATATGGTACAATAATGAAACAAGTATCAAGAAAGAAGAGTAAACTGTGGGAAAAATCGTTTCCATCACCAATCAGAAAGGCGGCGTTGGTAAAACCACCACCGCCGTTAGTCTTGCCTATCAGCTGGCGGAGGAGGGGAAAAAGACCCTTTTTGTGGACATCGACCCTCAGGCCAACGGCACCAGTAGCTTTGGCATCAATAAACGCAGCATCCAGCAATCGGTGTACGAGGTATTGATCGGTGCCTGCGGCATCCGGGACGCCATCATGACCACCAAATACCCAAAAGTAGATGTGCTGCCCACCAACATGAACTTAGCAGGCGCCGAGATTGAAATGGTCTCTATGGACAACCGGGAAGGGCTGCTGAAAGCAGCTCTTAATACTGTGCGGCATCTTTACGATTATATTATCATTGATTGCCCGCCCTCCCTTTCCTTGCTGACCCTCAACGCTCTCAACGCCTCCAATAGCGTCATCATTCCCTTGCAGCCGGAATATTTGGCACTGGAAGGGGTATCCCAGTTGGTGAACACCATTAAATTGGTCAAAAAGCGGTATAATCCTTCCTTATATATAGAAGGGGTGCTGCTGACCATGTACGACGGCCGTATGAACGTAACCCTGCAGGTGGCCAATGAGATCAAAAAGTACTTCGGCAATAAGGTATATAAAACCGTCATTGCCCGGAACGTGCGGCTCTCCGAAGCCCCCAGCCACGGTGTTCCGGTGCAGATCTACGACCGCTATTCCAAGGGTGCTTTGGCCTACCGGGAAATGACCCGTGAATTTTTGCAAAGAAATGAGGTACAAGGATGAAAAAAGGACTGGGTAGAGGCTTAGAAGCCGTTTTTGAAGAAAACCTTGTGGATCTGGAGGACTCCGGCAAGGTGGAGACCACCCTGCGGCTCTCCCAGATCGAACCGGATAAAAACCAGCCCCGTAAAAACTTCGATGAAGAAGCATTGGAGCAGCTGGCCAGCTCCATCAAGGAGCACGGCCTGATCCAGCCCATCATCGTGGTTCCCATCGAGGATGATCGCTACCGCATTATCGCCGGGGAGCGCCGTTGGAGAGCCTGCCGCATGGCAGGGCTGGAGGAGATCCCGGTGCTGATCCGGGAATACACCCCCCAGGAGATCAGTGAGGTCAGCCTCATTGAAAACCTCCAGCGGGAGGATCTGAATCCCATCGAAGAAGCCTTGGGCTACCGCAATCTGATGGAGCTTTACGGCATGACCCAGGAAAAGATCGCCGAAACCGTCTCCAAATCCCGCTCCGCCGTAGCTAATACCCTGCGTTTGCTGGCTCTGCCGGAGCAGCTGCTGGATTTTATCAAGACCGGGGAGCTTTCCGCCGGCCACGCCCGGGCTTTGCTCAGCGTAGAGGATGCAGATACCCAATTGGCCCTGGCCAATAAGATCATCACCGAGGGGCTGAGCGTACGCCAGGCCGAGGATCTGGTAAAAAAGAGCAAAAATCAGCCTAAAAAGCCCGCTGAGCAGGATCCTGCCATCCAGCAGGCCCTCAAGGAGCTGGAGACCCGTGCCTCTGCCAAGGTAGGTAATAAGGTCACCATCCACCATAAGCCCAATAATAAGGGCATGGTGGAGATCAGCTACTATTCTGTCAGCGAGCTGGAGAAAATCATCGAGATACTGGAAGGAGATTCCTAAGATGAAGAAAAAGGACGATAAATCTGTCGTAGACGAAATGTGGAAGGCCTCCGGCCTTGCCGCCGAAGAGCCTGCCGCCGAGGCTGAGCCTCCCAAACCGGAAGAGCCTAAAAAAGAGGACAAGCCTCAGGACGCACCCACCGAAAAGAAAAAGGATATCAAATTCCTCGTACTCTATACCACCGTATTCGTGATCGTGATCTCCGCCCTTATTGCAGGGAGCTATATGATCACCTCCCGCATCCATAAGCAAATGGCGGAAAACAATGCAGAGATCGATATGAGCCAATCCACCCTGAAGAATATTCAGGATGAAAATGCCGCCCTCAAGGCAGAAAACGCCGCCCTGAAGGAAAGCAACGAAGCCCTCACCACCGCCCGGAAAGAAGCCGAGGAGTTGGTTTCCTCTGTGGGGGATATGGTGGAGCAGGACGGTTATCTGGTGGCAGCCCTCAGCGCATATATCGACGGAGAGGAGGACCTGGCCGCCCAGATCCTCTCTACCATCGACCGGGCCAAGCTCTCCGAGCCTAATAAGGCCCACTACGATCTGCTCAAGGAAGAGTTGGAATGAAGGAAGTAACCATTTATTCCGACGGCGCCTGTAGCGGCAATCCCGGCCCCGGTGGCTGGGGCACCATTCAGGTGTTTAATGGCCATGAACTGGAGCTGAGCGCCGCCGAGGAACAGACCACCAATAACCGCATGGAGCTTTTGGGCGCCATTATGGGGCTGGAACGTTTGAAGGAGCCCTGCGCCGTCACCCTGGTCAGCGATTCCCGCTACCTTTGCGAAAGCATCAACCAGGGTTGGGTCTACCAATGGGAACAAAAGGGCTGGCGAAAAGCCGATAAAAAGCCCGCCCTCAATGTGGACCTCTGGGAACGGATGCTGGCCCAGCTCCGCCGCCACCGAGTCACCGTTCAATGGGTCAAGGGCCACGACGGCCACCCCTACAACGAACGCTGCGACCGCCTGGCGGTGCAGGCCTATCTTGCCATCAAAAAATGATCACAATTCGAGAAAGGAAATGAGATTCCCATGAAACGAATTCTTGCCCTTCTGGTTTGCCTGATGATGATCTTCAGTATCACTGCCTGCAAGCCGGATAATATTACCCCGCCCGTTGAGATCGTAGATCCCAACCAGCAGCCCGAGGAGAGTGAAACTCCTGTGGAGGAAGAGACCCCGGAAACCAATGAGACCCCCGCCGAGGATGCAGAAGGGGAGGGAGAGGACACCCCTGCCGAGGAAGAGACCGATACCCCCGCCGAAAGCACCCAACCGGAGGATACTGCTGAGGTTCCCCAGCAGATCACCAATCCCCTGGCCGCCGAGGATTATCAGCCCGCCACCGGCGCCGCATCCACCCTCACCGCCAGCGGCATCGTCAAGCCCGGTGCCTCTGTCTCCGCCCTGAAAAACCGCACCATCGTGTTGTATACCGCCAACGATCAGCCTGCCTTTACCTATACCGATGAAAACGGCAAGACCGTCACCGAATGGGCCTGGATGGAAAAGATCGCCGCCGAGCAGGGCTTCATGCTGAAATATACCATCAAAAGCAAAGCTGTTTCCTTGAAATCCCAGCGTGTCGCTCTTTATGCGGGCAAAAAGCTGAGCCTGGTGCAGATGAGCGTGGATGAGCTGGCCGCCGGCCTCACCCTTTCCCGCTCTGCTGTGGAGTATCTCAATACCGCTGCTGAGACCTTCGGTATCAGCAAAAGTGTCCTTGCCCAGAGCAACAATACCCTTTTTGCCCCGGTAGGCAACGCCAATACCCTTTGGTACAATTCCGCTCTGATGCCCGAAGGGCAGGATCCCAATACCTTAAGTCAAAGCAATGGCTGGACCGTGGAGCAGTTCAAGGCCGCCTATAATTATGCGGTGGAGCAGAAGGCTCTGCCCCTGCTGCTGGAGGAAACTCTGGCATGGGCCACCCTCAGCGGTAAGAGCCCTCTCACTCTGGCCGAGGGCAAGCTGGACAGTAATATCCACGCTAAGGCCACCCGGGAGGTCTGGGATGCCCTGAAGACCATGAACGCATCCCTCACCGCCTTCCAAAAGACCGAAGGAACCTCCTATACCGTAGCAGGCGGTAATGTGGCATTTTCCTATACCGCTGCTCCTGAAACTGCTAAAGGCCTCACCCTGAACTATGCACCGCTGCCCTCCCTGACCGAGGGCACCGCCGGCACCGTCACCTATACCGGTACCTTCCTGGCTCTGCCGAAATATGAGGAAAATAGCGAATCCATCCTGGCCGCCCTTTCCTTTGCAGAGCTTTGGTGTAACCGCTATACCGAGGCCCGTGCCGCAAAGCTGCAAAGCTTGGGCATTACCGGCGCCGCCTACCAGCAATACTGCGATCTGACTGAAACCTGCGGCCACCTGATCCTCCACGATGCCGCCATCGAAAAGGCAGCGGCCACCTACCTCTCCGGCCTCACCGACGCCACGGTGGATATGGAAACCGCCTATGGTGCCGCCGAAGATCAGCTCCTTGCCCTGATCGCCACCAAAAACCTGTATTATTGATCAAAACGAAAAGCACCAACGGGTGCTTTTCGTCTTTTTATCCAAAATAATTCCACATCGTGTTGTGTTTTGGTAGCATTAAGATATTTTCCTCTGTTTTTCGATATGCTATAATTTAAAATGTATTACTATCCGAGGAGGAGCGAATATGAAAACAACGACCGTCAAGATGCTGAGCCTGCTGGTCGCCCTTGTGCTGCTGATCGGCTGCCTGCCTGCTGTTGCCATAGCGGCAGAGGATCCGGTGCTCTGGGCATCTCCTGTTACATCCGATCCCGAGGCTTCCCGCCCTATTTCCGCTGTAAAATGGTGGTATGACGAAGGGGATGCCAAATACTATCTCTTTATGCCCTCTGACGGCAATCTGGATTCCATGCAGGTGTGGTTCGATAATACCACCGCTTGCTCCATCGATGGCACCGCCCTTACCTACGGCCAAGTGACCGATCTGCTCACCGCCGGGGATCATACCGCCAATCTGGGCGGAACCGATTATCCCGTCTGCGTCATGAAATCCGCTAATATTGCCTCCCTTTATATCACCACCGAATCCGGCAATATGGATTATATCCACGCCAAAAAGGGTAATAAGGAAAGCGGCATGATCAAATTTGTAAACGCCGAAGGTAAAGTGAAGTACGACGGCGTGCTGGACGAGATCAAAGGCCGGGGCAACGCCACCTGGAGCCGCGCCAAAAAGCCCTACCAGTTTAAGTTGGATAAAAAGACCGATCTCATCGGCGCCGGCAAGCATAAGACCTGGATCCTGCTGGCTAACTACTTAGAGCGCTCCCTGATCCGAAATAAGATCGCCTACGACCTGGCCAACGACGCCGGCCTAACCAATTCCTGCGAGTCCGTTTATACCGATCTTTACTGCAACGGCAAGTATATGGGCACCTTCCAGCTCTGCGAAAAGGTGCAGATCGGCGATAACCGCATTGAGATCAACGATCTGGAAGGCGCCATCGAGGACGTCAACGAGCTGGATCCGGAAGATTACCCCACCTTCGGCGATGAGACTGCCGACGGCACTACCCCCTCCACCATGAAGGGCGTGCTGCTCCCCAATAATCCCGAAGACATCACCGGCGGCTATCTGCTGGAGCTGGACTATGCCTACCGTTATGCCGAGGAGATCAGCGGCTTTGTCACCAGCCGGGGTCAATGCGTTACCATCAAGGAGCCGGAATGTGCCAGCCCGGAGATGGTGGCTTATATCTCTAATTTCTTCCAGGAATTTGAGGATGCTGTCTTCGCCATAGACGGCAAAAACCCCACTACCGGCAAATACTACTATGAATATTTCGACCTCACCTCTCTGGCCAGAAAATATATCATTGAAGAACTCACCCGTAATATCGATGCAGATGTGACCAGCCAGTATTATTATAAGCCCTCCGATAAAGAATCCACGGTGGGCTACTGCGGCCCCGTGTGGGACTACGATAACTCCATGGGCAACTATAACGGCTCCCAGCACTATGAGGGCCTTTGCGCTAAGGACCGCAAGCAGTACATCTATAATAACCTTTATAAAAAAGAAGGTTTCCTCAACGCCGTAAAGGCTGAGTGGGAGAACAACTATATGCCCCTGATCCGGGAGATCCTGGGAGAGACCCCCGATTCCGAGGATACCCTCCTCACCAATATGGAGGCCTACCTGGAGATGCTGGCGCCCTCCGCCGCCATGAACTTCACCTATTGGGAAAACTTAAACAGCGTGGATGGCTCCAACTATATCGATACCGGCGATACCTATGAAGAGCACGTAACCTACCTGAAGAACTACATTGCCGGCCGCTCTGCCTACCTGAGCTCCATCTGGTCTGTGGATGATATCAAGGCGGAAAGTAGCTCCTCCGATACAAGCGGCGGTATCACCAGTATCATGAACTATACCGGAAGCCACGCCGCTTATACGGTCAGTAACGAGGCAGAACTGCAAAGAATGGCCGACCTCATCACCGCCGGCAATAATATGAAGGGGATCACCATCCTGCAGACGGCAGACATTACCCTCACCAAGCAGTTCACCCCCGGCGGCTATTCCAATACCGATAACGGCAACCCGGATCTTTCCACCAAGACCAATACCTTCAACGGAACCTATAATGGCCAGGGCTATAAGATCTATAACCTGCAGATCAACCTGCCCCAGCAGAACGGCGCCGGTGTTTTCGCCTCTGCCTACGGCGCTACCTTTATCGATATGCATATTGCCAGCGGCAGCGTCTATAGTTATAACCGGGCTGCCGGTATCACCGGCTATGGCGATGCCTGTTCCTTCATCCGCTGCTCCAACGGAGCAGATATCGAGGTCGATCCGGAATCTAAGGACGGTGCCGGCGGTCTGGCCGGCGTTGCCCGCTACAGTGCAGTCTTTGAGTCCTGCTATAATACCGGCAGCGTCAAGGGCTACTATGTGGGCGGTATGACCGGTTGGGGTCAGGGCAATATCACCATCACCAATAGCTATAATCTGGGCACCATCATCCTGGCAAACACCAAAGGTGAGGCCCGTCCTCTCTCTCGGGTGGCCACCAACAGCGGCCGGGATTTCTCCAGCTGCTTCTATCTGGAGAGCTGCGGCGCAACCGATATCTGCGGTGCATATACAGTGAATACCGCCGATGTTACCGGCGGATCGCTGGCAGTTGCCCTCAACCAGACCAGCGCTGTCTGGGAGCAGGGGGAAAGCTACCCGATCCATAAGCCCATGGAAAATTCCGGCCTGGTGACCCTCACCACCCGTACCTTTGCAGAAGATACCCTGATCCATACCGTCGATAACTTCTACGTGAAGGATTCCGAGACCTCTCTGGTCCTGGGAAATGAAGCCTTTATCGCCCGGGTGCTCCTCAACGGCGAGGAATACACCGGCGGAGCCGTGACCCTCACCGAAAACGGTATCCTGGATATCTACCTCACGGTAAACGCCAAACCCATCTCCGATTACAGCGGTAAGGGGGATTATTACATCACCGATGCCGCCGATCTGCAGATGCTGCTGGATCTCACCCAAAACGACACCCTGGAAGAAAGTACCTTCTTTGTCATCGCTGATATCGATGGTTCCGACCTTACCACCGGCGGCACCTTTGGAGGCATCCTTAACGGTAAATTCAGCCGTATCAGCGGGCTGACCGCCCCCCTCTTCACCGAGATCGCCGCCAAGGGCGATATCCGCAAGCTGATCCTCTGCGACGGTAATATCACCGGCGACGGTGCAGTAGCCGCCCTCAATCTGGGCAAGCTCTCCTATATCACCACCCAGAACCTGGTGGTGCGGGGCTCCGCCGGTATCGTGGGCATTAATAAGGGCAAGATCAACGCCTGCAGCGTGGATGGCTATGTCATCTCCAAAACCGCCGCCTCCGGCATCGCCGGGGTCAATGAAGGCACCATTCAGAACTGCCTCAATAACGCCCGCCTGGTGGCGGTAGAAGCCGTCACTGCCGGGATCAGCTATCAGTCCACCGGTACCGTGGAAAGCTGTATCAATAAAGGAATGCTTTACGGCGGGCAGGATCATGCCATCACCGCCGGTGCCGCCGCCAATTGCTATAACTGGGATTGGTGTGTAGGTGAGGGCGCCGATGTGACCAACCTGACCGATGCCGATATGGCAGAGGCCAATTTCCTCGGCAATTTCAGCACCCTCTATTGGGAGGCCGGAAAGTATAACCCCGTTCCCGCCGCCAAGACCTATGAGCTGGGCGACGCCAATGGCGACCATAAGGTGAGCATTACCGATGCCATCATCCTGCTGCGCTACCTGAACGACCTGATCGATGAAGAGGACTTCGTCTATGAGGCCGCCGACGTGAACGGCAATGGCTTTATGATCACTGATGTCATCCGCATCATGCAGTACATTGTAGGTTCCTACGACTTCTAATTCTCTGAATCTTTGTATAAATCAAACGCTCCTTTCCGATAATAAAGAGGAAAGGAGCGTTTAAATTATGGAATTAAAGGGAAGTAAGACCGAGGCTAACCTGATGGCCGCCTTCGCCGGGGAATCCCAGGCCAGAAATAAGTATACCTACTACGCCGCCAAGGCCAAGCAGGACGGTTACCAGCAGATCGGTGCCTTTTTCGAGGAGACCGCCAATAATGAAAAGGAGCACGCCGAGATCTGGTTCAATCTTTTGAGCAGCCCCGCCGCCACCGCTCCCAATCTGGAGGATGCGGCCAAGGGGGAAAATTTTGAATGGCAGGAAATGTACCCTACCTTCGCCAAAGAAGCCCGGGAGGAGGGCTTCACCGAGATCGCCTACCTCTTCGAGGCGGTGGCCGCCATCGAAAAGGAGCATGAGGAGCGGTTTTTAAAGTTAAAAGCCAATCTGGATGAAAACCTGGTGTTCCAAAGAGGGGAGCAGGTCATCTGGATCTGCCGTAACTGCGGCCATATCCATGAAGGCACCGAAGCCCCTCAGCGCTGCCCCGTCTGTAAAAAGCCCAAGGATTATTTCATGCTGAAAAACGAGAATTATTAAACAACGGCACCTTCTTTTCAGAAGGTGCCGTTCAGCGTGTCAAAAAACTCTATTTTTTATTTTTTGACACGCTGGGAGATTGCCAAAAATGTTTTCGAATTCGTCAACCCGATCTCGTCGGCGTACATAGGTACGGTAGAGAGCGGGTTGGCGAATAGCAGAAAAAATCCAATAAAAATGCGGCCTCGGCCGCATTTATTCCTTAAACCAATCCCTCCACCGCTAATGCGCCCCCGCCCTTTACACAATGGCGGCAGGGTTTGCGTTATACACATATTTTTCTTTTTTCTGCGGTCGGGGACTTTTTTGACAGTCTCAACGGCACCTTCTTTTCAGGAGGTGCCGTTGTGTTACCATTCGATCAAATATACATCGTTGGGATTTAAAATTTCCGCATGAGGCGCCCACGATAAAAGCCGATCCTGATCCAATACATAGAACCGGGCATCGTTCAGATCCACACCCTCCAATTCCAAGGGCTGTTTCTCCCCGGTCAGGTTGGAAAGCATCAGGGCATGGCGGGTGCCGTCGGAGGCAGCAACCGCATAAAGCCGGTCATTGTCGCAAACCGTTTCCACCTGATCCCCCAGCTGATACAGCCGATTGAAGGCCGCCAGAGCATAATAACCGTGGATGGGCTTATGGGTACAAATATCAAACATGGGGCAGTAGGGGGCGGTGTTGGTGCGCATATCGTAGATGCAGCAAAGATCGGTGTGTCCATGCTGCATTGCCAGCATCATAGCTGCCACCTCTGCGCTGTGGTGGGCGGTGCCGAACTCCTTGGCATAGGGATCCCACTCATTGAGATGGGTCTCCAGATGCCCATAACCGAATTCCTCCAGCCGCTCATGCAGCCATTGATCCATGATCGCCACCCGGGAAACATCGGCATAGCTGTGCCAGGAGAAAAAGTCGATGGGGGAGCCGTGCTCCTTGATATACTTGAAAAAACCGAAGAAAAAGTCCATTAGGCGCTGCTCATGCTCCGAGGGCGGGATGGTGCCGGGCATCAGGGTCTCTGGATCCACCGCCGCCTTGGGTGCAATGGCGTAGAAGCCGCAGCTGGCATAGCCGCCGATCATCAGATGGGGAAAGCAGGATTTCAGGTGCTTTGCCGTCACATCATATAAATGATAGTATTCCTCCGGCGTGCCGCACCACATCATCTGCTTCTGCACCTCCGGCTCGTTCCAGATCTCCCAGTAGCGAATGTTATAATGAAAGCCATCTGCCCAGCCCTCGGTGTAGTGGCGAATAATATGCTCGCAGATCCGGGCCCACTTCTCGGGATCCTTCGGTGGGAAGGTGTGGTAGGGCTTGATGTACGCCTGATTTTCAATGGTAATGCCCAAGCGGTAATAGGGCTCTACCCCCGCTTCATCCAACGCCTTCAGCAAATGGTCGGTGAAGGTGAAATCGTAGTTGGCAGGATCATTTTCGTCTGCACCGAAATCCCGGAAAAGATTGGGAATATCCACAAATCGGTTGCCTCCGAACACTCCGCCTACATCATGGAGCCGGGAGTAGGGGATGCCTGCCTCGGTCATATAATGAAAAAACTCTGTCATGTCCTTACCGCCGAGGGGAGGCTGCCCGCCTCCGTGCATCGGCTTCATTTTTTTGACGGTTTTGTTCGTTTTCACGATGATTTTTGCCATAAAATCCTCTCCTTTTGGCCCCATATTAACATAAAAAAGGGCCTTTTTCAACCCTTTTGCTTACGAAACATTTTCGTAAAAAATCACAGAGATCACCTTGTGATCTCTGCGATTACTTTTGAGAGTTGCTTCTGGTTTTTAATGACCGTTACCTTTTCGGGGTATTGCTCCAATACCCTTTTAAATTTTTGCTTTTGCTGAGGGATACGGGATTTCCAGAGGATCCAGGTGAAGAATTCCCAGTCGAATTTTTCGGTGCAACCCTCTGCCATACTTTCGCGGGCAACGCCCCGATAGGTGAAATAGCGCTTTAAAGCGCGGGACAGACAGTTGAAGCGGTTGAAATTCAAAAAGTAGATGCGGTCGGCCTCCGCCATCCGCTCTTCATAGAAGAAGCGGGCGTAGTTACCGTCGATGACCCAACGGTCATTTTTCATGAATTCCGCCATTTTTGCCCGGAATTCCTCCCGATCCCGGATCTCCCAGCCGGGCAGGAACTGCAGCGTATCCAAATACAGCACCGGCAGCCCATAACGTTGGGCGCAGATCCCCGCAAGGGTGGATTTTCCGCTGCCGGAGTAACCAATGATGGCAATTTTGCTAATATTCATAATTTAATCCTTAATTCAGGGCGTGTCAAAAATAGTGAGATTCTGTTCAACCGCTCCGAAGGCGTATACCGTTTTTCACGCGCCTCACAGATCTCTCTGGACACAGATCTCCCTAAACTCATCCATTGTCATAAGCACCTGCCGCGGCTTGGAGCCCTCAAAGGGCCCGATAACTCCCAGCTCATTGAGCTGATCCACGATCCGCCCGGCCCGGGAGTAACCCAGCTTCAGCTTTCGCTGGAGCATGGAGGTGGAGGCCATTCCCATCTCGATGACGCACTCGCCGGCCTGAACGATCAGTTCATCGTAGCCGGCGGCCTCCTCGCTGTCGTCGGAGGCGTTGTTGCTCTTGTTGCTCTGCATGGACATGGTCTCAATATTGCTGATGGCGTCCTGGTCGTAATCGGCGCCCTTGGAATTATTCTTCACATAGGAAGTAACCTTTTCCACCTCGCCATCGGAGACCCAGCAGCCCTGCACCCGCAGAGGCTTATTGGCGCCCACCGGCTTATAGAGCATATCGCCCTTACCCAGCAGCTTTTCGGCGCCGTTTTCATCCAGAATAATACGGGAGTTGAGGGAGTTATCAACAGTAAGGGCAATTCTGGAGGGGATATTGGCCTTGATCAGACCGGTCACCACATCGGCACTGGGCCGCTGGGTGGCTACGATCAGGTGCATTCCCGCCGCCCTTGCCTTGGCGCAAAGGCGGCAGATGCAATCCTCTACCTCCTTGCCGGAGACCATCATCAGGTCTGCCAGCTCATCAATAATGATGACGATCCGGGGCATAGCCTCAAAGTCCGGATGGGTCATGCAATGCTCGTTATAGGCCTCCAGATTGCGGGTGCCGGTGTTTTTCATCACATCATACCGGCGGTCCATTTCGGTGCAGGCCCATTGCAGGGTGCCCGCCGCCTTTTTGGGGTTGGTCACCACCGGGATCAGCAGGTGGGGGATGCCGTTATACACATCCATTTCCACCGCCTTGGGGTCCACCAGGATCAGCTTGACCTGATCGGGAGTGGCTTTATAAAGAATGGACATCAGAATGGTATTAATACAGACCGACTTACCGGAGCCGGTGGTACCTGCCACCAGCAGGTGGGGCATCTTGGCCACATCAAAGGTGATAAGATTGCCGGCAATATCCTTGCCCAGCGCAGCGGTCAGCACGCTTTTGCCGTCCTTAAAGCGATCGGAGGAAAGCACCTCCCGCACATAGACCGAGCTGGGGTTTTCATTGGGGATCTCGATACCCACCGCCGATTTACCGGGAATGGGGGCTTCGATCCGTACCTGCGTTGCCGCCAGGGCCATGGCAAATTCATCGGAAAGGCCGGCAATACGGCTCACCCGGGTCCCGGCCTTGGGGGCAAGCTCAAAACGGGTCACATTGGGGCCGATGGCGATGCCGGTCATGGTGGCTTCGATGCCGAAATCCCGCAGGGTCTGCAGCAGAATGGCCTCCTTTTCCCGCAGCTCCGCCTGCGTAGCGCCGGGGGCCTGCTTGCCCTGTTGCAAAAGGGTCAGGGGCGGGAAATTGTAAAAACTCATCTGCTCTGCCTGCATGGGAGACTCCGCCGCCGGGGTCTCCTTCTTCGGGGAGGCGGGGCGGGTCTTTTTGGGCTTTTCAGCCGGGGCTTCAAAATCCGCAATATCGATGGGGTCGATATAGCTTTCCGGCCGTACATCATCATAGACGAATACCGGTACCACATCGGTCACCTCTTCGGGAGGTGTTACATCCACCGGGGGAACCCAAGGCTCTTCCTCCTCTTCCTCCTCACCGTCGGCTTCAATATCGGAAAAATGCCGTTTCAGCTTTTCTGCTTCCACGTCCTCCACCAATTTGGGGGCTTCCCGCTTTTCCTTGATGGCCGCCGCCAGTTTACGGAAGGGCCATGCCAGCTGATACAGGGTGAGGTCAAAGAAAAAGAGGATGGCGATAATAGTCACCGCCGCCATCAGAATGCCAAAGCCCCAACGGGACATCAAGGCAATGAGGGGGCAGGCAACGATGCCGCCGACCACGCCCCCCTGCAGCTCCAGCCCCTGCCGCCAGAACTGAGGGATCCCTTCGATAAAGAATTCCCCGAAGGAATAGCTGCCGGGGTACCAGAAAAGGTAGCTGACGCCGGATATGACGGTAGCCAGCACCAGGCCTGTCCAGACCTTTACAGCGGTGCTGTATTTTTTCTGCTGATCCAGGGCATCCACCCCCAGCCACACCAGAAAGATGGGGAAGAGGAAGGTGGCGATGCCGAACATTCCGTAAAGGAAATTCTTCACCAGCCACTCCTTCAGGGGCACCTGGATGGGAAAATAAATGTAGATCGCAAAGATCAGCGCCAGCGCAAAAAAGATCACCGCATAGATGCTCCGCCGGGTGGCGGCCTTCTTTTCTGCCTTGACCTGCTCTTCCATTAGTTGCTGCTTGGTTTTACGAGGCAATTTGATCGCTCCTTAGATAAAGTTTAAAATGATAGCGGCTATCCCTGCTGCCGCAGAATAGAACATAAAAATTCCGAACCGGTCGGTCTTGATCAGCCATTTCACCAGTAGCACCGAAAGGAGGGCAGCCGCCAGCGCCGCCGCTACCGCAACGCCGGCCACCCCAAGCTGCAGGGTGCCGATGCCGCCCAGATTGGCCAGAATACCGCCGATGAGGGCGGGGATGGTCAGCATAAAGGAAAATTCCAACGCCGTTTCCTTTTTAAACCCCATATTCCGAGCCATAGAAATGGTGGTACCGGTACGGGAAAGGCCCGGTAAAAATTCGGCTGCTGCCTGGAAAAGCCCCAGCTTCAGGGCATGGCCGGTCTTCATATCCAGCATCGTCCAATTGTGGCAAAGGCTGTGGGTCCCGATGAAGATCAGACCGGCGTTAGCCAGCATCAGCACCCCGGCCAAGATCAGGTTGCCGCTCAGGGTAAAGAACTGCTGCACATAGCCCATGATCAGCAGGGGCACCGTTCCCACCAGCAGATAAACTGCCATCATCTGGTAAGGGCCGGCTTTGCGCCACTTGAATTTTCCGGTGAAGATCCCGCCGATCATGGTACAAAATCCGGCCAGCAGCTTCCAGACGGTTTGGTAAAAGGCGATCACCACCGCCGCCAGCACCGCCAGCTGCAAAAGCATTTCCAGCCCAGCATTTTCCAAAAGCTCTGCGGGAAATTGCACCAATTTTTGCAAAATAAGCTCATGCCCGGATTCGGAAATGGGCAGGGTTCCCCCTAAGCCCCGGAGCAGACCGAGAATGATTCCGTAGATGTAATTCATGTGTTCCTCCACATTATGTTTTCGTTTTATTATAACATTTCTATATTTTTATTGCAACTGTGATTTTTTCCTTGACATATTTACTTAATTATTCTATAATATTGAATGGTGTATTAGTGTATTTTTCACATAACATATTGTGAGTATTCTGATTCCCCCGCCCCGATGGGGCAAAAAATCATAACAGGAGGCATAAAAGCATGACCGTATCCATTTGGGTGCTTGTTGCCGTTGTGATTGCTGCTGTTATTTTAGGCTTTGTAATGTTCTACGCCGGATTTACCTACCGTAAAAAGTCCAGCGAAAAGCAGATCGGCTCCGCCAGAGACGAAGCAAAGCGTATTATCAACGATGCTATTAAAACTGCTGAAACCAAAAAGAAGGAAGCCCTTTTAGAAGCCAAGGAAGAGCTGCTGAAGGAGCGCACCGAGCAGGAAAAAGAGTTAAAAGAGCGTCGTGTGGAGGTAACACGGCAGGAAAAACGGCTGCAGCAAAGAGAAGAAGTTCTCGATAAGAAGTACGACAATATCGACCGTAAGGAAGAGCTCCTTACCCAGAAGCAGCAAAAGGTTGAAAAGCTGCAGGAGGAAGTAGAGGATATCAAAAAGGCGCAGATCGCCATGCTGGAAAAGCTTTCCGGCTATACCGCCGAGGCGGCCAAGGCAGAGCTGCTCCACCTGATGGACTCCGAGCTGGAGCATGAATATGCGCAGCGGATCTCCGAGCATGAAAATAAATTCAAAGAGGATCTGGACGAACGGGCCAAGCATCACCTCTCGCTGGCGATCCAGAAGTGCGCTGCCGACCATGTGGTGGAATCCACCGTATCGGTGGTGGCGCTGCCCAGCGATGAGATGAAGGGCCGTATCATCGGCCGTGAGGGCCGCAATATCCGGGCTCTTGAGACCATTACCGGGGTGGATCTCATTATTGACGATACCCCCGAGGCCATTACCCTTTCTAGCTTTGACCCCATCCGCCGGGAGGTCGCTCGCCAGACTCTGGAGAAGCTGATCGCCGACGGCCGGATCCATCCTACCCGCATCGAAGAAACGGTAGAAAAGGTGCGCCGGGATCTGGAGGTCTCCATGAAGAAGGAAGGCGAGCGCGCCACCTTCGAGACCGGTGTGCATGGCCTGCATCCCGATCTGATCAAGCTGCTGGGCCGGCAGAAATACCGCACCAGCTATGGGCAGAATGTTCTCAACCACTCCATCGAGGTATCCCAGCTCAGCGGCCTTCTGGCTGCCGAGATCGGTGCCGATATTACCCTTGCCAAGCGTGCAGGTCTGCTGCATGATATCGGTAAGAGCGTAGATTTCGAAATGGAAGGCTCTCACATCCAGATCGGTGTGGATATCGCCAAGAAGTATAAAGAAAACGAGACGGTGGTTCACGCCATCGCCGCCCACCATGGGGATGTGGAGACTGTTTCGGTCTATGATGCCATCGTGCAGGCTGCCGATGCCATCAGCGCTGCCCGCCCCGGTGCCCGCCGCGAAAATCTGGAAAACTACATTAAGCGTCTGGAAAAGCTGGAGGAGATCGCCAATTCCTTCCCCGGCGTTGAAAAGACCTATGCCATCCAGGCCGGCCGTGAGATCCGCATTATCGTGAACCCCGAAAAGGTGGCCGACGATAAGCTGACCATCCTTTCCCACGACATTGCTAAAAAGATCGAAAATGAGCTGGAATATCCCGGCCAGATCAAGGTCAATGTTTTGCGGGAAAGCCGCGCCATTGATTATGCGAAGTAAATTAAAAGCTCTGTGAAAGCAGAGCTTTTTTTCTTGCAATTTATTATGTTTCTCTATATAATGAAAGCATAAAATCACGGAGGGTCCGGAAAATGAAAAATTATGAGCAATACGGCTTAAAGCCTTACGGAGCTGTGCCAAACGCGCGGCAGATGGCCCATTGGGAGATGGAGAAAAAAGCCTTCATTCACTTTGGGATGAACACCTTCACCAATGTGGAATGGGGAAATGGGCTGGAGGATCCCAAGTCCTTTGCCCCCACTACGCTGGATGCGCGTCAATGGGTACGTTCTTTGAAGGAATGCGGCTTTGGGTTGATCATCCTCACCGCCAAGCATCACGACGGTTTTTGCCTCTGGCCCTCTGCGGTGACGGAGCATTGCGTGAAAAACAGCGGTTACAGCGGCGATGTGGTAAAGGAATTCACCGATGCCTGCCGGGAATACGGCGTGAAGGCCGGCATCTACCTTTCCCCCTGGGATCGCAATTCTCCCTACTGGGGTCAGGATGCTTACAATGATTATTATATTGCTCAGCTAACAGAGCTTTTGGGCGGTCATTACGGCCCCATCTATGAAGTGTGGTGGGACGGCGCCGGCAGCACCGAGACCCAATACGATTGGAAACGCTGGGCCGAGACAGTCCGTACCCTCCAGCCGGAGGCTTCGATCTTCGGTTCCTTGGGTGCCTCGGAATATGTCGATTTCCGCTGGGTGGGCAACGAACGCGGTGTGGCAGGGGAGACCCACTACGCCTCCATCGATCTTACCCATCTGCAGGTGGAAAATACCGCCGGCCTTAATCGGGGCAATCAGGGCGGCGAGTGGTATATCCCCTCTGAGACCGATGTCTCCATCCGTCCCGGCTGGTTCTACCGTTCCGAGCAGGATGGGCAGGTCAAATGTGCTGCCCGGCTGAATAAACTGTGGTTTGAATCGGTGGGGAGAAACTCCCTGCTGCTCCTCAATTTCCCGCCCGATACCCGGGGGCTGCTCCATGAAAAGGATCTGAAAAATGCGCTGGATTCCCACCGTTGCATCCAGAAGATGCGGTCGGTGGACTATGTTGCTTCCGTTACCGCCGAGCGCACCCTCCCCAACGGCGCTTGGGTGGGCAATACGCTGGAGATCACCCTCAAGGAGGAATCCCTCTGCAATGTTCTGCTTTTAGGCGAGGTACTGGAACTGGGCGAGCGGGTCTCTGCCTTTACCGTAGAGAGTGAGGGAGAGGTCCTGTTCCAAGGCACCTCGGTGGGCCATTGCCGCGCCTGCCTGCTGCCGGAGCGGAAGTACCGCTCCTTCAAGGTCACCTTTACCGCCCCGGTGGTACCGGTCATCGGCGAGGTGAAGGTACACCGCTTCGAGGACCTGCCCGATGACCCCCCCACCTCCACCGTCGGTCTGAATCTGGCCGAGCTTTCTGCTGCCAAGACCACCTTTACCCCCGATCTTCGGGAGGCGGTGGTCAACTTCGGCGGGGTGTACCCCTTCAATATGCTGCGATTTGTTCTGGAGGAGGGCGGCTCCTATGAGGTCTTCGCCTTCAATGGCACCGAATATGAATCCATCACCACCGGAAGCTGCGATCAAAAGACCCGCTTCAAGGTGGTTACCGACCGCCTCATCGAGGGCAGCTACCAAGTTAAGGTGGTCTCCACCGCACCCCTCAGCGAGATCGATGCGGTGCAGGTCAAATGGAAGCCTGAGGAGGATAAAAAGTGAGCAAATACCGCTACGAGACCCATCTCCACACCTTTCCGGTGAGCAAATGCGCCAAGGCATCGGTGCGGGAGAACCTGGAATTTTATAAATCGCTGGGCTACGATGGGGTATTTATCACCAATCACTTCATCGATTGCAATATTAACTACGATAGATCTGCCCCCTATGAAGAACTCATCCATTTTTTCTTCTCCGATTACGAGGAAGCCCTGAAAATTGGCGCAGAGATCGGCATTAAGGTGTTCTGCGGTGCGGAATTCGGGTATAAGGGCTCCGATTTTCTGGTCTACGGATTGGATAAAGAATGGTTCCTTGCCCATCCGGAGCTGATGGAACTGAAAAAGAGCAAACAGCTGGAGCTGCTGGCAGAGCATGGAGCCCTCATCATCCAAGCCCACCCCTTCCGGGATTCCTCCTATATCGACCACATTCGCCTTTATCCCCGGCAGATCCATGGGGTGGAGGTCTACAACAGCAACCGCACCGATTTTGAAAATGAGCTGGCAAAGCAGTATGCCGCAAATTATGAAAAGATCCCCTTTGCCGGGTCAGATAACCACCGGGGGCCCTTGCAGACCAAGCTGGGCGGCATGGAGGGGGAGACCCCGGTGCAGAATGAGCGGGAATTCATCGAGATGGTTCAAAAGGGCAGCCTGAAGCCCTTTGCAATATCCTTATAATTCGACAAAATCCTTTTATTGCATTTTACCGATCAAAATGCTACTATGTTGCAAAGGAGATTTGAACATGGAACTGAAACCCGATTTTAAATTCAAAAAATTTGCGCTGGATACTGTCCCCCAGGAGGTATTCGGCTCCGAATTTGACGACAGCGACTGGCGCTCGGTCCGGATCCCCCACGACTGGGGCATCGAAGGGGAGTTTGATATCGATAACGATCCTTCTGTATGGACCATCACCGAGGACGGCATGAAAAAGCCCCAGACCATCACCGGCTGGACCGGCGGTCTACCCACCGTGGGCGCGGGCGTCTACCGAAAATGGGTGAAGATCGCTCCCGCCGATCATGCCTTTCTGGAGCTGGACGGCGTTATGTGGCAGAGCTATGTCTATGTCAACGGAAAGTTTGTGGGGGGCTGCCATTTCGGCTATAAATCCTACTCGCTGGAGATCACCGGGGCGGTAGAATGGGGCAAGCCCAACCTCATCGCCATCTATGCGGAGGTGCGCCCCGGTTGTGGGCGGTGGTATACCGGCGCGGGGCTGTACCGCAATCTCCGGCTGGTGACCAAGCCCCATGAATATATCGCCTACAACGGTGTCTGGGCGCGCCAGCTCTATGCCGACCCCAATTTAGCGGTGGTGGATATCACCGTCGACCTCTGCAACACCGCCGGCTTTACCGCCGAGATCACCGACCCTCGCGGGCAGGTGACCGCCTATACCTCCGAGGATATCTCCCTCATTGTACGGCTCGAGGAGCCCATGCTGTGGGATGTGGATGCCCCCAACCTCTATACCGCGAAGATCACCGCCAAAAGCGGCGACAGCCAGACGGTGCGGTTCGGGATCCGCTCCTGCGAATTTACCAAGGAAGGCTTTTTCCTCAACGGACGCCATATGCAGATGAAGGGCGTTTGTATGCACCATGATCTGGGTTCCATCGGCGCCGCAGTCAATAAATCTGCCCTCCGGCGGCAGATCGAGATCATGAAGGGGATGGGGGTCAACGCCTGGCGTACCAGCCATAATCCGCCCGCCCCGGAGCTTTTGGATCTCTGCGATGAAATGGGTATTCTGGTGATGGATGAATTCTTTGATGAATGGGCCACCAAAAAGGTCAAAAACGGCTACTCCGAATACTTCTGGAACCATGCTCGTCAGGATGTGATCGATATCGTTCGTAGAGACCGTAACCACCCCAGCGTGATCATGTGGTCCAGCGGCAACGAGGTGCGGGATCAAAAGAACCCCGATGGCTGGAAGATGTCCGGCTACCTCTACGATGCCATCAAGCAGACCGACCCCACCCGCCCCGTTACCAGCGGCTACAATTTCTTCCCGGATTGCCTCGATAACCATCTGGGCTTTTATGTGGATATCGTGGGCATCAACTACCGCCCCCATCGGTACGGCGATCTACTGGCGCAGTACCCCAATAAAATGTTCATCGGCAGTGAGACGGAATCCTGCGTTTCTACCCGTGGAGTCTACCATTTCCCGCCCAAAATCGATCTGGGCGAGCCCAAGACCGAAGATCTTGCCGTCTCCGATTACGGACTCTGCGCCCCCAGCTGGGCTTATTACCCCGAGCGGGAGCTGGCAGGGCAGAAGGACTTCCCCCAGATCATGGGCGAATTCATCTGGACCGGCTTCGATTACATGGGCGAGCCCACCCCCTACTATAAAGAGTGGCCCGCCCGCAGCTCCTACTTCGGCGTAGTGGATCTGGCAGGCCTGCCCAAAAACCGCTATTATTGCTACCGTGCTGCCTGGACGGATATCCCCACCCTCCACATCTTCCCCCATTGGACCTGGCCGGGCAAAGAGGGTGAAAATGTGCCGGTGCACATCTACTCCAACTACGAAGAAGTAGAACTGTTTGTCAACGGGGTCTCCCAAGGCAAACGCCGCTATGCGGATACACCCGAAGGCACCGACCTCCAAAAAGCCGATGGCGGTGCCCACCTCAAGCGGTTTCGTATGATGTGGGAGGATGTGATCTATCAGCCCGGTGAAATTACTGCCGTTGCCTATAACGGCGGCAAAGAGGTGGACCGTAAAACGGTGAAAACAGCAGGCGAACCCCATCATATTGAACTTTCTGCCTATTACGAAAGAATCACCGCCGATGGGGAAGCCCTCAACTACATCACCGCTTCCATTCTGGATGCGGAAGGCAATCTTTGCCCTAACGCGACAGACCGGCTGACCTTCACCGCCGATGGGGCGGAGCTTTACGCCACCGATGCCGGCGACCAGCGGGAGACCGAGTCCTTCCTCCGCCCCGATAAAAAGGCGCTGGCCGGAATGCTGGTGGCCACTGTCCGGGCCGGGGATCAGCCCGGCACCGTTACCGTCACCTGCGCCGGGGAAGGGCTGATCAGCGGAACGGTCACCTTTGAAACTACCGAAAATTAAGATTTTATCACCAATAATTACGATGCGATTGCGTATCCCGGTGCAATGTGTTATAATGCGAAAAAACGCAGGAGGATATCATTGATGAAAGAGGCCACACAGCAGTTTTTACAGCAAAAGGATCAGCTTTTTGAGCAACGGAAAAGAGAGATTCTGAATACACCCGATCAGCTGGTGATCCGGGGAACCACCTATTATGTCTGCAATGGCGGTGACGATGCTGCCGACGGTAAAACGCCGGAGACCGCATGGAAGACCCTGAAGCGGGTCTCGGAGGCTTATCTTAATCCCGGGGACGGCGTTCTCTTTAAAAGAGGTGATCTGTTCCGGGGTATGGTCATGACCAAGCCCGGTGTCTCCTACGGCGCCTACGGCGAGGGGGAGAAGCCGAAATTCTACGGCAGTGAATGTTCCCTGGCCGATCCCGCCCTTTGGGAGCTTTACAATGAGGAGCATCATATCTGGAAATGCACTAAAAAACTGCTGGATTCCGGTACACTGGTATTCAACGGTGGGGAATTCCATTCCCGTAAGCTGATCCCCACCTATAAAAACCTGCAGTTCGTCTGCCGGGAGGATGAGAGCAGACCCTTTATCATCGAAAAGGAAATGACCCAGGATCTGGATCTCTTCTGCCACGATGATTCCTACCTCACCCGTATTCCCTCCAAGGGGGAGGATTTCCCCGTGCCCATGTTCTGGGAGCGGAGTTTTTGCACCCTCTACCTCCGCTGTGATAAGGGCAACCCCGGCGAGGTATTTGAGGAGATCGAATCGGTGGCCAGGACCCATATGTTCAAGGTGGGGAGCAACCCCAATGTGACCATCGATAATGTCTGCATCAAATATGTGGGGATGCACGGCGTATCAGCAGGGGGCTATGTGGTGGGGCTTACCGTCACCAACTGCGAGATGGGCTGGATCGGCGGCAGCATCCAGCATTACGCCGGTACCGATCCCAACTATCCTGAGGGCGGCCGTGGTACTGTGACCCGCTTCGGTAATGCCATTGAGATCTACGGCGGGTGCGAAAAGTATACCGTTACCAATAACTATATCTACCAGGTCTACGATGCCGCCATTACCCATCAGGTCTCCACCCGCTCCAAGTGCACCATGACCGGCATCCGCTATACCGATAATGTGATCGAAAAATGCGTCTATGGTATTGAATACTTTTTGGAGCAGCTGGACGGGGAACAGGAAAGCTGCATGGACGATATCATCATGAGCGGAAACTTTATCCGGCTGGGGGGCTACGGCTGGGGCCAGCAGCGGCATAACTTCCACACCCCGGCGCTGATCAAGGGCTGGAGCTATACCAACACCGCCCGGAACTATACGATCTGCGATAATATCTTCGACCGTTGCGCCTACCGGATCCTGCATCTGGTGGCCCTGAAGAATGAATATTGCCCCGAAATGTACGGCAATACCTTCATTCAGCATCTGGGCGGCAAGATCGGCCAGTACGGCGGCAACGAGACCGCCGAACCGGAAAACCTGACCTTCGATGAGACCGCCGAGGAGAAGATCCATAGCGTTTTCGGGGATCAAACTGCTAATGTCTATTACATTAAATAAGGAGAACGCTCATGGCCTTCTTAGAAATGACCTTTTATTCAAAGGCATTAATGCAAAATGTACCGGTCAATATACTGCTGCCGGAACGAAGCAAAAAAGAGGACGGTTCAGGTGCACCGGAAGGAACCTATAAAACACTATGGCTGCTGCACGGGCTTTCCGGTAATCACACCGATTGGATCCGTAAAAGCTCCATCGAGCGCTATGCCTCCGAATACGGCATTGCTGTGGTAATGCCGGGGGTGGGCAGAAGCTGGTATACCGATACGGCCTATGATGCGGGCTATTTTACCTTTGTGACCCAAGAATTGCCCGCAATCTGCCGCAGTTACTTTAAAGGGATGAGCGGCAGGCGGGAGGAGAACCTCATTGCCGGACTTTCCATGGGCGGCTACGGTGCCGTGAAGGCTGCGCTGACCTACCCGGAGCAGTATTGCGGCTGCGCTACCCTTTCCGGATCGCTGGATATCACCCGAAAAGGCAGACCCTACAGCACGAAGGAATGGCAAGGCATTTTTGGATATGAACTCCGGAATGCTTTGGAGCTGGAGGGAAGCGACCACGACGTTTTTGCCTTGCTGAAAAAGCAAAACGGCAAGCAGCTTCCTAAAATTTATTCCTGGTGCGGTACCGAGGATACTCTTATTACTGTCAACCGGCAGTTTCGGGATGCTTTGCAGGAATTGCAGGCAGAGTATCTGTATGAAGAATCGGAAGGCGATCACTCCTGGAAATGGTGGGATCTGCATATTCAGGATGCATTAAAACATCTTTTAACATAAAAAAAGGCGGATTACCGCCTTTTTTTATTGCAACTTTTCCTGTAATGTTGTAAAATAAAATGTAATCATCTTTTAAAGGAGCCAAAATGAGCGAAACAATTTGTGCCATCTCCACAGCACCGGCCACCGCCGCGCTGGGGATCATACGGGTGAGCGGTCCGGAGACCCTGCCCATTCTGCAGACCATCCTCCATAAGCCCATCAACGAGCCGGGCAAGGCCTGCCTGCGCCGCATCGAAAGCGAGGGAGAGGTCTATGACGAAGCGGTGGTGACCGTCTATCATGCCCCGCGCTCCTATACCGGGCAGGACACCGCTGAGCTTTGCTGCCATGGCGGATTATATGTTTTGCAGAGCGTCATCGAACTGCTGGTGCGGAAGGGCTGCCGACTGGCAGATCCGGGGGAATTTTCCAAGCGTGCCTTTTTAAACGGCAAGCTGGATTTGATCAAGGCGCAGGCGGTCATTGACCTCATCGAGGCCGGCTCCCGGGCAGAGCAAAAAAACGCCCTTTCCCAGATGGAAGGACATCTTTCCAAAAAGATCACCGCCATCTACGACCGGCTGGTCGAGCTGAATACCGCCCTTTTGGCTTATGTAGATTTTCCCGAGGAGGTGGATGCGCCGGAGGAGGACACGCTGGCCGAACTACAGGAGATCGACCGGCTGTTATCGGAGTTGCTGGCGGGCACTGATCGGGGTCAGCTGATCCGGGAAGGGCTGAATATTGCCATTGTGGGCGCCCCCAATGTGGGGAAAAGTACCCTGATGAATCAACTGCTGGGCTACGACCGCAGCATCGTTTCTGCCATCCCCGGAACCACCCGGGATACGGTCACCGAGGGCTGCCGTTTGGGGGATCTGAAATGCCATATTGCCGATACCGCCGGCATCCGGGAAACTGCCGATCCGGTGGAGCAGCAGGGGATTACCATCGCCCGCCGGCGGGCAGAGCAGGCCTCGGTGGTCTTTGCGGTGTTCGACGGCTCCCGTCCCCTCACCGATGAGGATCAGGCTCTGGCCGATGAATTCGGTGGAGAACGAAATTTGGCCATCATCAATAAGGCCGATCTGCCGAAAATAGCAGACATAGAGTATATTAAAAGCAAATTTATACATTGCGTAGAGCTTTCTGCCAAGGAAGGTAGCGGATGCAATGCCTTGGATCAATGGGTACGGGAACAGTTTTCCACCCGGGATACCGAAGCCCAAGGTTTTATTACTTCGGTCCACCAGATCCAGCGGCTGCTGGAGGGTCAGCGGTATGTGCGCCAGGCCATGACCGGGCTGGAGCAGGGCTTTCCCCCGGATATGGCTTCCCTGGATATTACCGAAGCCGCAGCAGCGGTGGGGGAGGTGACCGGTCAAACGGTGACCGACCAGATGATCGATCAGATTTTTTCAAGATTTTGTGTAGGTAAATAATATGTATCATGTTGAAAACTTAGATATTGCCGTCATCGGTGCCGGTCATGCCGGCATCGAGGCAGGCTTGGCCGCCGCCCGGCTGGGCTGTAAGGTGGGCGTTTTTACCATCTGTTTGGATGGGGTGGGCAATATGCCCTGCAACCCCTCCATCGGCGGTACCGCCAAGGGGCATCTGGTCTGTGAGATCGATGCGCTGGGCGGTGAGATGGGCAAGGCGGCAGACGCCACCTTCCTGCAAAGCCGGATGCTGAATTTAGGCAAGGGTCCCGCTGTCCATTCCCTGCGGGTGCAATCCGACCGCCGGGAGTACAGCAAATATATGAAGCACGCCCTGGAGCAGCAGGAAAACCTGATGCTCATCCAGGGGGAGATCGTCAAGATCGAAGCGGAGGACGGTCATGTGACCGGAGTGGTGACCCATCTGGGAGCCCACTACGGCGCAAAAGCCGTGATCTTAGCCACCGGAACCTATTTAAAGGGCGAGATCATCATCGGCGAAAGTCAGCAGCCCGGCGGCCCCGACGGAATGTTCCCCGCCAACCAATTAAGTGACTGCCTGGAAGAATTAGGCGTTCCCCTTCGCCGGTTCAAAACCGGTACCCCCGCCCGGGTCAACCGCCGCAGCCTGGATTTTTCCAAAATGCAGGTCCAGGAGGGGGACGAAGAGATCGTGCCCTTTTCCTTTGAAAACGAAGAGATCGGGGAAAATCAGGTGGTCTGCTGGCTGACCGCCACCAATGAGACCACCCACCAGATCATCCGGGATAATATTCATCTTTCGCCCATCTACAGCGGCCAGATCCACGGCATCGGCCCCCGCTATTGCCCCAGCATCGAGGATAAGATCATGCGGTTTAAGGAAAAGACCGCTCACCAGCTCTTTGTGGAGCCCTGCGGCCTGGAGACGGAGGAGATGTACCTGCAGGGGCTTTCTTCTTCGCTGCCGGAGTTTGTGCAGCGGCAATTCATCCATTCCATCAAGGGGCTGGAAAAGGCCGAGATCATGCGGGTAGCTTATGCCATTCAGTACGATTGCGTGGATCCGCAGGCCCTCTATCCCACCTTAGAATTCAAGGCCATCCAAGGGCTTTACGGCGCCGGCCAGTTTAATGGCTCCTCCGGCTATGAGGAGGCTGCAGCTCAAGGGCTGGTGGCCGGTATCAACGCCGCCAAAAAGATCCAGGGCAAGGAGCCTCTGATCTTAGACCGGGCCAATTCCTATATCGGTACCTTGATCGATGATCTTGTCACCAAGGGCACCCCTGAGCCCTACCGGATGATGACCAGCCGCAGCGAATACCGGCTGCTTCTGCGGCAGGACAATGCTGACCTGCGGCTGACCCCCATTGGTTATGAAATTGGGCTGATTTCCGATGAAAGATACGCAAAATTCCTGCAAAAAAGAGCCAATATTGAAGCGGAGATCGAACGCTTGCGAACAACCTATCTTTCCCCCAATAACGAAGTGTTGCAGGAGATCCTGGACCGGTGCGGTACCCCCCGCCTTTCGGCCGGGGCCTCCATTGCCGATCTTATTGCCCGGCCGCAGGTGAGTTACTTTGACTTAGCGCCGGTGGATCCCCACCGCCCGGTTCTTAAAAAGGCAGAAGGCCGGCAGGCGGAGATCTCCATCAAATATGAAGGTTACATCAAAATGCAGCTTTCCAAGGTGCGGGAATTCCAGAAGCTGGAAAACCGCCGGATCCCGGAGGATCTAAACTACGCCGAGATGGAAGGGCTGCGGCTGGAGGCCCGGCAGAAGCTGGCAGCGGTACGGCCGGTGAGCATCGGCCAGGCCAGCCGGATCAGCGGCGTGAGCCCTGCAGATATCAGCGTTTTGATGATTGAAATTGAACAAAGGAATAAACATCATGGAACGAATGAATAGACTGACCGCCCTTTTGGAGCAGGAAAAGATCGTTTTTCCCGCCGATCTCAGCGAAAAACTCCTCCAGTTTGAGGAGAAATTGCTGGAGACCAATAAGGTCATGAACCTGACGGCCATCACCGAGCCGGAGGAGATGATGAAAAAGCATTACTGGGACAGTATCTATCCCCTTTCCAAGGGGATCTTCCCGGAGAATGCCACGGTTGTGGATGTGGGTTGCGGCGCCGGATTTCCCTCTCTGCCCCTGAAGCTGGCCGCCCCCCATCTGGAGATGACCCTGCTGGATTCTCTCCAAAAGCGGCTGAATTTCATCGATGGCGTTATTGCCAATTTAAAATTAAACAAGATCTGCACCCTCCACGCCCGGGCGGAGGATGCAGGGCGGAACCCCAAGCTCCGGGGGCATTTTGATATTGCCGTTTCCCGGGCGGTGGCAGAGCTTTCCAAGCTTTGCGAATACTGCCTGCCCCTGGTAAAAAAAGGCGGCGCTCTGATCGCCTATAAGGGCGCCACCGCCGATGAGGAACTGGAACGGGCGGAAAAGGCCATCCGGATTCTGGGAGGTCAGACAGAGCAGGTCTTTCATTACACCCTTCCCGGGGAGGAGGATAAACGGGCCATCATCGTCATCCGGAAGACCGGGGATACTCCCAAGCAATATCCCCGCCAGCCCAAGCAAATTAAAGATAAACCGCTGTAAAAAAATATCATATGCAAATAGGAGTAGATTGAATGATCTACTCCTTTTTACATATACCGTTAAATTAACCAATTATTTTTTAAATCCAATAACCTAACGATCTATTTTATGCATAATGACGAAGTAATGTTACATGAATGTAACATTTTAAAAAGTATTGTATATTTTATAGCAATAATATATAATATAATTAGAATAATTATTATAAAAGGAGGACTTCAATATGTATCATGTTTCTATCCAAATTAAAAGAGATTCTGTCAGTATATGGAATATTCCTTTTAGAACAAATAATTTATTACTGTCCATATAAAGCGCAGAAACATAGATTCTTGTTTCTGCGCTTTTTATAACTACAATAAACAAATAATAGAAAGGAGAAATTAATATGATTATTAAAAATTTAAATAAAAATATTTTGTTAACACTTACTTTAACATTATTTTTATCAATGTTTTCATTAATTGAATTTACTGCATCAGCTGTTAATAAAACTGAGATCGAAAGTAATAATAGACATGCTAATGCAACAGTCACTTATGATGATTATAATAATTATGGTGTTATTTCCTCTACAACAGATATCGATTGGTGGTAAGTAACCTTTAGTCAATCTGGTTCTGCTAATTTCTTTTTAGGAAATATCCCATCAGGCCTAAATTACAATCTATTTTTATATAAAAGCAATGGAACAACCATGATTGCCAGATCAATCGATTCAAATGAAACAAGAAATTCCGAATTGATTACTGCTTATGTAAATGCAGGAGAAACATACAAAATAAGAATTAATTCAACTGCAGGATCTTCAACATCTCAATATCTTTTTAGAACAAAAATAACTACAAGTCAACGTCAAGGAAAAGTCTTTACCCAGACTTCTGTGCAACCCAACAATTTGAACACCAGATATAATGCAACTATTATCCTTCCAGAACTCTGGGAAATGGGGTATGATGCAGGTGAATATGTGGATCATTACGCATCGTCGGCTTATATTCAAATGCCAGACTGTGATTTGGTTGTTATAACAAGTCATGGTGATGAAGGCAGAATATATTTTTATGATGATAGTTTTATGACAGGAGGTACTGCTACATATGGAATTCCATACTGTGCCTGTTTACCAAATTATGCAACAGGTGCCTTAACCAGAGTAAAGCTTCTGCTTTTTTCAGGATGTAATACTGGAGATTCCTCTTCAATTCATGGCAATTTAGTCGATGTTGCACTAAGCAAAGATGTCATGTGTTGTATCGGATGGACAGAAAGTTTCTGGGATGCGGATATCTACTATTGGCATACTAAATTTTTTGAAAAACTATCTGAAGGGCTTACTGTTGGAGATGCAATAAGTGAAACCAACGCTTGGATTGCAGCATATGCAACAGAACTCTCAACAATAACTGCTCAATATTATGGATCCAGTGCACTTCATGCTCTAACATTAAAATAATACACGAAAGGAGAAAATTCAAATGAAAAAGAAAAAATGGATCATTGCAAGTATATTGAGTTTTTGTATTTTGATGTCCTTTATTGGAATATCAGTGTTTTCTTCTATGGAATATGATCCAAATTCTTCAAATTCAGAAATAGCAAAGAGCGATACAGTTTATGTACGAAAAAACGCAGAAAAAACAAAGATAATACAAGATGCAAACGAAGAAGAAAAAATCCTAACTTATACTGAAACCGATCGTAGCATGGAAAATGAAATCGATGTGTATGAGGATGAATACGGTAACAGTTATATGTATGACGAAGCTGGTAATATAAAGATGTACATTAGTGCGCCTTCTAATGACAGCACCAACACCTCTACACACATCACAGAGAAAGGGCTGATTGATACAGCGTGGAATTATGCGGTTCAAACCTATGGTGATCGAATTTCCGGATTTGAATTCATCAGAATTCAAACCTATACAGCAGAAATGGGAACTTCAGTCTATTTCGGAAACACCTACGGCGTAGATAATTTTATTGTGGGGTCACAAGTGATTGTCACCTTATCTACAAGTGGATCCCTGAAAAGTTGCACCTTGCGAAAGGAGGAAACAATTCCATTTAACGGTGAACTGGTCAAAGATCTAACAGAAAATACCGTATTATTAGATGCTTCCAGACAATTCTTAGAAGAATATCCGAACTATCAAGACGCTTCTATAAATCTATCATCCTGTGAAATTACTCTGCAAAACGATGAATTTGTAATACAAGTATTATTGAATTGTACTTATGATGGATTAACCTTTAAAGAATTATACTATTATACAATCTAAAAAACTGCCTCACTTCATTTTGAAGTGAGGCAGTTTTCTTATTTCTTGTAGCTTACAACTACCCGTCTCTTGGGTTCGCTGCCCACCGAGAAGGTGGTGATATGCTCACGGCCGGTGAGGGCGGCATGGATGATGCGGCGCTCATAGGGGCTCATGGGCTCCATGGTGATATTGCGCTTATATTTCAGCGCCTTTTCCGCATTTTTCTCTGCCAGATTCTGGAGGGTGCGGATCCGCTTTGCCCGGTAGTTTTCGGTATCCAGGGTCACACGGAGCTTATCGCCGCTGCGGCCCTTATTGAGCACCAGCCCACAAAGGTATTGGGCAGCGTCCAGAGTCTCGCCCCGGCGGCCGATCAGCACGCCCATATTAGCACCGCTGACCTCTACATAATAGTGATCATCTTCGCCGATCTCCACCTTCACAGCGGCCTCCTCCTCGGCGCCGATGTGGGCCAGCAGACCCATCATGAATTCGGTGATCTTCTTGGAATTTTCATCGTCCACCGGTTTCTTTTCCACTTCGGGAAGGATGGGGGCAGCAGGCTCTGCCTTTTCTGCCTTTTCCACCTTTTTGGCGGGCTTTTTCTCCTGTTTTCTTTCCGGCTTCTCGGCGTTCTTCTTATTCTTGCCGCCGGAGAGCTTTTCCGGCTCCCATGCAGGGATCTTTGCTTCCTTCTTGGGAGCTTCCTGCTTGGGGGCTTCCTTTTTGGGCTCATCGGGTACTTCAATCTCCACCTTGATCTTGGCGGGGGTCGCACCGATGCCGAGGAAACCCTTGGTGGGGGTCTCTTCTACCACATAGCTGAGGAGATCTTTATCTTCATTGAGTTCCAAAGCGGCCTTTTCCACGGCTGCTTCGATGGTCTTTCCTTCAAAAAACAGTTCTTTGGTTGCCATTTTAATCTTAATCCACCCTTATTTCTTTTTCTTCGATGCGGCAATGGCGGCGGCCTTCTTGGCGGCGGCAGCACTGCGCTTTTCCTTCTTCTTTGCTTTTTCTTGCTCCATTTTGGCCTCTACCTCTGCCAATGCCTTTTTAGGGTCGTACATCTTATGCAGGATATAGGTCTGAGCGATGCTCAGCACATTGGTAATGATCCAGTACCAGCCCAACGCACAGTTCAGGCTATAGCAGAAGAATACGGAAATGATGGGCATCATATAGGTCATCATCTTGGTAGAACCGGCAGCGGAGGGATCCTGCGTTGCCGCATTCAGCTTCTGGGAGAACCAGGAGGTGATAAAGCCGGTAACACCCGCCAGAATGGGGATCAGCAGCATCCAGCTCCAGAAATCCTCGCTGGGAGTGCCGGAAAGGCTGAAGATACCGAAGAGCTTATCCCCGGGAATGCTCACCAGATCGGCCTTGGAGGCTGCATTATAGATCTGCAGCTCGTAGTCGCTGATCTTGCTCACTGTATCGGGAGCGGCGGCGATGGCATCCACTACCTTGACCACCGCTTCACCAAGGCTGTCCTTCACCTGCAGAGCCAGCTCGTAGACTCTCTGCGCAGCGTTTCTGGTAAATACCTCATTATAGTGCACATAGGTCAGGGGATGGCGCACAATGTTATAGATCAACAGGATCAGCGGCAGCTGGATCAGCAAGGGCAGGCAGCTGCCCATGGGGTTGATCCCTTCCCGCTGATAAAGCTTTTGCAGCTCTTGATTATAGCGTTCCTGGTTGTTGCCGTACTTCTTTTTCAGGGCATCCTGATAGGGCCGCAGCCGCACCATATTCAGCTGGGATTTCTGCTGCTTCATGGAAAGCGGGAAAATAATGATCTTGGTGATCAGGGCATAGGCGATCAGGGCCAGAGCGTAATTGTTCAGCAGGTTCATGCACTGCTGCATGATCCATGCAAAGGGAACAATCAAATAACTCCATAAATCCATTATTTTTTTCTCCTTTTGAACAGTTGTTCCCGTTCGGGAACAGGGTCATACCCACCCATTGACCAGGGATTACAGCGCAGCAGGCGCCATAAGGCCAGCCCTCCGCCGATCAGTATGCCAAAGCGCAAGATCGCCGTACAGGCGTAAGCGGAGCAGGTGGGATAGTATTTGCAGCGGGCAGGCAGATGAGGCGAGATCCATTTCTGATAAGCGCGGATCGGTAAAATAAAGAGCCTTCTTACCCTTTCCAGGTTGCTCAAGCCGAAAAGGTCTCCCGGATGATCCGCTCAATGTCTGTACTCTTGCATTGCAGGCACCGGCTGCGGGCCACGATCACGATATCGTGCTCCGGAGGAAGAAGTGCCGCATTTTTACGCACCCCTTCCCGGATGATCCGCCGGATCCGGTTCCGCTGAGGGGAATTCCCCAGCTTTTTACTCACGGTCAGCCCCAGCCGGGTCTTACCCAGCCGGTTCTTCCGCCAGTAGATCACGATCTCCCGGGTCACAACCGATCTTCCCTGATGATAAGCTCTTCTGAAATTTACGTTTTCCTTTACGCTTTCGATCTTCATCTTCATCCTACCATCTCAATAAAAAAGGCCACATCGCTGTGGCCTTTAATGTTAGTGAGATAATCTTTTTCTGCCTTTTGCTCTTCTTCTGGCCAAAACCTTGCGGCCGTTGGCGGTCAGCATTCTCTTTCTGAAGCCGTGAACCTTGCTTCTTTGTCTCTTCTTAGGCTGATAAGTCCGAACCATTTTTCTATCCTCCTTCTATTAAAGGGCAATCCTTCATTTTTGAGCGTATAACATTATATAATAGGTCAACATAATTTGTCAACAAAAAGTTTTAAAATTTCACGCTTTCCCGGATAAATTCCACCAATTCTTCGATTTTTACCCGCTTTTGCTCCATGGAATCCCGGAAACGGATGGTCACGCAGCCGTCCTCTTCGCTCTCGAAGTCGTAACAGATGGAGAAGGGAGTACCGATCTCATCCTGCCGACGGTAGCGCTTACCGATGGAACCGGCATCGTCGAATTCCACGTTAAATTCCTTGCACAGCACGTTATAGACCTTTTCCTGAGCAGCAGCAGAAAGCTTCTTGGAAAGGGGCAATACGGCCGCTTTTACGGGTGCCAGAGCAGGATGGAGGCGCAAAACTACCCGCACATCGTTCTTTTCTGCATCCAAAACCTCCTCATCGTAGGCTTCGCAAAGGAAGGCCAGAGCCACACGGTCGGCGCCCAGAGAGGGCTCCACAACGTAAGGAACGTAATGCTCATTGGTCTCGGGATCGAAATATTCCAAGCTCTTGCCGCTGGCTTCCTGATGGCGGCCCAAATCGTAGTTGGTACGGTCGGCAATGCCCCACAGCTCACCCCAGCCGAAGGGGAAGAGGAACTCGATATCGGTGGTTGCTTTGGAATAGAAGGAAAGCTCCTCCTTCTCATGATCCCGCAAACGCATATTCTCTTCCTTCATACCCAAAGAGATCAGCCAGTTCTTGCAGTAGTCTTTCCAATAATAGAACCAATCCAAGTCGGTATCAGGTTTGCAGAAGAATTCACATTCCATCTGCTCAAACTCACGGGTACGGAACACAAAATTGCCCGGAGTGATCTCATTCCGGAAGGATTTACCGATCTGGCAAACGCCGAAGGGCAGCTTTTTCCGGGTGGTGCGCTGGATATTGGCATAGTTCACAAAGATCCCCTGCGCAGTTTCAGGGCGAAGATAAACCTCATTCTTAGCATCCTCGGTCACGCCGATGAAGGTCTTGAACATCAGGTTGAATTTTCGGATATCGGTAAAATTCTTGCTGCCGCAATCGGGGCAGGCAATGCCGTTTTCCTTAATGTAATCCTGCATCTGCTCAAAGGTCATCCCCTCGGGCTTACCGCCCACCTCTTCGATGAGCTTGTCTGCCCGGTGGCGGGCATGGCAATCCTTACAATCCATCAGAGGATCGGAAAAGCCGCCTACATGGCCGCTGGTCACCCAAGTCTCGGGGTTCATGATGATGGCGGAATCCAAACCTACATTATAAGGAGATTCCTGCACAAATTTCTTCCACCAAGCCTTCTTCACATTGTTCTTGAATTCCACACCCAAAGGACCGTAATCCCAGGAGTTGGCCAGGCCGCCGTAGATCTCGCTGCCGGCATAAACAAAGCCGCGGTTTTTGCAGAGCGTAACGATCTGCTCCATGGTTTTTTCTGTATTTTTCATGGTTCTACCTCCACTTTTTATCTAAAAATGAATTATATTATGTTTTTCACAACTTGTCAACTGTTTCATTTGCCAATAAATAAAATAAGGAACTCTATATTTATAGTTATTATATATAAAATAAATATATTGCATTTGTTTTAAACATATGTTAAAATATATGTGTATAATTATTTTTAAATTTCTTGTAAAAAAATGAGAGAGGAGAACGGTAAGTGCAGTCATTTAAGGATGTTTGGGAAAAAGCGCTCGTTCAGTTGAAGAATGAGTTGAATGTAACTTCATATGAAAGCTGGATCAAGCTATTGATTCCCATGAAAATGGAAAATGATGTAGCTTTCTTTTGCGTTTCTACTCTTTTTCAAAAGAGTATCATTGATAAAAAATATAAATCAGATGTGGAACGCGCAATATCGGATGTAATGGGCTTTGAGGTCACCGCCCAGATCATGACAGAGGATGAGGTCCCGCCCCGGTTCCGGGAGGCGGCCCAGAGAAAGAACGAAGAGGTGAGCACTGCTCTGCCCAAGCTGGAGGAGGAGGAGATCCGGGCCTTTAACGCCAAGACCAACCTGACCTTTGATAATTTCGTTATCGGTAAAGAAAATGAATTTGCCCATGCGGCGGCGCTGGCCATCGCCAATAACCCGGCCAATGCTTATAACCCCTTCTTTTTGTACGGGCACAGCGGGCTGGGCAAGACCCACCTGATCAACGCCATTGCCAATAAAATTCAGGAAAATAATCCCAATGCAGTGATCATGTATGTAAAGGGCGATGAATTTACCAGCGAGCTGATCGATGCCATCCAGTTCAACAATCAGCGCCAGTTCAAAATGAAATACCGCAAGGCGGATATTCTGCTGGTGGATGACGTGCAGTTCATCAGCGGTAAAAAGGCCATCCAGGAAGAATTTTTCCATACCTTTGATGCCCTTTATGAAAACAATCGCCAGATCATCCTCACCAGTGACCGCCCCCCCAAGGAGCTGATCACGCTGGAGGAACGGCTGCAGACCCGCTTTTCCATGGGTCTGATCGCCGATGTGCAGCCCCCCGAGTATGAGACCCGTGTAGCCATTATCAAAAAGAAGGCTGCCATGTATAACCTCCAAGTACCGGAGGAAGTGGTGGAGCTGATCGCCACCAAGATCAAGACCAATGTACGGGAGCTGGAAGGTACCATCAAAAAGCTGAAGGCCTATAACTCCCTGTGGGGCCAGACCCCCACCATGGCCCTGGCTAAGGACGCCATGGAAGCGGTGATCAAGGAAAATACCAATTCCGCTATTACCCCCGCCTCTATCATCGATCAGGTCTCCCGTTACTTCAACATCTCCATTGAAGATATCAAGAGCGAAAAGAGAAAGACCGAGATCGTATTCAGCCGGCAGATGGCTATGTATATCATCCGGGAGTTGACCAACCTTTCCCTGCCGGAGATCGGCAAGGAGATGGGCGGTAAGAATCATACCACCGTTCTTTATTCCATCCGTAAGTTAGAGGATGCCATGAAGCAGGATCCCAAAACCGCCAAGATCGCAGCCGAGCTTATCGAAAATATCAAGAAATCTTATTAACAGAGTTTTCTGTTTTTAACACCCGGTATTTAACATTTTACACAGACTTTTAAACAGTTAACATAATTCTGTGGAGGGTCTGTGGAATGAAAAGGCGTGTATCAACAGGCTTTTAACGGGCAATTTTCGGCATGGGAATCCGTAAATCGGGGATTTTTGCCGGTTTTGCACACAACAACAACTACTACTACAATTAACAGATAAAAGAAAGGAACGACGCATGAAATTTTCTTGTGACAGAAACGTTCTGAATGAGGCGATCAACATCGTGCAGAAGGCCGCCAGCCAGAAATCCACCATCCCGGCGCTGGAGGGTATTCTCATTGAGATCGAAAAGGACGGGCTGGTCCGGTTCAGTGCCTACGATCTGAGTATTGCCATCAACTATGAATTTCAAGCAGATGAATTTGAAGACGGGGAAGTGATCCTCTCCTCCAAGCTCTTCGGTGATATCGTCCGGAAGTTGCCTTCCTGCCAGGTAACGGTGGAGATCGACGATAAGACCTTCCTCACCACCATCCGGGGCGGCAACGCCAGCTTTACCATTTCCGGTATGGATACGGATAATTTTCCTGCCATGCCGGATGTGCTCAGCGATGATGGCATCCAGCTTACCTATAACGACTTTAAAAATATGGTGCGGCAGACCATCTTTGCCGTTTCCATCACCGATCTGAAGCCGATCCTGACCGGTGTGCTTTTTGAGTTGGCCGAAAACGGATATGTCAATGCGGTGGCGGTGGATAATTTCCGGCTGGCCATCCGCAAGGCCCCCTATAAGCAGGCTATGGGGAACTTTTCTAAGGTGGTCATTCCTTCCCGTGCGTTGAAGGAGATGACCAATATCCTGCCGGACAGTGACGAGGAGATCGTGACCATCACCAACAGTAAGAATTTCGTTTCCTTCCGCTTTGGCGGGGTGCAGCTGGTCTCCCGGTTGCTGGAGGGAGAATTTCTGGATTATAAGGCCGCTATCCCGAAGGACTTTAAATTCCAGGTCCATGTAAATGTGCGGGATTTCACCCGCATCATCGACCGGGCGGCGCTGATGGCTAATTCCACCATCATCAGCCCCATTCGCTGTGAATTTGATTTTGATCATATCAATATCGCTACCGTATCCAATCTGGGTAAATTCAGCGATTCCATCCAATGCGAGCCCTTCGCCAATAAAATGGTGATCGGTTTCAACTATAAATATATGCTGGCAGCCCTCAGCGCTTGCGATGATGAAGAGATCGTGATCGAGCTGCAATCCAACCTGGCGCCCATCATCCTGCGGCCGAAGGATAAGGATGATTATCTCTTCCTGGTGCTGCCCTTGAGAATGAAGGAATAAAACATGAACCGATTATTGATCAGAGATGAATACATTCGGCTTTGCGATGCCCTGAAGCTTTCCGGCGAGGCCGATACCGGAGGCATGGCCAAAATGATGATTCTGGCCGGGGATGTGCAGGTCAACGGCGAGGTCTGCCTGCAAAAGGGCAAAAAGCTTTATCCCGGCGATCGGTTCACCTTCGGCGGGCTGGAATATCTCATTGTACAATGATCATCCGTCGGCTGCGACTGGAAAATTTCAGAAATTTTGCTGATGAGACCTTCGATTTTACCGATGGCATCAATATTTTAGCGGGCAATAATGCCCAAGGTAAGACCAACTGTATCGAGGCGATCTACTTTTGCTCCTGCCTGAAAAGCTATCGGGTGCTGAAGGAGGAGCAGCTGATTCGCTTCGGGGCGGAGACAGCGGCCATTACCCTCACCTTTCTGCTGGAGGGCCGGGAAGAGGAATTAAAGATCCTTTTTGCCCGGGGCAGACCCAAGGAATTTCGCCATAACGGCCTGGTAGTACCAAGGCTGCGGGATCTGCTGGGCTGCTTTCAATCGGTGATCTTTACCCCCGATCACCTGAACCTGATCAAAGAAGGCCCCCATAAACGGCGGAGTTTTTTGGATATGGCCCTTTGCTCTCTGGAGCTTCAATATACCGATCAGTTGCTGAGCTATCAGAAGATCCTGAAAAACCGCAATGCCCTGCTCCGTCAATGCCAGAGCGATTATGCCTTGAGTGAAATGCTGGAGATCTGGGATGAAAAGCTGGCAGAGGCCGGCTCCTATATCGCCGAAGCCCGGCAGAAGTACATTATGCAGCTTTCGGCCTTTGTCAAGGAATACTACAGCGAGATCTCCCAGGGTTCGGAAAAGCTCAAGCTGATCTATCTGAATCAGTTTACCAAGGAGGAGGTCAGCCGGGAGGAATATGCCCGGTTGTTCCGGGAGCGGCTCCGCAGGATGCGGGACCACGATATTACCATGGGTCAGACTATGAGCGGCATCCATAAGGATGATATTTTAATTTTACTTTCCGGCAAAAGCATGAAGTTTTTTGCCTCTCAGGGGCAGATCCGCTCGGCGGTGCTGGCCATGAAGCTGGCAGAGGCGGAATGTATCACCCGCCTGCAGGGCAGCGAGCCGGTGCTGCTGTTGGATGATATCCTATCGGAGCTGGATGCCCACCGGCAAAAATTTATCTTTCAGAAAATGAACGGCCGGCAGACGGTGCTTACCACCTGTGAATTGGGTAAGATCCGTAAAAAAGGCGATAAAGTCTTTTCCATCAAGGAAGGAAAGGTGGCTAAAATACGTGTACCTGCATCTGGGTCAGGATGTGCTGATCAAAAAAAGTGATATCATCGGCATTTTCGATATGGATAAAGCCACCGTTTCCAAGCGTACCAGAATGTTTTTGGCGGCGAAGGAAAAGGAAAATAAATTGATCAATGTGTCCACCGATATCCCAAAATCCTTCATTGTGTGCAACTGGGGGATGGATGTGGTGGTCTATATCTCGCAGATCTCGGCGCAGACCCTGCTGAGGCGCTGCAATTATGTGAAGAAAATTTCCTACATTTAAGAAACGGAGAATAAATATGGATCAGGAAAAAGTGACCAATCAATACGACGAATCTTCGATTCAGGTATTGGAGGGGCTGGAAGCAGTACGGAAGAGACCCGGTATGTATATCGGCTCCACCTCTATCCGGGGTCTGCATCATCTGGTATATGAAATCGTAGATAACTCCATCGATGAGGCGCTGGCCGGCTATTGCGATACCATTAAGGTTTCCATCCTGCCGGGCAATATCATCGAGGTGGTGGATAACGGCCGGGGCATCCCGGTGGGCATCCACCCCAAAATGGGGATCCCCACGGTAGAGGTGGTCTTTACCATCCTCCATGCCGGCGGAAAATTCGGCGGCGGGGGCTATAAGGTATCCGGCGGCCTCCATGGCGTGGGCGCCTCTGTTGTAAACGCTCTCTCCGAATGGCTGGAGGTGGAGGTCCGGGATGGGAAAAAGGTCTATTTCCAGAAGTACCACCGGGGCCATTCCGAAGGCTCCCTGAAGGAGATCGGTGAGACGGATGTGACCGGTACTACCGTGCGCTTCAAGGCGGATGATCAGATCTTTGAGACGCTGGAATATGAATACGATGTGCTGCTCAAGCGCCTGCGGGAGCAGGCCTTCCTGAATGCCGGCCTGCGGATCGAATTTGAGGATAAGCGGGAAGAAAAAGAGCAGAAAAAGGTCATGCACTATGAGGGCGGTATCAAGGAATTTGTGACCTACCTCAATAAAAATAAAGAACCCCTCCATGAAGAGATCATTTATGTAAGCGGCAAAAAGAATACCTCTGTGGCAGAGGTGGCAATGCAGTATACCACCCGCTACGATGAGACTCTCATCTCCTTTGCCAATGATATCAATACCACCGAGGGCGGTACCCATGAGGCCGGCTTTAAGAGCGCTCTCACCCGGGTGATCAATAATTATGCCCGGGCGAAAGGCTTTTTAAAGGAGAAGGATGCCAATCTTTCCAGCGAGGATGTGCGGGAAGGCTTAACGGTGATCATCAGCGTGAAGGTGGAGGAGGCCCAGTTCGAGGGGCAGACCAAGACCAAGCTGGGCAACAGCGAGGTCCACGGCCTGGTCAGCTCCATCATTGGCGAAAAGCTCAATGAGTTCTTCGAGGAGAACCCCAAGACCGCCAAGATCATCATCGGCAAGGCGATCTCTGCCTCTCAGGCCCGGGAAGCAGCCAGAAAGGCCCGGGAAAGCGCCCGGAAGAGTGCCCTTTCTACTTCTCTCTCCCTGCCCGGTAAGCTGGCCGATTGCCAGAGTAAGGATACCAAGTATTCCGAGATCTATATCGTAGAGGGTGACTCTGCAGGCGGCTCCGCCAAGGAAGGCCGCGACCGTCGGTTCCAGGCGATCCTCTCCCTTTGGGGCAAGACCCTGAATGTGGAAAAATCCCGGCTGGATCGGGTATACAATAATGATAAGCTGCAGCCCATCATCGCATCCTTGGGCACCAATATCGGTGCCGATTTCGATATCAATAAACTCCGCTATGGCAAAGTCATCATTATGGCGGATGCGGATGTGGACGGCGCTCATATCCGTACCCTGCTGCTTACCTTCTTCTTCCGCTTTATGCGTCCCTTGGTGGAGGGCGGTTATGTTTATACCGCTGTGCCGCCCCTTTATAAATTGGTAAAGGGCAAGGAGACCCGCTATGCCTATTCCGATGCGGAGCGGGATCAGATCTCCGCCGAAATGCGCGGTGAGGACAGTAAGGGTAAGGTAGAGATCAGCCGCAATAAGGGTCTTGGTGAGATGGATCCCTCCGAGCTGTGGGCCACCACCATGGATCCCGAGACCCGTACCTTAAAGCAATTTACCTTAGGCGACGCCATCGCCGCCGATGAGACCTTCTCCATCCTGATGGGCGAGAAGGTAGAGCCCAGAAAGGCGTTTATCGAAAATAACGCCCAGTATGTAATGAATCTTGATGTATAAGGAGGTGCTTCAAAATGGCTAAAAATGAGATCCACGATACCGCAAGCTATGAAAACCAGGTCATCGTTCCTGTTGATCTGGAAAAAGAAATGAAGAACTCCTATCTGGACTATGCCATGTCTGTCATCGTCGGCCGTGCGCTGCCCGATGTGCGGGACGGTCTGAAACCGGTCCACCGCAGAATTCTTTACGCCATGTATGAGGATAACCTGACCAGCGATAAGCCTTTCCGGAAGGCTGCCACCTGCGTGGGTGACGTGCTGGGCCGGTACCATCCCCACGGTGACGCTTCTGTTTACGATGCGCTGGTGCGCCTCGCCCAGAACTTCTCCCTCCGTTATCCTCTGGTAGAGGGTCACGGAAACTTCGGTTCCATCGATGGCGATCCCGCCGCTGCCTACCGGTATACGGAGGCCCGGATGTCCAAAATCTCCAATGAGATGCTGAAGGATATCGAAAAGGATACCATCGATTGGGATCCCAACTTTGATGAGACCCGTAAGGAGCCCCATGTGCTGCCTGCCCGGTACCCCAACCTGCTGGTCAACGGCTCCTCCGGTATTGCCGTCGGTATGGCCACCGATGTGCCGCCCCATAACCTGCGTGAGGTGGTAGACGGTGCTGTGGCTCTGCTGGATAACCCGGATATTGAGGTCGATGAGCTGATGGAATACATCAAAGGCCCCGATTTCCCCACCGGCGCCATCATCATGGGCCGCAGCGGTATTCGCCAGGCTTATAGAACCGGCCGGGGCAAGATCTATGTCCGGGCCCGGGCAGAGATCGAAGAATGGAAGGACGGCCGGTATAAGATCGTTGTCACCGAGATCCCCTATATGATCCGGAAGGCAGCTTTGATCGAAAAGATCGCCGATGAGGTCAAGACCGACCGCATCCCCGGCATCTCCGATATCCGGGATGAATCGGATAAGGACGGCCTGCGGTTCGTGGTGGAGCTGAAAAAGGAAGCCAATCCGCAGGTGATCCTGAACCAGCTTTATAAATTCACCGATATGCAGGCGACCTGCTCCATCATCATGCTGGCGCTGGTCAACGGCGTGCCTAAGGTGCTCAACCTGAAGCAGATGCTGGAGGAATACCTGCTCCATCAGAAGGATGTCATCCGCCGCCGCACCGCCTTTGAGATCAAAAAGGCGGAAGCCAGAGCCCATATCTTAGCGGGCTTGCTGAAGGCCATCGATCATATCGATGAGGTCATTGCCATCATCCGGGGCTCTAAGCATATTGCCGATGCCAAGGAAAGATTGATGGAACGGTTCGATCTGGATGAGATCCAGGCGCAGGCCATTGTGGAGATGCGGCTGGGCCAGCTCTCCGGCCTGGAGCGGGAAAAGATCGAAAATGAATATAAAGAGCTCTCTGCTAAGATCGCCGATCTGAAGGATATCTTGGCTCACGACTATCGGGTTTCTGCTATTATTAAGGAAGATATGCTGGAGATCGCCCGGAAATTCGGCGATGCCCGCCGCACCGAGATCGGGCACGGCGAGATCGGCCTGGAGGATGAGGATCTGATCCCCGTGGAGGATTGCATCTTCACCATGACCGAAGCCGGATATATCAAGCGCCAGCCGGTGGGCACCTATAAGGCTCAGCACCGGGGCGGCCGGGGCATTACCGGTATGAAGACCAAGGAAGAGGATGTGGTGAAGGATCTCTTTGCCGCCTCTACCCACGATACCATTTTGTTCTTTACCACCATGGGTCGGGTCTATAAATTAAAAGGATATGAGGTTCCCGAAAGCTCCCGCACCGCCAAAGGCACCAATGTGGTGAACCTGCTGCCCCTGATGAGCGGCGAGCGGGTCAACGCCATGATTCGGGTGGAGAATTTCGATGCCGATGGCTATCTGGTGATGGCCACCCGCAACGGTACCGTGAAAAAGACCCCCCTCAGCGATTATTCTAATATCCGCAAATCCGGTGTCATCGCCATCCTTCTGGATGAAGGGGACGATCTGATCGATGTGGTGTATACCACCGGCGAGGATAATATCATGTTGGCCACCCATGAAGGCCGGGCCATCCGCTTCCCCGAATCGGAGGTACGCTCCATGGGCCGTGTTACCCGGGGCGTCCGGGGCATCCGCATCGCCGAGGAGGATTACCTGGTGGGCATGGTACTCCAGCGTGAGGGTGCCAACCTGCTCTCCATCACCGAAAATGGCTACGGTAAGCGTACAAATGTGGAGGAATACCGGCTGCAGAACCGTGGCGGTAAGGGTATTACCAATTATAATATTACCGAAAAGACCGGTAAGATAGCCGCCATTCGTATGGTTGAGGATGGTGAGGATCTGCTGCTGGTCACCAGCGGCGGTGTGATCATGCGTACCCAGATCGAAGAGATCTCTACCCTCAGCCGTGTGACGCAGGGTGTCCGGGTGGTTCGTTTGGACGAGGGCGTGAAGGTCATCGATATCGCCGGCGCAGCCCGTGAAGAAGAGGAAGATGTTCCAACGGAAACACCCGTTGAAGAATAAAATTGGGTACTTTCACGAACAAATGTCACAAATTGTGTAAAATCAGCAACATAAGGTTCTATCTAATTGACAGCCCTTTTGTTATAATTTTAATATCCATCAATATCTGTTCTAAAGGGAGGACAAAGATATGGCAAAGAAGTCTGTACGGCTGTTAAGCTTATTGTTATCCGTACTGATGTTGGTGTCCATGGTTCCCATCGTGGCCACCGCAGAGTATGACTACGATGCTGCCGCAGCACCTGAAAACTATGTGAAGATCCCCTATGACGGTCTGGTAGGCGAGAAATATCAGGATATCGCCACCGATGTCTATGTGGTAGACGCCGATTGGGATTTTAAAGCAGGGGAGGAGCCCGAAAAGGTCACCTTCACCTACCGGAACCGGGTAGTCACCGAGAAATACGATGCTACCCGCCACCTCACCAGCGTTGCCAAGGTTTATGAGCAGGCTGCTCTGGACGGTGTGAAGATGCCCATGGCTATTCTCACCGAGGGCAACTATTCCGATCCCATCAGCCTCACCGGCAGCATCTATATTCTGGGTGCCCGTGCCGGTATGAACCCCAATGTACCCAGCGATGATCCCTCTGTCAAGTGGAATCTGAGCTCCGAGCGTGCCCTGGCTGATTATGCCAGCTCCGATCCTCAGGGCGAGACCCGTTTCTGGATCGAGGGCGCCATTGATGTGGGCGCAGGTTACGGCGGCGGCGGTTCAGCCTATAACACCTGCCTCTTTACCAATAATGTGGCCGGCGCCAATTCTGTGAAATATGTATTCGACGGTATTGTAATGCAGGGCTACGGCGCTGTTATCAAGGATACGCAGAGCGGTACCGGTACTCGGGATTATATCCTGCAGAACTGTATCTTCAATAACGGCTGGTCCTACGACGTTTCCACCATCCGTCTCTGGAACCGTTACTGCACTTCTGCACGTAACCTGAGCGTTTCCAATAGCTATGCCACCGGTTATAAGCAGTTGGGCTTCTATTCCGGCCAAGGTGCAAAGATTCAGTTCAACGGTATGTGTTGGCAGGATAACTATGCAGGCCTTTGCTATGATGTGGAGCACATCCAGCAGCTCGGCCTCACCTTCAGCTTGAAGAATTCTCATTTCTGGAACAGTACGGCTGTGGCTAATGCCAGTACTTTGAGCGGTATGTTCCATTATGACCGTATTTTCTGGTCCGACTTTAACCAGGGTACTGTTAGTTATCTGGGTACTAATAAGGAGCCCTACCGCTATACCATCAGCAATAATACCTTCTGGAATATGGAGCGGATGTCCGGCACTTCCTACGCCACCAGCTACAATCTCTTTGAGATCCCCATGGGCGGCGAGAACGAGAAGGTCGTGATGGAAAATAACATCTTTGGTAACACTTTGGCCTCTGTGAAGCGCCATCCCCTGCAGATCCGGTATTTGACTGTAAAAGGGGTACCCTCTCATAGTGCAGAAGTACCCACCCTTTCTGATACTACTGCGCTTTATGCTCTTACAAATGATAACCTGCAGGTCAATAATAATACCTTTATCGGTAAGGCCTATACCAATGTGATGCCTGAGATCGGCACCAATACCGCCGATGATACCCTGGTGGAGATGACCGGTAACTTCTATACCACCACTCTGGGTTCCAATGTAGGTACTTATGTAAAGGGTAACTTTACAGATAAGATCTATGATAAGTGGGTATGGGAGGATAATTCCGAAGAAGGAATGCAGGATCCCAAGAACAGAACCGACTATATCAATGAGGATGCTGTCATTATTCAGCCTCTTCTGGCTACTCAGGGCACTCAGGTAGTAGATCCGGAAGATCCCTATCACTACATCCTGACCCCCGCTTCTGAAAAAACTTCTTCTATTTGGATGTCCGTCAGCTCCGATAGCTCTGTTGGAAATTCCCACCAGATCTATACTGCTGATGAAAATTGGAATAAGCTGGCAGAGTTCACCGGTAACGGCGTAACCGCTCCCAACAGAGAGAACTACTATGTGGTATCCGTTCTCTCCCGGGATGAGCGGACGGCTCTGGACTATAAGCTGAGCGTTGTGCGCCCCCCTTATGCCTCTGCAACCCTCAACGGCATCAAGGAAGAGAGCTATCCCGATGTGACCATTCTGGAATCCGATGAGACGGATATGGATCTCTTCACCTATAAGGTAGATTACGCCATCAAGGATTTCTCCTTTGATCTGGATCTTTCCGAAGGTGCTGTGGCTACCGTATACGGCTATAATTCCAGAAATGCCAAGTATGAGCTGACCAATAACGGTACCGTCAACAATTATACCTACCAGTTGGCTAAGACCGAGACCCCCTATAAATTTGAGATCACTGTCACCGGTACCGACGGTAAGACCGAAAGCTATGCTATGCAGGTGATCCGTTCCATGAACACCGCCGCCGCAGTTGAAGGTGTGACCTCTGGTGAGAATGAGGTTGAGGCAGATGCTGCCAATAAGACCTATACCGTAACCGTGCCGGTTGCTACTGAAACTGTTGATTTTGCTCTTACCCTTTCCGAGGGTGCTACCGCTGCCGTGACCAATGCAGCCTCCGGCGGCCCTCTGGCTCCCGTGAACGGTACCTATACCGCCAAGATCAAGGTCGGTACCTCCACCTATCCTGTCACCGTTACCTCTCAGGACGGTAGCACCACCGAGGAGTGGACCGTAAAGATCGTCCGTCCCGCCAGCAGCGAGAAGGAGATTCTGAGCATTAAGAATGCTACCAAGAAGAACAGTGGCTATACCGCCAATGTTTCTACCTCTCAGTTCATCGTAGACGCCACCGTTTCCGATCTGGCTACCTATGCCATCTACGCTGATGAGGCTTGCACCGTTAAGATCGCCGATCCCGCTATTGCCCTCACCACCGCCTCCACTGTGGTATGGTTGCAGGTCATCGCTGAGGACGGTACCGTTTCCGAGCCCGTGAAGCTCACCATTAAGACTAATAATCCCGGCGAAGCCGGCGAAACTCCCTCCGGCCTGGTTGGCAACGGCATCGTTGCTGTCAACGATGCGATTTTCGATGAAGAAACCAACGTTATCACCGTGAATATGGGTACCGCCAAGACCTATGATTTCAAGGTCGTAGGCCTCAATGGCTATACCGTTAAGACCTATGCCGATCCCATGAAGGCCCTCTGGACCACCAACGAAATGTCCATCGCTTTGGATTCCGGCTTTACCTACCTCTATGTAACTGCCACCAAGGGCGAGGATGTGAAGGAATACACCGTTGCCATCCTCAGCGAGTTCCCTGTGGACTTCACCGATGAGATCGTCGAGTGGGCGAAGCCCTATGTATCTGCCCTGGAAGCCTCTAATTGGGGTATCCTGAAGGGCGATGAGCATGGCGCCCTGGATGGCGATGCCAATCTTACCCGCTTCGAGATGGCTGTTATGGTCATCCGGATGATGGGCATCAATAAGGATCTCTATTCCGGCGTGAAGCTTCCCTTCAATGATGCTATCTCTGCCTGGGCTGAAAACTATGTGAAGGCCGCTTACCAGACCGGTATCATCAGCGGCACCAATATCACCGATGCCAATGGCAAGGTGACCGGCGTGGAGTATAAGGGCGATACCTATGCTACCCGTGCGGAGTTCGTGAAGGTGATCATCATTGCCCTCTACGGCCCCGATGCCGAAAAGGTTTATGAAGCCGATAAGGCCGCCATCGATAAGTTGGTTGCCGATAAGAAGTTTACCGATCAGCAGGATGTTGAAGAGTGGGCAGTTCCCTATATGTACCTCGCCATCCGCGACGGTATTATCAAGGGCGATATGGATCGCATCAACCCCAACGGAAATATCACCCGTTATGAGGTTGCTGTTATCCTGGCAAGAACCCTGCTTGGAATGGAATAAACGATGAAAAATATCCGGCGTTTTTAACGCCGGATATTTTTATTTCCTATTGCATCAAGGGGGACACTTTGCTATAATAATGGGCAAGGATGTGATCAAAATCAAAAAGCTGTTCTCTATGTTATGTATATTCGCCTTGCTGCTTACCGGCTGCCAAAGCAAACTGCCCCAGCAGCCTGTCTACGGTGTGGCGCCGGCAGAAAGTGAGGCGGAGATCTTCATCAATGGGATCCCTTTGAAGGTCTATACCGCCGAGGAACAAGAATATCTGAATATGAAGGAATTTGCCGATGCTGTGGGGGAAAAATGGCAGGTTTCCCGGGGAATTCTGGTGCATCAGGCTTCTATTTTTCACGGCGATGTTCCCTACTTTTTCACCACCGACACCCTGCCTCCCGAGGAGGATAATTGCTCCCTTTATCTCTGCGGCGGGATCTACGATGGCTCCAGCTGGTACCAGCAGCTGGAGCAGGTGATGTCTCTTTATAGCTATCATCTGCTGGAAGATCCGGAAAAAAACTGTAGCTATTATACCACCTACCCCACAGCCGAATATCTCCATACCGATTATTCCGTTCCCACCCTGATGTACCATGCGGTGGGAGATGAGCCTTGGGGCATCCGGGAGCTGTTCGTATCCCCGGCCACCCTGGAGGAGCAGCTAAAATACCTGACTGAAAACGGCTATACCCCCATCTGGTTTGAGGATCTGGGGGAGGTAAACCAGCTGCAAAAGCCGGTGCTTCTCACCTTCGACGACGGTTATGATGATAACTATACGGCACTTTTACCCCTTTTAAAAAAGTACAATGTAAAAGCAACCGTCTTTATCATCGTGGATCTGCTGAATACCGAGCACTACCTCACCTCCGAGCAGGTGAAGGTCCTTAGCGAAAGCGGGCTGGTCTCTATCCAGAGCCATACTATGTCCCATGAATTTTTGAGTACCCGCAGCGCAGAGCAGCTCACCTATGAACTGCAGCAATCCAAGCTGGCTCTGGCCCGGATCACCGGGAAGGAACCCTTTGCGGTGGCTTATCCCTCCGGCCGGTATTCCGATGCCTCTCTGGCGGCGGTGGAGCAGTATTATCAGTTCGGTCTCCTTTCCAGCGGCGGCACCTATGTGACCGGTGCCAAACGCTCCATGATTCCCCGGCAATATGTCTCCCGTAATACTGATTTAGAAGAATTTGTTGAAATGATTACAACGGCCGAGGGTTAACCCTCGGCCGTTGTTTCTTTAAAAACTTGTTCTCCCAAGCCAATCAAACCGATCAGATTAGGAACCGCCATCAGGGCGCAGAAGATATCGGCCAGGCTCCACACCGCATCGGCGGTGAGAAAACTGCCCAAAAACAAAATGATCAGGAAGGTGATCCGAAAGATCTTCACGCAAATTCCCCGGCAGGGAAAGAGATAGCGCAGGCTTTGCTCTCCATAAAAGCTCCAACCGATGATAGAAGCAAATCCAAAAAAGAAAAGGCAGAGCATATATAAAAATGAAAGCAGAGAAGAGGGAAGGGGCAGCTGCTGCAGGGCATAGAGGGTAATTCCTGCCCCGGAAAGCTGGGGCATCTGCCAGGCACCCGTCACCACCACCGCATAGCCGGTGAGGGTACACATTACCACCGTATCTAAAAAAGGCCCCAGCATGGAGATCAACCCCTGGCGGGCAGGACTGTCGGTCTGGGCGGTGGCGGCTGCAATGGGATCACTGCCCATGCCTGCTTCGTTGGAAAAGATTCCCCGCCCCAGCCCGTAGCGCATGGCCTTTTGAAAGGTGATCCCTGCCGCCGCCCCTAAAGCTGCCTTGGGTGCAAAGGCTGAATGAAGGATCAAGGCGGTGGCTTGAGGCAGCTTTTCGATATGGAGCAGCAATAGCCAAACCGTCAGAAGGGTGTAAAGGGCCGCCATGAAAGGCACCAGCAGGGTAGAAACGGAAGCGATCCGCCCGATTCCTCCCGCTAGAACCAGCCCCACCAGTAGGGTGGTCAACCCTCCGGCGATAATGGCGGTGGTCAGCCCGCCGCCAAAATGATCCTGCGCCGCCATCACCATGCCGTTGATCTGGGAGGTGGTACCCATGCTGATCAGGCAGGTGATGACACACGCCCCCGCAAAAATGCGGGCCAGATAAGGGCGCTGCAGCCCTAATTCCAGATATAAAAAGGGGCCGCCGATAAATTTGCCGTCGGCTCCCCGGCGGCGGTACCTTACCGCCAGATACCCTTCCGCATATTTGGTTGCCATCCCAAAAAAAGCTGCCAGTTGCATCCAAAAAAGAGCCCCCGGCCCTCCCGCAGAGATGGCGGTGGCTACCCCGATGATGTTGCCGGTGCCCAAGGTGGCCGCCAGGGAGGTGCAAAGGGCACCAAACCCGGAAACGTCCCCCTCCGCCCCCGGCTGACCCTTCAAGGCGGCTTTGAAAGCATTTTTTAGTTTTGTAACGGATAACCAGCGGGTACCAATGGTCAAATAAATGCCGGTGCCTAAGATCAGCGCCAGCATCCAAGGCCCCCAAAGAAGAGAAGCCATCTTTTCCAGAATCTTCATAAAGTTCCCCCAATAAAAAAGGATGTACATTTGTACATCCTTATATTTATATATATAGCCCGCCGTTGGGAGATAGAACCTGCCCGGTGATCTGATCCTGTTCTGCTAAAAAGAGAATGCATTTGGCCACATCCAGCCCTGAGCAAAGCCGGCCGGTGGGAATCATTTCCTTCAGCGCATCCCGATCCAACTCTTGAAGCATCCTGCTTTCCACACATCCGGGCGCTACACAGTTTACGGTAATACCGGAGGGTGCCACCTCCTTGGCCAGCGCCTTGGTAAAGCCGATCAGCCCTGCCTTGGCTGCGGAATAACTGACCTCGCAGGAGCCGCCGGTCTGCCCCCATACCGAAGAAATGTTGATAATGGAGCCGCTTTTTGCCCGAAGCATCTCCGGCAGCAGAAGACGGGTCAGCGCCATATGGGAAAAAAGATTGGTCTCCAGCACTTCTGCGATGGTTTCATCGGTTTCGTCGGTAAAAGGGGTGTAATGAGCCGTCCCAAAATTATTGACTAAAAGATCCACCCGGCCGCAGGCGGCAGCCAAGGCCTCCCGCTGGGAGCGTTGGGTCAGATCTCCGCAAAAAAGGGTGATCTTTCCCCCTAATTTTTCTAAATCTTCCTTTAAATTTTCGGCGGCTTCATGGTTACTGCGGTAGGCCAAAATTACTTCCCAGCCCTGCCGTACGCCCAGATAGGCGGTCATACTGCCAATGGCACCGCTGCCGCCGGTGATCAGCATTTTTTTCATTGAATTCACATCCTTAGGGTGGAGTGAGTGAAAGGCACCGAAATATACCGCTTTGAGGCGGGTCCGGATCTCTCACTCTACCCTATATATTAATCTATTTTTTGATATAAGACAAGATTTAATTGAAAAAAACTTTAGTATAGAGTAAAATATAGTTAAAAGGAGGGATGCCCGATGGTTCCTGTAACAAAACTGCCCGGCGTGGGAAAGGCTCGGGCTGCCCTTTTGGAAAAATTAGGGATCTATACCGCCGAAGATCTGCTGGCGCTTTATCCTCACCGTTATGAGGATCGCTCGATGGTGCTGCCCATCGAGGAAGTTACCATGCATATGGGCGAAAATGTCAGCATCGTTGCGGCGGTGCTGGAACCGCCCCGGGAGCGGCGGATCTATGGAGGCCGCACCATGACCCAAGTAACGGTGGGCGACCGTACCGGTGCCCTCACCGTCACCTTTTTTAATAATCCCTATATAAAAAATAAGCTAAAAGAGGGAAAACTTTTTAATTTTTACGGCAAATTGGACCCAAAAATGCTGCTAAATATGGTAGCTCCTCAGGTGGAGGAACTGAAGCCCGGCAGTAAACCGGGGGTGTATCCCATCTATCCCCTCACCGCTGGGCTGAACCAACCCCAGCTGCGCCGATGGGTCAGGGCCGCCTATGAGGCGGTGCAGGAGAGTCTCACCGATCCTTTGCCGGAAAAACTGCGGGAAAAATATCAGCTGGCAGAGCTGCGGGAGACGATCGCCGCTGTTCATTTTCCCGCCGATCAAAAGGCGGTGCTTTGGGGCCGCCGACGGCTGATCTTTGAAGAATTACTGTACTTTCAGCTGGGGCTGGGCCTTTATTCCACCCGGGAAAAGGCGCAAAACCATTTTCAAATTCATGCGCCATCCCAGGATTTTTTAAAGCTGCAGCCCTTTACGCCAACACCCTCTCAGCAGCAGGCGGTGGCAGAGATCCTGCAGGATATGCAGGGGGATTTTGCCATGAACCGCCTTTTACAGGGGGATGTGGGCAGCGGTAAGACCTATGTGGCAGGAGAGGCAGCCTTTGCCGCCCTTTATTCCGGTTATCAGGCGGCGATCATGGCGCCCACTGAGATCCTGGCCCGCCAGCACGCCGAATATTTTCGGCCGCTTTTTGAAAAATTGGGCTATTCTACCGGCCTTCTGGTGGGCTCAATGACCCAAAAGGAGAAAAAAGAAACCTATGCCGCCCTGGAAAAGGGGGAGATCCAGCTGGTGGTGGGGACCCATGCCCTGCTGCAGGAACAGGTGCAGTTTCAAAATTTAGGGCTGGTCATCGCCGATGAACAGCATCGCTTTGGGGTGCGCCAGCGGGCAACCCTCGCTTCCAAAGGCAAAAAACCGCATATTTTAGTGATGTCTGCCACCCCCATTCCCCGAACCATGGCGCTGATGGTGTGGGGGGATCTGGATCTTTCGGTGCTGGAGGGACTGCCCGCCGGCCGTAAGCAGATCCAGACCTATCTGGTGGGAACCGGTTATTGGAACCGCCTGCAGAACTTTATGGAGCAGCAGATCGCCGAGGGCGGGCAGGTGTATATCGTTTGCCCCTTGGTGGAGGAAAACACCGAATCGGATCTGAAAAGCGCCGAAGCCCTTTTTGCCGAATTGCAGCAGCAATACGGCCCGCTGGCCGATATGATTCACGGAAAAATGAAGGCCGCCCCTAAGGATGCGGCCATGGAAAAATTTGTGGCGGGGGAGACCAAGATCCTGATCTCCACCACGGTGATCGAGGTGGGCATCAATGTACCTGCCGCCACCCTGATGATCTTAATGAATGCCGAGCGGTTCGGCCTTTCTCAGCTCCATCAGCTGCGGGGACGGGTCGGCCGCGGCAGCCGCCAATCCTATTGTGTGCTGGTCAGCGATCATCAAAACGAAAAAACCCGGGAACGGCTGGAATACTTCTGCTCCACCACCGATGGCTTTGCCATCTCCGAAAAGGATCTGGAGCTGCGTGGACCCGGCGATTTCTTTGGAAATATGCAGCATGGCTTGCCTAAAATGCAGATTGCCGATTGCGCCACCGATCTGGAATTGCTGACCCTTTCCAACCGTTGTGCCAAGCGCATGCTACAATACGATCCCGGCCTCACCGCTGAATATAACCAAGGCATCAGGCAAAAAGTGCAGGCCCTTTTCGAAAACGAAAACACCATTTTTAATTGACAAATTTTACATGAATTTTTCACCTCAATTCGCTCAAAATACTTATTGTAAAGCAGATATCTGTTTTATAGAACGAACAAGGAGGTGTAAGAGAATGGACAATTCTGTTAAGAGCAATGCTAAGGCTGGTCTGGATAAGATGAAGTTTGAGGTCGCCCGTGAGATCGGTGTGGACCTGAAGCAGGGCTATAATGGTGATTTGACTTCCGCTCAGGCCGGTCATATCGGCGGCCAGATGACCAAGAAGTTGGTTGAGAAGGCTGAGCAGAGCCTGTAAAAAGGCGTATATCCGCACAGACCGAATTCGGAATGTGCCATAATAAAAGCGACCCTTATGGGTCGCTTTTATTATGAGAATTAAGCTTCAAAATAAACAACCTGGAATAAATAATCCCCCACACCCAGCTGTTCCAAAAGGAGCACGGTCAAAAAGGGAATGAGCAGCATCAGCGGCAGCCAGACGTACCAATAAAATTTCTGAGGATGCACATTTTGCTTAAATTCCAGCTGCTCCTCGATGGAAAGATCCGCAAAAAGCTCGGCACGAATCTTGCGCATTTCGGGGTTCAGTCCCCGGTAGCCCTCCAGCTCTTCCTGATAGGAGACCTTCAGCTCATACCGCATGATTACAATGAACAGCAGCGCCAGCACGGCAGAGAACAAAATTGCCCACTGCCAATAAGCAATGGTGAAAAAGCAGGTATTCAGCAGCAGGGTCCAGGCGGTGCCGCTGATGATGGAAAGGGTGCCCTTCCGCATGGAGATATTGTGCTTTTTAAAAAAGTATTCAAAAATGTTGTATGCCACCAGTAAAATGATCAGCGGCGGCAGGATCCGTCCCACAGTAAGGGAATCCATCCAAGGGAAAAATGTGTATTTTAAAGATTCTGTTTCCATTTTTTAACTCCAAAGCTGTTAATAATTTTATTATATCAATATTTTTCCTCAAAATCAATCAAGTTTACAAACATTTAACGAATAGAACATTGCAAAACCCTGTGGAAAATGTTAATATTATACTATATCCAAGAAATTGACACTTTAAACCGGGAGGAATAATACGATGAGTTATTGCAAGAATTGCGGCCAGCCTTTGGCCGAAGGAGCCGCCAACTGTACCCTTTGCGGATGCCCCGCCGAAATGGGAATCGCCCATTGCGGTCATTGCGGGGAAAAGCTGGTGCCCGGCTCCATGTTTTGCGTAAAATGCGGAAAGCCCTCCGGTGTTCCGGTGATGCCTCAGCCTCCCGCACCTCAGCCTAAAAAACGACGTTCCCGCTATGCGGCCGCGGCCTTCGGGATCGTGATGGGTTCATTCGGTGTGCATAACTTTTACATAGGCAATTCCAGCCGGGGAATTGCTCAGATCGCCATTACCCTTGCCGCCTATTGGCTGGTGATGGTGGGGGTACTGCCTGCCTTCGGTGGGATGCTGCTCAGCGGCCTTTGGGGCTTTATCGAGGGCGTGCTGATCGCAGTCGGCGATACCAAGACCGATGCAGAGGGCAATGCCCTGCGGCAATGGAATGAAGAAAATACATAAAAGGATACTAAAAAAGGCGCCCGCAGGCGCCTTTTTTTGGTTTATTCTTCTTCGTTTTTGGGCTCTTCTGCTTCCTTACCCAGCAGGGTGGGCAACTCCATGCCGGCCTGCTTAAAGAGGTCATTCAGCGGGGGAACCGCCCCCAGCAGCCCGGAAAGAAAGTTGGCGGTGGTGCCTTTTCCGTCGGCACCGGTGCCGTTATCCCAAACGGTGATCTTATCGATCTTGATGTTCTTGATGGCATCCACCTGGATCTCCATCAGCTCCTGCAGCTTATCGGCGATCAGCAACTTCACTGCCGCATCCGCATCGCCGCCAGCGGCCTCCACCAGCGCACGCATACCTTCGGCCTGCTTTTCCAGGATCTCCTGAGCACCCCGGGCCTGCGCCTCCATCTTGGCGTAGATGGCGTCGGCTTCACCCTTTGCCTTGCGGCGGATCATTTCGGCCTCGGCCTCGGCTTCCAGCTCGGCCTGCTTCTTCTGGATCTCGGCCTTTACCAGAACGTCGGCTTCCTGCGTGGCTTTTTCCAGGCGGGCACGGGTCTCTTCTGCTTCCTGCTGGGCCACATAGGCTTCTTGCTTGGCTTTGGCAGCCTGCACAGCCTCGGCGGCGGCAGCGATACGCTCGGCCTCTGCCTGCTCCTCACGGCGCTTGGCATCGGAACGGGAAACGGCGATCTTGGCGGCGTTTTCACCCTCGATGGCCTCTGCATCGGCGGCGGAAACCTGCACACGCTGGTCACGGCGGGCGTTGGCCTGGCCGATCTCACCGTCACGGTCCTTTTCAGCCACGCTCTTCTTGGCGTCGTTGATGGCCTTGGCGGCGGCTTCCTTACCCAGCGCTTCGATGTAGCCGGATTCGTCGTTGATATCGGTAACGTTTACGTTGATCAGCCGGAGACCGATCTTTTTCAGCTCGATCTCCACATTGTTGGAGACCGCAATGAGGAACTTATCACGGTCGGTGTTGATCTCCTCAATGTCCATAGTGGCGATGATCAGACGCAGCTGACCGAAGATGATATCCTTTGCCAGCTCCTGGATCTCGTTCATCTTCAGCCCCAGCAGACGCTCGGCGGCGTTCTGCATGGTGCCAGGCTCGGTGGAGATGCCCACGGTGAACCGGGAAGGTACATCCACACGGATGTTCTGCTTGGAAAGGGCATTTTTCAGATCTACATTAATGGAAATGGGGGTCAGATCCATGTACTGGTAAGATTGGATCACGGGTACAATGAAGGCGGCGCCGCCATGGATACACTTGGCGCTGCGGGGCTGACCGTCCTTATCGCTGCCCACCTTACCGTAAATGACCAAAACCTTATCGGAAGGGCACTTGCGGTACCGGGAAAGAATGGCGATGACCGCCGCGAATAAAACTACTACGATGGCAACAATTCCAAATAAAATTCCTGCTCCGTCCATAATAAAATCCTCCTTAGGGTAGAGCGAAATATTCGAACGCCGTTTTAAAAAGGCGGATTTTCGCTCATTCTTTGTTAAAATACTCGCCAATACGCCAGTATTGGCTGTGTTTTTGCCTTGACTGAACAAAAATCCGCACTTTTTAAGATCTTTGACCTCACAGCGAGGAGATTTCGAGGGATTTTTGCTCGATTTAGATGCAGCAAGGCTGGCGCCTTGCAAGGATAAAGCGAGTGAAAGGCACTGAAATATGCCGCTTTGAGGCGGGTTCGGATATCTCGCTCTACCCTAATCTTTTTCTACCACTAACATCCCGTCCCGGATGTCAATAATACGAACCTGAGTGCCTACCGCCAGCGCTTCCCCGGCGGTGATGGCTTCGTGCTCGGTAAAGGTGCCCTGCAGGGTGAAGGTCACCTTTCCGTGGCCTGCTCCATCTGCGGGGATGGGCAGGTAAACGGTTGCGGAGGCCCCTAAGGACAGCCGCAGATCCTGAGTGCCGTTTTCAGCCAGCCGGGCAGAGACCTGCACCAGCTTCGCCAGAAGCAGCATGGCCAGAACCCCTAAGATCCCGCCGATGACCAGCGCTACCCAAAGCTTGCTGCCGGTGTGCAATGAAACAATGGCGCTCCAGCCGAATACCGTTAAAAAGGCGATCACCGTTTGCAGGGTAAAAAGCCGCATGGTGGTGAAATCCGCCGGATTGCCACCGTCCAGAAAATCGAAGGGATCATCGGGAATATCCGCCGGCACATCACCGTCGATATCCAGATCCAGGCCGGAAATGTCGCTGCCGTCCACTCCTGCGCCGCTATCGCCAAATCCCAGCAGCAATAAAACCGTCTGGATCAACAGCACCACAGTGGCGGGTACCGCAATGCAATATAAAACCTTTAACGCTACGCTCAGCGTTTCCCACCAAGCAAACATGAGCATCCTCCTTTCGTGTAAACTCTATTTACAGTTTATCGAAAAATTTCCTATTTGTCAATGATTTTTTAAAAATTTCCTCTTGATAATTTTTGGATTTTCTGTTATTCTGTAAATAAAGTTTACAGGAAGAGGTGACATTATGAACGCCGTCAAGATGGGAAAGCGTCTCCGGGAGGCCCGGCTTGCCAAAAAAATGACACAGGCCGAGGTGGTGGATGGCTTTATCACCCGCAATATGCTCAGCCAGATCGAAAGCGGATCGGCGACCCCTTCTATGAAAACCTTGGAGTTTCTGGCAGGGCGGCTGGATCTTTCCATGGCCTCGCTGATGGCCGAGGACGAGCCCCGGGAGCCGATGGAGCGGCTTTTTGCTGCCAAGATCGCCCTAAAAATGCAGGAGACCGATGAGGTGCTGCGGCTGTTGCAGGATCCCCGGGAAGACGATCCCTTTTATGATGAATATTGCGCCATTCTGGCCAGAGCCTATGGGCTGAAGGCCGAGGCGGGCAACGACTCCGCCGCCCAGCTGGCCGCCTATTACGGCAGCCTTGGAATTTACCGCCGGGAAGCGGAACTGGAAATGGAACTGTAATGCGAGGGCGTAGGGCGCCCTCGGTTAGGGATATTCGCCCTGAAAAGAATCCTTTTGGCGCAATACTTCGTTAAAAATGTCAGAATGCCTGCGCTTTTTGCCTTGTCTTGCATCCAAACTGATCCCATTCAGGGTGCCACATGCAGTTTTGAGACACAAATTTTTTGTTCAGGCGCAATGACAAAAATCCCGCAATGCTGACGCATTACGGGATTTTTTCGTTGTGTATGGGAGGAAAAGACGGTTTCAAAACCGATTCTTCCCTATCTGAGGGTGCCCTACCCTCGCATTTTATATTTAAAAAATTCTGTAAAGGCTGATGTCGCTATCCAGGGTGCCGGAATAGCCCAAACCGTAAAGGACGTTTTCCGATTCGGTAAAGGCAAAGATGCCGCTGACCTCTTGGGCAGTACGGTTGATGTAGTCGTAATCGGTTAAAACAGAGGATTGGAACAGAGATCTTCCGTCCTCGAAGGCGATGTAAACATGGCCGTCCCGGCAGGAGATCTGGGAGATAAAGGCACCGCCCACCTCCATAATGTTGCGAAGGTTGCTCAGATCGGTGCAAACAGCGATGTATTCGATGCAATCCTCGTCGTAATAATGGAAGGCATAAGTAGCCCGCTCGGCATCATAGGAAAGAGCCAGGATCTCCATATTCTCGGGCAACTCCACCGAATAGACCGTCCCGCTGAGGGTGGAGTACCGCCAGAGGTGCTCCTCGCCTTCATCGTAACTGGTATGGATCAGGATGTTCTGGGGCTCGATCACCGTATTGATATAAAACTCATGGAAGGAAAAGGGCAGGGTATAGGCCCGCTGCACTGCACTGGTACTGAGATCATAGGAAAAGATGGCGGCAGCGTTTTCGGCGGAATCGTGGGTGAAAAAGTAGATCTGCCCGTTGCTGAAGCCAATGGAGGGGGAGGACCACCAGTTATCCGGCAATTCTGCCTCGTAAATGGTGCGCACCTCATTTTTTTGGCGATCGTAAAGGAAGAAGCAGTCCATGCTGATCTCTTGCCCGTCCCGATAATCGGAAATGTATTCGCACCAAACCGCATAATCTCCCTGAGAATTCAGATCCATAATGTAGTTTTCGCTGGCGTAGATGATGTTCAGTTCTTCCGGATCGGTGCTGGCAGAGATCATGTATGTCTCCATATTATAAAGCTGGGTGTACCAGCAGCCGTTGCTGTAGCTGATCAGCTCCGGTGTTTCATCGTGATCCAACTCCGCCAGCTCCTCCGCCGGCTGCTGCCGGTTGTTGGTCACATTCACGCTGAAGTTGCAGCCGGTGAGCAGCAGTAATAACATCAGTAAAAGTGCAGTGAAACGTTTCATAGAAAAGCTCCTTTCTGAATTCTATTTTAAAGATTGCTGTAAAAACTGTCAATAAAATTAAAAAAATCTTAAGAAAAAGAGAAGATTTTCGCATGAAAATCTTCTCTTTTTTCAATCAATTTTTTCAAAAATAGGGGCGGCTTTATATTTAGCGGTCAGGTTTTGCCCTTCCACCGAGCGCACCGTCCAGAAAAATACCGGTGCCCCAAAGAGGGCGCGGCAGAGCCGAAAGGAGAGGTTGCGGTGGGATTCATAGTTATAGGCAATAAAATCCGGCCGGGAAAGAACATTCACCAGCAGATTTTCTAAAGCGAAGCTGATGGCGGAGCTCACTTTAGAGCCCTCCTTCCGTACATTCCCTGCCAGCTGCCCCCGCACCACATGGGGGGCATTGCGGCGAAACCAGAGGATCTGCCGGGGGTCAAAGGATTCCACACAATAGGGGCCGGAATAGCGGGAAAGGGCGTCGTTCAGCGCCTGCCCCAGCTGGTTCCAGTTGCCGCCCACCACCTTGGCCTCCACCAGAAGCGGCACCTTGCCGTCCACTAGCTTAAAGACCTCCTCTAAAAGGGGCAGCCGCTCCTCGGTGCCCTCCAGCCGCAACTGTTGAAGTGCGGCCCAATCGGTCTTTTCAATAGTAAGCTCTGCGCCACAGGTGCGCATTAACGTATCGTCGTGCTCCACTACCAGTTTGCCGTCTTTAGAGAGGTGCACATCCAACTCGATCCCGTAGCCCTGCTCCACCGCCAGCCGAAAGGCGGTCAGGGAGTTTTCCGGCACCCCTTTTTGGATGTTATGCAGCCCCCGGTGGGCATAGCGATGCTTTTTCAGCTGCTCCAACCCGGCGGGGCGGCGCAGGCGGGGCATGATCATATAAAGCCACACCAACAGCAGCGCAGCAATGATAATCAAAATAACCATATCAATCCTCGGTATCAAAAATTTCCAAAGCGTCCTTGGGAGCATCGGGGCGGTTATCCCCGTGGCGTACAAAGAGCATGGTGATAAAGGCCAGCACGGAAAACACCAGCGCATAGGGGAACATCACCTGATAGCCCCAAGGCAGATGCTTGAAGAGGTAGCCGGAAAGGATGGGGGTGAGGATCTGGGCAGACATGGAGAAGGTATAGTAAAGCCCGGTGTATTTGCCCACATCGCTGCCCTTGCTCATCTCCACCACCATGGGGTAGGAGTTCACATTGATGGCCGCCCAGCCGATGCCGATGACCGCCATAATAAGGTAGGCCACAATGCTGTAGCCCGGCATCAGCATTCCGGTGCCGAAGGCGATGGCCAGCAGGCAAACACCCCCCAAGATCACCTTTTTCCGCCCCAGCTTGGCCGAAAGTTGGCCAATGGGCAGGTAGGCGGCGGTGGCCACCAGCATGGCAATGATCATCATGGTGGCGCCGGTGCCCTGCGGAATGTCCCACACATTTTCCACATACCGGGAATAGGCGGTATTGACCGCATTATAGGCCATAAACCAAAGGGACACGGAAAGCAGCAGGAAGGTAAGGCTCCGCTTGACCTCGCGGGGCATGGGCTTCTTTTCCCCGGTGGGGGTCTCATCCTTGGGCTCCGGAGGCATCTCTGCCACCAGCTTGTTTTCATGGATGGTAAGCCCCAAAATAATTGCGCAGGCCACCATAAAGCCCGCAATGATGGCAAATACATAGGGGTAGTTGGTCAGGGACTTTTCTTTTATGAACAGGGCGATGATCAGATAGGTCATAATGCCGCCCAGCGCCCCCATCAGATTGATCACCGCATTGCCCTTGCTCCGCAGGGGCTTGGGGGTCACATCCGGCATCAGCGCCACCGCCGGGGAGCGAAAGGTGCTCATGACCACCAGCAGGACACCCACCACAATGAAAAAGTACAGCAGCCGGCCGGAATTGTTGGCGTGGGGCACCAGCAGCATCACCGCTGCGGCGGTGCAGGAACCGGCAATAATGAAGGGCTTCCGCTTGCCGAAGCGGGTGTGTACCCGATCGGAAAGGGCACCGAAAAGGGGCAGCAGCACCACCGCCAGCATATTGTCTGCCGCCATGATCCAGCCGCTGATATCATCGGTGACCTGAAACGTCTTCTGGAGCATCAAAGGAATGGCGTTGTCGTAGAGCTGCCAGAAGGCAGAGATGGCCATGAAGGCCAGCCCGATCAGGAATGTTCTTTTATAATTTAACTTCATGTGATCTCCTTTTTGTGAAAAAAACCGGGATGCAATAATAAATTGCCTCCCGGTTTTGTTTTTTATACCTGATAATTACAGGAGAGATTTATAAAGAGCCTTGATCTCTTCAACGCTGGTATCGCGGGGATTGCCGGGGCGGCAAGCGTCTGCGTAGGCAGATTCAGCCAGGAAGTCCAGATCCTCTTCCTTTACGATCTCCTTCAGGTCGGCGGGAATGCCCACATCGGCGGAGAGCTTCTTCACAGCGTCGATGGCGGCCTTGCGGTACTCTTCCACGCTCATCTTCTCGGTGCCTTCCACGCCCATGGCGGCGGCGATGTACTTATACTTATCGCCGGTGTTGGGGGCATTGTATTCCATCACGGTGGGCAGGATAATGGCGTTGGCTACGCCGTGGGGAGTGTCGTAAACAGCACCCAGAGGATGGGCCATGCTGTGCACGATGCCCAGACCCACATTGGAGAAGCCCATACCGGCCACATACTGACCCAGCGCCATGCCCTCACGGCCCTCGGCGGTGTTATCCACAGCGCCCCGGAGAGAATTGGCGATGATCTCGATAGCCTTCAGATGGAACATATCGGTCATCTCCCAAGCACCCTTGGTGGTGAAGCCCTCGATGGCATGGGTCAAAGCGTCCATACCGGTGGCAGCAGTCAGCCCCTTGGGCATACTGCTCATCATGTCGGGGTCTACGATGGCGATGTCGGGAATATCGTTCACATCCACGCATACAAACTTACGGTTCTTCTCCACATCGGTGATGACATAGTTGATGGTCACCTCTGCGGCAGTACCGGCGGTGGTGGGAACAGCGATGGTGAATACGCACTTATTCTTGGTGGGAGCAACCCCTTCCAGGGAGCGTACATCGGCAAATTCAGGGTTGTTGATGATGATACCGATGGCCTTGGCCGTATCCATAGAGGAGCCGCCGCCGATGGTCACGATGCAATCAGCACCGCTCTCCTTATAGGCCTTCACACCGTCCTGCACGTTTTCGATGGTGGGGTTGGGCTTAATGTCGGAGAACAGGGTGTAGGGAATCTTGGCTTCATCCAGTACAGCCAGCACCTTGCCGGTCACACCGAATTTTACCAGATCACTATCGGAGCACACAAAGGCCTTCTTGAAGCCTTTGGCATTCAGCAGGCCGCCGATCTCGTTGATGGCGCCTGCGCCGTGGTAAGAAATACCGTTTAATACGATTCTGTTAGCCATGGGACTATACCTCCAAAAAATTATTTACTGATTATATTGTAAAGGAATAGTCCGTAGATGTCAATGAATTTTTGCCGGATCGAAAAGCATTTCCGCCCGCAAGGTCTCCTCCGGCAGGGTACCGGAAAGGATCTGCTCTGCCACCCGGCTGCCGATCTCCTTTTCGATCAGCCGGTGCACCGCCCGGGCGCCGTAGCGGCGATCACAGCCCCGGGCCGCCGCCTCCCGGGCCACCTCCTGATGGAACCGTACCGGATGCCCTTGCTGCTGCAGCCGATGCTCCAGTTCCCGCAGATGCAGCGCTGCGATCCGTTCCAGAGAGGCCAGCTCCAGCGGCCGGAATACCACCACCTCATCCAGCCGGTTTACAAACTCGGGCCGGAATTGTTTGGTGACCGCACGCCGGATGGAGGCAGCCAGATCGGCGGGGCTGCTCTCCCCGAAGCCTAAGGGCTCCTCCTGTAGGGAAGAGGTGCCCAGATTAGAGGTCAAGATGATGATGGTGTTGCGGAAATCGGCGGTCTTGCCCTGGCCGTCGGTAAGGCGCCCCTCATCCAGAACGCCCAAAAGAATATTCAGCACATCCGGGTGGGCCTTTTCAATCTCGTCAAAAAGCAAAATGGAATAGGGGTGGGCCCGTACCTTGCTCACCAGCCCGCCTCCCTGATCAAAGCCGATATACCCCGGCGGGGAACCGATGAGCCGGGAGACGGAATGGGGCTCCATGTATTCCCCCATGTCGTATTTGAGAAGCGCCTCCTCCCTGCCGAAAAGCTCCTTGGCCAAAAGACGGGCCAGGCGGGTCTTGCCCACCCCGGTGGGCCCGCAGAAAAGCAGGGTGCAGGAAGGTCTGCGGGGGTCGGAGACCCCTGTCTTGCTCCGCAGCAGAGCGGCGCAAAGGGTGTGGACCGCCGTTTCCTGCCCGATGAGCCGGGCAGAGATCCGCTCCTCCAGCCCCCGGTAGAGAGCATTGCCCTCCGGATCGTCGGCCTTCAAAGGAATGCCGGTCTTTTCTCCTACCAACGCCGCAAGATCGGCGGCGGTGACAATGCCGGGGGCAGCCTCCGGGGTGCGGGTGGCCAGGATCTTTAATTGATCGATCTCGTCCCGTAGCTGCAGGGCGGCAGAAAACTGCTTGGAGCGCAGCATCTGATCCAGCTCCATCTGCTTTTGCAGAATACGGCTGCGGTGGTTTTGGGTGTCGGCCTGATAGCTGCGCAGCTGCTCCCGGGCGCCGGCCTCATCTAAAAGATCAATGGCTTTATCCGGTAAAAACCGATCCCCCATATAGCGCTGGGAAAGGCGGATGGCCGCATGAAGGGTCTCCTCCGGGAACTGCACCGAGTGGTGCTCCTCCAGGGCGGGGCGCAGCCCCTGCAGGATCTCAAAGGTCTGCTCCTCGGTGGGCTCCTCCACCATGATGGGGGCAAATCGCCGCTCCAGGGCACCGTCCTTTTCGATGTGCTTGCGGTATTCCTCCAAGGTAGTAGCGCCGATTACCTTGATCCGTCCCCGGGCCAGGGCGGGCTTCAGGATATTGGCCGCATCGATGGCCCCTTCTGCCGCCCCGGCCCCCACTAAAATGTGCATTTCATCAATAAAAAGGATCAGATTGGGATCCTTTTCCGCCTCTTCGATGACCGCCCGGAGCCGTTCTTCGAATTCACCCCGGTATTTGGTGCCGGCGATCATGGCGGTGAGATCCAGCATCTGGATCTGTACCTCCCGCAGGGCGGCGGGCACCTGCCCCACCGAGATCCTTTGTGCAAGCCCCTCCACGATCACCGTTTTACCCACACCCGGTTCCCCGATAAGGCAGGGGTTGTTCTTGTTCTGCCGCACCAGTACGCTCATCAGGGTCTCCAGTTCCTTTTCTCGGCCGATCAGCGGATGGGTCTTACCTAAAGCCCCCTCTTTGGTGAGATTTACCGCAAATTTACTGATGTTTTTGCCGGAGCGGGGCTTGTTTTTATCCGATTGCAGGGGCAGATCGGTCATTCCCATCCGCTCCTGCAGGGCAGATACCAGCTTTTTGGGCTCGCAGCCCAGCTCGCCCAGCATCCGGTAGGCCACCGCCTCCGGGGTCTCGCAGAGGGAGACCAGCAGGTGATCGGTGCCCACCACCGAAAAACCGTGGCGGTGGGCGATCTCCCCGGCATGGGTAATGATCTGCTCCAGCCGGGGGGTCATATCGTTGATGGAAAGCAGGGTGGGGCTGCCCTTGCCGATCATCTGCTCCATTTTTTTGGCCACCTTATCGGGGGTCAGCCCCTTGGAGATCATCAGCCGGGAGGCGATCCCCTCGGTCTCCTTCAGAAGGCCGTAAAGCAGATGCTCACTTCCCAGATAGGTATGCCCCAGCTCCTCTGCGGCGGTCAGGCTCCGCTCCAGTGCATGGGCGGCAAGCTTTGAAAAACGTTCCATATGCTCACGCTCCTTTGAACCTATTATTGACAGCGTGTGTCTTTTTCATTATATGATTGAAAAAAATCCGTTATTATGTTATTATTTATAAGATAGGGTGAGCAGTCAAACCAAGACTCGCCGTAAAGCAGTAAATTTCGCTGCTTTTTGCTCTGATCGTTCTTGCAAGGCGACAGTTTCCTTCACCCAATCGAAACAAAAATCCCTCAAAATTCACTCGCTTTACGGTCATGGATTTTGAAAAGAGCGGATTTTTGATCAATCAAGGCACAAAACACAGCCAATACTGCCGTATTGGCGAGTAATTTAACGAAGAGTGAGCAAAAATCCGCCTTTTCAAAACGGAGTTCGGGTTTGACTGCTCACCCTAGAAAGTGAAAAGATGATCCATATCGTTTTAGTGGAGCCGGAGATCCCCCAGAATACCGGTAATATCTCCCGTACCTGCGCCGCCACCGGCTGTGCCTTACACCTGATCGAGCCTCTGGGCTTTCGCATCGATGAAAAGGCTGTCCGCCGGGCGGGGCTGGATTATTGGCAATATCTGAACCTGACGGTGCATAAAAATTATGAGGAATTCGAAGCGGCAAATGCCGGTAAGGGGCGGATGTATTTCTGCACCACCAAGGGAAAAAATACTTATAGTGAAATGAATTATGATACCGATGAGGATCTTTATTTTATCTTCGGAAAGGAAACTAAGGGCCTGCCGGAGCGGATCCTGAAGCAGCATCCCGATACTTGTATTCGGATCCCCATGATCGACGAGGCCCGAAGCCTTAATCTTTCCAATTCGGTGGCGGTCATTGCCTATGAAGCTCTGCGCCAGCAGGATTTCGGCGCCTTGAAAAGAGAAGGCGAATTAACCGGCAGAATAGATTAAAGAGAAACGTCCATACTGAAGGTATGGAAATGTTTACACTTTTAATTATCGCACAGGCCTGTTCCCTCACAGGGGGCTTTGTGCAAACGCTGGTGCTTTCTTGGGCAGCAGCGGAGCTGGGCGGCGGGCTTTATAGCCTGGCGGGTTATATGATCGCCTGCTATCTGCCGGTAGCGGTGCTCTCCTACCCCTTCGGGCGGTGGCTGGATCGGCGCCCCCAGAAGGGGTGGTTGGTGGCCAGCGAAGTGGTGTTGGCCGGGCTTTCCTTTGTGCTTTGGCGGATGGCAGAGCGGCTCACTTTTCCCTTTTTGCTGGGCTTCGGCGCCGTTTGGGGAGTGGTGCGTGCCTTTCAGACCCCCATCTACCAAAGCCTGCCCCGCAGGCTGGCAAAGGACCTTTCAAAAGGAACTGCCCTGCTCACGGTGGTCACCTATGCTGCTCGGGGGTTGGGGCCCATCATTGGTGGTCTGCTTTACCAAAAGTGGGGAGCAGGCCCACCTTTTCTGTTGAATTTCATATCTTTTATACCGTCTGTAATATTATTGTGCTGTTTAAAACTGCCGGATCCTCAAAAAACCAAAAAGATTCGGCTGAGGCAATGGTTGCCCCGGGTGGGAAAGATCTTTTTAGTTTCCTTTCTGGGGGTCAATTATAACGTGACCTTTGTGGCGTTGGTCAAGGATGCGGGCTTGGGCAGCGGGTCCTATGGCATCGCTCTGGGGCTGCTGGGCGGGGGTGCCCTGATCGGGTTTGCCCTTAAAAAGTACCTGCCGGAAAAGATCTTTTTGCCGGGAATGGGGCTGCTGAATCTGGCTCTGGCCTTTCTGCCGGGGATCTGGTGGCGGGGGATCTGCATCTTGCTCTACGGCATTTTGGATTTCGGATTCTTCTCCACGGCGGTATTTGAGCTTTCCCAAAAAGCCCAAAAGGAAGAGATCACCTCGGTGATGGGGCTTTATACGGTGGCCACCGTGGGGGCTCTGCCGGTGGGGGCGTTATTCTGGAGCTTTGTCTCCAAAACCTGGGGCTTGCCGGTGGCACTTTGCGCCATCGGCGGGGGTTTGATTTTGTTATTTTTTATTTTTAAAGGTGATAAGCATGAAAAACGTAATGAAAATTTTTGAGCAGCTGGCAGCGATCCCGCATGGCTCCGGCAATACCAAGGCGATCAGCGATTTTTGCGTTGCCTACGCTCAAAAGCGGGGCTTCGAAACGGAGCAGGATGCCCTCAATAATGTGCTGATCCGGGTGCCGGCCTCCGCAGGCTATGAGGAGCATCCCACCGTCATTTTGCAGGGGCATCTGGATATGGTCTGCGAAAAGGAGCCCACCAGTAAGCATGATTTTGAAAAGGATCCTCTTCAGCTTCGGCGGGAAGGGGATTGGCTGATGGCAACCGATACCACCCTCGGCGGTGACGACGGTATTGCCATCGCCTATGGGCTGGCGTTGTTGGATGAAAAAACGCCCCACCCTGCCTTGGAACTGTTCTTTACCGTGGATGAGGAGACGGGCATGGACGGCGCCATCGGCTTCGATCCTGTCTGGCTTACCGGCCGCCGATTGCTGAACCTGGACTCCGAGGAGGAGGGCCAGCTCATCGTCTCCGCCGCCGGGGGCAGAAATGTGATCGGTCGGCTGCCGCTGAAATGGGAACCCTGCACAGGGGCGGTCTATGAGATCAAGGTAGACGGCCTGCAGGGCGGTCACAGCGGCGCTGAGATCCATCAGGGCCGGGCCAATGCCAATATTATTTTAGGAAAAATTCTGAGCGGGCTTAACTGCCGCATCATCGAGATCAACGGCGGCACTAAGGCTAATGCCATCACCCGCACCGCTGCCGCGCTGGTGGCGATGGAAACTCCTGTGGACGGCGGAGATCTCACCGCCCTGTTTCGCCGGGAGTACGGGGAGCGGGATCCGGAGCTGATTGTTACCGTCACCACCGCCACCTCCCTGAAGATGCTGGAGGCAGAGACCTCTGCCAAAGCCATCTCCCTGCTTTCGAGCCTGCCCGATGGGGTGCAGGCGTGGAGCACCGAGATCGAAGGGCTGGTGGAGACCTCCCTTAACTGCGGCATTGTGACCACCGATGAGGAATTCCTGACCGTGCTCACCTCCCTGCGCAGCATGAAAAACAGCGAACGGGACGACCTGAACGATAAGATCGTTGCGCTGATGGAGCGCAGCGGCGCCATTGTGGAAACAGAGGCCGGCTATCCCGCTTGGGAGTATAAAGCGGATTCTCCTCTGCAGAAGGTGGTCTGCAATTGCTATCAAAAGATGGCCAAAAAGGAAATGCAGGTCATCGCCCTCCATGCAGGGCTGGAATGCGGCCTGCTCTCCGAAAAACTCCCGGGCCTGGATTGCGTTTCCATGGGCCCCGATATGAAGGATATCCATACCCCCCGGGAGCGTATCTCGGTATCTTCCGTTGAAAGAACATGGGAATTGCTGAAGGAAATTCTAAAAAATCTGTAAGAAAAAACGGCCTTTAAGGCCGTTTTTTTATAGAGTTTTTGAAGTATTTTTTCATATAAAGCAGCAAACAGAAGCCCAGAATGGGGAAGATAGTGGCGATCAACATCCCCACCTTCATGCCCACCTGATCGGGGGTGAGGCCGGGGAAGCTCCGGGCCCATGAGGTGGCGGCTACGCCGTCCACAATAGCACCCAGCATCTGCGGCGCCACCGATCCGCCGAAATCGCCGCCGGCGGCCATCAGCGCATAGGCGGTCACCCCGGCAGCAGGAAATTTTTCTTCCATTAAAATGAGGGTGCCCGGCCAGAGCATGGAGGTGCAGAAGCCGGTGAGCACGCAGGCCACCATGGAGACTACCGGCACCGGGGAAAGCCCCGCCACCAGGTAACAAACAATGGTGCCCAGCATACTGAACAGCAGGGTGTTGAGGATGTTTTTGCCGTATTTGGCGTAAAGGGTGCGGGCGGTGCCCAGCAGAATGGCAAAAAGGGCCAGCCCCAGGATGTCTCCCAGCGCCTTGGGGATCTGCAGAGCACTCTCTACATAGGCGGAGATCCAGTTGGTCATGCCGTTTTCGGCGGCGCTTCCCAAAAAGATGCAGGCCACGCAAAGCGCCATCCCGAACTGCCGCTTGCCGGCGGCCTTGGTGTTGCTGTGGGAAATATCCATCTCCGGTAGGGGAGAGGTGCAGAAGAGCACGCTGGAAATAATAGGCACCAGCGCCCAGAAAACGGTGAGAAACATCCAATTTTCCCGCCCGAAAAGCTGCAGATATGCAGTGCTGATGACCACCACCGTCAGCACGCCCCAAGCGTAGAGGGAATGGAGCATACTCATGTCCTTCTCCGGGGTCTCGGAGGGCAGCGCCGCCACCGTGGGGCTCAGAAGCACCTCGCAAAGCCCGGCGGCGATGGAAAAGAGCACCGTTCCCACCAGCAGCCCCAGATAGGCGATCTGGGGGAAGAAGGTGGGGATGAGGGCATAGATCAGCAGCCCGGCCGAGGTGAGCAGCGGCATCACCCGGAGGGTCTTTTTAATGTTAAAATATCTGGAAAAGAAGGAAAAGATCAAGTCCACCGTCAGTTGGGTGCAGAAGTTGACCAAAACCAGCGTCCCTAAAAGGGTGTAGGAGATGCCGTACATCTCTCGAAAGGTCATGAATAGGATCGGCGGCAGGCTGAATACCGACGACATGGCAAGATAGGTAAAATAGCAGGTGTATTTGGTCTTTTTAAAACTCATGGCTCGCTCCTGTTTGGTTTTTAGAAACTATAACACATAAAATGAGGAAAAACAATACTTGAAATCTCTAAAAAAATGATTATACTGAAAGAAAAAAGGGAGGTATTGTATTATGGATAAGATCAGAGCAGTGCTTCTGCACCTTGGCTCTAATATGTGGCGCAAAAAGGGGTACCAAAGCCCCGCCAAAAAGGATGTAGAGGATTTTATCTACCGGGATGAAATGTTCTGCCAGAAGGAGGTCTGGACCCGGATCACTTCTCTGCTGCCCAAAATGGGGTTTAATACCCTGGTGATCGATCTGGGTGAGGGGGTTCGGCTGGATTCTCACCCCGAACTGGCAGTCCCGGGCAGCTGGAGCAAGCAGGAAATGCAAGAGGAGCTGGCCCGCCTGCGGAGGCTGGGGCTGAACCCCATCCCCAAGTTCAATTTTTCCCCCGGCCATTCGGCCTGGATGGGGGATTGGGCCTATCGTATCGGCACTCCGGAATTTGATGGGTTCTGCAAGGATCTCATCGAGGAGACCATTGATCTTTTCGATACCCCCGACTTTTTCCATATCGGCCTGGAGGAAGAGGACTATCATTCCCAAAAAAATAATTATATCGCTGTGGTGCGCTGCCCCGAGAAGAAGACACGGGACACCAAATACCTCTTCGATATCATTATGAACCGCGGAGTGCGGCCCGCCATCTGGATGGATCTGCAGACCCTGGAGAACTTCGGCGGCCCTGAAAATATTCGGGATAATATGCCCCAAGAGGTGCTGTTTTTTACCTGGAACTATGACATTCACCGGGATATGCCCACCCTGGAGCAGGCAGATGATTATATCCGGCTGATCCACCAGCTTGCTGCCCTTGACTATGATGTGGTGCCTACCACCTCCACCTGGTGCTGGCATCTAAACACCAAAGAGGTGATGACCGCCTGTAAAAAGTTTGTTCCCGCGGAACGGATCGCCGGCTTTATGACCGCATCCTGGATGCTCACCCGGGAAAATAAATTTTTCCAGCTGCTCAACGACGCCTATACCTTCCATACCGCCTACCGGGATGTGTTTGGATTGGAAAATGCTGATTTTAAACCATGGGAACTATATATTGAAAAAGAAGGCTCAATTTGAGCCTTCTTTTTCAATATAGACCGTTTGATCCGGAAGGAGCGTGAAGTTTTCCGAATCCCAATCGGTGAGGGAGATGAAGTGGTCCTCATCGATGAGGTAGACCTTTCCGCCCCGGAGGGTGGTGGTAACCTCTTGGGTCTCGCCGGTGGTGTTGGTGATGAGGGCGCCGGCGGTGTTTTCTCCGATGGCGGCCACGGCGTAGAGCTTATAGGTGTCGCTCTCGCAGAGCACCTGCGTGCCCATGGCGTAAAGCTTGCCGAAGGCCTTGAAGGAATAGTAGGTACTTACCGGGATGGCCGCATAGGGTTGGAAGAATCCGGCATAGCGCCCGGCATTCAATCGGGCATCGTAGTAGCAGAGCATATCGGTGGGGCAGTTCTGCAGAGCACACATCATAGCGGCCACCTGCGCCGAAGCGTAGGAGGTGCCGTGCTGGATCTCGGCGTGGGGGCCGTTCCATTCATTAAGCATGGTTTCCAGCTTTCCGTAGCCGCGGGCGGTTAAAAAGCGACCCATAAACTTGGAGATCTCTACCGTCTGTTCCACGGTGGCATAGCTATGCCAGCTGAAAAAGTCGATGGGGGAGTTGTGCTCCTTGATGTAGGCGAAAAAGCCCTCTAAAAACTCCATCCGGAAGTAACCGATCTTGGTGGGGTTGATCAGCGCACCTGCTACGCTGGGGTCAACTCCGTACTTTTCGCAATCATGGAAAACCCCGCGGGGACAGCAGGCACCGTAGCCGCCTACCTTGATGGTGTCGCCAAAGCAGGCCTTCAGGTGCTTGGCTGCCACATCATAAAGCTCGTAGAACTGCTCGTTGGTGCCGAGCCACATCTGATTCTCGCCGGGTACACCGTTATCGGGCTCGTTCCAGATCTCCCAGTATTCGATGTTCATATGAAAACCGTCTGCCCAGCCCTCGTTGTAGTGGCGGATGACGTGCTCGCAGATGCGGGCCCACTTATTATAGTCCTTGGGCGGGTAGATGTGGTAGGCCTTGATATGAAACTGATTTTCAATGGTGACCCCCAGACGGAAAATGGGCTTAACACCGTATTCCTCCATCCCCTTCAGCAGATAGTCGGTAAAAGCGAAATCGTAATTGGCGGGGTCAGTCTCGTCCGCATCGAAATTGCGGAAGAGGTTGGGGATGTCCACAAATCGGTTGCCGCCGAAGGCACCGCCTACATCGTGGAGCCGGGAGTAGGGGATATTTGCTTCCTTGAGAAAGTTAATGGGGGAAAGGTCCAGCGATTTAAAGCCGCCTGCCATGGGCGGCTGCCCCACTGCGTGCATAGGCTTGATCCGGCCGATGGTTTGGCTCAGATCGATTTTAACAGTTGTCATAGAAAACATCTCCTTTTGAGATTATTCTAACATAGAAAATGATGATGTCAATAAAAACGGTTACGAAACATTTTCGTAAAAAATCCCCGCCTGTATTTGCAGGCGGGGATATATTTCTTTCAGGAGAGTACACCTGCGGCACTGCAGGTGATGGTGACCGATTGTTCCACTGTTTTGGTGGCAATGCCAAGGAAGTACCGCTTGGCGGTGATATCACCGATGGCTTTATTGCCGCTCTTGGTAGCTGTTTTTTCTGTGATTTTCCAATTGGAATCAGTGATAGAGGTCGTAATGCTGGCTACGGTGCAGGTGGCCGAGCTGCCGGTATAGGTAAAGGTGGCGCTCAACGTTGCTTGCCAAATTTCTCTACCGCTTTCACTACGGTAAACAATACTTTTTTGCCCGCTTTTGGTGTTGGTGGCTCTCGTTGCCGGGCCTTCTGTTACTGCGCCGATCTCCAGATAGGAGCCATCCTCAAAATAAATAACCTCCGCCGGTTCTGCCGGGCATACTGCCGAAGCAGGAAGGCAACAGAGAACTGTGCATAAAACTGTTACTAATAAAATGCTGATTTTTTTCATGGCAACTTCCCTTGCGTTATTCCTCGGTCACTTCAATAGGGCCTTCTATGTATACATTTCCTCTGTGCTCATCATGTGCATCGATCAGTTCGATGATCAATGTGGTGGCCAGCATGGCAAGAGTGATGATCACCGCTACGATCACCGCCTTGCGAATGTCAATGGCCTTTCGGACAGTTTGCGGCTCTGCCTCTGAAAGAAGCTGCCGGGCAATTTCCTTGGGATCTCCGAAATGATCGTAGATCTCCCGGATATCCGTTACAGCGTGCTCCTCTGTATAGTCGTAGATACTGTTGCTGATATCCCGGATGATCTCCTTTTTTTGCCGTCGGGGGCAAACCAGATTTTTCTTGATCTGTAAAAGAAATTGCCGAATTTCCTTATCTAAATTATGCATCATTGTTTTCCTCTCTGCCAAGGATCAGCGCAATTCCCTTGCTGATCTCGTCGTACTCCATGAGAATTCGTTGCAGATATTCCCTTCCTGCCGGTTCAATGTGATAGTATTTTCTGGTTCTTTTTTTCCCCACCAGCTTTGAATAGGTAGAAAGATATCCTGCATCCACCAGCTTATAAAGGATCAGGTAAAGGGTTCCTTCCAGCATGGTGAACCGCCCGCCGCTTTTTTCATTGAACAGCTGCGTGATCTGGTAGCCGTAAAGATCCTCCTCGCAAAGTAAATGCAGGGCGAGGATCTCTGTGCAGCCACGTTTAAAATTTTCCTGATTTTGACTCAACCACCCACCCCCATTTCCTATCTTAAGCATATTATAACTGTAATTATAATTTTTGTAAATACTTTTAGTGTAAATATATGTTGACAAAATATATTTATACTGTTATACTGAAAATGTAAGATCAAGGAAAGGGTTGAGTCCAATGGTTCATGAATGAACTGTCTATTATGATGCATATACAAAGACAGATTTTTAGGCCTGTTTATGTTGTCTGAAAATTTACAATAACTATAAAAAAGATGAAAACTTTAATGAAACGTATACGAGTAATTGCGTTTACCGCTATTCTGGTTTTGCTTCTGCAATCTGGAACCTTTGCTGCAACACCGAAAACAACAATTACCCCTAAACAAGCTGCTGATCTTGCAATTTTTTATTATTGCCTTAATGCCGACGGCGATAACGTGATTGAAATTGATGAATATATTGCTACTCCTCTTTATGATGACAAAGGAAACGTTACATATTACAGTGTCGATTTTTTCTATCAGAAAACAGCAAAAGGATACGTTGTTGTAGGCGCCGATTTAAATTATATTCAATGTCCAGAGTTGTGTCCGGGTGAGCAGTTTATCTATTACTCTAATGCACTTAACGGAATGATTACAATCTATTATAATCCCTATGAGGTCTTTTTTGTTAATGAAAAAGAGGCTACATTTTATGATCTGTATAATGAAGTGTTAGAAGAAAAAGTTGATGGTACAGTTTATGAAGGAGATTTACAGGAAAATCGTGAACTATTACAATTGGTTTCCAGAACAATTGATCCATTGACGGACCGAAAAGTCTTTACTCAGCATCCGGTAACATATTTGGAAAGCTTAGGTTATACATCGGTAACAGGCGGTGAGTATGGAACGATAGAATCGGCAATGGATAATGCTGGTGCATTTAATTTGATGTTTACAGTTACACAGAGTAATCCGTATGTATTATCTACAGGAACAAAAGTAGATAATGGTGGCCATTGTGCGATAACACAGATATCGAATATAATGAGGTATCTCAAATCAAAATATAGTTTAAATTATCCTTCTACATATGAAAAAACGTTTGATGCCGTACTAAATAAAGCAGTATCTTTAGGATACTTTAATAATACTTATAATGGATCTGGAGTAAGCGGGAGCAATATTTCAAATCTGGAAAAGTAGAGAAAAAATCCGGACAATATGCAGACTGGGATTTTTTGACTAGTAAGATTGATGCGGGTATCCCGGTTATATTAGGACTTAGTGCTGAAAGTAACACTTTTACATATACTTCTCACTTAACTGTAGCGTTTGGTTATAATTCTGTAAGCGGATGGAGAGATAATAATTATGAGATATATTCATTCGCAAAATTATATGATGGACATCCACAAAGAGGAAAATGCTATGTGTGCTGGGATATGTTGACTTATTTTGAAACTGATAACACAGATGGGAGCCAGATTATACGTGAAATGTGGGCGCTTTATCCAAAAAAATAATAAAAAAAACAATACCACAACCAGTGCAATTATCAGTTGTATCCTGATATTACTTTCAATACTGTTCACCGGATGCTCTGCAAGGGCGTTCCGGCCGGAACAGTTAAATGTTGAAGGGGCATCAAATGGGGTGTTAAACGCCGAATATGCCCAGCTGTTCTGGGAGGAGATCGTGCAAAAGGCGGCTCCGGATGAAAAGACCGAGGCGGAGGCAGACTATACCTTTACTCTGATGGAGGCCCCCGGAGAAAACCGGCGGATCTGCACCTACCGTCTTTCGGTGGAGGAGCAGCTGCTGATGGGGGAGGAAGGCTGCTACCGCCTGACTCCGGACGCTCTTGCCCTGGCGCAGGAACTGGCCTATCCCGGCAATTACCTTTCAACCTCTGCTGTTGAATATGATCTGCAGGAAGGAACCTATATGGTGATTACCGCTCAGTATGACGATTGTATTCTGGCTTCGTTGTCCGACTCCCCAGAGATCAAGATCAAACTCAACACCAGTTCGAATTATTTTAACCTGGGAGATAAGGTGACCGGGGATCTTTCATATTGTAAAAAGGACGGCAATCGGATGGAGGCCGATTGCAGCGGCTTGTATACAGAAAAAGAACTCTCCGAACGCCCGAATATAGCTTATTAAAAAGTGACCCCCGCCTGCAATGCAGGCGGGGGTCGTCTTATATGGCGCCGAGGCGTCTCAGAATAGATTGTGCAGCGGCGGGATCGTCGCTGGTAAACATCCGGCAGCCGAGGTCAAGGGCTTTTTGATACATTTCCTCCGTATCCGGCACCAGAATGCAGGGGAGGATCTCCTGCTCTGCGGCATAGGCGTAATCTTCGGCAAAGCCTGCGGGCTGCTCTTCGTCCTTGCGCCAGATGGCCGCCCAATCCAGAAAGGATTCCTGGGGCCGTGCGGCGTGGTCCTTGGGGCGAATGTAGTCCAAATAGCCGTGAAGCACAAACTTACCCGGCCATTTTTCGGCGCAATACTCTAAATTCTGCTCCGAAAAGGAGTTCATGATGCTCTTTTCCGCCATCCCGTATTGATCCAGCAGCGACGCCAGCTTATCGATGGTGGCAAAGGCACGCTCCCGGCCGAAGTCCATGGGGTATTCCTTCAGCTCCCAATTGATGACCGTATGGGTGGGGCTGACCAGCTCCAAAAACTCCTCCACAGTGGGGATCTGTACCCCCTTGAATTCCTTCCCCTTCCAGAAGCCGGCATCCAGGGCTTTGATCTCAGCGAGGGTCATCTCGTCCACCAGACCTTTGCCGTTGGTGGTGCGCTCCACATCTCGGTCGTGGATGAGGACGAGGTGACCGTCCTTGGTCATCCGTACGTCGGTCTCAATGGCGTCCAGCCCCAGCTCCACTGCCGCCCGGAAGGCAGGCATGGTGTTTTCGGGAAAGTGGGCCCGATCCCCCCGGTGGCAGCCCAGCAGTATGCGATGGCCGTCCAGCCGGGGGTTGTTGGCACGTAATTTATCGGCCATAGCCCACCTCGGGGTTCACAAAGAAGCGGGGCTTCTGCCCGTTTCTGTAGCGGGCATAGTCGGTTACCAGCATCTCGGGGCTGTCGCTGTAGGCATTGATGGTATCGCCGCCCCGGTGGGTGGTGAGAATAACGTTATCCATAAAGAGGAAGGGATAATCCTCGGGCAGGGGCTCCACCGGGTGCACCTCTAAGGCAGCGCCCATCAGCTTATCTGCTTTCAGGAGGGCGGCCAGGGCATCGTAGTCCACCATGTGGGCCCGGGCGGTGTTGATAAAGAAGGCAGAGGGCTTCATCAGGCTCAGCATCTCGGCGTTCAGAATGATGTTCTCATTGCGGGCGTGGAGGGTGACCACATCGGATTCCTTCATCAGGGTGGGCAGATCCACCACCTGGATGGGCAGCCGCTGCAGCATCTCATCCTCGGGATCGATCTTGATATCATTCACTAAGATCTTGCAGCCGAAAACATTCAGCTTTTCGGCCACGATATGGCCGATGTTGCCAAATCCCACAATGCCGACGGTCTTGCCCTTCAGCTCCCAGATGTTGCCGGTGTTGCGGAAGTTTTCCCGCCATTGGCCGGCCTTCAGCCCCATATGGGAGGGGATCACATTGCGAGTGAGGCTGACCATCAGCCCTACCGCCAGCTCGGAAACACCGTTGGCGTTGTGAGCGGGGTTGTTGAGCAGGGGGATGTTGCGGGCGGTGATGGCATCCACCGCAATATTTTCCAGACCGCCCCGGTTGGTGAGCACAGCACGGAGCTTTTTGCCCTTGGCGATCAGATCGGCGGGAACCGGGCAGATGTGGGTCATCAGCACATCCGCATCCTCGATGAGGTCGTAAACCTCCTGGGGAACCGGCCAGGCCTCGGGGCCGTTGCGCTCGATCTTATGGAAGATATCCCGCATCTCAAAGCGGTCCTCGGTGCCGAAGAATACTGTCTGGAGCTCATACTCGGGGTACTTGGCAAAGCACTCCTTGTAGTGCTCGGTGCGAACAAAATGATCGCTGATAGCAAGAATTTTCATGGTTTTTACTCCTTATATAATGATTTTTTAATTACTGTGTAGACATATGAGGCAAAGCCGTGGTCGAAGCTGCCCTTGAACTCCCGGTACTCCCAAAGGGTGCCGGTCAGCTGACCCATGTGGCCGAAAAAGCCCTCGATATCCTTGAGGACCGTGCCGTGTTCCCCCATCTTCAGCAGCGCATCCATCCGCAGATAGGCGCCGATAAACGCATTCACGGGGAAGATCTCCGGCATCGTATCCCGCTCGGGGGTAAAGACATTCAGGATCAGATCTTTCAAATAGGAAAATTTGGGGGTTTGGATATCGATGCCGCCGAAGAGAACCGCATAGTATTGCCCTGCTTCGGAGCTGTGTTCCTGCAGCTGTAGGATCCCCGTCTCATCCCGGATGGCGTGATCCATGAAGTACCGCCCGTTGAAGGATTGGGCAACGGCCGTCTTGCGTATCTCGGCGGCACGGGCCTTGCATTCCTCGTCTCCGTAGAGGTTATAGATGGCCTCCAGCACCCGGGCGTAGAGAAAGTTGGTGGGGTAGTTCACATCCTGCGTCCAGTTGTTAGCCTCGCTCCATTCCACAAAATTCCAGCCGGGCAGGCTTTCCAACAGGCCGTCTGCATTCTCATAACGGCGGTAAAAATCCAGCAGTGCATAGATGCTGGGGCGGAAGGCATCGACCTTTTCGGCACGGTCTCGCTTTAAGATGTATTCCTCCACCTCTAAAATGTACCACATCGCCCATTGAGGAATAAAATAGTTGATGGGGCGTACATCGGCAGGATAGGCATCGGGCAGCATCCCTTCGGGGAGGGCACCTTCGTTTTTAAAGAGGCGGTAGTTTTCCAAAAAGGCATCTTCTACAAGGGTCTGCCCGGTGAGGGCGTATTCGGTACGGGCGGTAAAGTAGGAATCGCAGAGCCAGCCGCCCCGCTCCCGGGAGGGGCAATCGGTGTAGAGATCCACCGCATTGTGGGCAAAGGTGCGCACCGCTGCCCGGCAGATCCGCTTTTGCGCCTCGTTTTCTCCCAGCTCAGGAAGGGACGGCAGAGGAAATTCATATCTGCGGCAGCCAAAGCCCCGGAGGGTCAGGCTACCTTTTTTGACCGCTACCATGGCAAAGCGGCAGGTGTAGGGCTCGAAGGTCTGCAGCTCTTTTTCCCCCGGCGCCAGCAGGTATTCCACCACATGGTGACCGCTCAGCCCGGCGTAGCGGAACTCCTGGCCTTCGAAGTATTCGCTGAAGCCGATCACCAGGTCTGCTTCCTCCTGCACTGCTAAAGCGGCTGTCAGGAATCCCGCCTCGATCTGCCCAAAATCAAAGACTGCATACTCTCCCTCCTGCAGGGTCAGGGGCAGGGCGGCAACTCTTTGGGTGATGTGCTGTGCCTGCCGCTGGATCCAGCGGTAGGGGAAATGGCTGATCTCTGTTTCGGGGAAAACACCCCAATTCTCGGGGATCACATTATAGGTCCAGCGGGTGGCACGGTAGGGCCGCTCCGCATCGAAGGCAAATCTGCCCCGCCAAAGGGCGGCAGGCAGAGAAACCACATCGTAACGGGGGTAGGGCGCTCGCCGATCCAGTAATGTGAATCGCTCTGATAGAACTGTAATTTCTGCCGGCTGAGCGGGGGAGCGGTGATCCCACACCTCGGTGAAGTGCCGCTGGATGGAGTACCGCTCAGTCTTTTGCAGACGCTGACCGATAGCAGCGGTAAAATCCCGCCCGGTATAGGCTATGATCTCGCCCTTTTGCTCCACCTCCGCTAAAATGCAGGAGGGCTGTTTGGTTGTGCTGACGCTTTTGCAATAGTATCCGCAGGCTTCGATCAGCAGCTCTCCCGCCTCCGGCAAAGGAAGAAGATCTTTCCGCAGGTAGCCCTTTGCGGTGCGGGCGGGGCCTGCGGCAATGAAGCTGCTGTTCAGATAGACCCGGTAAAAGGCGGTGCCTGCCAGATGCAGGGTGGCACCGGCGGGCACCTCGGTGCGGAACAGGGCGTTGGTGTTCATCCTCCGCTCCAGCCCCTTGATCCAGATGGGTTGCGCTTTTTTCATTTTAATACACCGTCCTGTTCAAAACCGCCTGCTGCTGCCATTCGGGCAGGGCGATAAAGTATTCGCTGAAGCCATAGAGCCGCACCGTAAGGGAACGGTACTTTTCCGGGTGCGCCATGGCTTCCCGGAGGGTGGCATGATCCAATACGGTAATGCCCATGTGCAGGCCGCCCTTTTGAAAGTAGGTCTCTGCCAGCGCCCGCAGGATTTCCGGCTTGATGGCGGCAGAGAAGGTCAGGTTCAGGCCGCCGGCGGCCGTTCTGCCAAAGGGCATCTTGGCCAGGCTGTTCAGCAGGGCGGTGATGCCTTGCTGATCAGCGCCGTAGACCGGGGATTGATTTTCGGAAATGGGGGTACCGGCCCGGCGGCCGTCGGGAGTGGCAGGGATCTCCGATGCCCATTCGTTATCTCGCTGAAGGGAGTAGAAGGAGGGCAGCAGGATCTCTTCCGGCCGGTGGGCGGCATTTTCCACCGCTGTGACCAGCAGGTCTGCCATCTCGGCGGTGTAGCGGTCGGCGGCAAGATCGTTGCCGAATTTGGGCAGGGCGGCAAGCCTTGACGAAAACAACTCATTTCCCTCAAAATCCTTTTTCAGGATCTCGATAAATTCGCTATAGTCCATCTCCCCCTGAAAGACCAGGGTATCCAGAGCGCAAAGGGAATCCCCCAAAGTAGCCAGCCCCGGCAGAAAGATGTTTTTGCCCCGGTATTTCAGCCCGTAGGGGGCGTATTGGCACCGCTCGTTGCAGCTACTGAGCAGCAGGCTGTCCAGAACATAAGCCATCCGGGCCCAGTCCGAGCCGGGATCCCGGCTTTCTACAATGTAGGCCTCCGCCTCTTGGGTGATGGCGGTGGAGTAGGCTGCTAAAAGGGCTTCTTTCGAGGAAAATTTCCCTTCAAAAAGCACCTTGCAGAAGGTCTGCACCGTGGGGAGGTAAAATTCCTCCCGGCAGGAATGTAGGTAAATGTCTCCGGTGCAGCAGGCGGTGAAGGCCGGGTGATCCACGATCTCCCGGGGCAGCCCTTTGCTCTGCAGAAAGCCCCGGAGCAGGTCATAATTATAGATCTGCAGCTTATCGGTCATGGCCGCCATGGCGGAAAAGACCTTCTTCTTAAATGCATCGGGGGCATTTTGGGCAAGAATAACGGTGATCTCCGGCTGCGCCATGGAATTGATCTCGGCGGCCTCCAGCATCAGCTCGGTCAGTTCGTTGGCGCGGCCGCCGTCCAGCAGAACATACTGCTTGGAGGCCTGGCAGAGCACCGGCTTTTGCTTGTAGTTGTGGGTACCCCGGCCGCAGATCTCGTTGGGCTTGATAAAAAAGCCGGCCAGCATCTCCCGGATCTCATCGGGGGTGCTTTTTTCTTTCTCAATTAAATAATAGGGGTATAAGTATTCATCCATATAGCCGAAGCCGTAGTCTCGATAGCCCACATAGCAACTGGCGATCATGTGCATGAACCATACGCTCTGCAGCGCTGAAAAAAGATCATACGCCGGCTCAAAGGGCACCCTTGAAAGGGCCTCGGCGATCCGCTCCTTGCCGGCCTGCTTAGCCGCCTCTGCGTACCGCAGGGCAAAGCGGCGGATGGCATTAATGCAAATTTCCGCATTTTTGGCATAGTTTTCGGCCTCTTTGGTGCCGATTTTTGCGGCATTTTCTTTGATTTTTTCTAAGATTCCACGGTAACCGTATTGCAGCAGGCGGGGGTAATCGGGGGTCAGATGCCCTTTGGCATAAAAGATCCGGTTGGGGGCATTCCCCTCCGGCGGCCCTTCCACCACACGGCCGGCAAAATGATCCTCCGGCTCCACCGGGGTGGAAACATAGTCCAGCATCCCCGCCAGCATTTTGGGGTAATAATCAAAGGGTTTATCCTCCTCCGGGGAGAAGGCGGCAAGGTACCGCTCCCGCTCGATGAAGCAATGGGTGTTGCTTTGGGCAAAAACCTTTTCTTTTAAGGCCTCGATTCGGCTGAGATCCATGGGTGCTTCCTCTTTCTGTAAAAATTATTTGACAAAAACATCGTTCAGATGCTACTATATAAGAATGAAACGGAATTTATATACAAAAATTGCATATTGGTATTATGTTCTGGGTTTTACTCAGGATGAGATCGCCAAGCGGCTGGGCTTTACCCGCCAGAAGGTCAACCAGATGATCAATGTCCTCAGGGATCAGGATATCGTGCATATCACCGTGCGGGGCTTTGAGCAGGATCATGTAAAGCTGGAGACCGCCCTGGAGGAGCAGTATCATCTGCGGGAGTGCCTGGTGGTCAGCGACTACGGCGAGCCGGAAACCGCCGTCTATAAGGTGGCCAATGTAGCGGCCCAATACCTGGAGGATACCCTGAAAAACGGCGATACCATTGGCGTTTCCTGGGGCAGGACCCTGAACCTCATCGCCGATCAGATGGAGTTTTCCCATAAAAGCGATTGCCGGGTGGTGTCCCTGCTGGGAGCACTGAATATGAGCAAAACGATCAGCAAGACCGATGAGATCGCCCGCAGCTTCGCCAATAAGCTGGATTGCCCCAGCCTGATGCTGTATGCCCCCCTGATCGTGGAGCATCCCGAAACCAAGGAATGGCTGATGCAGGAAAAGCATATCCGCCAATCCTTCGATTTTATGCGGGAATGTAATATTGCGGTGCTGGGCATCGGCACCCTCACCGAAAAGACCTCTGTTTACAGCCGGGAGGTGGTCACCAAGGAGGAGCTGCCCCAGTTGCAGGCGCAAGGGTTTGTGGGGGATATTGCCACCAACCTGGTGCGGCCGGATGGCAGCTGGGATTCCAATCCCCTTCAGAGCCGGATCCTGGCCGCCGATATGGATTACCTGAAGGCCATCGATAATGTGGTGGCGGTGGCGGCCGGAGCCTCCAAAGCGGCTGCTGTTCAGGCGGTGCTCCGCTCCGGATGCGTGGATACCCTCATCATCGATGAGACCGCCGCAAGGCTTTTAGAAATACAAATGTAATTTAATGTTACATTTGTATTCTAACACCTGTAAGGAGAAAAGTCAATAGAAAAATGGCCCTGTGCTTTTGCACAGAGCCATTTTTACTAAAGAACCTTTTTCAACACATGATCCAATGGATAAAAGAGCAGCAGCACCGAGGCCGTATTGCCGATGCAATGGGGGATATCGAAGGGAATTCCGCTCACGATATACCCGATCCCTGCTCCCCATCCGCCGGTAATAAAATAGGGGATAGAGCAGAGGGTGCCGAAGGCCAGCCCATAGATCCCGGCCACGATGGCCCATAAAATGGGGTGGCTCCATCGTTTTAGGGCTAATACTATCAGTACTAAAATTGGCCAAACATACAAATAGTTGATCCACCACAGGTGAAATCCGTAGATCAATCCCTCCACCAGTACAAAGACTGCCACCGAAAGCAACGCCTTGGGACCGAAATGCAGGGTGGCCAGAATGATCAGAAGTGTTACCAGTTCGATGTTTGGCAGGCCGGCCAGCGCCACCTGCAGCGCAATCATCAGGGCGGCAAATACCGCCAGGGCCGTCAGCTCCCGGAGCTTAAAAGCCGATGGTGTAGGTCGCTTCATAGTGCTCCCCGTCGGCAATCACCTGCTGGTTCATCCCCACGCTCAGAGCTTCGCCGTCCTTGCTGATGCACCACCAGGATTCATCCTTGCTCCAATCGGCGGTTACGCCGTCGATGGTGTTATACATCCCGTCCTCGGCGTATTCCACCAGCCCAGCCTCCACCAGAGCGTTGGCCAGATATTCCGCATCGGTGGTCAGCTTGTGCTCCTTGGAGGAGCCGTCCTGCAGGACCACCTCGAATGTCAATGCTTTGCTTCCTTCGTTGGGCTTGGCAGAAAGGCCCTTCCAAAGAAACACCGCACCGACGATCAGTGCTACCAGAACAATGGCGCCAATAATAATTGGCCATTTTTGTTTCTTCATGGTTTTTTCTCCTTATTTATTTTTTTGAAAACCGCTGTAAGCAGCACCCATTTCTGCCCTTTCCGCTGTCTGCCGCAGAGGAAATGAGCAAAAACGGCCATCCATCGTGGCGGCTGCCCCAGCCTTTGGCATCGATATTCCGGCTTTCAGCCAAGCTGATCACGGTGACGGGATCGTGGGGGATTTTCACCCCGCTTCCTCTTTGCCAAAGTTGTCTCCGGAAAAAGGATAGCACAGTTTTCTGCAAAAAACAAGTAAAAACCTTGCCATTCCGGCTATTTTATGTCATAATATATTTAAAAATTAATTGAAAGGCTTGTAAAATGAAGCGTTTTATTTGTTTTTTTCTGATTTTAATTTTGCTGATCCCCACCGCCATCGCCGAGGAAGCCCCCTTTTCCTTCTCCATCAGCAGCGCTGTGGGGCAGGTGGGAGATACGGTGACGGTGATCGGCTCGGTGAAAAATGCCCCGGTCTGCGCCTCCTATCGGGTGTATTTTACCTATGACACCGCAGTGCTGAAGCCGGTGGAAGGAAAAAATATCGGCGCCGGCGGACTGAGTATCGTGAATATCAATGCCTCCTATCAGAATACCCCGGCGATCTGCGCCTTGGCTGCAGATGCGTCCAAGGTGCTGGAAGGAGATATGGAACTTTTCTCCGTGACCTTTAAGATCATCGGGGAGCCCCAGAACGGCGTTTCCCCCCTCACCCTGCGGCACTATGAATTCTTCGATGCGACCCCCTCGCCGGTGACGCCGGACGGAATGCGGGTCGGCGCTGTCTATACCGAGGAGCTCACCGAGGTGGTGCTCATCCTGCGCACCCTCATCGGCATCGATTGCGGCATCGCCGCTGCGAACCTGGATCAGGACCTGAACGGCACCCTCTCCATCTCCGATGCAGTTTTTTTGCTGCAAAAACTTTCCCTATAAAAATGTGCGGTTTAAAACACCGCACATTTTTTCTTGATTTATTGCGGGATATATTATATAATGTTTCTATATAGTATCATCTTTAAAAGGAGAGATAAAAATGGCAGATAAGAAGGACGCATTAGCCAAAGCTCTGGAGCAGATCGAAAAGCAGTTCGGTGCCGGAGCGGTGATGAAGCTGGGCGATAATACACATATGAACGTGGGCGTGATCCCCACCGGATCCCTCTCTTTGGATCTGGCGCTGGGGATCGGCGGTGTTCCCAAGGGCCGTATCATTGAGATCTACGGGCCGGAATCCTCCGGTAAGACCACCGTTGCGCTGCACGTTGCTGCCGAAGCCCAGAAGGCGGGCGGTACGGTGGCCTTCATTGATGCCGAGCACGCCCTGGATCCGGTGTATGCCGCTGCTCTGGGCGTGGATGTGGACAATCTGCTGGTCTCCCAGCCGGATTACGGCGAGCAGGCCCTGGAGATCACCGAGCAGCTGGTGCGTTCGGGTGCCATTGACCTGGTGGTGGTAGACTCTGTGGCCGCCCTGGTGCCCCGCACCGAGATCGAGGGTGAGATGGGCGATGCCCATGTGGGTCTCCAGGCCCGCCTGATGAGCCAGGCGCTCCGGAAGCTGACCGGCGTGCTGGCCAAGACCAACTGCGTTGCCATTTTTATCAACCAGCTCCGGGATAAGGTAGGCGTATTCTACGGTAGCAGCGAGACCACCACCGGCGGCCGTGCGCTGAAGTTCTATTCCTCTGTCCGGATCGATGTCCGCCGCACCGAGACCCTGAAGGTGGGCGGCGAGATGGTGGGTAATGCCACCAAGTGCAAGATCGTGAAGAATAAGGTGGCGCCCCCCTTTAAGACCGCAGTCTTTGATATTATGTATGGCGAAGGCATCTCCAAGGAGGGCGAGCTGCTGGATCTGGGCGAAAAGCTGAAGCTGGTGAAGAAGAGCGGCGCCTGGTTCTCTTATCAGGATACTCGTATCGGCCAGGGCCGTGATAATGCGAAGCAGTACCTGCGGGACAATCTGGATGTGGCCGCCGATCTGGAAAAGAATATCCGGGATAATTTCGATAAGCTCCGGGAGATGGAAAGTAAGGTCTCCAAGCCTAAAAAGACCGCTGCTGCCCCCGCAGCCCCCGCTGCCGAGGAAGCTCCCGAGACCCCGGTGGCGCCCGCTGTTTCTTTAGACGTATCTGCGGATGACTTCGAATAAGCCGGTGATCACCGCCATCCTTCCCAATGGGCAGGAGCCTGCCAAACGGGATGTTTTTGTGGATGGGGAATTTTACATGACCCTTCCCCTGGAGTTGCTGCTGCAGCAGGAACTGGGGGTGGGGGATCCCTTCGGCGAGGAAGAGGTGGAGGCCCTCACATTGGCGGCTCAGCTGATCCCCGCCAAGGAAAAGGCCTATCAATATCTGGGCTACGGCGATCTGAGCCGTAAAAAACTGTATGAAAAGCTGACCCGCTTCGGCATCGAGCCGCCGGTGGCAGAGGCCGCCTGCGCCCTGATGGAGGAGCAAGGGTTTTTAAACGACGAACGGTTGGCGCATCGCTTGGCGGTGCGCTTTGCCGAGTCCAAGCGCTGGGGACCCCGGCGTATCCTGCCGGAGCTGCTTCAGCGGGGGATTTCCTCGGAGCTTGCCAAAGAGGCGGTGGGGGAGCTGGAGACGGATTTTACCGATTCGGTGCGGTATTATATGGAAACCAAATATCGCAATTTTGATCTTACCGATCGCAAGGAGCTGCAGCGGGTGACCCAAGGTCTCATGCGGCTGGGCTTTGATTTTGATGATATACGGAGTGTAATAAACGACTACGATGATTAATGTTGGTTTTATCGGACTGGGGTGTGAAAAAAACACCGTAAATACCGAAAAAATGATCGCTCTCGCCCGGGCAAAGGGCTACAATCTGGTCACCGATCTGGATCAGACGGATGTGGCGGTCATCAATACCTGCGGCTTCATTGAAAGCGCCAAGCAGGAGGCTATCGAGACCATCTTCGAGGTGGCGCAGCTGAAGGCGGAGGGCAGGGTGAAAAAGATCCTTGTGACCGGTTGCTTGGTGCAGCGGTACCGGGAGGAGATCGCCGCCGAGATCCCCGAGGTGGATGGCTTTTTGGGCGTGGGCTCCTTCCAGAAGATCGTCGAGGCCATTGAGCAGGTGCTGGCCGGCAATCGGGTGGAGTGGTACGGCGATACCGAAGAGCTCCAGCTGGAGGGGGAGCGAGTGCTCACTACTCCCCGGGAAACGGCGTACCTCAAGATTGCCGATGGCTGCAATAACTGCTGTACCTATTGCTGCATCCCTGCCATCCGGGGCCGCTATCGCAGCCGGACGGTGGAAAATATTGTGGAGGAAGCAAAGGGGTTGATCGCAGGCGGCTGCAAGGAATTGATCCTCATTGCGCAGGATACTACCAATTACGGCATCGATCTTTACGGCGAGCGCAGATTGCCGGCGCTGATCCGGGAGATTTTGAAGATTGAGGGGCTGGAGTGGCTGCGGCTTCTCTACCTCTATCCGGATAAGATCACCGAGGAGCTGGTGGCGCTTTTTGCCGCCGAGGAAAAACTGATCCCCTATATCGAGATGCCCATTCAGCACGCTGTTGGCTCTGTGCTGAAGCGGATGAACCGCCCCGGCAATGCAGAAAGTTTGCTGAATACGGTCAATACCCTGCGCAGTAAAATTCCCGGTGTGGTGTTGCGCACCACCCTGATCGTGGGCTTCCCCGGCGAAACGGAGGAGGAATTCGAGGAGCTCTGCAATTTTGTGCGGGCTGCGGAATTTGAAAAATTAGGAGTATTCTGCTACTCCCGGGAGGAGGGCACCCCCGCCTATGAGATGCCTGATCAGATCCCCGAGGAGGTCAAGGAACGCCGCCGAGATGTGATCGAGACCATCCAGGCAGATGTGGTGGAAAAAAAGCAGCAGGCGCTGGTGGGCAAGACCCTCTCTGTTCTGGTGGAGGGCTTCGATCGGTTCGGCGAGTGCTGGTATGGCAGAAGCTATATGGAGGCTCCGGATATCGACGGGAAGATCTTCTTCACCGGCGGGAGCAGCGTGTTGCCCGGCACCTTTGTGAAGGTAACGGTGGAGGATACCATGGATTTTGATTTGATCGGGAGGATCGAAGAATGAATTTACCCAATAAATTGACCCTGCTGCGGGTGATCATGATCCCTGCATTTTTGATCGTTTTGCTGGCGGTTCCCTATCCGGTGGGACCGTTGGTTGCTGCGGCTATCTATGCGGTGGCCTCTGCCACCGATGCCATCGACGGCAATTTGGCAAGAAAATATAACCAGGTGACCGATTTCGGCAAATTTCTGGATCCCCTGGCAGATAAAATGCTGGTCATCACCGCTTTGGTGCTGCTACAGCATCTGGGCCTGATCCACCCGGTGATCACCGTGATCATCATTGCCCGGGAACTGATGGTCACCTCCATCCGGCTGGTGGCCGCCTCCGGTGGAAAGGTCATCGCCGCAGGATGGTCCGGAAAGGCTAAGACCGTCACCCAGATGATCGCCACCCTGCTGCTGATGGTGGAGCCGGTGCTGCTGGGCGGGATCGAGTATGGCTGGAATATTCCTCTGCTCACCGGCAGTACCCCCCAGACCACCGCTGTGGTCGGTACGGTGATGATCTATATCGCTACCCTGCTCACCGTTGTCTCCGGCGCAGAGTATCTGATCAAGAACTGGAAGTATGTAGATTACAGAAAATAAAAACAAATGGCTGATGCTTTTGCATCAGCCATTTGTTTTATACTTCATAATCAAAAGATAATCGCTGACAGACAGCGGGACGAACAATACTGTTGGCCACCGCCTGATGGGCGGGGTGTGCCTGATAGGCGTCCAGCGCCTCCTTGCTTTCCAGGGTGGAATCCATCATAATGTCCCCCGCGGAGCAATCAAAGCCCTCGGTGAGGATCTTCATCTCCAAAAGGCCGGGAACTACTCCCACCAGCCCCTCCAGGGCCTCCTTGATGGCGGCCTTGGCCACCGTTTTGTTTTCGATGGCGTCGCTCATCTTCCAGATGATCATGTGCTTAACCATTTTCATTCTCCGTCTCTAATTGTTTTTTTAATGCTGTTATATAGGCTTCCTTCAGATGGGCGGGGGCCTCTAAGGTCACTTCGCTTCCCAAGGAAAAGAGCCAGCCGTAAAAGGGCAGGCTGGGGATCACCTCGGCGGTGACCAGTAATGCCCCGTTTTTGCCTGGCGCCAGCCGCAGCCCCTTGCCGAACCGGTCGATCATCACGTCTAATAGCCGGGGCGGGAAGGAGAGGGTCACCCGCTCGGTTTCGCCGCCGAACATCCCGAAGAGCCGGGCGGTGTAGTCCTCCATGCGAATCTCTTTAAAGTCCTCGGCTCCCTGCCGGGGCTCCCCGGTCAGGGCGATCCGCTCCATCCGGTCTACCCGGTAGTGGCGGATGCTGCAGGAAACGTGATCGTAGGCGATCAGATAGTAAAATTCATCCTGCCATAAAAGCTGCCAGGGGGAGACTTGGTATCGCTGCCCCTCATGGCGGGGCACCTTTTTCAGGGCGGTGCCGTTCCAGCTCCAGTCGCAGTAGCAGAATTCAATGGAAGAACCGTCGTTGATGGCCCGGTTGAGATCGTCGATGAGGTAAAAAACGGTCTCATTCATGTTTTTGATCCGGCTGGCCACATAAACCTGCCGCCGCAGCCCTGCCCCCTGATGGCGGCTGGCCAGCCCGCTGAGTTTTTTCAGCAGCTCTGAGGATTTCCGGGCGGTAATGAAACGGGAGGAGGCCACCGCATCTGCCAGAAGGCGCAGCTCGGCGGTCTCAAATTCCCGGGAGGCGGCGTAATACCTGGTGGTGCCGCCCTGCTTTTCCTTTAGGATGTCCATCCCGCAATGGTTGAGGGTCTCGATATTTTCATAGATGCTTTTGCGCTCGGCTTTGATCCCCATGGAGGTTAAATGCCCGATGATCTGCTCCATGGTCACCCGGTGCTGTTCATCGGTCTCCTGCAGAAAAAATTGCTGCAGCCGCAGCAGCTTTTCCTGCTGCAAAAGATCTCTGGGCATACGGCGCACCTCCTTATCATTGCAGGATAATCCATTTTTTTGCCAGAAATGTCTATGGATTTTTATTGCTTCTTTTGCTATTGTTTTCTATAGATACTGGGGCTTACGCCGCATTCTCGGCGAAAGACCCGGCTGAAGTAAAATTCATCCTCGTAGCCGCAGGCCGCAGCCACTCTGCTGATGGGCTCGGAGGAATCTGCCAGCAATTTTTTGGCCAGGCTCATCCGCAGCCGGGTGATGTACTGATTGGGGCTGCAGCCGATCTGCGCCCGGAATAGCTGGTGATAGCGGGAAGGCCCCAGCTGTTCCAGCCCGGCCAGCGTGCTGATGGCGATGGGCTCGGTAAAATGCTCCTGCAGATAGTTGAAGGAGCGCTCCAGCCGGCGGCAGCTGCGGGTATCGTTGATCAGCCGTACCAGCTCCGCCAGCATCAGGGTCATGGCGGCTGCTGCACATTGGCGGGTGATGGCATCGGGGGGATTTTTCATCTCCTCTGTCAGCCGCCGGAAGGCCACCAGCGCCAGCTCCGAAACAGATAGAGGCTGCCATAGCCCCTCCCGGGGCAGGCCAAACTGATCCCATAGCTCTGCTGCATGGCTGCCGGTAAAATGAACCCAATAATAGCGGATGGCTTCCCCTTTTTGGTGTAGATAGTAAAAGGGGACCCCCGGGGGTACTGCCAGCACCGCACCGCTTTGCAGGGTCTTCTCCGGCTCGTTTCCCAGCTGAACTGTCAGCGCACCTTCATAAAGGTAGTATACGGTGTAGTCACATCGGCCTGCCTTGCTGGCAATGAGGAAGTCTCCGGTGCGATCCACCAATCCGCTGCAGTTTACGCTGATGGGATCTTCATCGGTGCGGTATTCTCCGGATGGATTATCTACAAAAAAATAATTGAGATCCACGCCTACACCCCCTCGCTCAATTATAAACATAAAAAAATAAAATGTCAACAGGAGGAAAAACCATGCAACCCTTAAAACTCGGCGTAGCCTATCACAGTAACCGTACCTTCAAGACTGTAAGAGCGGATCTGGAGGATATTGTGCAGCACCGTTTCAATACGGTGATCCATATGTATTCCCATAACGATTGGGTGCGGTGCCCCAATGTGATGAAGGATATCTTTGCCGCCACCACCGATCTGGGCCTGGATCTCTGGGTGGATAACTGGGGTCTGATGGGCTCCCCCGGCGACCCCAGCCATTTTCTGAGCTACCACCCCGAAGCCGCCCGGATGTTCTCGGACGGCACCCGCAATGCCCCCCGGGTCTGCCTCAACAGCCCCGCCTTTGTAGAATGGACGAAAGAGTGGATCGATCAGGTCTATGAGGCGGGCGGCAGAAAACTATTCTGGGATGAGCCCCATCTGGCAAATCTGGAGAATAAATTTGCTTGCGCCTGCCCTCTTTGCCGCTCCCTTTTTGAAGCAAAGTACCACCGGGAGATGCCCGTTAAGCCGGATGCAGAGACCTTGGAATTCCAGGTCTGGACCGTGGTCAACTATTTCGATCAGGTGACCGCCTATTCCAACTCCCTTGGAATGGAAAACTCTGTCTGTGTTATGCTGGGCGGCCATCATGGCATCAGCTTGGAGAATATTGAGGCGTTGGGTCAGCTGAAATATATGGATAATATCGGCTCCGATCCCTATTGGAGCTGGAGCGGGAAACGGGAATTCTGGCAGGATCACGATATTTATGAATATGTTTATAAAAATGCGCTCAAAAACATGGAGGCTTGCCAAAAGGTAGGCAAGGATCATAATATTTGGGTCAAGGCCTATGGGCTTCATGCGGGAACCGAGCGGGATACGGTCTATGCGGCCGAGGCCATCTATGATGCCGGCGCCCGAAATATCTTCTTCTGGGGCTATCGCGGCTGCGATGGTAATTTCTACCGCTCCCATAATCCGGAAATGAATTGGGTGGCCGTGGGAGATGCCACCGCCCGTCTCTGGGAAAAGGAACGCCAGAGAGTCGTTACCGAGGCCCGGAAAAACTTAGGCTTAGAATAATGAAAAAAGGATCAAGCTGTGATATGCACCCCAAAAGTTAGACACTTTTGGAGGTGCATATCACAGCTTGATCCTTTTTGGTTCTTACAAAGAATGTTCCAATCACGCCGATCAACGCGATTCCGCCCCAAAGCAGGATGACCCCGTTCCAGCTGATGTTGGTGAGGATCTGGGCGAAGATGTAGTTGGCCAGGGCGGCGGCCGCATAGCCGGCACAATCCAGAATTCCGTTGACGCTGGAGACCAGCCCCGTCTTCCCTAAAGAAGGAATGTAGACGCTCCAGAGCAAGGCCGAGCTGCAGCTGATGCAGAGCAGCGCCATCAGCATCAGACCGATGATCAGCCAGGGGTGGTTTGCCGGCAGCATCAGCAGGAAGAAAAGGGTGGCAAGGGCAAAGGAGATCCGCATCATCAGAATATCCCGCTCCTTGATCAGCCGGAAGATGAAAAGCGCCGCAAAGGGCACAAAGGCCCGGGCGGTGGAAATGCCGGAATAGATGGTGTTGGCAAGGGTCTCCTCAAAGCCCAACTCCTCTGTTAGGAAGGTGGGGATCCAGAAGTAGATGGCGATGGCCGAGATCTCCACCAGGCAGGCGATCAGCATATAGAAACCAAATTTTTCGATGCGAAAAACCCTCAAAAAGGAGCCAAAACCCTTGCTTTTTACGCTGGAAAAACGGATAATTTTTCTCTTTTCCAGGGCAGTCAGGGCAAAAAAGGCTCCAAAAGCCAGCAGGATCGCAGCGGCTCCGGCGGCCACAAATGCCCAGTTCCAGCTGAAAAAAATGGCAAAAAGGCTGGCGCAGAGCGGCCCTGCAAAGGAGGCAAAGGAGAAAAATACGCAGATGATGCGGGCATGAGCCGCCTCTGTGTTTTCTGAAATGATCTTAACCAGTGGCCCCCGCATCATAGAAAGGGTGTAGCCCATCAGGGCAAAGCAGGCGATCTGCAGGGCGGGAAGCGCCGCAAAGGGGAAGGCAATGGAGGCGGCGCCGGCAGTGCCCAGCCCGATCAGTACCATGTACTTGGGATTCACCATATCCCCCAACACCCCGTTAAAGAGCTGGCCAATGGCATAGGTCAGCATATAGGTGGAGGAAAGCAGGCCGGCAAAGGTCTTGGTGGTGACCCCCTCCGACAGCATCTCGGGGGTCAGCACCCCCAGCATATTCCGCAGGTAATAGTTGGCCAGATAGGAAACGATGCTGATCACACCGATCTGCCAGGCCTTTTTGATCTCCGGCTTCATTTTTTTCCTCCTTGATTTTTTCCTTGGGAATTATAGGCTTTTTATCGAAAAATGTCAAGGAATTTTATTAATTCAGGAGAGGGGGCGGTGCCGTCATCCTCCGAAAGCAGCACGGTAATATGGGTACGGGCAGTATCGTCGTTGAGGATGAGCAGCACCCGCCCGCTGGGCAGTTTTTGCACATATTACTGCTGGGGATGATCAGGAGGGGCGCCGACCAGCTCTTGCCCTGATCGTCGCTGTAGATCAAAAGATTGTAGTTGTCCATATGGGGCTCCCGCCAGCCGCCGGCATACCAGCTCAGATAAAGCCGCCCTCCGGGCGTTGCAGCCAGCGTGGGGCAGCCCTGGAAGAGGTGGATGCCCTCGGCATATTTTTCGTAATCAAAGCAATTTTTTGAGCAGGGGGATCTTTTTCAGGAGCCAGGTGACAGCACCGCCGGCGGCAAATACGAGGAGTTCAAAAAGCACTACTGCTAAAAGGGGGTGCAATCCACCGGCCACAGCCTTTTGATACAAAAACTTAAAGCGGTCGATCAGCAGATCAGACATCAGGTAGATACCGAAGGTCAGGCTGCCAAGGAAGGTGATAAGCCTGCCGGGCCGCTCCCTGAAGGAGAGGGTGGAGCAAAGCCCGAAAACAGCAACGCTCGGCAGAAGGATGGGGAACAGCTCTCTTTTATCGTAGAATAGATAACCGGTTCCGTTCTTCACGATGAATTCCCGCCAGGTCAGCAGCACATTCAGCAGAACACCGAGGAAAACGGTGCAGAGATAAACCGCACGGATATGGGGGAAATGAGGCGGGTAGCGCTTGAAATACAGCCCTATAAGAAGCAGCATCAGATAGATGCTCATCCCCGGCAGAGTGAAGAATTTGCTGTAGCTTAAAGCCGGGAAGAAATGGACCAGAAGGGGCCAGACGCTATTGAGGAGTCCGCCCATCGCAAAAAAGATATAAAAATCCCGCCGGGTAAAATTTTCGGCCATTTTCTGAATGAAGGGAAGCATCAGGAGGATGCCGAGATATTGGTACAGATACCAATAGGCGGTGGTAATTCTGGAAGAAAAGACGGTCTGCAAAAAGTGCAGAATCCCGCCATCGACGATCTTTCCGGTGCAGCATTGTACAATATAATAAGGAACCGAAAAAATCAGGATCACCGCCCCGATCCGCAGGGCGCGAAACAATGTTTTGCGGTAGCTGATGGGCTTATCCAGCATCAGGTACCCGGTGATCATAATAAACACAGGTACCGCGATCTTGGAAAAGAAAAAATAGGCCAGCGATAAAAACCAACGGGGAGAGGGCGGGGCGTTGGTAAGAAAAATATCGGAATTGGTGTGGTTTACGATCACGCAAAAGGCGGCAATGGCCCGCAGCAGATCAATAAAAATATAATTTCTCTTTGTTTTACTCATGATGCGCTCCAAGTAATCCATCATAAACGGACTTCGGAATGGACATTCCGCCTCGGCCGGTCACCAGCTGAATCTCCGGCCGGTTTTCGCCGTGAAAATCGCTGCCGCCGCTGGGCAAAAGCCCGAATTCTTTCGCAATTTCCGCCGCTTTTGCGGCGGTTTTTTCATCGTAGGCGGAGTAGATGGTCTCGATGGCGTCCGGATACTCCACCGGAAAATCCGGCTTTCCAACGTTGCGCAGGATCCTGTCGACTTCCTTCATAGAGGGAGCATAGCCCTGCTCCCAAAGCTCCCGCTTGATGTGAGCGGGGGTGGCCATCACCTTTGCCTTTTGCCGAAGGGTGGGGTAATCGATGGCGTAGCCTGCCTTTTGCAGGAGCGCCACCTGCTTTTTCATATTTTCTGCATCCCGGCGGAGGGCGTCTGCCATGTAGCTCTCCACCGCGGCGTATTGATCATTCGGCAGGAACATGGCGATGATATGCAGCGGTTTGCCGTTATAGCAGGTGGAAAGCTCCACCCTCGGTACGGTAGTCACCGTTTTTCCTTCAGCGGCGGCTAAAAACTTCGCCAGTCCTTTGGTGGTGTTGTGGTCGGTCAGGGCTATGGCGGCTAAACTCATGGCTTCGGCATCCTCTATCAGCTGGGCGGGGGTGTAGGTGCCGTCGGAATAAACAGAATGGGTGTGCAGATCGCAGCGGGTCATGGCATTACCCCCGGTACGCCGCCGGGTGATCCTTATGGGAGATCACCAGCGGGGAATCGCTGATAAACCGCACCCCAAAGGGGGCGTTTTCGGGAACACCCACCGTCTCCAGGGAGTTGGGGTTAAAGCATTCCGTTTCGGTCTCAACCTGCTCCGGATCGATGATGCAAAGCCGCTTCATACTGTTGGGCGCGATGGAGGCTTTGATAAAGGTGACTTTGGGTGCCTTCTCAAAAAAGAGCTCAATGGTCAGGTTGGTCTTGCTGACCACCGGATTGAGGACGGTAAAGATAAAATCTTCTTTGCGGGCGGTGGAAAGTTCGGTGAAATACCAGTTTTTGGCGCCGGCCCCTACCTGACCTTCATGGTACTGCCGCAGAGATTGCTCCTTAGCGTAGGGCTTGGGGGTGTAGGGCAGGGTGAGGGTGCGGGTATGCTCGCCGGTAATGAATTCAGATACGTCCAGATCGGCCATCAGGTGGCGGGTGCCCTCCTTGAAGGCGGAGAAGAAGGTATATGCCACATAATCCCTTGCGGGCAGCAGGCAGATCTTGGGCCGGATCAGATCAAATCCGGCGATCTGGGCATCGGCACTTCCGCAGCCAAAGCCGTGGTGGGGCACCTGCAGGATGTCGGCCTTCAGGTGATGGCCGTAACGCTCCGGCAATCTGGCGGCTTCAAAACTGGCATCGGCCGCCCAAAGGATAACCTGCCCGCCCAGCTCCATCCGAATCACCAGCGAGGCGGCGTTGATGCTATTGCTGCAATGAACGGTATCGTCTGGGCTGGAGAGGATCTCGCAGACGGCATCGCCGATCTGATAGGTCTGGCCGGCGTGCGGGGTGTAAACGGCGGCGCCGCTTTCCTCCACGATCTTTAAAAACTGAGGAACCGTCGCCGTGTTAGAGGTGTCCATCTCGAAGCGGTCATCCCGCTCTGCCATTTTGGGGTAGTGGGCGGTATCGTCGGCGGCGGGGAAGTGGAAAAGGAATTTTTCGATGGTCACTACCTCGGCGTGCAGCTCCATGAAGGGGAAGATGCAATGGAAATGGTCACTGTGGGGGTGGGTCATGATCCAGGCGGCAATGACCGGCTTTTCGAAGGGGGAGCCCTCTTGGAGCACTCGGAAGAGCCGCTCTGCATCCGGTTCGAAGCTGCAGCCGCCGTCGATGAGGATGAAACGGCCGTCGGAAAGCCGGACGGCATAGGACATCCCGAAATCCTCTAAATGCAGCTGGGTGATCTGGGGGACGGTGACGGCTTCGCCGCAGGTGTCGGTATAATCAAAGTAGCGGCAGTTTTGCTCTGTGACCACCCGCACCTCCCCGATGGCGGGATAGTAGCCCAGAAAGCAGCCGGTACCCTCCTTTTGATAGGCGGCATAGCCGGGGCGGGATTCCCTTTTGCAAAAGCCCTCTTCCTCCAGCCGGCGGCATTGGGCGCAGAATTCCTCTTCCCCGGCGTTCTGCAGGGTGAGAATGTCGGTGTTCAGGATCCGGTTTTCAAAGGTTTTAAGATTCATGGACCAATTTTCCGCAGATATGCTCCGGTTCCAGCGCAAAAACAAGGGTACGGGCGCCGGCACTGCGGATCTCCTTTTCTATATATTCGGTATCGCTGGTAAATTTCAGGCTGAGGCGGCGGGTGATTCCGATGGCCTCGGCGGGGTCTTCTATGACGCGGATCCGGCCGAAGACGATGACGCTTTTGATGGTCAGCGCCCAGTCTCCCGGCTTGCGGAAGCCCTGATCGTATACACAGAAGGAAGCTTTGTTGCAGGCGCGGATGGCATCCACCTTGTGGCCGGTCATGCCGCTGTGGAAGTAGAGCACCCCATCCTCATAAAAATGATTCATGGGCAGGCCGTAGGGGTAGCCGTCATCTCCGATCAGGGAGAGGACGCCCCGGGGCTGGGCCTTTAATAGGTCGATACATTCCTCTTGGGTCAATTGCTGCTTTTTTCGGGTCAGTTCACGGAACATGGTTTAATCCTCCAGGGTCAGTCGGCGGCAGAGGATGGTCTTGCGCTTGATGCCGCAGGCGTCGGGGTAGTAAAAATCGCTGTAAAAGATCAGGGCAGAGCCGTCCTCCAGCGCCAAAAGCTGGGGAGGATGCCCTCCGGGGCTTGGGCGGTCATGTCGGTGGGGGTGCGGTAGCGAGGCTCGGTGAAGTCGTAGCCGGTCACATCCACACTTCCCACCTGGGGAAAAATAAACGGTCGCCGTTTGGCAGCTCTAAGCCGCACTCTTCGGCGGTGATGCCTTGGGCGATGACCCGCTCCTTTCCCATTTTGATCTTCAAAAGAATCGCCCCCTTTTGCATCATTATAGCAAAAGGGGGCGGGTTTGTAAATGGAATTATGAAAGGGAACGTAAAAGCAGCACCGCATCGGCGATAGAGATTTGTGCGTCGCCGTTCAGGTCGGCGGCTGGAAGTGTTCAGGCAGAAAAGAGGGAGAGGGTCAGGATGAGGCAAAGGGTCGCCGAAAAAATGCGTTTCGTCGAAATAACATCCAAAAATTTGTTACAATAAATTCATTATAGCATGAGAGGTTGTTTTTGGCAAGGGTAAGTTAAGATCCATCTCATCTACTGCAAACTCTCACCTCATCCACCGCAAGCGGTCCCCCAGCGCAAGGCATAAGTTCCACCGGGTGTCACTTATTCCAAAATAAAGGTGGAGATGCTTTCCGGCTGGAGCTCGGCGTACCATTGGGTGCCGCCGAGGGTGAATTGGGCCTGCATTTTTTGGGGGTTGGGGTTGGTGATGACGGTGATCCGGTCGTCCACGGTGATGCCGAGGGGCGGTTGGATGTGCTTGGGGTAGACGGAATAGCTCTGTCCGAAGGTCTCGCCGACGGCCAGCGGCTGGAGCACCGAATCCGGGGTGATATAGGGGGCGATATGGCAGAAGGCCTTATACTGCCCGCTGTAGCTCAGCTCTCCGGTCACCGAGTGGCGGGTAATGAGGCCGCCGCAGAGGAAGGGGCCGATGTTAGGGCCGCCCATTTCGTTGAGCATCAGGTTCCAGCCGGTAAAGGAGCGGTAGCCGTGGGAAAGGGCTTTGATCATCATGCCGCCCCATTTGCACCAATCATCGGCGTAATGGTCATAAAGTCGGGGGCCTGCCTCGGTGAAATGAAGCTGCAGATGGGGAAAGCGTTGGGGGATGACGGCGGTGTTTTCGATGGCGCCGTCGTAGTAATGGAAGGCAACACCGTCGCAGTGCTCGGCCAGATCAGGGCAGTTTTCCAGCTGCCAGAGGGTCTCGCGGGCATAGAGAAAGCTGTGGTCGCAGATCCAGATCTCGGTGTCCATCCCTTTTTCCTTCAGCCGCTTTTTCAGCCTTACCGCAAAGGCGGCTTCGTGCTCCGGGTGCCAGATGCAGGCGGGCATCCGCCCTTTTTGGTTGGTGTGGACTTCGTTCTGGGGGGTGATGGCGGAGATATGAATGCCCTCCGCTTGGTAGGTCTCCAGAAACTTCAAAATATATTCCGTATAGCAATCGATATATTCCGGCCGCATATAGCCGCCGCACATCGCACCGCCGGTCTTCATCCAGCCGGGCGGGCTCCAGGGGGAGGCGAAGAGGGTGAGATCCGGGCGCACCGTTAAGATCTCCTTGAGCATGGGGATGATGTAGGCTTTGTCGCGATCGATGGAAAAATGCTTGAGGTCTAAATCTTCCGGTACATCATCATAAGAGTAAAGTTCGGCGGAATAATCGCTGCTGCCGATGGTCAGCCGAGCAAAGGAGAGCTTGGAATATACCTCTTCCAGCAGGGCTTTTCGCTCGGCCGGCTCCATCTGTGCCAGGTTATAGCAGGAGGCGCCGGTGATGGCAACGCCGAAGCCCTGAAAGCCGGTGCGGCGCTCCCCGGCGGGCTCCAGCCGGATGGCGGTGGGGACGGTCTCGGCGGGGAAGATCTCCTGCCGCAGCAGGTGGTGGGTCTGATCGGTCTGAATCTGGATACAGTTCATGGCGGGGCTCCTTAATTGGATTTTTTCTTTCATTTTATCATAGGAAAACCCGAAAAAATAGGGACTTTTCAAGAAAAGAATTGTATTTTTCAGCCAGATTCGTTATGATATAAAAAAGGAGGGAGTCCGGTGCAGTATACATTGAATAAGGTGCTGATGCAGAAATGGCGGCAGGCAAGTTTCAGTTATCTGGATCAGCCTCGCCCCGATCACGGGCTTTTGCTGGTGTTGCGGGGACGGATCGATTTTGTGACCCCAACGGAGCGGCTGTCTGCCAAGGCAGGAGATCTGCTTTTTTTGCCGAAAGGCAGCTGCTATGAGGCGAGATTTTATGAAGAAGCGGAGAATTATCTGGTCAATTTCGAGGGGGATGCTCCCTGTAATGTTCCCACGCTGCTGATGCAGAACGCCCTCTGCCGGGAGCAGTTTTGCCGGCTGGAGGAGGAGCGGTTTTCTTCTTTCTTCAGGAGGGAGGGGCTGTTTTATTTGCTTTTGGATGAGGTCTTTACCCATCGTACTTCGGAGGACCGGACATTGGAGCAGGCCCGGGCGCTCCTTGCCGAGGGCAAGGGCGTGGCGGAGGTGGCCGCTGCCTGCCATATCAGCGAGAGCGGCCTTCGGCGGCTGTTCCAAGCTAAATTAGGCGTTTCCCCCGCCCACTGCCGCACCGAGGTGCGGCTCGCCCGGGCCATGGATCTTTTGGAATCGGGGGCTCTTTCGGTCAACGAAGTGGCAGAGCAGCTGGGCTTTTACGATGCCGCCTATTTCTGCCGTATTTTTAAGAAATTTTTGGGGGTCACCCCGGCGCAATATGCCAAAAAGAAACGGAGGAGCTTATGAAACCTATTATTTAAAAACCGGAACTGTATGTGGATACCCCGAAGATTAAATTCAGATGAAATCTTGCAAAATTGCGTGCCAATGGCTCCGGGATGTGCTATAATTTGGGAAAATATAGAAAGGAGTCTAAAATGAAGAAGAATCTTTTGACCAAGGTGCTTTACCGCACCGTTTTTTGTACCGTTTCGTTTTTTGCCATTCTGCTGATGACGGAGTTTTTCTCGGTGGGCGGCGAGGATTACGCCCATTTTACCCCCGATTTCTTTTATTATTACACTAACCTGAGCAATTTTCTTTGCTTCGGGGTGATGATCGCCTGCCTGCATGGGGATGTGAAGCAGCTTCGGGCGGGGCGGGAGACCTGGTATAATCAAAACCCCTTCTTGAAGCATCTCAAGTTCGCCGCCACCCTCATCATTGCCATCACCTTTATTGCCTACGGTCTGTTGCTGGGGGAGCCGGGAAGTATCAGCTTCTGGAATAATATCGCCAATCTTTGCTATCATGTGGCGGTACCGGTGCTGTTTATTGTGGATACGGTGCTGTTCGATGAGCATAAAAGTATCGGCTATCTGGATCCGGTACTGGCCATGGTTTTGCCGCTGATCTATGTGATCGTTATTGAGATCATGGGGGCCCATACGGGGCGTTACCCCTACTTTTTCCTGGATATGGCAACGCTGGGGCTGGGCGGGCTGCTGCGGTGGATCGCCATTCTGCTGGGGCTGTTTGTGAGGCTGGGCTACCTGCTCTTCTTTTATGATAAGCTGGTTAAAACGGACGGAAGATGGCGGCTGGATCTTTCCGGCACCTCTGCCCTCGGTGCGGCAAAGGAAACCGCTGCTCTTCGCAAGTAAACAGCTGCCCCGAGGGGCACGCCGTGTCAAAGGAAAAAGAATTGAAATTCCCGGGCGGTTTTGGTAAGATGAAAAAAGAAACGGAGGCGCCTATGAAACTCATCATCGAACAACCCGAACTGTACGTAGATAACGAAAGCCGCTACCGCAGTGGGCACATGACCCACGCCATGGCGGAGTTTGCTCCCAACTGTTTTATGGACTTCAACTCCAACTGCTCGGCGGTGCGGAGCATCGGTCATTCCCCCTTCGGTTGGGTGGAATATCGGGTCTCGCGGGATGGGGGCAAGACCTATTCCGAGCCTAAGACCTTGCAATATTCCATGGATTCCCTGCTGGATGGGGTGTATACCATTTCGGTGGAAAAAGCGGTGGGCACCGCTACCGGGCGGGTGGTGGCCATCTGCCTGCAGAATTCCACCCGGGATGAGGTCTGCTGTGAGCCGTGGGGCAAGCCCATGATCACCTATACCGACGATGCGGGCGAAAGCTGGAGCACCCCCGCCGAAATGAGCCCTTACGGCGGGCGGGTCTACGACGCCCGCTACCACGACGGCGCCATCTATGCATTGCATTTTTGCAACGAGTATTTTCTGGGGGAAAAGCCGGAGGACGTCTACCGTCTTTATAAGAGTACCGACAACGGCGAGACCTTCCAAGAAGTTTCGGTCATCCCCTTCGATGCCATCGGGCGGGGGTACGGCGCCCTGATCTTCGATCAGCAGGGTGGCCTCCATGCCTTTGCCTATAATTCCAACGCCGAGGAGCAGATGGATCACACCTTCAGCCCCGATGGCGGCAAGACCTGGGAGCTTTTGGCACCCTGTTACCTGGCGCAGGGTATCCGCAACCCCCAGATCGGGTTTGTGGACGGCACCTACGTCCTCCACGGCCGGGCCGGCGGGGTCAAGGGGTTTGTCTTTTATACCTCCCCCGACCTGAAAAGCTGGGATGAAGGCAACCTTTTCATCGCCAAGGAGAAGGCCTATTGCTTTTACTCCAACAACCTCCCCCTGCGGGATGAACGGGGCAACTTCTTGCTGGTGCAGTATTCCGACGTTTACGACGGTCGGTGCAGGGTTAATGTTTATCACACTAAAATAAGAATTGAATAATGAAGCAGCCGAAGAGCCATTCTCTTCGGCTGTTTTTATAATTTGCGGAAAGCACCGGGGGTACGGCCTACCAGTTCTTTAAAACAACGGGAGAAATAATAGGGGTCCCGAAAGCCGCACCGTTCCGCTACCTCTGCCACGGTGCAGTTTTCCGAAAGGAGCAGTTCCTTGGCCCGTGCCACCTGCTGTTCCATCATGTAACGCTTGGGAGATTTTTGGTACACCCGTTCAAACAAACGGCAAAAATGCACCTCGCTCATGCCGCAGGCGGCGCTGAGCGCCGCAACGTTTTGGGTGGGGTCGGCGGCCATCTGCGCCGCCATTGCCTCCATCTGTTTGCGGCGGGGTGCGGAGACGTAGGCGCGCAGTTCACTTTTTGCCAACTCGCCGTAGATGCGGTAGAGCAACCCCCGGCAAGCCAGCCGATCGGTAAAGGCACCTGCCTTCCATAGGTGGTAAAGCTCCCGAAATTCCTTTTCGAGGTTGCAGTGAAATATGGCGTTTTCCGCCACTTCTTCTTTTTCGAAGAGCATATCCGCAAAAATATAAGAATAGTTTTCGGCGGTTACCGAAAACCGATAGTCGCTCCGGTGGGCCAGATAAAAGACGTCCCCGGCGGTTACCTTGCCGAAATCGTAATCAGCACCGCCAGTCAGCACGCAAACGAAGCCGTCGCTGTGGCGGCAGGGCTGGTGGAATTCCCCTTGGCGAAGCCGATGGGAATAGACCCCCAGAATCTCTTTTAAGACCAATTCACGGTCGGTCAATTTCATTTTTTATCACCCCTTTTATTGTACACAGCGGTGGAGGATTTTGCAATAATAATGTTCGAAAAATGCAATTTGAACGATTTTTGCATTGTTCCGTTTTGAAAAAATCCGTATAATAAACCAAAAACCAAGGAGGCGACGTTATGTTGAGCCCTTTTGAAAATTATAATACCGACCTTCCTTTTTCCACCGTTGGCGGCCTGGACGAGGGAGCCATTCTTCGGGAAACCGCATCCCTGCCCCCGGCCCAGCGAAAGGCGGCGGTGGCGGTCGCTTTTTTAGAGCGGGGCTCTCTTTCCCTTCGGGCGGGGGAGCTTTTTACCGCCCACGTTCCCGGCGCTGCGGTGGTGCGGCGGCTCAGCAAGGAGCGTGCCGCCCCGTGGATGGAGCCGGCTCCTGCGGGGGCCTACCCTTCCATGGATTTTGGGCATATCGCCCCCGATTGGGGGTATGTGCTGGAACGGGGCTTACCCGGTATTCTTGAGGATATCAAAAACTGCCTGCCCCATTCCCGCCCGGTTTTTCGGGCGATGCAGGGCTACCTTGTGCGGCTGGCAGAGTTTGGCGAAAGCCTTGGGGATCAAAACCTGCGGTTTATGGCGCAAACCTTGCGGAAACTGGCGGTTTCTGCCCCCGAAACGCTGGCGGAAGCCTTGCAGTTGATCTTGATTTTTTATTCCTTCCAATGTGAACTGGATTATGCCAAGGTGCGCTCCCTCGGGGTGCTGGATCGCTTGCTGGTGCCCTTCTGGCGGCGGGATCTGGAAAGCGGACGCTTTACCGAGCCGCAACTGCGGGAGCTGCTGAAATATTTTTATCAAAAGATCAGTTCCTTGGAGGTTACCGCCAATCTGCCCTTCAGCCTCTGCGGCAATGAACTGACCGCCACTCTGCTGGAGGTCTACCGGGAGCTGGATATCCACGACCCCAAGCTCCATATCCTTTATCACCCCGAGTTTGACCCCGCCCTTACCGATCTTTTGCTGGAGATAATTCGGGAGGGGAAAAACAGCATCGTTTTTGTCAATACTCCCGTGGTTTCCGCTTCGCTGGAAAAATTGGGGGTCGCCCCCGCCGATGTGGCCAAGGTTATCGTGTACGGTTGCTATGAGCCTGCTGCCGAGGGCACCGAGATCCCCTGCACCTGCGGCGGACGGATCAATCTGGTGCAAACTTTGCAGGCGGTGCTGGCGCAAACCGCCGAATTTCCCACCTTCGAGGCCTTTTACGGGGCAGTGGTGACGGAATTGGAGCACATTACTCTCGCCTGCGCCGAGATTATTACCCGTTACGAGACCCATTACGAAGATGTCAATCCCTCTCTGATCCTTTCCGCCACCATGCAAACCTGCCGTGAACGAAATCAAATGGCCTTCAACGGCGGTGCGAAATATAATAACACCTCCATTGTGGGGGCGGGGCTTGCCACCCTTGTCGATAGCCTGATGGCAGTAAAAAAAGCCGTATATGAGGAAGGCTTGCCCTTGGTGGAGTTGCGGCAGATTTTGGCGCAGAATTGGGTGGGGTACGAACCATTCCGCAAAAAAATGCAGGAGCAATGCGCTAAGTTCGGCAACAACGACAAGGAGGCCGATGCCCTCGGCGCGGCGTTGGCAAACCGATTTGCCGCCCTCATCAACAACCGCCCCAACGGGCGTGGCGGGGTGTTCCGTTGTGGGCTTTTTTCGGTGGATTGGCGGTTTGAGATGGGGCGTGCCACCGCCGCCACTCCCGACGGACGCAAAGACGGTGACCCTCTCTCCAAAAATCTGGCCGCCACCGTGGGTCAGGAGCGCAACGGCGTAACCGCCTACCTGAATTCGGTGCTCAGGCTGGATGCTACCGCCACTCCCGACGGCTACGTGGCCGATGCAGTGCTTCATTGCTCGGCGGTGCGGGGCGAGGCGGGGATGGCTGCCTTTCGGAGCCTGCTGACCTCCTTCATGGAGCGGGGCGGCTTTGCCATTCATTTCAACGTGCTGAACCCCGCCACCCTCCGCAAAGCGCAAAAAGACCCCGCCGCCTACCGCCACCTGCAGGTGCGGCTTTGCGGCTGGAACGTGCGGTTTACCGAACTGGATACCCTGCAACAGGACGAATTCATTCGCCAATTGGAACAAAACCCGTAATGCATCGCATTACGGGTTTTGATTATTCTACGGTGGGAATGACCGCAAGGGATTGATTTAAAATTATCACAGGTTTCTCCTGTAGCAGGGTGAGAGCGGTGGGGTAAAAGTCCTGCCGCACCGAGATCATGGTCTTGCGGCCGGCCAGCTCGATGTCCAGCACTGTGCCATGGAGCCGCCGAGAGAGGCGAAGCATCAGCCGGAGGGTAAAGGGCTTGGTAAGAGTACCTAGATCGCCCAAGGCGTGATCCTTCACAGCCCGGGGGTCGTATTGGGGCTTTTCCGCCCCGGTCAGCCGCTCCTCCAGCGGTGTGGGAATGGGAGCACCGAATTTACCCGGCTCTGCTTTGCCGATCTGCGCACGGCCCCGGATGGGATCGATCTCCAAATTGCAGGCAGCGGTGCTGCAGGAAAAGCACAGGGCAAAGCGCCCGGGGGCTTGGAGCTCCAGTTTCAGCAGATAGCTTTCTTGCCTCAACTCCACCTCTTTTTGAAGGTCTATAGGGCGGGGAACACCTTTTGGGGTCAGTTCGGGGATCCATTTGGTGCCCAGCTTTCCGCCCTCTGTTTGGATCAACTCTCGCTGAAGCATCGCGCCGCCCCAGCCAAAGGGACTTTGGATCCAGCCAGCAATCAACCGCCGGTCCTCCCCAAAGGAGGCGACCATCGGCACCGAAAGACCGTCGTAGATCTGCTCCCCCTCTGCGGCGGCATCAAAGAATTCCCCGCCGGGGGTACGCGAGCGGAAATAACCGGTAAAGCCCACGATGAGGTAGCGGTACCCCTTCCACTCAAAAAAGGCGGGGCATTCGGTGGTGTTTTTCATGATCGAGCCACCCGCAAAGAGGGGCGTGGCTTCTATCATCCGGAAGGGATGGTGCATACTTTCCGCCCGGAAGACTCCGTGCCCCCGGTAGCCGCCATAAAGCAAAATGCCTTTTTCGTCGGTGTAGGTACTGGGGTTGCGGGCGGCGTGAAAGACTTCCCGGGAGGGGGTAAAGTGCAGGCCGTCCTCGCTGGTGGAGTAGGTGGCTCCGGCGGGCAGACTGCCTTTGGTAAAGATCTTCTCAAAGGAAAGCCGTTCGTAAGTCTGCGTTTCCGGATCCAAGGCGGGGGCAAGATCTTTGCCGTACCGCTCGGTGTGGAGCCCATAGACCATATAATACCGCCCACCGTGGTAAAGCATGGTGCCGGTGCCGTAGGTTACCCATGGCGCATCTACTGCGGCAATGGGTTTCTGCTCTTCCCAATGGAGCAGATCCTGGCTGGTCAGGTGATAGATGGCGTGGGCACCGTGGCCGCCCCGGCTGCCGTGGTGGCGGCGGTCCAGCAGATAGGCAATGTGGTAGGCACCGTTGTGGGTGAAGGTCATCACATCTCCTACATTGGTGTTCCAGCCATGGGGAAAGTAAAATCCTGCCGACATTTCGGTGGTTTCCTCCCGCCAGCAGAGGGTGACCGGCGGTTCGCTGGCCACCTGCACCGGGATGGCGGCAGAGAGGGGCCCCTCCGGGGGGCAGAATTCATCCATTCCGTAGTTTTCATTTAAGAGCTCGCCCTCTTTTAAGAAGGCGATCCGCACGCCGTCGAAATAAAGCCCCAGCTTCCCCTTGGCAAAGGGAGCAGAAAGAGGCAGGCGCAGGAAGTAGGTCTCCTGCCGGGCGGTGTCTGGGGTCTGCATTCGGAGCGCTGCCTCCAGGATCCATTCGTCATTGGAAAAATCAAAACAACCCTCCTTGCAAAGGGAACTGTGATCCTCCCCTGGTTGGGTATAACTGCGGCGAATGATCCGTAGGGTCAGCGCCCCTGGGATCTCGCAAAGAACCTGTTCCTGCTCCGGGGTGACCGGCGGCAGGGCAAGGTAAAAGGACTTTTTCAAAAAGTCGCCGTTTTGAGGCGCGAAAAAGTCCATCGCCCCAAATTCATAATAAGGGATCTTCCGGGTGATCATAGCGTCACCGTGAATCCGGCGAAGCCGAAGGGAGGAATATCATCCAAATAAACCTTATCACCCTCCAGCCGTCCTTTGCCCTGATGGAAGGAGATGCCGGAATATGTTGCGCCCAGCTCTACTACCGGCTCCATGGCAGGATCGGCAAAGCAGTTCCAAAGGCCTACAGCAAGGGTTTTTTCGTCCTTCTTGCAGAGGATATAAAGGGCGGGGCAGCCGTAAACATAGGCGGGGAGCTTGTTTCCCCCCAGCCAAGGGATCTGATCGGCATACTGACGGCTGCGGGCATAGTGCTTCAGTAGATTGTTTTCTTTGGGGCGGGAATTGGTATTGAGTACCAAGAACCGCTGCCCGGCGGCGTTTTCATAGCGATAGGAGACGGGAGTACCTGCCGCTTCACTCAACACCTCGACCTTTTTGTTCACCGTGATGTCGTAAACGGTAGCGCCGTATGCAAGAATATGGTTGCCGTTGTGGCAAAACCGCTCCTGGTCTGCCTTGATGGGCGCACCAATGGCGCAAAGCCCTACGTCAATGCCTCGCTCGGTGAGGATCTCTGCGGCGGCAATGTCCAGAATCAAGCCGTGCTCTAAGGCCTCAAGGGGCAGGGTGCGGGCATTTTCATCGAAGCAGATGCCGCAAACACCGTTTCCTTCGTGAACGGTGGGGATGGTGTTGTGCCCCATGGTACGGACAGCACGGGAATAAAGGGTGCGGTTGAGATCCATCGAATCGTTGACCTTGGTGGGGTGGACCATATCCCGGGTCTTGAAGAGGGATTCATATACACGCACGCCGCAGGCGGTCTTGCCCCCGAAGGCGGCATCGAGCTTGGGGTAGAGGGCGCGGTTGCGCTGGTGCATTTTGGCGTAGCCGGTCTCGTAATCGGCGTTGGAAACGTAGTCCATGCCGTATTTCAAGATGCCGTCGGTGCATCCGCTGGCACGGATGGCAGTATCAAAAATTTCCAGGTAAGAGGCGGGGCATTGGCTCCGGGGGCGGGGGTAGGCGTCCCCCTCCGCCATCAGCTCGATGTCCTCCTCCCGGCTCCAGGCGCTCTCCATCCGCTCGTATTCGATCACATCCGCCAGCGCACAGCCTTGGCTCCCCCGTGCCGCCCAGTAGGGAGCGCCGATCAGCCGCACCATCGGTTGGGTGTTGCCCGCCAAAATGCGGGAAAGCTCTTGGGGCAGGATCCCGTCGATATCCCAGGAGGTCAGGCAGGCGCATTGGGAGATGCGGATGGCGGGGTCGATCTCGTCCACTGCCTTGCGGATGGCGGCGGCAAAGGAGCGGAAGGCGTCGCCGTTGGCCTGAATGTAGGCGTCCCGATATTTGTTGCGCCCGCCCTTGGTGATGTATTTTTCCATCTGTTCCCGGGGAACCGGCTCGCCCACCAGCTTCCCGATCATCTCCAGATGCTTGTCGCAGAGGCAGGCGGGGGAGTCCCCCAGCCCGCCGTAGCGAAAATCGTCGTCGAACTGAATGATATCCACCCCGCAGCGGGCGATATCTTGCAGATAGCCGCAGGCAAAATCCACAAACCGTTCATCGGTGGGGCAGATAAATTCGGTGATCTCAGTGCCGGAGATGGCACGCATATTGCGGTAGTTGTGAGCGCCCTTGATCCAGAAGGTCCAGACCCACGCTCCCACTTCAAAGCCGTGGGCTTTAAAGTAGCGGCAGTTTTCCGCCAGCTCCTCCATAGATTTGCGGCGGGCATCGGGCTCTGTCTCGTAGCAGTCCAGCGCCAAAAAGATCCGCTCGGCATCGAATCGCTTGAGTTCTTCAAGGGTGCGCTCCCGCCCTTGGCGGGTGATATTGCTGTTCATAATGGGGATAGAGATCTTATACATCGTTTTGTTCTCCTTCTAATATTCCATACATCAGCAGGGCGTAGCCATTTCCTGCTGAGCGGAGGGTCATTTTTTAGATGTTTTTATCTACAGAGAGTTGAATTTTATTTAAAATATACTGTTCGAAATTCTTGTCGTAGCTGAAATTGGCAATTTTTTGGGCGTTTTCGGCAATGGGTACAATGCGGGAGGATCCGTGAAGAGTGAACACGGTGGTTACCTCCATGCCGTTGCGTAAGGGGTAGTCGGCGGCGTTGACCCGCTCCAAAAGGGCGGCAAAGTTCCCGGCGGCGGGGCAGAGATTGGGGGCGGTAACGGATTCTCCCTCATATTGGAAGGGATGCTCCAATTCCTTGCCCATCCGGGCAAGCCCGGCGCAGAAGGCGGGATAGACCAGCGAAACATCCCGGATGATGCCACCGAAATTCTCCCAGCCCTCGCTGGGCCCAAAGCTGGGGGCAAGATCCTCCAGTTCCACCCGCAGAAGGTTGCCGGCGGACTTGGCTTTTTCGGTGATATCAAAGGTGTAGCGGCAGTAGGGGAGCATCTCTCCGATATATTCACCGTTGAGAAATACCCTTGCATAATAGGTGATCCCCTCAAACTGCAAAAGGATCCGGTCGGCGGTCTTTTCTAAGTCAAAGGAGCGTTCGCACTCCGAATGCCCCACCGGAAGGGCAGAAAAGGGCACGGCGATCTCTGCCGCCGTGCCCTTGCCGATGCGATAACTCCATTTTCCGTTCAGTGATTGCATAATGATACCTCATTTATTTTGCTGGATGGTTCTCAAATTTCATACCCAACATTTTATATTTAGCGCCTGCGGCGGCGTTGTAGGGCAGTTTTTCCCAGTTGCTGTCCCCGATGAGGGCGGCAATGGCAGCTAAATTTTCCTTGGTATCGGTGATGCCGGGGATGAGGGGGGTGCGAATGGTATAGGGCTTGCTGCTCTGCCGTAAAATCTCAAAATTATGCAGGATCTGATCATTGCTTTGGCCGGTGTATTGCTGATGCAAAACCGGATCGGCAAGCTTGATATCCATGATGATATAGTCCAGCTGCTCCAGTACCGCCCGGAAGATCTCCGGCCCGGCGAAGCCGCTGGTCTCAATGCAAAGATGGTGGGGCTTTAATTCCGCTGCCAGCGCCAGCAGGAATTCCGGCTGGGCCAGCGGCTCCCCGCCGGAAAAGGTAAAGCCGCCGAAGGCATCTCCCAGAATCTCTGCAGTCTGCAGAAGCTCTGCGGCAAGGGCTTTGGCATCCACCTGCCGCCCGGCGATCTCCAGGCAGTTTTCGGGGCAGACATGGATACAGCGGCCGAAGGGCTTACATTCCGGGTGGTCACACCCTTTTTGGCAGTTTTTACAACCGATGCATCGGGCATCCTTCACCATCAGCTGGGGCTGAAAGGTCAGTCCCTCCGGGTTGTGGCACCACCGGCAGCGCAGCGGACATCCCTTGAAAAATACCGTAGTGCGCAGCCCCGGCCCGTCGTGCACCGCCATTTCTTTAATATCAAAGACGATGCCGGTCATACGGTGTATGCCTGCCGGGCGATCACGTGATCCTGGTATTCTTTATCCAACTCCACAAAGTAGGCGCTCCAGCCCCAGATCCGTACCACCAACTGGCGGTGGTTCTCCGGATGCTTCTGGGCATCCAGCATCCGATCCAGATTGACGGTATTGAGCTGCAGCTGATGGCCGCCCCGGTCGATAAAGCTTTTGACCAGCATTCCCACCTTTTCGATGCCGTCCTCCTCTGCAAAGATGCTCTGGTGGAACTCTAAGGTCAGGGGACCGCCGTTGATGGCATTTTCAAAATGCTGCTTGGTCATGGAGGCGATCACAGAGACCGGCCCCTTAACCTTGGCAAAAAGGCTGACAGAATAATTGGTGCCGAAGGGCTCCTTAGCCCGCCGGCCGTCGGGGGAGGCACCGATCTCATCGGCGTGCCAGAGGTAGTACATGGCAGAGCCGGTTCCCGCCCGGTAGATGCCGCCCCGGCAGTTGGTTCTGCCGGTCAAAGCCGCAGCAAAGGAATCCAAAAGGGCGGTGGCGATGGAATCGGCAAAATCATCGTTGTTGCCCAGCTTGGGGGCTTCGTAGCGCAGGGTATGCAACAGCTCGGGGGTGTTTTCAAAGTTTTCGTCCACCGCTTGGATCAGTTCCTCCTTGCCGATGCTCTGCTCCTCGAAAACATACTTTTTGATGGCGGCCAAGGAATCGGCGGCGGTGGCAATGCCGGTGCCGTGGATGCCAAAATTATTGTACTTCCCGCCGTTGTAAATGTCGCAATCCATCAGTACATTCATGAAGGGGGAGGGGATAAACCAAAGGTCGTGGATGCCGGCGCAGATGCGATCACATTCTGCGGTGATCTCTGCCTGCACGGTGGCGAAGAACTCTTCATAGGTTTTGGCGGTCAGCAGGCTGCTGTGCAGCGCCGTATCCACCGCTTTGGGGTAGGAGAGGGCGGCAATGTTTGCCACGTCGGCCCCCACATTGGGGATGATGAACTCCCAGCAGGCGGCAACGGTATAGTTGGCGGCATCCTCATGGGCATAGCCCAATCTTTCCAGAGCGGGGATGACCACATCGTCGTTGGAATACTGGGGGAAGCCCAGCCCTGCCTTGGTCAGATGGGTGGCTTTGGTAAAGATCTCCTTGGGGGTCTTTTTACTGACCCGCAGGTTGATCTTGGGGTCGATGAGCTTATTGTTGCAGGACGCTTCTAAACAAAGCTCGGTCAGAAGATTGAAGACCTCCTCACCGCCCAGCATCATGCTCTGGCCGTTATCTCCCTGCTGGACCCCCACGTAAATATCGCTGTCCTTATTAAAGGAGAGGAAGAAATCCTCCAGCAGCGCAAGGGCGGTATCCCGGGTGTAGATCCCCTTCTCCAGGTCGGCTTTCAGGTAGGGCCAGATGTATTTATCGAACCGGCCCACCGTGTTGTGGTAGTTGCCCTCCAGCCACAAAGCGTAGTGAAGAATGCGGAAGAATTGCAGCGCCTCCCGAAAGCTACGGGCGGGATGGCGAGGCACTTGGGTCAGAATTTCTACTAAATCCTCCCGCCCCTGTTTCTTGGCTTTTTCCAGATATTTATCGGAGAGCATCAGAATATTGTCGATGGCACGCTGCCCGTAGGGGTCGGCGGTCTTGCGTTTCTCTAAAAGCCCGGTGGCGATGGTATCGTAATAATTGGGGGAGAGGTTGGACATAAAGCCCAGCTCATGGATGTAGTGTTTTTGATTGATCTCTGCCCATTCCTCCTCGGTGAAAATGGCGGGCAGGTTGGCTACGGTGCGTAAGAAAACGATCTGCTCCCCTTCTAAGATCACCGCTTCTTCCTCCCGGCAGAGCCGCTCAAAGCGGTCAGCCATCCGCTGGATGGGGGAAAGTCCCTTGGCGGCATATTCTTCGGCAAGGCACCAATCCACCGTGTGGCGGTATTGGTGATGCCCTTTATTAACAATAAAATCATAAAGATTTTGGTTCATGGATCTGCTCCTTTGATTGATGGTTTCATTATAGTATGGATGCGGTAAAATTTCAAGAATTATCCATAGATTTCGTAAAGCTTTTCGCCGATCTCGGCGGCCAACTCTTCAAGGGGGCGCATCTCCTCCTGCGGCAACCAGACCGTCATGGGGGCAGGCTCGCTGTTGCACCATTGATAATAGGGAATAAGGCAGATCTCGCCGCCCTCGGCGGTGCGGGCATAGACCTTGCCGTTTTCGGTCCGCAGGCAAGGCTCTTTGGCAAGAGCGGTGGGAATGTTCCCCTCCACGCAGTATACGAAGGGTCCGTAAGTCACGGCGACTTTGCCTTGATCGTCCTCCACCTTGGGGTTGGCATAGATGCGCCGTAATGCCTGCTCAAAGTGAACCTCCAGCGGCTGCTCTGCCGACCAAACCCCGTGGAGCACCGCATAGCCTTTTTCTACCGTGTAGGGTTGGGAAAGGGTGAAGTTTTCGGCATATTCGGGGATACGGATCCGCAGGGTCATGGGCTTGCCCTTGGTGTTAAGGATCAGCTTGCCCTCGGCCTGCTCAACGGAAAATTGCTCGTTTTCGTAGCGGCTTCCGATGTGCAGATGCACCGAAAGGGTATCTTCGTTATAGGAATAGATAAAACTGTTCAGCGCCCCGAAGATCTTCAACAGCATGGGCGGGCAACAGGGGCATTTATGCCACTCCCAGCGGCGCATGGTGCCGTCGTTTTCCAGGGGATTCTGGTAGAAAAAGTGCTTGAAATCGGCGCCGATGGCGTCCAAAATGTTGTTATAAAGCGAACGCTCAAAGCAATCGAAATACTTGGCGTCGGGGTCGCTGAGCGCCATCTCGGTGTTCCAGAAGGCCAGACCGATGGCGGCGCAGGTCTCCAAGTAGGCGGTGTTGGGCAGGTGGTAGTTCACGTCGAAGCCCTCAATGTCGTGGCGAGAGCCGATGCCGCCGCTGATGTGCAGTTTTTTATAGACCACGCTCTCCCAAAGGGCGTGGAGGGAATCCATATAGTCGGCACGCCCCTTCTCCTGCGCCACCACCGTGGCACCGAGGTAGCAGAGCATCGCCCGCACCGAATGACCCACCGCCTCCTTTTGCTCTGCAAAGGGGGCGTGATCCTGACTGTAAGGGGGAGTGAACCTTTCGTTCTTGCTGAGAAACCGCCCTTCGTGGTTGCCGCGGGCATCGTACCAGAATTCGGCGATGTCCAGGTATTCCTGCCGCCGTGCGGCAAATTCCGCCAGGGCGGGGTCGTCCCGCAGAAGGCGGTAGAGCTTCACAAAGGCCTCTTCAGGCAGGGAATGGCCCGGCACGATATTTTTTTTGGGGTGCTTGCCGATGGTGTCGCAGATCAGATCCGCCGCCCGTACCGCCAGCCGCAGAAGGGTGGTCTTGCCGGTGGCGTTGTAGTGGCTGACTGCCGCTTCCACCAGGGTGCCGTGGTTGTAAAGATCGTGTTGGGTGACGATATCACCGCCGTTGTCGCCCCAGCGCTGGTGGGGGCACAGTTGGGTGGTGGCGGTGGAGATAAACCCGCCCTCCGCATCGGAAGCGGCGGTTAGGATCTCGATAATGTGATCAATGTAGGCTTCTAAAATGGGGTCGGCCTCGGCGGCCAAAAAGTCGCAGGCACCCCGGATACACTCCAGGTAGTTGCCGTCGGCAAAGTGGTAGCCGTGGTGCTCGGCACCGTCTTTGGCGGCCACCGATTCAAAATTCTTCACGTAACCTGCCTCTTCGATCTTTTTGAAGGTGTAGGGCAGGGTGATGCGGCGGATGTTTTCGATATAAGGGGTCCAGAAGGGGTCACGGAGCTCTACCGTGCCCACTTTGGGGTATTTTTGGATCATTTTGGTTGCCTCCCGATGTTTTTTCTTTATTATACGGCAGTTTGTTGACATTGTCTCGCAGAATATTGTATAATCATAGCAAAAATTTATCTTTTTGGAGTGAATTATGATCTTTCATCAGGCGGGCAATTCATTGGCCAACTACAATTACAATACCAGCTTCTATACCGATACGGTCTGGGAGCATCATTTTCATAAAAATCCCGAGATCATCTGCGTGCTGGAAGGGGCGGTGCGGTGCACCGTTAATGGAGAAAACTATCGTCTGGCGGCAGGGGAGTTCGGGCTCTGCCTGCCCTATGAGATCCACCGCTACCAGCCGGAGGAAAACAGCCGCTATTGGGTCATTGTCTTTTCGGAGGACTATGTGCGACTGTTTGCCAAGCAGATGGTGGGCAAGCGGGGGGATCGGTTCGGGTTTCGCTGCGAGCTGGCGGTGGAGCAGTATGTCCGGGCGCAGCTGATCGAAAATCCGGCGCCCTCCACCTTTACCCTCAAATCCTGCCTCTATGCCCTCTGCGGGCAGTATCTTAATGCTGTTCGGTTGAGGGAGCGGGACGGCAAGGAATTCCGGGCGATCTCTTCGGTTTCGGAGTATATCCGGCAAAATCACACCAATAAGATCTCCCTTTCGGAGATCGCCGAAAAGTTGGGCTATGATTATAACTATATGTCCCGGTTTTTTCGCAATATTTTCAACATGACCTTTACCGAATTTGTCAACATCTATCGGCTGGAAACGGCGTTGGACCTGTTGGAAAATACCGATAAAAGCATTACCGCCGTGGCCTTGGAGAGCGGCTTCCAGAGCGTACGGACCTTTAATCATTTCTTCAAAAATAACACCGGCAAGACCCCCACAGAATACAGAAAAGCAGTTCAACAGACGGTCTGAGCGTAGAGCGTCTTGCCTGTATTATAAATTATTCCCTTGGGGGAATGTCAAAAAACGCAATACCAACCTATGGCATTGCGTTTTTTCTGTTATTTGTTCCAGATGCTTTGTTGGCTGCGGTATTTTTGAGGAGTCAGGCTCATAGCCTCACGGAATTTTTGGCACAAAAAAGCGGCGCAACGATGGTTGCGCCGCTGATGTCATTTCATAATGTAATAGAGAAGGTTGCCGTGGTCGGTACCGGCGGCATAGCGGTTCTGCCTCAGATTTTGGAAGGTAGCCTCCAGATTGCGGCGCTCGCGGATCTCAACAATGCCTGCGGCTTTTACGTCCTCATAGAGCTGATCGATCAGCGCTTCCCGTTTCGGATGCTCTGTTTCCATACGGGAGATCTTCATATAGCGGATGGAAAGATACTCTTTTTGCAGGTATTTTTTGTTTCTTTCATCGTTGGCAGCGGCAAAGGCTTTTTGGAACAGGGCATCAAATTCTTCGATCAGTTCATCGGTAAAGAAGGGATCGTCGGTGTACTGGCGGATGCCCAGCCGCTGACCCTGCAATCTATCGCAGAGCAGGTCAATATAGGCACGCATATATGGGGCGGCTTCCTTGCCGTAAACGCCGTCAACAAATTCATCAATGAGCTTGCCTGCGTCCTGCTCGGGATCCCATAAAAGCCGTGCAGAAAGGTAGCATTCCAAATCCGCCAGGCCTGCGGCTTCCCCGTAGGAAAAATTGCCTTGCTGCATAACGCCGACGATGTTATTTTTACGGTAGAGCCTCATGTTTTCGGGCATGGATCGGTAGTTGGGGAAGGGGAGCAGGTAATTATGAAAATCGCAGGCGTAATCCCAGATATAAAGGTGCTTGCAAAGAGTGCTCCATTCCCGAATGTTTTGAATAAAGCCTGCGGCTTCGGAGTCGGGGTCAGCGGCGGCCTGCTGTTCCATGGGGGAATCCCAGCTGCATTCGATGTTGCATAATCGCACGATCACATTTTCCCGTACAGACAGCCCGAGAGGTGCTTTTTTAGTGTACTGGTAGGCAAAGGTATGAAGCAGAACGTGGGGATAATCCTCCCGAATATCGTCTGCCAGCCGATTTACAAAGGTGATCACAGAGGCGGCGGGCGTGCCGTATCGGTCATCCAGTTTTTTGCACGTCGGGCAGGTACAATAGTTGCGCCAATCGTTCTGCGCCACCGAAAATACCTTGCATTCGGGGTGATCCTTGATCCAGCCCCGTAGGGTCTTGCGTGCGATCTGAAACACCTCTTCGTTGGATAGGCAGAGTTGGGTGCGCCACCGTAGCCGTTCTCCCTCGACCAACGAAAAGTATTCGGGGTGGCTTTCATAATAGGTATCCGGCGGAACCAGATTCCCAAAGGAATGGTGGAAGTTGAAAAATTTCATCTTTCCGCCACGTTCTTGCGGAATGGGGGCCAAATTGGAATTCAGGCGGTTTTTGATGCAAAAATCCGCATCAAATGCCGAGCGAAAGTAGACCTCGCGGTATTCAAAGGCGGGCGCTCGGCAAAGATCCAGATCACCGACGGTCAGCGTGTTTACTGTGTCGAAGGTCTCCACATCCTTGGTGAAGCAACGAAAATGAATGAATTGCTCTAAAAAATAATAAACACCGTAAATGGTACCGCGGGGCGTTTTGCCTGCGATCACAAGATCCTCGCCTCGAGTGCGGATGATGAAGCCCTCCTCCGAAAGATGGCTCACGTCGGTGCGGAGCCCTCGCACCTCGGCACCGATATGGATCTCGGGCCCCACCCGAGGGCAACGGTCGCAATCCGAAAAGTAAGGAACAACGGCGTTGGTGGCCTTGAATAAGTATTGGTACAGAACAGCGGCGGCATACAGTTCCCCTTCGTGAGCCATGCGGTTGGTAACGATGTGGTACCGACTTTTGCCGTTCTCGGTGATGATACGATTCATAACGGGATTCCTCCTTGACACGGTTATGAGAATAGTATATTCTATTATTGATCTTGTTTCTATCAAAAACTTGGCTGTTTTATTAGAAATCTTACTTTTTGGAGGGAGAAGGATGGTTCTTCCGAAACTGGAATCGATTGGAATTTACTGCTCCGAGAACGCTGAAAAAAATACGGTCTACAGCAAGCGCAGAATTACTAAGAGTTTTGAGGTGGAATTGCCGCTGGAGGACGGGGGGCTTTTGTATCTGGATCATAAGACCCGTCCCATCACCCCCGATCTTATCGTTTGTGTTAAGCCGGGGCAACAACGGCATACGAAGTTTCCGTTCCGATGCTATTATGTGCATATGACGGTTGAGAAAGGTCCGCTGTGGCAAATTCTGATGAATGCGCCCGATTTTTTTGTTCCCGCTGATCGGGAACGGTATGTGCGCATTTTTGCGGCATTGGATCATCACGCCCGTTCCCTGGATGAAAACAAAGAATTGATCCTTCAAAGCCTGATCCTGGAGTTGATCTATACCATTGGGAAGGAAGGCCCGCCCCTTATCGCCGGCTCCGTCGGAAACCGTCGGGCAGTAGATGCGGCGGTACAGTATATAAAAGCGAACCTGACAGAGAAACTCAGCCTGGATCAGGTGGCGGAGGTGTCCTCTCTCAGCCCAATTTATTTTCATAAGATCTTTCGGGCGGCAATGGGGCAGAGCCTGCGGCGTTATGTAGAGGAACTGCGGATCAAAAGGGCAATGGAACTTTTGACCTCCTCCAACAGTACCTTAGCAGAGATCGCCTATGAATGCGGCTTTTCCTCCCAAAGTTATTTCAGCTACGTCTTTAAGCGCAGAATGAAGATGACCCCGCGGGAATATGTGAGAGAGATCTATGAAAAATATGAGAGATAAAAACGGAAGCGGTGCAACGATTTCTCGTTGCACCGCTGAATTATTTTATTCTGCCAGCACCCGAGCCAGGATGACCGCATCGGCAATGCTGAGGGAAGCGTCGCCGTTGAGGTCGGCGGCGGTGCGGTCGGCTTCGGCCGAAGCACCCGTCAGCAGCTGTAGCAGGAGGGTCAGGTCGGCCACGGTGGTCTCGCCGCTCTCGTCTACGTCGCCGCCCCGTTCCAACGTGATATCGCAGGTCATGGAGGTGCCCTCCACGGTGAGCGGAGCTTCGTAGATTAGATGCCCCAGCTTGGTGGCACGGAGGGTATAGCGCCCCTCTGCCACGTCCTCAGCGGTATAGGCGGCGCTGTTGCCGGTCACGACGACCTCGTATGCCGGCTTACTTGCCCCTTCGGGAATCAGCTGAACGGTGGTCGTGCTTTCGGCAAGACCAAAGCCGGTCACCCGCCCGCTGAGGGTGGCAACGGCGGCCAAAACGGGGTAGCTCTCGCCTTGCTTCCATTGGCCGTAGTTATTCGCGTTCAGAAGCTTGGTAACGAACTGAATATCCTGACGGGAGAATCGCTCGGCATCCATTGCCGTGGTGCCGTCAACACCGTCGGTGTCGCTTTCGGCAAGGTAATAGCAGCTTGCGATCTCAATATCACTTGCGTTGATGACACTGCCAATGATGGGTTGGGTGGCATTGCCCACGTTGTGGCAGTAAGTGACAGAGATTTCAGCACCCTTGGCGGTGCCGACGATACCGTTGGTCACTCCTCCTGTATTGTAACAGTTTTTGACCGTTGCATATCCGGCGTAATAGGTGCCGTCACGATAGATGAAATCCACGATGCCGCTTCCGGTAAAGCTGGCCTCGTTCCGGCAACGGCTGATCACTACCCTCTGTTCCGCAGTTCCGTTCGCCCAACCGACAATACCGCCGGCGTAATTTCTGTTATTGACGTTCTGCCCGTAGATCACACCACGGTTACTGCAATCCTTTACAGTTCCTGCGAAATAGCCTGCAATACCGCCTGCGTATCCCACACCGGTACCGCTATCCCAGCAGGTTACCTCTGCATAGTTGGTGCAGTCGGAAATCGCTGCTGTAGTGCCGGCGGTGCCGACGATACCGCCCGCTTTTCCGGCGGTCGCACCGTAAGAGTCTGCTCCGATCACGCGCCCCTTTACGGTGCAATTTTTGATCGTTCCGTAGTTTGCTCCGGCAATACCGCCGGCGATGCCGCCACGGCTGTAGGATTCTGTACCGACCACGCCGTCGAAGTGGCAGTTTTCAATTCCGTTGCTCCCTTCGGGTGCAAAGGCAACGATGCCTGCGGCGTAAGGTGTGCCGTTGCCGGTAAACTCTGTGTAGAAATAGGTATCTTTCAGCGTAAGGTCTTTGATTGCGCCGCCTTCACCCATCCTTGCAATGAAGCCGTAATAATCAAATTGATATCCCTTGGTGTAATAATAAAGACCGCTGACGGTATGATTTTGTCCGTCAAAGGTGCCGCAGAAAGGCGCATCCTGCAAGTGGCAGATCGGTGTCCACTCGGCAATAAGGGAGCTGTTCACATTCAGCCCGTATTCTTCTGTCAGCAATGCGGGATTGACGGTGATATCGTTCATCAGGATGGCGTGGGCCTCGTTGCGCTCCACGGCGAATTCCTCGCCCACGGCAACGTAGTTGTTGGTAAAGCCCGTAAACCAATAAAGTTCACCGATCGTGCCGATTTGGAAGGGATCGTTTGCCGTACCGCTGCCTGCGGGACGGGAAACGGTGGTATCAGGCTTCTCACGCGCGCACTCAAAGTAAATATCACAGGTAAAAATGGTGTTGGAAGAGTTGAATTTCTTTTCTATGGTATATTCGCCGGGAATTCCTGCAAGGGAGACGGAAATCTCGTCTGCCGAGGCAGGGAAGCTGTCGCAACCGTCCTCTTTCATCACGATAAGGGCTTTATAACGGTAAGTGTGACCAACTTGAAAAACGTCGCCGTTATTCATCGATTTGCCGTCGGTAACGTCATACCAGGTTCTGTTTGAAATACGGTACGAAGCGCTTTCGGCGGTATCGCCCATATGGATGCCTGCTTTATCCAGAGCAACCCCACCGCTGGGAGGTGTAAGACCCTGTATTTCAATCTCGGTAAGCGGCATTCCGATGGCAACGGTGGTTGCAAACGACCCGTCGCTGCTTACAACCGTTGTATAGTCGCCCCAACCGTCTCTTTCGTCCACGGTAGTAGAAAGCTTTATATAAGAGCGTGTAAGGGCACATTCGTTCAGCTTGATATAATAAACGTTCGGATCGTTTTCGTCTCCGTTTGCTTTGACGTTGGTTACAGATGCGGTTACGTATACGCGGGAACGGGTGATCTCAATTGTTTTCCGACATAAAATCCCCACTACGGAATCCTTAACGCTAACGTACGAATCGGTTATGAACATTTCTTTTTGCGAGAAAATACCGTTATAAGCGTTTTTGGCATCAGCGTCGGCACCTTCGATCGAAACGTAGGAACCGTTTATGATCTTGAGCCCGGCATACGTGTCAATACCGTAGCGTTTCGTGTCTGCCTTGGGGAGGTTTATTTTAACGGTGCTGTTGTCGATGGTCACATCCTGCACAGCATCACCGCCGTTGCCGGAATACAGCGTGTTATTGGCGGTCAAAAGCGCGCAATCCTTGACAGTCATGCCGCAAAAGGCGTAAATGGCAGGCATTTCAGCGCCGAGGCTGTGATTAACACCGCTCTTGATCGATAACTCCTTAAAGCCTGATATTTGCACCGTACTGAGTCTGGAATAAATGCCTTGACTGCAGGACTCGACGGATAAAGAACCCGCTCCGTTTCCTTGTAAGAAAAGAGCTTTTGTGGAATAGATGCCGCTTGTGCATGTGGATTTCACGCTGCTGGAGCCGAAAACCGTCACGGTAAGGGTTTCTTCGGTTTCGATGGCGGCACGCAAAGTGCTGTCCAGCGTGATCTGCGCATCTATCAGAATCAGGGCGGCGGGCGTTGTGCCTGCCGACGGAATATACGCTACCGTGCCGTTACCTAAAACGTCATCCTTGTTATCGGAGGTGACCTGCACACCGCCAACCCAGGTGTCATAAATCAAGCCTTTGGCAAATTCGGCAACGATATTCGTCTCTTCGGTGATGATCACAGAGCATTCCGAATCGGATGAAATATATTCCTCGCCCGATTTCCAACCGACAAAGCGTTTTCCCGGGGTGGGGGTAGCACGCAAGGTAACCGCCGCACCCTCGGTGATCTTGCCTTCGTCGTTCAGTCCAAGGGCAAGCACGTTACCCAGCGTGGGATCGTTGACCGTTACCGTAACCTTGTGCTTTGCAAGGGCAGAGGTCTGCTTGATTTCAACGGCTGTTGCGATTTCACCGTCTGCCGTATTTACTACGTCGCCTTCCAAGATCTTCACGGGGGTTTTATCCTCGTTGATCGCGCAATTGGTAAGGGCGATAACGTTCGTATTGGATTGGATTACGTGTTCGGAGGCGGCAACGCTTACGTTCGAGCTGCTGATTTCAACGTCTCTGCTGCCTCTGATCCCCCTCTTTGCATCGGCAATGCTGACCGTAGAGCCTGCGCTGATCGTAACGCCCATCTGTCCATAAATGCCGCTGTAATTATTTTTTGTGCTCTCGTCAAAAGAGTTGATCTCCACTTGGGCGTTGCGAATCGTGAGTGCGCCCAAAGAATGCAGTACGTAATCTTTCTTTGATCCCGATTCGTAGGGACGTTGCTCGGTAAGCTGAAAACACCCATTCTGCAGCAGCATATCGCCGTTGCCCGAAGAAAAGGAGTTGTTGCTTATCACGGTGTCGCAATCGGAAACGGTCAATCCGTCAAGCCCGTAAACGGCGTGGAAGTCGCTTACCGTGTTGCTGAGCCGCAATTCCTTCAAGCCCGAGATCGCGATGGCCTTCTTTTGCGACCAGATGCAATATCTGCCGCAGGAAACGGTAAGGCTGCCCGTCCCGTCGCTTTGCAGATACAGGGCTTCCGAGGTTCGGATGCCCATATAGTTTTCGCTTGTCAGCGTATTGTTGCCCTTTATTTCAATAATGAGCACCTCTTCGCTTTCGATGGCACCGTAATTACCCAAGCCCGCAGAAGAGCCTTGGATATTCGCCCCGTTCAAAGTAAGCCTTGCGGGTGCGTTGCCTTGGGCGGGGGTATAGATCACGGTTCCGCCGCCCGCAACGTTATTCATATTCTCGGACGTGATCTGCACGCCGGCGACCCACGTGTTAAAATAGATAACGTCCTCTGCTTCAACCTTCGCCATGGGTAAAAGTCCCAAGAGCATCACCACGGCTAGAAGCATACTCCATAATCGTTTCGTTCTTTTCATGATTTTACCTCCTTTATGACAAATTGGGCGGTGGCGGAATCGCCACCGCCCAAAGGCTTACGGTTGCAAAAGGGTCAGGTTGCCAGCAGGCGGGCCAGGATGACCGCGTCGCTGATGGAAACACGGCTGTCGCTGCTCAGGTCGGCGGCGACCACGCTGAAGGGGGTGGGTTGCTTTCCTGCAAGGTACTGCAGTAACGCCACCAGATCGGCGGTGTTGACCTCGCCCGTGCCGTCCACGTCGCCGTTGCGTTCCAACGCGATATCGCAGGTCATGGAGGTACCCTCCACGGTGAGCGGGGCTTCGTAGATCAGGTGCCCCAGCTTGGTGGCACGGATAACGTAGTTACCGGGCAGGGCCGCCAGATAGTAGGCGGCGCTGTTGCCGTAGACCACCGTCTCGCAGGCGGGCTCGCTTGATCCTTGGGGGATCAACTGAACGGTCACGGGAGCCTCGCCGCCGAAGGAGGTGACGGTACCGCTGACAAAGGAGATCTCATCCTGCGAGATGGCACCCCGCGGGAAGGTGTAATAAATGTAGACCGCACTCGAGGAGGCGAAGACGTTGTTTGCATCCACCTGATTGCCGTTGACGTAGGCGTTCACGGGGGAAACGAAGGTGCACATATTGGCCCCCTCTGCCTTGACGGGGATCAGCTTGATCTCCACACGGTATTGCTCCCCTTTGCGGAAGGTGTCGGAGGGGAGGACAAGGTTATCCTCGCTGTCGTACCAATAGATCCCGTTGAAGCCAAAATTGGGATCGGGCATATAGTAGGAGGAATGAACGGTGGTGATCTCGTGGTCGGGGGCTCTGCCTTCTACGGGTACGGCAAGGTCGGTGACCATCACCAAAGAGGTTTCGGGCGTGGTGCAGGTGAAGGTGTAAAGCACCTGCTGGTTTCGCACGCAGTCGCTGCCGGTGGTGAAAGCCACGGCGGTGTTGCCGTTGACGGTTGCCGTCACGGTGGGCTCATAGTATTTGGTATGGGCAAACTCATATCCGTCCTCGGTTTTCAGATAAACGTTGACCTGATATTCGTGACCGGGGATAAAGGTCTCGTTTTCGTAGACCCAATCTCCGTCGGTCAGGTCAAACCAGCCGATGCCGTTTTTGATGTAGTACCACTTTTCGGGGGGATTCTTCCAGTAAACGTCGTAATAGGCGTTCTTGGCGGTGTTCATCTGATAGCCTGTGCCGCGGACAGACCAGTTGTAGCTGGGCTTTTGCCCCGCAACGGGCGCCGTGACGTTTTCCACAATGATCTGTTCCACCACGCTGTCGTTGCACTCGCCGAAGTTGTATTCCACGGTGATATAGCGGGAGGGATCCTGATCGTAGGCTTTGATCACGGTGGCGGAATAGCCGTTGACGGTGGCGGAAACGTTGGGTTGGATGGTTCCGTTGTCGATCAGCGGGAATTCGTAGCCGTTGTTGGTGCGGATATCCACCACCAGCTTATAGTAATAACCCGACATAAAGGAGTGGTTGCCGTTGATCTCCCACCATTCGTCGTTGTCGGAGGACATATACCACTTGCGGTAATCGGTGTAGTTGGAACTTCCGCCCACGGCGTAGTAGGTGCTGTTGCCGCAGACCACGCCGTAAGAGGGCTTGTTGCCCTCCTTGGGGGCGGTAACGGACAGTTCTACCTCGGGAACGGTGGCGGGGCAGGCGCCGAAGTCCACGGTGAGAATGATACCGTATTCCGCACCGCCGCTCTGCGGGGTGACGGTGGCGGTTTTGTAGTTTACGGTGGCGCTTGCCAAAGGATCGGCAAATCTTGCGCCCTCCTCGGCGGCAAGGGCGATCTCCACCGTATAGGAATTGCCTGCGATAAATTGGGAGGTGCTCGGCGCTTCGCCGTTCTCATACCAGGTGATGCGCTGTACCCGAGCGCCCTCGGGCACCGTGTAGACGTTTTCCACGTAGAGGGGAATGTCGTCCCCCGCCGCAGGGGAATTGACGTGGACGTTTACGGCGGAGACTTCCTGATAGACCTTCACCGTTTTCTCGGTGGTGCCGCAGTTTGCGGGGGCGGTCTTGACGCCGCCAACGGTCATTACACGGCCGCTCATGACGTAATCGTCCAACGTGTCGGCGGCATAGCGGCTCAACTCGATGCCGTCAAAGGTACCGCCGTAGATCCGCAGACCGCAGTCGTTCTGAACGCTGATGCCGTAGTCCACGTACGGGATATACTCGCCGCCGAAGGTATAACCGCCTTCTTTGACCCGATCCACGTAGAAGTTGCCGTCCCAGATGCTGACGGAAAGGGAGCGGGTGATCCCTTCGCCGCCTACGGACAGTGCATAAATGCCTTGACCCTCATAGACGCCGCCACGAATCGTGGCGCCGCCCTGAATGCTGACGCTGCCGTAAATGGCATTGATGCCGTAGCAGTAGCCGGCGTGGTTGCCGTTGCTGCCGGCAACGGTGGCACCGTCCACCGTTAGACTGCCGCCCTGCACCCTGATTGCGCTGTTGTAGAAGATCTGGTTGCTTCCCTCAAAGGTCAGGCTGCCTGTTCCGTGGATATATAAGTCCGAACCGGCATAGTCGGTCAGCGTGATCAGCTCTTCATAGGTCTTGTAATCGTAGTTGACAACAATCGGACAGGTAAAGGTGGCGTCACCCAGCAGGTTCAGGTCTTTTCTGCCCTGCACAACAATGGCGACTTCACGGTTGTCGGGCACCTCGGGATCGTGGGGAATATAGGGCATCGTATCATCCACGTTGCCCAACGCCACGTAGCGGATGTCTTCGCTCTCCATGGCGAATTTGAACTCGCTGTAGGAGTAGCAGAAGGCGGGGTTGGCGGCACTCCCGCCCGCCCCTTCGGGGAACTGGGCGGTGAAGTAATAGCGGAACGTCACGTAGGTATTATCATGGTTGCTATATTCCACGCGCTCCGCTTTCAGGAAACCCTTACCGGTGTAGCTTTCGCCGGTGATTGTGGTCGTCAGATTATCGGGGCTAAAACGATACAGATGCGTATATTCATTTTTTATGCTGTAGGAATAGTTAAAGTAATAGGTTTTTCCTGCCTCAAACCGATCGGTGCTGTCCAGTTTCGTGCCATTTTCACTGTACCACGTTCTGCCTAACTCGCCGATATATTCATAGGGGGCATTCTCATCGACCTCAAGAGTATCCTTAAACAGATCAATAGCACTTTCGCCGGCGATGGGCGTCAGATTCTGCTCAAAGCGCTTGATCGTTGCCTCCACACAATCCACCCAGGTAATACCGGGGATGGTGTAGGTATAGTCCAGTGTCAGAACTCTGTTTTCATCGGTATATGCGTAATAAGAAGGAGCCTTGGCCACACCGCCGCTGGTAAACTGAACGGTAGCGTTTTCGTCAAACTTATATCCATCTCTGGCGGTCAGCACCACGCGGTAGGTGTAGGTTTCTCCCGCAACGAACGTATTGATTTCAAACTCATCTTTTCCCCACACGTTGCCCAACCAAATGCCGGAAGTCATCTTGCAGTTGCTGTAGTGAATGTCCGTGATGCTTTTGGTTACGGAAATTCCATCAGTGGGGCTCTCCAAATCCTTAAATACCACCTTGGTGATATCGGGATAGGTACGCTCACCATTCATGGTGATGGTCAGTTTCATGTGGGCGAAAAACGAGTTTCCGGTTTCTACAATGCTCGACAACTCTGAAGTATAGGTAAAATCGCCGGGATTTGTCAGCGTAATTTTCGTATTCTCTCCGATGGTATATTGCTCCGAATCCAACACCTCAACTACAATTTCCGAATTGTAGGTACGACCGGCTTCATAGTACATACCAGTATCCTCGGAGGTCTGATTAATTATCTGCGAACTGTCATCAATGCGCCAAAGGAGGATATTTCCTGTCAGCTCGACTCGGTCATCGTTCTCATCCAACCTGCCTCCGGACATATACTTGATGGGTTCGCCAA
>JAFTZM010000023.1 GCA_017464525.1 Clostridia bacterium
CCGCCGGTGCCGGGAGAGATGACATTGTCAAATACCATCTGATCCAGCAACAGGCTGCTGCGGCGGAACATATCCACGATCTGCTGATCGACCTTATCCGCCATACCGATTTTTGCTTCTGCTAATGTAATTGCCATAATTTTTTACTTCCTTTCAAATTTTTCAAGTAATGCGCCTGCCAAGGTGGCAGGACCTTTGTTTTCCTGCGGCGCAGCTGCGCCTGTGCCCCTTGCGTAAGGGGGCGGGGTCTCCGCCTGGAACAAGTAGCCGCATTCCTGTTTCAAGTCCTGCAGCGCCTCTTCCAAAGCGGTCTGCTGATTTTCGCTGGCTTTCAGGGCATCCACATCCAAAAGGGCGGTGATTGCCTTGGCATTGCGACCCTTTGCCGCCAAAATTGCCTTTTCCAGATTGTGACCGAAGATCACGCTTTGAAGTTCCTCCCGGTGAGCAGTCAACGCCTGGTTATACTTCTCCTCCCAAGCGCCTGCCGCGCCGTCAAGCTCTGCAAAGCGGGCCTTTACGGCCTCAATATCCCGTCCGTTCTCCGCCATAATGGCATCGATGACCTCCTTGGGCAGAGGGCTCCCCTCCACCTGTAATCCCTGCAAAAATTCTCGTTTCATACATTCTCCTTTCCTATGCTTTTATACGGGGTCGCATCCCGATCGTTTTGGCCTTTTTACGCCGGCCAAGGCATATAAAAAAGCAGCCTCCCGACTGCTTCCTTAACAGATTGAATTACTTCCTACCGCTGCACACCAAAACGAAAAACCTTAAACCGCACCTCCAGCAATGCGCCCGGAGGGGTACATAGGGGAGGGGCGGTTCGCAAGCGGGAGTTGCGGCTCAGCCCCTCCCCTATGGCGCATTCTTTGGGTACTTTCTTGGCGAAACAAGAAAGTACCATTAACTCGGCATCAGTTTTTCCCGGATGGTTTTATCATCTGCATCGGCCATACCGAACCGCCAGGCAAGGGCCACTTCCGGCTTCAGGATGCCCCGGGAAACCATTTCCATATAATCCGCCCAGGTCTTCTCCTGGTCGTAAAGGACACCGTTGCCCCAGTCAAAGCGAACCTTGCCCAAATCCCGGCAAGGCAGCCCGTAAAGCTCAGCAAGCTGACCGCACAGGGCCATCACTTCCTCCACCGCGCTCTGCCAAATATGCTGAAAATCCAACACCGTCAGAGAATACTCCATGGCGCTGGCGGTGATCTCCGTGGCAGTCCGGTCATCCATATTGGTGTCGGAAATCATACCCCGGCGCAAGCCCAAAAGGGTCTCCAAATTCCGCAGATATTCCTGTTTTCGGGCAAGATAAGATCCCTCCCGCAATTGAGGAGAAAACACTGTCAGTCCCACCCGTTCGGGATCATCATCCAAGCCCACGAACAGATGATCCTGCAGACCCTGCTCTGCGTCCAGCAGATCCCGGGAGGCAAACACCCGGCTCTCGCCCCGCTCAAATTCTCCGTTCATCTGGGCTTCGTTGCGGTCAATATTACGGATCAGGCCCTCAGCGGGGGCATATACCGCCACGCCGTCGTTGGAGCCGTCCACA
>JAFTZM010000024.1 GCA_017464525.1 Clostridia bacterium
GAGACCTGGGTCATGGCTTTTTCCAGCTTGTTGGGGGTCCCCTCCGGCAGGGCGTTGGGATCAGAGACCAGCTCGTTGACCGTAATATCAAATTGCTCTGCCAGCTGCACCAGGGTCAGCACATCGGGTACCGATTCGCCCCGCTCCCACTTGGAGACGGCCTTGTCCGAGTAGTTGAGTTTTTCCGCCAGACCTGCCTGGGTGAGCTTTGCCCGCTTGCGCTGGGAAGAAATGTTGATGCCGATCTGCCGCTTCAGCTTCTCAATGTCCATGAGTTCCCTCCAACCATATAGTTACAACTATTTTAACATAAAAAGGAGGACTTTGCAACAAAAAAACCCCTCCGATCGGGTAAAGACCGGAGGGGGATGGGAAAGTTATTTGTAGTAGAATGTTAATACTAAAACTTTACTTTAGCGAATTATATGGTATAATAGAAGCATCACCAGAAGGGGATGTGAAACCATATGAATAAGGCGATTTATTTGAGTGAAGAAGAACAGGTTTATCTAAAAAGCATTGTGCAAAAAGGTGTTCATCCATCCAAAGAGATAACACGGGCAAGAGTTTTGCTTATGCTGGACCGAACCGGGAAAAGTGATCATGTTCGGTATAAACGCACCGCAGAATATGTAGGAATATCCGTCCAGTCCGTCTATAATATGCGTGACGAGTATCTCTCTAACCAAGATATCGAAACATATCTAAAACGGAAGAAGCGTGAAACGCCGCCCGTACCAGCAAAAGTAGATGGAAGAGTGGAGGCTGAGATCGTTGCACTGGCCTGCAGTAAAGCACCGGAAGGACATTCAAGATGGACGCTTAGGCTTCTGGCTGAAAAAGCAGTTTCATTGAAGATTGTAGACAGCATTTCCCATGTGCGAGTAGGTGAAATTTTAAAAAAACGCAATATAAGCCTCATCTGAAGCAGATGTGGTGCATACCTCCGAAGCAAAATGCAGAATTTGTCGCACACATGGAAGATGTTTTGGAAGTATATTCACGCCCACTCGACGAGAAGCGGCCTGTAGTGTGCATGGATGAGAAACCTTTTCAGCTCCTGGACGAATATTTGGCGCCGATTCCCATGGGCAAGGACAACCACACAGAAAAATACGACTGTGAGTACGTCAGAAAAGGCTCCTGCTCTATTTTCGTCTTTACAGAGCCTCTGGCAGGCTGGCGCGAAGCACATGCATTACCTCAGCGGAGGGCTCTTGATTGGGCAGCGCAAATGAAATGGCTGATTGATGAAGCGTATCCAAATGCAGAGAAAATCGTATTGGTGATGGATAATCTCAATACACATACAATTGCATCTTTCTACAAAGCGTTTTCACCAGCAGAAGCACACCGGCTTTCTCAAAAGCTGGAAATTCATTATACTCCAAAACATGGATCTTGGTTAAATATTGCAGAAATAGAATTATCTGCACTTACTGTACAATGTCTTCTTGATGTCAGAATACCATCTCTTGATGATTTAAATGCTGTTTTGTCAGCCTGGCACAAAAGCCGCAACACACGCCAAAAAGGTGTCTCTTGGCATTTCTCTGCCATTGATGCTCGCATTAAGCTTAAACACCTTTATCCGGAAATAAAGTTTTA
>JAFTZM010000025.1 GCA_017464525.1 Clostridia bacterium
AGTATTGCTGCCTGGACCGGAAAGGTGGGAATGGAATAAATTAACAGATTCTGTAACTATATCACAGAAGATATCCCCATGTACGTGCATACTACAAACATAAGAAAAGCTTGAAAGGAGTTCCAATTTCATGAAACGTATTATCAAGATTCTTGGGCGAGAGATCCTGGACTCTCGGGGTAATCCCACAGTAGAAGCCGAAGTCTTTCTGGAGGATGGCAGTATTGGCCGTGCCTCCGTTCCCTCCGGCGCTTCCACCGGTATTTATGAAGCTTGTGAGCTGCGGGACGGTGATGTCAGCCGATACTTGGGCAAAGGCGTCAGCAAGGCCGTACATAATATCAATACCGAAATTGCCAACTCGCTTACTGGAAAGAATGCACTGGATCAGGCTGGAATCGACCACCTTTTGATAGAACTAGACGGCACGCCCAATAAAAGCCGTCTGGGTGCCAATGCCATTCTGGGCGTTTCCCTTGCCTGTGCAAAGGCGGCAGCCGCTTCTCAGGGATTGAGCCTTTACCGTTATCTCGGCGGCGTCAATGCAAAGATCCTGCCGGTTCCCATGATGAACATCCTCAATGGTGGCACGCATGCGACCAACAATGTTGATATTCAGGAGTTTATGATCATGCCGGTGTCTGCCCCCAGCTGGAAGGATGCTTTGCGCCGCTGTGCGGAAGTATTCCATACCCTAAAGGTTGTGCTGAAGGAAAGCAAGATTCCAGTTACCGGCGTGGGCGACGAGGGCGGATATGCACCTATGCCGAAAAAGGATGAGGACGCCCTTGCCATGATCGTTGCAGCAATTGAACGAGCCGGCTACAAACCCGGTGAGGATTTCATGATCGCAATTGACGCAGCCTCCTCTGAATGGTACGATGAAGAAACCGGACTGTATCACCTGCCCAAATCCGGAAAGCGGCTAACAAAGTCTCAGATGATCAACATGTGGAAACGTTTTTCCGAGAAGTACCCCATCATTTCCCTGGAGGACGGTATGGGCGAAACCGACTGGGAAGGCTGGGCCATGCTAACGAAGGCCATCGGAAATAAGGTTCAGCTGGTGGGCGACGATCTGTTCGTGACCAACACCCAGCGTCTTTCTCAGGGCATCGAGAAAGGCATCGCCAATTCCATTCTCATCAAGGTCAACCAGATCGGCACCCTGACGGAGACTCTGGATGCCATTGCCATGGCACACCGGGCTGGCTACACCGCCATCGTATCCCATCGCTCTGGTGAGACCGAGGATACCACCATCGCGGATATTTCTGTGGCAGTCAATGCAGGACAGATCAAGACCGGCGCACCCAGCCGCAGCGACCGGGTGGCAAAATATAACCAGCTCCTCCGGATCGAGGAAGAACTGGGCGGCATGGCGCAATATCCGGGCAAAAAGGCTTTCTTTAATCTGAATTGAGCAAATAAAAAGGCCGGATTCTTCAAGGCATTTCCTGCCCCAGAAAAATCCGGCCTGTCGAAAAAAAATATTTTATAAAAAAGTGGTGCACTTTTGGGTATTAGAGGTTCAAATCCCGCGAAAACTCGCTGACATTAAAAAATATCTATTGTTTGGCTAAAAACCGTGTCCACAAATTTACGTGAAACCAGATACCTTTTCTTTCTAAAAACACTGAACATAAAATGGAAACGCTATAAATGCTAACTTCTTAGACGTTACATCTATAGTGTTTGCCTTTTTGTGAACAGCAGACATTTATAAATATGCTCTCCATCCAACACTACTGCAACCATTCTTCATTTCAGTTCACAGTCCTACGGACGGCGCTCTGAAATGAAGGGACTTTCCCCCGGCTAAAAAACATACCACCGGCATGTTTTTTACCTGCACTTCGTGCAGGCCGCCCTCTTCAAGTCCCGTCAATCAAAAATAAA
>JAFTZM010000026.1 GCA_017464525.1 Clostridia bacterium
TGATGAATTAAAGAAATATATTTATTACTACAACAACGAAAGAATTTCCTTAAAACTAAAAGGAATGAGTCCAGTACAATACCGAACTCATTCTCTAACAATTTAATATTTAATTTTGTCTAAACTTTGGGGTTCACTTCATTTTCGTGAAGCTCCTTTTTATGATACTTTTTCAATGTAGAGGCCGTAGATGGCATCCCCTTCGTAGTCCTTCCGATTGTTCCAATAGGCGTGAAGGGTATAGACCGTCTTTCCCTCCTCCAGGGTCAGGATCTCACCGCTCAGGTTGCCGGGGGTCACCTCCACCCGGTCGGGGGCAACTGCAAAATGCAGGTTCACAGCAGAGGCGTCTGTTTTCAGGGGCTCCGTGTCCTTCAGCAGCTCCTCCGGGCCGGAGCTGTCGGCGCAGACGGATTGCATCTGATTTTCGCCGATGCGGTAATTCCACCCGTAGGTGCTTTGCACCGCTTCGATGCTTTTGCCGCCGCTCTCGGCGATCAGGGCAGGGGGTGCATCCAGTACCGCATCCTCTCCGGTGGAGGTGATGTAAAGAATGTACTCCGCGCTGCCTTCATAGCCTGATCTGTCCCAGGAGGCGTGGATCCGGTAAATGTATCCGCCGTACCGTAGGGGCAGCTGGTTGCCGTTGAGGGCCACCAAGCTGCTGGCCGTTTCGGTGTTGCCCCAATGCACATCGCTCCAACATTCTGCGCTGAGCTGATCGGGCCGGATGTTAAAGCTTAAGGCGGCGGTGGTTCCGGCTGTTTCCAGATGGGGTACCGTATCCTTCCCGTCCAGGGGATGGATGCCGTCGGCGATCACCCCGGTGGTTCCGCCCCAGAGATCGGAGCGGTAATCCCAATAATAGGAGCCGGTGCCGGTGGTGTGGCTCCCCTCTGCCAGAGTAACGCTGAGGGCGGGGGGATGATCCGGAATGCCCGGCAGGGCGCAGGAGGTCAGGGTCAGTAAAAGGACCAGAACCGGCAGTAATTTCTTCATACCCTTATCCCTCCTTCTTTTTCCGGTAGCAGACGGCCAGCAGTACGATGGCTGCTGTTATTGCCGCTGCCACCAGCGCCACCGCCACCACCGGCATGGGGTTAAAGACCACCGCCGGCGGCTCCTCTGCCGGGACGATGACGGGACTTTCTTCCCGCTGGGACGGGGTTTCCGCCTCGATCAGTGCCAGATTTGGGTCTCCCCCGAAGGGCTGGATAATGCTACAGGGATCGTCGATGCAGACCCATTTATCCCGCAGCCCTCGGTAATAGCGGATGAAGGCCCAGAGCCGGCCTTCGCTGTCCGTAAAGCTTTCCTGAAAGCCGTAGTCGGGGTCTTCTTCTTTAAAGGTGTATTCGTAGGGGTCGGGCGCGCCGGGATATTCGTAGACATAAAAGCCTTCCTCCCCCTCCGGCAGGGTCAGAGTACCGCTGTAGCTGCCGAAACGGTGGCTGTATTCTTCCTCAAAGGAGATGCCGTCGTAGATCAGGTAAAGCTCGCTCATGGGCACCCAGCCGGGGGTGTCCAGCTCCGTTCCGTTCAGGAAGGTCACCATCCCCCAATCCTCATAGGTGCAAAAGACCTCCACCTTTTCTCCGTTGGTGATGTAGCGGGTCTTCAGCCCGTCGGGAGCCTTTTGCAGGGTGATGTAGCCCTCCTGGCCATTGGTGTAGTAAAGACGCTCCACATTGGTGCATAGCGCCCGGTTCTTTTCGTAAAAATCGGTGATAGGGGGCTCATAGGCCACATCCGCATAGGCGGGCACCGCCAGAAGCAGGCAAAGAACAAGAATAAACAGCTTTTTCATAAAATACCTCCTAAAATGATTCCGAACATACAGGAAATTCCATTGCAAAGCAGAGAAAAACGAAAGGGTTTATGAAGCCCCAGTAGCCGGTAACAGCCTCCCTCTATGGCGAATGCCGCCAGCTCCGAAAGGATAAAAAGGATGGGGTTCTGCCCCAGCATCATCCAGAGCAACACCAGCGGCGGATTGGTCAGCAGATTTGCAGCCAGCACCGGAAGTAGCGGCCGCCGGCCGATCTCCGTAAGGATCCCTTCAATAAAGAGGGTCAGGGCCAGCGAGAGCCCCAGTGTCAGGTAAATATTCATAGGGCGCACTTCCTTCCCAAAACCAATAATAGTAGGCTTAAAAGGATGCCGCCTGCCAGAAATGTGCCGTTTCCCGGAGTAGGCAGCCCTAAAATGGCCGGTAAAAAGCCCAAAAACAGAGCAAAGGTCAGCAAACCGAAGGAAAAGCCCTTGGCGCCGGGGCAGCATCGGGCGGCGGCCCAAAGGGTCACCGGCATGGTCATCTGGAAAAAGAATAAGCCCAAAAGCGCCGGAACCATCTGCTGAAGAAAGAGCAGGCAGACCGCCGCCGGGAGCAGCGAGCAAAGGGCGGTAGGCAGATAGCCCAGCCGATCCAGCAAAAAGCCGCCGGCTATCTTGCCTGCCACGGTAACAGCGGCGATGAGCAGACCGGTGAAAAAACCATCGTTCCAGGAAAATCTCATGCAAAAGCCTAAGTAAGACCGCAGCACCACCACCCCCGCCAGCGCCCACAGCCCCGGCATCAGCTTTGGCAGCAGGGGCGGGGCATTGCCGGTGATCCTGCGCCCCAAGCAGAAGAGCAGGATGGAGGCAACTGCCAGCATCAGGGGTGCCGGCCAGAGAAGAAGGGCGGATTTTCCCCAGCGGGTGCCCAAAAAGAGCCCCAGCGCCCCCGGCGCCACAAACAATCCCAGCCGGAAGGCTTTATGTACACTTTGATTCAGTACCTCAATGCCGCCGCCCACATGGAATAATCCGTTTCCGCAGCCGGCCAGGATCACGCTGAGCGGCATCTGTTCTGTGCATAAAAAGGCTGCTGCCACCAGCAGCATTCCTGTTGCTGCCAGCCGGTGGTTGCGGTTCAGTTTATCTGCCAGAATGCCGAAGGGCAGCTGCAGCGCAAAGGCGCAGAAATTATAAAGCAGCAGGGCGAGCATCCATTGGGGATGGCCCGGAAAGTGCCGGAACAGCACTAAAGCACAGCATAGATCCACCCCGAAATGGGCAATGGCATAGCCGGTCGTTTTCATGGATATCCGCCTCCTTTGTATAGAAAACGATTGGGAATGGAAAAATGTTGCAAAAATAAAAAATTTCGGTTGCAAAAACAACCGAAAATTTTTTTAGTCTCTATGATCCAGCGGCTTGAATAGCAGGTTGATCAGCCAGATGCCTGCCAACGCCACGATCACAAAAATGATCCGGCTGATAATGGCATCCGTGCCGCCGAAGATCCAGCCTACCAGATCGAATTTAAACAGCCCCACCAGCCCCCAGTTCAGGCAGCCGATAATAGCAAGGACCAATGCGATTTTATTCATTTGCTCATCTCCTTTATTGTCGATGTGGATAGTTTTTCCGCCATCCGCCGGAATTATTCCGATTTTTTAAAAAAGCACTATATTTTTTCATTTTTTTATGCTATCATATAAGATGAGATTTTTCAAAGGAGTTTCCACGGTTGAAATTGATCGGACGTCTGAAAAATTTAATACGCCGGGGCCGTTTCAAAAAAGCGGTCTCCGTGAATTTCCGCTGGGCGCTGCGGCGAGTGCGCCGCTTTTTCCAGCGGGATCAGTTCAAGCGGGGGGTCAAGGGCCCTTATGCCCGGCGGCTTTATACCATGCTGGGTCTTTTGGCGGTTGTGGGTGCCCTGGCGATAGCCTCTGGCAAGCTCAGTGATTCCTGGCTGGCGGATGAGGCGGTGCTGGTCCGCCGGCTCTCGGATCCCGATTACGACCGCAGCAATCCCATTCTGGCGGCGCTGAATTGCTTTGGCTCCACCAACCGGATCCAGGTTACCGTCCAGACCGATTCCCGGGATAACCTTCACCCCCAAAGGGTGGATCTGGATCAGGGGAATATCAACCTGGTCATGACGCTGAAAAACGGGAATAGAATGGAATATACCCTGCAAAACCGCAATATTGATAATTTTGAAAGCGGCAGCACCGATCAGTTCACCCTGATCCTGCCGGATAGTATTTCGGTTTTTGATATTACCGATTATAAATTGGTGCTGATGCCTGATGCCAAGGGAGAATACGGCAGCTGGCACTGCCGCTGGGCCCAGATTTCCTTCCTGCTGGGGGGCGAACGTACCCTGCTGGCAGAGGATAGCTGGCAGGAGACCTTTGTTTTTTCGGAGAGTCAGCTCAGCGCAGAACTGCAGCCGGTGGCGGCAGAAAATGCCTATTTTGCGCAGGTCACCGAGCTGTTCCCTTATGTGCTGGAGGTATGTGAAAACGAGCATGAAACGGTCCATACCAAGGAGATCAAGTATGAGGCACTGAAGGCCCTCGGCCTGGCCGAAGGAGATGTGCTTTACCTGGATGTGGAAACGGTGGGGCTGGAAAACCAGAACACCATCGTGCGGGACCAGATGGGCGGCATAGAACTTTCGGAATATGATTTGATGGACTATGACGGTACCATGACCCTCAGGGTACGTTTTTATTCCGATGCGGCCGGCGCATATTATAAGGATTACGATCTGGATACGCCGGGGAAGGATGATTTTGAGCTAGGCAATACCTCCACCTTTGCCCTGACTATGCCGGAAGGAATGAGCGCCTTTGATATCCTTTCCATGGAGCTGCTGGTCAACGATCCCGATGATATCTGGGCACCCAGGATGATCCGTGCCTATCTGCGCACCGATTACGGCACCGCTCTGGAGCTGGCCCGGGTAACGGATGTTACGCTGGCTGCCCAGCGCAAGACCTCGGTGTTTTACCGGGGGCTGATCCAGACCGATATCAGCCCGCTGGTGCTGGATCTCACCGCTTCCTATCAGCTGCCGCTGGCCCTGAAGGAGCAGATCGAGCAGAAGTTTTATACCGAGATCACCGGCGTGACCTACAGTATGTATTTCAATGAATTCAATTTTTACGAGCGGCAAAAGCTGTTCTACAGCCAGGTGATGGCGCTGTATGGAGGTGCCGATGAAGAAACATAATCTTTTGGCCCTGCTTCTGGCGTTGCTCCTGCTCCTTTGCGGCTGCAGCGGTCAAACAGAAAGCAGCGGCACCAAGAAATTAGAGGATCTTTTTGAAAAGACCGCCGCCTCGCTGGCGGAAGGCCATCTCTTTTTCACCGGCAAGGTCACCTCTGCCCTGGCAGAGGCCAAGGATATCAGCTTTTATGAGGCGGAATCGGAAAAAAATACCTTTTATAAGGTAGAGGTCACCGATGATCCCTTCGGCTGCCTGCCGGAGCGTACCCTCACGGTCTGTGTGCTGGGAAATACCGAAAACTTTATCGACCGCACCCCCCTGCAAAAGGGCAAGGAATATTTATTTGATACGACCCTCTGGGTGCAGGGGGAGGAAGCGGTGCTGCTGCTGCCTACCTTCTATCTGGTGCTGCCGGAGCGGCAGGGAGATGCGCTGTACTATACCGATCAGCAGACCACCGCCGCCGTGGATGGCAGCTATCAGGATTATCTGGATCAGCTTCGGGCCTTAGCCGAAGAAAACGGCTATTCTGCCGCAGGGGTGCTGGCCGCCGCCAAGACCCGGCTGGAAAGCGCTGTGGAGCGGGATTCCGCCTATTTTGAGGCGCTGGAATTTGAAACGGTGGACAGCGGCGCGTTGAATACCACCATCCGCACCGCCAAAACGCTGCTGGCTAAGGCCAATGCGGCGCAACCTACTTGGGAAGGGATCGAGGAGTTACTGAAATGATCATTTTAACTGCAATTCTCACCGGGATCGGTCTTTCGATGGATGCCTTTGCGGTGTCTGTTACCAACGGAATGTGCACCGGAAAGCTGAAATTCCGCCACGCTCTGGCCGATGGTCTGACTTTTGGCTTCTTTCAGGCGCTGATGCCGCTGATCGGCCTTTTTGTGGGGCTGCACTTTATGCAGCTCATTGAGACCGCCGACCATTGGATCGCCTTTGCGTTGCTGGCCTTTATCGGCGGGAATATGATCCGGGGCGCCCTGAAAAAGGATGAGATCGAGGAATGTGCTGTCAATCCCTATACGGTGAAGAACCTGCTGCTGCAGGGTATCGCCACCAGCATTGATGCGCTGGCGGTGGGCGTGGGCCTTTCTGCCACCATGACCGGCTACGGGGAAGCGCTGGTCACTGTCGTTATTATCGGCATTTCTACCTTTATTATCAGCACCGCCGGTGTTTATATCGGCCGCCTCTTCGGCGGGATGCTGAAGGAAAAGGCCGAGATCCTCGGCGGGATCATCCTCATCGGGATCGGCCTGAAGATCTTGATCGAACACTTATTTTTCTAAAAAGAGGCCCCCAACAGAAAGCTTTCTGTTGGGGGTCAGCGTGTCAAAGTATATCTTTGACACGCTGGGAGATTCTCAAAAAAGAGCGCAGATTTCGCCGATCACGCCCGAAGTCGTATGTGATACTACGAGAGGCGGGAGCGGCGGAAAGCAGAAAAATGATTAAATCTCGCTTCGGCGAGATTTTCTTTATTCCGGGAATGGCAGGAGCAACGTGGTGAGCGAAGCGAGGAAGTCCTCTTAGGGGCCCTGCCCTACAAACCATGACTAAGATGGTGCTATAATTATTTTTCCTTTTTCTGCGGTCGGTGCCTTTTTTTATAGTCTAAGGCCCCCAACAGAAAGCTTTCTGTTGGGGGCCTCTATAGGTGGAAAAACCGTTTTTATTTAGTTTGCATTCTTTCTTTCCCGGATCAGATTTCTCATGCCGGTGAATTCCTTTTCGATCACAGAGTGCTCCAGATCGGTGGAAAGGGTAGCGGTATAGTGACAGCCGCTGGCAAATACCTTTACGCTTTCAAAGAGAACTCTTTCGAATTTTTTCTTCTTATAATTGAAGACCTTCTCTCTATCCTGCATAAAGGAGATGGCATTGATATCGGAATAGAAATATTCATGAGTACCCTCGGAATATACCAGGCCGGTGGTCAGATCTACATTGGAATAGTAGATATAGAGTTGCTTTTCTCCAAACATAAATACGGTTACGCTGGCCAGAGAGCATCTGAACTTATTATCGGAACCGATCCGTACCATATAGATAGGATCATCACTCTTTTTGATCATGGAGCGGCGGAAGAGGCGGCCGATCCGCCCGGATACAACCAGCGCCTGGCCGGTGGGAGTCTCGGGCTCAAAGCCGCGGCCGGAAACGATGACCGGATCCACATCCTGGATCTGCGCATCCAGCAGATTTAACTTTTTCAGGGCTCTTTCTCTGGCCATTTGCACTTCATATTCCATGGCCCGATCCACTTCGGATTCCCCGGCATGATCGGCGCCGAACTTATTGACCAGATACCAGACGATACCGCCGATCAGCAGAAAGATGCCGATCACCATCGCAAGGGTCACCAGGCCCAGAATAATCAGGATGGCAGGTCCCAGCTGGCTTTTGCCAACAAAATAGCTTTTAATTTTTTTACGGTTTAGATCCATTGTTTATTCTCCTGTTTTAATGCAATTTTCCCACCTATTTTGAATCAAAAGCAAGCTGGCTTTTGTTGATTCAACAATTCAAAAAGCATCCGGATCTCCTCTTCGGTGATCTCCAGATGGTGCGCCACCGCCAGAGCCTGCTCATATTCCGGCGTGGTTCTGAGCATCTTATTGCGGTAAAAATCATACTTTACATAGGCCAGCAGGTAATGAGCGATGGCCTGATTGCCGATGGCGATGGCTGCCTGCAGGTATTCCTCGATTTGCCTGATCACCGATTTATTCACTAAAAAGGGCCGCTTTCCGCCAAGCAGCGCAACTGCTGCATAAAAATACAGCTCCGGATTGGAAATATCCGTCTGCAACGCCTTTTGAAAGGCGGCCTGCGCCTGATCGTACAGCTTATAGTTCAAAAATCGCACTCCGGCCGCAAAATCCGCATTGGTATCCTTTGGGCGCTCATCGGCCGAAAGACGCTTGCTGACCAGCAGTTTTTCGATCTTCCCGATCATTGCATCAAAATACTCTGTGGAAGCGGAGACGCCTTCAAAATAGCGAAGGGCATCGATATCTGCCGGAAGGCTCTCCGGGAAAGCAAAATTCCGCATCATCACCGGAATGATATTCTTTTTACTCTGAATGGCGTGGGCAATCTCCAGCCGCACCCAGTCGTTTTCCTCCAGGCAGCGGTCCAGCCCGTTTGGAGGCAGGATCACCAGCACATCCTCGCATTGATCGATGGCCGAAAAGATCTGTTCATTAAACGCGCCGGAGCGCATGGACTCAATATCATAAAAAACATGATAGCCCAGCCCCTTCAGTTTATCGGATACCCGGCCGGTAAGATCCTCGCCGCCTTCCCGGCGGTAACTGATAAAAATCTGATAATCTTCCATATGATTCCTCCTTCCATAAGTATATCAAAGTACGTTGCACGATTCAACTCTTTTTTATCTTTTTCGTCAAAAAAGTCCCAACAGATAATTCTGTTGGGACTTTTCTATTTTGTTTCCACCCGTGCCCATCGGCAATAGGGCTCCTCTAGGGCGCCTTCATAATACCAGAAGACCAGGGTATCCCCCTCCTCGGCAAGCCGATACGCCTCGGACGATACAGAAAAGCTCAGGGTCTCTCCCTGCCATTCCACCTCCAGCAGATACCGGGAAATTTTCCTGCGCCCGTGATGATGATCCTTATCCAGGATCTCCTCTGCATAGACCTGCGGCTCCGACGGATCAAAAAGATAGTTGATGTGCTGCAGCAGCACCCAGCTTACCAGAAAGGTACAGACTGCCGTGACCAGAGCCAGTGTAGCTGCCGATTTCCAGCCGTACCTCTTTTTCCAAAGCGCCGGCAGCAGAAAGACCCCTGCCGCCAGGCCCGCAAAGGCGAGGGAGCTTTTCCAGAATACCAGGCCGCTCTGCAGAAAAGTATAATCCAGGCTTTGCTGCAAACAGACCGTAAAAACCACGACCCCGCCGCCGAGACAGATCGGCGCAGCCTTATTCAGGCGTTGAGATTTCAGAAGGATCAGCCCTGCTCCGATCAGTAACAGCTCCAGCAAACAGACCAGCGCTAAGCCGACTTTATAGCATGCTGCATAATCGCAGATGAGATAAACCGGAATTGCCAGCAAAAAATACAGATGCTTCGAGCCTTTCATCATGGCAGCTTACCTCCGGAATCCTGTGCCAGATAAAACTGGGTGATTTTCATTTGGGCCAAAAGCTCCTTCTGCTCCTCGGAAAGGCCGCTATAGGGCACCAGGCCTTCATCCACCAGATACCGATCATTGGTGGTAACCACCGGCAGCGCCGCCATGACCTGATCACTCAGCTTCAGGTAGGAGGGGCCCTCCCAGCCGCATTGCTCAAACAGTACATTCATCAGATAGCAGGGGCTGATAGTGGGGCCGTTGCCGGAAAGCTCCTTCCCCAGCACTTCCTTGGCCGCATCGTTGGCCCAGATCAGATATTCGGTGTTATAATGATTATAAAAACTTTCATCGTCGTTGGAAAATACGTCGATCCCCAAGGCTTTATAGGTGCTGCTGGATTCCCCCAGCCAGGGCTTATGATCCCCGAAAAGAACCAGCACCACCGGCTCCTCAGACGCCCGGAAGGATTCCACCATCTCCCACATCCGCAGGCCGGTATCGGAGATGCCATCCAGATAGTTATTCACAATATAATAATCCTCATCAGCCAGATCGCCCTGAGGAACATAGACGGTTTCGCCGTTCAGGGCTGTGGAACTGTAGGGGCCGTGGTTCTGGTAGGTTACATTAAAGGAGAAGACCTTCTCGCCCGCCTCCATCTTTTCCAGAGCCAGGCGGGTGATCTCCGGCATCAGGAGTTTGTCCCGGGTGACGCCGGTTTCCGCCAATTCATTGAAATAATTATCGATAAACCGATAATTTTCAATTCCCAAATTCGCATTTATATTCTGCCGGTTATAAAACGCTTTATAGCCTGCATGGTTTCCTTCCACTGCATACCCCTGCTCCGCAAAATAGCGGGCATAGCTCCAGCTGGCCCGGCGGAAGCTGGTCAGATTGGAAAATCCGGTGAGAACACACCGCTCTGTATTGATGGTACCGCCGGCAAAGATATTGGTCACCAGCTCTCCGCAGTAGCTTTCCTCCTGCAATTTATGATAATATTCATAGGGATCGGCACCGGTGATCAAGTCTGTATAATCCGAGAGATCTACATAAGCCTCCAGCATCACCGAGATGACACTCACCTGCTTGTCCGCGGGAATGGGATCATTCTCCCGGGCAGTCAACAGCTCCTCTGCCTTTTTTTCGCTGTAGCCCTCAGGGGACTGCGGAAAGGCGTTCTGAATACTGTAAATAAACGGATAAATGCCGCCCCGGGAAATATAGTTGTTATTCTGGAACATGGGATTCAGCAGGTTCCAGACCTTTAAGGAATTATAGACATCCGAAGAGGTATAAGGGCCGGTATATAAAAATACGCAAGCAGCGACCACCGCCGCCGGCATCACGATCCGGAAGCTGAAATGAGGCATCTTTCCCCGGAAAAAGAGGAAGAACACCACCGTACCCAACACCACCAGACCCAAGGCCACCAGCATCTGCCAGGTGACCGTCACATAGGATTCCGACATCTGCAAGGCTTCCTGAAAGATGGTAAGATCCTCGGCAAAGATGGGGTCATCCCGGGCCATCAGCTTCCAATATTCCGCAAAGGAATAGGCAAGGCAGACCGCCCCGCCGCTGAGAAAGCCGATCCATGCCCGGTTGGTGGCAAACCAAAGGAGCAGGCTGATCAGCAGGTAGGGCAGGGTGTTCAGCACCAATAGGGTGGGATTTTGCAAATAATAGCGAAACAGTGATAGCTTATAGGAGCCGGTAGCAAAATAAAGCCCCAGCAATCCCAAGCAGGCTCCCGCCAGGATCAGCGCCGCAAGGGTCACAACAGTCAGCATCCACTGGTATTTCTTGGATTTTTCCCGGGGATCAAATTTTGAAAAAAAGGCTGTTTGATGAATCTTTTTAAGCAAGGGCTTGCACTCCTCTAACAAGTTTTTCTTTTTATTATATACCCCAGATGTGAAAAAATCAACAACTGCTTTTCTTATACCGAATTATTGCAATAACCGAGGAGGTGATGCCGGCCAGCTGGGCGAACACCGCTGTGGATCCCAGGATCAGGTGGTAGACCGTCCAGACCGACATATTTCCCATCAAAAACAATCGCACATACTGCTCCTTTTTCTGGAAGACCGAAAGCATATACAGCATCGCCGCCAGGATGGAAAGCAGATCCATAGGCTTTTCATAACCCATGATGCCAAGGGACAGATAAAGAGCCAGGAAAATGATCTTTTCCGCCAGGGTGACCTTGGTGCCCCGATGATCATGCCACAGCGAGACTCCGATCTGCACACAGGCCAGGCAGTTGACCAGTACTGCCGAGTTGATCTGATCCAGCAGCAGGATATTCGCCGCCGCCAGTAGGTTGACTGCTACCGAAACCAGTAGCATCTGCCATTTTTTCTTCATCTGGAGGGAGATCACCACCCCCGCCGTTACTAAAATGCCAAGGATCTGGCCGATATAATAAGTCATTTTTACTCTCCTGCCTTTAAAATCAGCTTTATTATATAGGAGGAAAGCGGAAAAAGCAATAGAAATATGGTTGGATTTGAACGAACCGGGGGTTCTCCTTGCTTAAAAGGCAGCAGATGATCCAAGCCTTGATCAGCAAGCTCGGCAAGGGGAGCAAAAAAATAACACCACCCAATTGGGTGGTATAAAGCTTTCGCATTCGTTCCTGCTATTCTAAAGCAGGCCGACACATGGACTGCCCCCACAAGGGAGGCACACCCTCTGCCAACCAAGAATTCTTCGCCCGCAGGGCTCGATATTCTTGGAGCAGGAGGGCGTCGAACGTGGCACGAGCAATGGAACAGGGGGAGCAAAAAATAACACCACCCAATTGGGTGGTGTTATTTTTTGGCTCCCCCTGTTGGACTCGAACCAACGACCCTGCGGTTAACAGCCGCATGCTCTACCAACTGAGCTAAGGAGGAATATCTTGGTGACCCCTGGGAGAATCGAACTCCCGATTTCAGCGTGAGAGGCTGACGTCTTAGCCGCTTGACCAAGGGGCCTTCTTGAATGCTTGATTATTATACTCTCTTCTGGCCAAAATGTCAATATCTTTATTGAAAAAATTTTAAAAAAATTTTGTCTTTTTTATTCGACTTTATTCGACAATTTTGGTGATTGTTTATGTTGCCTTTTCGGCAAATTTCTGCTATACTGAGCCCAGCAAACAAAAGAGAGGAAGATATTTTTGCATTTTAATGTTTTGATCGCACTTTCCGATTCCCGGGAGGTGCAGCTGACCGCCGAACGTCTGGAGGCTTATGGCTGTACCATTGCCGGAAGAACCGATAATGGTAAGCAGATCATTGAGCTGGTGCACAAGCTGCATCCCAATGTGGTGATCATGGAGCCCATCATGCCCGCCATGAACTGCGATGAGATTGCCGCCATTCTGGAAGATGTTGTTGCTTATCCGCTGGTCAAGATCGTATTTTCATCCTTTCGCAGTAACGAACTTGCCGGCCGGTTTTATTCCAGCGGCGGCGATGCCTTTCTGCTGGCACCCATCGACATTCATACCACCATACGGCGGATGGAGGACTACATGACCGTGCGGATGCGGCAAAGTAATCAGGGAGAGGTCACCGCCCGGGTCAGGAATCTGGCACGGCAGGCGCTGGTCCAGCTGAATACCCCGATGAATCTGAACGGCTTTTACTATTTGATGGATGCCATCTCTTTATCTGTTCAGGAGCCGGAGCTGCTGAAAAACATTATCACCCAGCTTTACCCCAGAATAGCCCGGCTGCATCAGCAATCCATTACCAATATTGAGCGATGTATGCGTACGGCGGTAGAGCAGACCTTCGAACAGGGTGATATCAAGATCCTTTACCCGCTCTTTTCCTCCACCATCCGTCCCAAGACCGGCAAACCTACCAACGGCTCCTTCATTTCCGTCCTGACCCATCGGGTGATGGATCAGCTCTACTGATCCGGTTCAGCAAAGCTTCAAAAAGCTTTCCAGCACGGGTAATCCGTTCTCCATCCGCTCCGGGTGGAACTGCACCCCCAGCACCGGCAGCCGTTCGTGGGCCACCGCTTCCACCACTCCGTCCGGAGCCACGCCGATGACCTTTAGCCCGCGCCCCACCTTGCCGATTCCCTGGTGGTGGCGGCTGTTTACTGTCACTCTTTTTCCGTAAAGCTTTCGCAGCAGCCCGTCGGTCCGGATCTCATGAAAAAGATCCTTCCCCGGTGCCAGATGCTCGTTGGCGGTGGGAAGGTGCTGCACCAGGCTTCCTCCAAAGGCCACATTGAGGATCTGATTTCCCCGGCAGATGCCTAAGATGGGTTTTCCTGCCTTTAAAAATAAATGAATACAGGACAGCTCCAGCTGATCCCGCTCCCGGGAGATGCCGAAGCTGCCCTCATTTTTTTCCCCAAAAAGGGCCGGATCGGGATCGCCCCCGCCGCAAAGCAGCAGGCCATCAAAGCCGGCAGCATCGGGCTCCACGGCCACCGCGCCCTCTGCGCCCAGCCGCTGCAATGCCTTCATGTAGTTGACCGGCATGCCCTCGCCGGCTGTCAGTAAGATCTTTTTCATGGAAGTCCTCCTTTTTTTAACATCCTATGAAAAAATGTTTCGAAAAATGCTTGACATTTTATACTGTGCGTTGTATAGTATTGCGTGAAGGGAGGCATATCATGGATATTCAATTAAAACGTGGCCTGCTGGACATCTGCGTGCTGGCAGCCATCAAAAACCAGGACTCCTACGGTTATCAGATCATCAAGGACATCAAACCCTATGTCACCATATCGGAATCCACCCTCTATCCCATTTTGCGGCGGCTGGAGGGCGCCGGATCCCTGACCGTGCGTGGGGCGGAGCACAACGGCCGCCTGCGAAAATACTATAGCATTACCCCTGCCGGTCTGAAACGGCTGGATGCCTTTGCCGAGGAATGGCAGGAGATCATGGCTATCTATCAATTTATAGCCAAAGCAATGAAACTTGAATCAGCCTGAAAGGGCGGTTTTTCGATGCTTTTCGGCTCATTGTCGCCAATAGGCATCAGCCTTATTCGCTCCGCTTCTCCAAAAATCATTCAAAAAACTGCACTTTTCAGGCCGCAGAATTTTGGAACAACGGATTTTTCGGTGGCGCGACACAAAACGGAGCAAATCCTGGCGGATTTGCGAGTATTTTTAAGTGACACCCCAAATCTTCGATTTGGTTGGTGGAACTTATGCAGAGAAAACAAAGCCTCAGCGGAAAATACGTGTTCCAAAATCCGGTTCAAGTATCAATGCTTTGGCTAGTAAGGGAGAACACGACCGATGAATAAACAGCAATTTTTAACGGAGCTGGCCCGGCGGCTGCAGCAGCTGCCTCCGGCAGATATTGCCCGCTCCCTGGATTATTACGCCGAAATGATCGACGATCGCATAGAGGACGGTCTTTCGGAGGAGGAAGCGGTGGGTGCCTTGGGCCCCATCGAGGAGATCGCCGGGCAGATCCTGATGGATGCCCCGCTGACTACTCTGGTCAAAACAAAAACGACCCCCGCCAGGCGGCTGCAGGGCTGGGAGATCGCTCTGCTGGCCTTGGGATTTCCGGTGTGGTTTCCCTTGCTGCTGGCGGCGGCCGTGATGTTTTTTTCAATTTATGTGGTACTTTGGGCAGTCGTAATTTCGCTGTATGCCGCGGATCTGGGGATCGCTACCTCCGCGATCGGGTGCATTGCGGCGGGGGTGATCACAGCCCTCACTGGCAATCCGGCCGCCGGGCTGGTACTGTGGGGCGCCGGGCTCATCTGCATCGGATTGTCCATGTTATTTTTCTATCTGGCGGCGCTGGCCGCTAAGGGTGCGGTGTACTGCGGGAAAGCAGTTCTTCGCAGCGTTAAACGGATCCTGATCGGAAAGGGGGACTCCAAATGAAAAAAATACCCGTTTTTATTGCCATCGGCTGTATCGTTGCCGGGCTTTTGGCGGCGGCTGTAGGGCTGATGCTCGTTGATTTTGACTTTCTCAAGCTCAGCCCCCTCCGATATGACACTAAAACCTATCCGTTGGAGGAACCCTTCCACAGTATCGATATTTTGACCGCAGAGCACGATATCATCCTCCTACCCACCGAGGGAGAATGTAAACTGGTATGCACAGAGAGCAAGCAGATCTTCCACGCGGTGGAGGTGGAAAACGGGACCCTCACCGTCCGCCGGGTCGATAACAGCCGATGGTACGAGCATTTCGGCCTTTTTTGGCACGAGGAGCTTTCGGTGACCCTATATATGCCCGCCGGGGAGTATGAAGCATTGGTCTTAAAGAGCGTCAGCGGAGATGTGGAGGTGCCGGATCAGTTCATCTTTGCCGATATCGATCTTTCCTCCACCAGCGGCAACCTGTTTCTGGGCTCCGCATCCAAGGGAAGCCTGAAGCTTACTACCGTAAGCGGTAATATCGAAGGGGTGAATACCGTCGCCGCAACGCTGAGCGCCAATTCTACCAGCGGTTGCATCAGCCTTTCCTCGCTGACAGCGGAAACGCTGGATCTGCACAGTGTCAGCGGCGAGCTCCGGCTCTCCCGGCTCACCGCTGGCAGCATCACCGCCAAAACCACCAGCGGGGATGTATTCTTGCGGGATCTGCAGGCAGAGAGTGCTGCCCAGCTGACCACCGTAAGCGGCAATATTCAGTTGGAGGATGCCGATGCCGGCAGCTTTGAGACAAAAACCATCAGCGGTGATATTGAAGGCAGCATCCGCAGCCCCAAAAACTTCATCACCGATACCACCAGCGGCGATTTTCATCTGCCCGCCTCCGACCCCGCCGCCGGCAGCTTTTCCATCAAGACCACCAGCGGTGACGCAACCATTACCCTCCATCAATAAAGGGCTGCTTCTACGTAAAGGCCCCGGTGGTCGGAGATCCAGCCGCCGTCGATATTTTCGTTGAGAACACTGTATTTCAGCGGCAGCACATGGGCTTCGGAGCACATGACATAATCCTTGATCCAGTTATCCTTATGTTTATCCTCCCGGTCGTTATAGCCGTTATTGGTGTAGGCGGAATTAAAGCCCAGCGCATCGTTCACATCCACGAAGGCGGAGGTCAGGGTAATATAGCCCACACTATGGGGCGGCAGATTGAAATCCCCAGTGAGAAAGACTGCATGATCATCAAATCCGCCCATGGCGGCAGCCCGTTTTGTGATCAGGTTGGCGCTGTTGGTGGAGGCGGTATTCGTGCCGGTCAGGTGGGTATTCATAAAGATAAAGATCTCGCCGGTGGCCTTGACCTTAAATTTGATCCAGGTACAGCCCCGGTAATGATCGGAGCCCCAGCCCTTGGAGGCCACCTCCGGGGTGTCGGAAAGCCAGAAATAGCCGTCGTCCAGCACCTCAAATTTATTCTTGTTCCAAAGGATGGGCTGGGCCTCTTTGCTATCCTCTGCACGGTATTGATACTTCATGGAGTAGGTGCTGCCCACCAGATTCTGGCTCAGATAATCAATCCACTTGGGGGAAGCCTCCTGCAGACCCATCAGATCCGGCTGGTATTTTTCCACCAGCTTTTTAAAGCGGGGCGCGCGGTCGGCGATCATTTTTCCCTCCCCGTCATCGGCACAGCGGATGTTATAGTCCAGGATCTTCAAAAAATTTTCCTCTTTGTAAGTGATCTCGGCCGAATCATCCTCCGCAGGAGTCTCTTCCGGCTTCTCGGACGACTCCGGCTCTTGGGAGTCAGCAGGCTGCTCCTGCTCCGGTTCAGCAGGCTCCGGATCGTCGGTCACTGTATTTTCGGGAGCCTCGGCCACCACCTCCGAAGCTTCTACCTTTTCCGGCAGATCGCCGGATGCCTCGGGTGCCGCGGCTCCTTCGATATAATCATCTACCTCCGCCGATTCCTCCTGCTCCGGTGTTTTACAGCCGGAAAAGATCAGCGTAACGGTTAAAATCACAAGCATCAGGATGGCGATCTTTCGTTTTTGATAAAGCATATGAAACTCCTTTTTGAATCAGGCGGCGCAGAAGATCCTCTGCGCTCCGCTTTGTTATTCCAATAATTCAAGAAAACATTCGAAGATATGATCTGCCATCTGCTCTGCAGCCAAGGGAGTGGGGTGGCAGCCGTCGCCGGGCACCAGCCAATCGCCCTGACCGCCGTTTTCTGCTGCGGGGTCATAATGCGCCATCCAGAAGGCATGAAGGTCAAAGCAGGGCAGTCCCTCCTCTTCGGCCAGCCGGGCGGTGGCTTTCACATATTCCTCAATGGATTGGGTATTGTAGGTAGAGGTCATCAGGATGATCCGGGTTTGAGGATTTCTTTGGCGAATCTCTCCAATCAATTGCCGGTACTGCTCCAGAAAGACTGCAGGCGGCGCATATTTTTCGGTCCCTGCGGCGGCATCGTTGATGCCGTACATCACCACCGTATAATCCGGCTCCCGTCCATTGGCCATCACGCCGGTCAGCTGATCGATCCGCGCCAGCGCCCGTGCCACCGTCTCGCCGCCCACGCCGTTGCGAATGATATGGATCTTTCCTTCCCCTAAGCCGGCGGAAACCAGTATGGGGCCGTCATATTCCTCCACCCGGCGCACACCGCTGGGGCGGTTACCGTCGTAGCGGTAAACGGCGGCCTCCGGAAATTCCTCTGCCATTCGCCGGGCAAATTTGGCGGTGAAGGTCTCCTCCGGTCGGCAATGATTGAGGCCGTGGGTGATACTGTCGCCGCAGAAATTGATCGTCAGTTCCATCATTTTTTAAAATACCCCCGCAAGTTTTAATAAATAGGAAGCAATAAAGACAGAAATCGCAGAAAAAAGGGTCGTCCAAACCACCAGCTGACCCGCCAGCGTAACGTCCGCATCCATTTCCTGAGCCATGGGTACGCTGGAAATGGCCACCGGCGTAGCAAAAACAGCGATAAAGGAGGCAAAATGCGCTCCGCCAAACTGATCCCGTAAGAAAAGGTAGGCGATGCCGATCCCCGCCAGCGGCACCAGCAGGGTGCGCAGGAGGGTGCCGCAGAGGATCTCCCGCCGCAGCTCCTTCACTGCTGAAAATTCAAATTGCGCTCCCAGCACCAGCAAGGCCAGCGGCGTGGCCAATTTGGCCAGATCCTCCATCACCGTATAGACCGGCTTGATGTCGGTCAGCCGGAAGCCGATGCCGAAGCGCTCAAATACCGCCCGGAGCCCCAAGGCCACCAACCCTAAAAAGATGCTGCGGATCAGCGGGTTGTGATAGATTCCCAGCAGGATCTTTTTCACGCTGGGCCGCTCCCCCTTGCGGAAGATGGAAAGGCTGATGACCGCCAGCACATTAAAGAGAGGCACCACCGCCGCCGAAAGCAGGCTTGCCACCAAAGCCCCCTCCTCTCCGAAAAGAGATTGGGCCAGGGGGATGCCGATCAGGGCATAATTGGAGCGAAAAGCCCCCTGTAGCAGGGCGCCCCGGCGCTCCTTTTTCCGGGCCACGAGCATGGAATAGGGAATGGCCAGGGCAAAGATGATCAGCACCACCGCCAGCACATAGCCGATATACCCAAGCTCCATCTCCGCCAGATTTTCGGTCTTATAAACATTTAAAAAGAGCATCACCGGCAGAAAGATATGGAACACCAGCCGGTTGGCCGCCTTGCCGAAGGGGCCGTCCATATAGCCTGCTTTTTTTAAAAAATAGCCCACCACCATCATCAGCATGATAGGCGCCACCGCATTTACGGCAAAAAGAAACGAATCCATAAGATCACCTCACTGCCACTCATTTTACCACGGTAGGGCGCTTTTTGCAACATGGTAAAAAATTGGCACACTTTTTTGATTTATTGCGTAGAAAAACACGCTTTTTTCTGGTATTCTTTTGATGAAAGGAGCGTGATGCAATAGATGTGGGCCTATCTGATCCACCTGAGCCGTCATTTATGGGACGATGAGACCAGCCTGCCCCGGGGGCTTTATCTGCCGCCGGACTACACCGAAAACAACAACACCGATCTGAAGACCTGGGACGAGGTGGTGCAGAACTTGCCGAAATACGGCATCAATACCCTGGTCATCGATATCGGAGATGCCCTGCAGTATGAATCCCATCCGGAGATCTCTGCGCCGGATGCCTGGAGCAAGGAATTCTTCAAAAAGAAGCTGGCGGAGATCCGGGCGCTGGGAATGGAGCCCATCCCTAAACTGAATTTTTCTGCCGCCCATGATATCTGGCTGAAGGAATACAGCCGGATGATCTCTACTCCCACTTACTATCAGGTCTGCGCTGATCTTATTCGGGAGGTCTGCGAGGTATTTGGCCATCCCCGCCTCTTGCATCTTGGAATGGACGAGGAGAGCGACCTTTACCAGCGGTACTATGATATTTCCATCGTTCGCCACGAAAAGCTTTGGTGGCATGATCTGCAATTTCTTTTCGAGGAGTGTGAAAAGAACGGCACCCGCCCGTGGCTGTGGAGTTCTTTTTCGCTGAACACCTATCCCGAAAGGTTTTCCGAGCAGATGCCCAAAAGCGTACTTCAGACGCTGGGCACCAACGGAAAGTATTACAGCCTGAACGCCGTAACCCCCGCCGAAAAGCGGCAAAGCACCGAAAAGCTTCTGGCCAACATCGATCGGCTGAATCGGGAGGGCTACGACCTGACCATGCTTTGCTCTAACTGGGGCTATTACCGCAACATCATTCAGACTGCCGCCCTGGCCAAGGATCGGCTGGATCCTGCCCATTTCAAGGGCTTTATTGTAGCACCTTGGCTGCCCACACGCAAGACCGAGCGGTTGGCGTTGCTCTCTGCCGCCGAAAAGCTGTGGTACGCCCGGCAGGACTACTTCCCCGAACCCTTATAAGCAAATAAAAAAGCGCCCGCAGGCGCTTTTTTATTTGCAGTCTACCGCGTCGGCGTAGAACTGATCCATTTCCTTTTTGGTAGAGAAGGCGGCCACATACATCTGGTTGCCCATGGCACCGGCCAAGGCATCGGGGATGCGCTCCACCATCTTCATCTTTTCGCCGTATTTGGCCATCAGGGCATCATGATCCAGTACGAAGTTTTTACCGTCCCGGCGGCCGGCAAAGGCGCAGAAGAAGTGCTCGCCCACCGGCAGCTGGGTCTCGCCGAAGGCGATCATATCTGCCCAGATCTTATAGACATTGGTGGAATTGGCGAAGTTGATCATATCGGGGGTAAAGCCGCCGCAGGGGCGCATATTGACCTCCAGAGCCACCACGTCCCCCTTCTTGCCGAGGCCTTCCTGATCCTGCGTGAGGCGGAAGAATTCAAAATGTACAAACCGGCTTTTCACACCGAAGCTCTTAACGGTGGCACGCCCCGCCTTGCGGGTATCGGCAGGCAGGTTTTTCACGATATAATAGCAGCTATTATCCTGATTATTCACGATATCCATGATGGAATCGGGGGTTACATTTCCCGTTTCAAAGATGGGCTTGCCGTTGCCGTCGATGATGGCATCATAGGAATTGACCTCGGCGTGGACAAACTCCTCCATGATATAGGGAACCTCCTTGGGATAGCTCTCAAAGAAAGCCACCAGCTCCTCATCGTTGGTCAGCTTGTAGGTTGCGGCGGCGCCCACCCCGTTATCCGGCTTTACCACCACTGGGTAGCCCACCTTTTTGATAAAGCTGCGGCAGCCGGCCAGGGTCTCCACCATATAGTAACGGGCCACGGGGATCCCGGCCTTGATGTAGTATTCCTTCATTTTGGATTTATGCTTGATCCGCTCCATATCCGCCACTTGGAAGCCGCTCTGGATGTTGAAATCGGTGCGGAGGCGGGCATCCTGCTCCAGCCAGTACTCATTGTTGGACTCCAGCCAGTCGATCTTGCCGTATTTGAAGGCAAAGAAGGCAACCGCACGGTAGACTTCATCGTAATTCTCCATGCTGCCCACCTTATAATACTCGTTGAGGCTGTCCTTCAGCTCCGGCTTCAGATCCTCATAGGGCTGATCGCCGATGCCCAGCACGTTCATGCCGTTGTTTTTCAGTTCCCTGCAGAACTGCCAGTAATTGGTGGGAAAATTCGGGGACATAAAGATAAAATTTTTCATATTTCTCATACTCCTTCTAAAAGTTTCGGTACAAAGTAGGTCACTTGCTTGTGCCACCAGGGCCAGTCGTGGTTTACATCGGTGCCCCACACATCCACCCAGATGCCGATGCCCTTTTGGTCGAAGATCTCCTTTAAGCGGAAGGTGGTATCGGGGATCTCCCAATCGCCGGTGCCCACGCAGATGATGCCCCGGTTGCGGTTATATTTCTCCACATAGGGGTGGTCAAAGGCCATATTTTCCATATAGTGAACGGGGGAATTCTGATAGACCACCTCGTCCATATAATCGCCGAAGCCGTATTCTGCCGTATAGATGCCGCTCAGCGCCAGCATTCCGGTGATCTGATCGGGGAACCGCAGGAAGAGGTTCACCACATGGGTGGCGCCCAAGCTGCAGCCGAAGGCGGTAACGCCCTTTCTGCCGCTGCGGTATTCGATCATCGGTACCGCCTCCTCCACAATATAGCGCATCCACGCCTCGTGGCGGCGGATCCGGTCGAAGGCAGGGATCTCGGTATTCGACCAGGTCTCCCCATCGATGGTATCGATGGCCAGCACCATCACCTCGCCGTTTTCGATCCAGGGGGCCCAAGTATCGGTCATATGAAAGTTTTCAAAATCAAAAAACCGGCCGTCCTGGCAGGGCACAAACAGCACCGGCATTCCGCTGTGTCCATAGATCTTACATTCCATCTCCCGCCCCAGATGGCGGGAATAGGTTTTGATGTATTCTGTTTTCATAGTTCTCTCCTAATAACTCTTCTAATAAAGTAGTGTATTCATAAAAAAGGGGATCTGCTTTTCCCAGCTGGCCTCGCAATGGTTGCCCTCCGGGACGATCCGGCAATCTAGCCAGACGCCCTTTTCCAGCAAGGCAGAAGCCACCTTGCGGAACCGCACCCCCATATTTTGATGGTGCTTCATCTCCCGGGAGCCGTAGTCCATGTATACAACGGTGCCGGGATGCAGCCGGGCATTTTTGATCAGCTCATCGAGCTGACCTGCCGCAAACCACACCGAGGGGGAAAGGCAGGCGGCCTTGGAAAAGGTATCGTTATACTGCAGCACCGCATAAAGGCTCATCAGCCCGCCCATGGAACTGCCGGCGATCCAGGTGTTTTCCCGCCCTCGTAGGGTGGGAAACCTCTGATCGATCATGGGCTTGAAGGTCTTGACTAGCCACTCCATGGTCTGCTCGCCCTTGCCCTCGATATGCCCCAGCTTGGCATTGGTAAAGGTGAAGGGGGAATATTCCGAAAGGCGTTCGTTGCCCTGATGGTTACATTCCACCGCCGCCACGATGAGGGGGATCTGATTTTGCTCCAAGTATTCCTTCATGCCCCAGCTTTTTCCATAGGTGGCATCCTCATCGAAAAAGACATTATGCCCATCAAACATATACAGTACCGGATATCGCCCCGGTTGATCGGGGCAATAAACATAGGCATACCGCTGGGCTTTTCCGGTCAGCGGCGGGACCGTAATTTTCCATTTTTTGATCATGCAATGGGTTCCTTTAAGTTGATTATAATTTATTGTATCACAAAAAATACGATCATGCAAGATGATATAGATCTTATAAAAGAAGGATTTCTATAAAAAAGTTTAAATTAGGGCTTGATTTTCTATAAAAGCCGTGCTATAATATATCACGCTTTGAATAAAGCTATGCGCTGGTAGCTCAGCTGGATAGAGCGTCTGACTACGGATCAGAAGGCCGGGAGTTCGAATCTTCTCCAGCGCGCCATAAAAAAACATCCCTCATTCGAGGGATGTTTTTTTATGCCACACTGATCGAAGATTTGAACCTTTCTGCCTGCGGCAAAAGGTTTGTTGAGGCAGCCGCAAATCCGCGATAGGATTTGCGGACTGCCGTGTCTCGTTGCTCGACAGTTTCGGTGGGAACCGCCCGGAGCGGTCGGCGAAGACCGAGCGCAACGAGTATCTTCTGTGCCACTCGGCTAAAAGAATTTCTGCATACTTTAACAAAAGTCCTGTTTCGCCGCGCTCTGCGCGGCTGAGACTGCCAAAATCAGTTCAGTTACCGCTGCACTCTGCCGGAGCCGTCGCCGCCGGCCAGCTTTTCCACCTCGGAAACAGAAACACGGTTGTAATCGCCCTCTACAGAGTGCTTGAGGGCAGAGGCTGCTACCGCAAACTCAATGGTCTCTTGGGTGGATTTACCGCTCAGGATGGAGTAGATCAGGCCGCCGCCGAAGGAATCACCGCCGCCCACACGGTCCACGATGTGCAGATGATAGTTCTTGGAGAAGCAGTAGTTTTCGCCGTCGTAGAGCATTCCGGCCCAATCATTGTCGCTGGCAGAGATGGAGGAGCGCAGGGTGATGGCCACCTTCTCAAAGCCAAACTTATCGGCCAGCTGCTTGGCAACAGACTTATAGCCCTCATGGTTCAGCTTGCCGCCGTAGATATCGGTGCCCTCGGCCTCGATGCCGAAAACATCCTTGGCATCCTCTTCGTTGGAGATGCAGACATCCACGTATGCGCAAAGCTTGGTCATGGCCTCCCGGGCCTCCTCGCGGGTCCAGAGCTTGCCCCGGTAGTTCAGGTCGCAGGAGATCTTCACGCCCTTGGCTTTAGCGGCCTTGCAGGCTTCTAAGCAGATCTCCACTACATTGGGACCCAGAGCCGGGGTGATGCCGGTGAAGTGGAACCAATCGGCCCCTTCAAAGATGGCATCCCAGTCGAAATCGGAGGGAACCGCCTCGCTGATGGCGGAATGAGCCCGGTCATAGATGCAGACAGATCCCCGCTGGGAAGCGCCCTTTTCCAAAAAGTAGATGCCTACCCGGTCGCCGCCCCGGACGATCTTGGAGGTGTCTACCCCAAAATAGCGCAGGGAGTTGACGGCAGACTGCCCGATGGCGTGCTTAGGCAGCTTGGTAACATAAACGCTGTCCATGCCGAAGTTGGCTAGGGAAACGGCAACATTGGCTTCGCCGCCGCCGAAGGTGGCCTGCATCTGGTCGTTCTGGAAGAAACGGTAATAGCCGTTGGGAGCCAGGCGAAGCATGATCTCGCCGAAAGTTACGATTCTTTTCATCTTATTTTTCCTCCATTTTCTCTAAAGCCTCTTTTACAAAGAAGCTGCCGCCGATGGCAGCGATCTTATCGAAGGCCAGAAATTCATCGATATTGCTGCGGTCTACCCCGCCGGTGGGGATAAATTTCACTTGGGGGAAGGGAGCGGAAAGGGCCTTCAGCGCCTTCAGGCCGCCGTATACATTGGCAGGGAAGAACTTAACGGTAGTAATGCCCAGCTCCAGCGCCTGCATGATCTCGGTGGGGGTCACACAGCCGGGGTAGTAGGGGATGTTCCGCTCATTGCAGATCTTTGCAACGGACACGGACAGGCCGGGGGATACGATAAAGGTGGCGCCTGCTTCCAGCGCAGCCTCGCATTGCTCGGCGTTGATGACGGTGCCGGCACCGATGCTCATATCGGGGTAATTTTTGGCTGCATAGGCGATGGCCTCGGCAGCGCAGGCGGTGCGGAAGGTGATCTCCGCACAGTTGATGCCGCTGTTCTTAAGGGCGGTCAAAATTTTATCGGTTTCACTTAATTCTTTGATAACAACTACAGGGATAAATTTTTCCATAGAAATTCTCCTTAATACACATATTTTTTCAGGGTGGCGCGAACTGCTCCGGGGGCCGCCATCAGCTCACGGAAGTAGCCGATCACCTTGTCTGCCAGGCCACATTCGTAAAGATCTACGCCGAAGATAGAGGCGTCAGAAAGGATGGGCTTGAGTTGTTCTTCGTCGATGGCACCGCCCAAGGTCATGCCGCTCAACTTGCTCTGCATGGCAGGGAGCAGGGGGTCAGGGCTGAGCTCAAAGGGCTTGCCTTCGTCGTCCACGCCGATCAGATACCGCAGCCAGCCCGCTTGAACCAGCGGGATCAGCACCAGCTTGGAGGGATCCTTTCCGGCGGCCATGGCGGCCTTGATGGTCTCGCCGTAGCGGATAGAAAGCTTTTGGGAGGTATCGGTAGCGATGCGCTGGGGGGTGTCCGGCATAAAGGGGTTGGGCAGGCGGGCGGTCAGCACCTCTTTAAGGAATTGCTCGGGCTCGATCACGCCGGGGTCCACAACAAAGGGCATCCCTTCCTCGCGGCTCATCTTTTCGATAAAGGCCGCCAGCTCGGCGTCCTTTGTTTCGGCAGCGATGGTAGTGTGACCTAAAATACAGCCGTAGATGGCAAGGCAGGTGTGCAGGGGATTGAGGCAGGTGCAGACCTTCATCTTCTCCACCTTGTTAACGGTTTCACGGTCGGTGATGATCACGCCCACCTTCTCCAACGGCGGTCTGCCGTTGGGGAATCGGTCCTCAATGACCAGATATTGAGGCTTCTCCGCATTAACAAAGGGTGCGGTGTAGGTGTTCTTGGCGGTGATGATGGGTGCGATCTCCTCCAGCCCGTCTTCGGTGAGCTGCTGCTCCACCGCCGGATGGGGGCGGGGGGTGATCTTATCGATCATGCTCCAAGGGCAGGCAATGTCGTTTTTCAGGTAATCGTAATCTTCGGCGGTGATGGTGCCGTTTTTCAGCCAGCTCTCGGCAATCTCCAGAATGGCAAGCTGCAGCTTTTCGCCATTATGGGAGCAGTTGTCCATGGAGACCAGCGCCAAAGGCGCTCCGCAGGCGGCTTTCCGCTGCAGGCACAGAGCAGCTAACTGACCCATAAAGCTTTTGGCTGCGGCGGGACCGTTTTTCATATCTGCCTCCACGATGGGGAAGAGGGCGCGGTCGGCATTGCGCAGGCTGTAGCCCTTTTCGGTGATGGTAAAGGAAACCATCTGCAGGGTGGGGTTTTCGAAGATCTCGGTCACCCGATCAAGGTCCTCTGCCATGGTCAGTGCCTCGGGCATGGAGGCGATGATCTCTTTTTCCAGATTGCCGTCGGCATTCAGGGTAACGCCGATGGTTAGATTATCGTAGGGCTTGAAGCATTTGGAGATAACCTCCTCGTCGTAGCCTTCCACGCAGACGATACCGGTGTCCATTTCGCCCTGCTCGAGCAGGTGCTGGCAGAGGGCGGCGGGGAAGATGCGGAAGATATTGCCGGGCCCGAAATGCAACCAGCGGGGGGATTTCTTGGTGTTGGCGGCGATGGCGGCGGGGTCGTAAGCCGGCAGGCGGTAACCGCTCCACGCCTCTTTATTCTGAATGGAGCTTAAAGATAATTTCATGGCGTTAAACCTCCCCGTTTAAGCGGTCCAGCATATCCCAGCAGCCCAGCATATACATAATGCCTAGCGCCCGGTCGTAAAGCCCGTAGCCGGGGCGGACGGTACCGGGCCCTTCGCCCCAGAGATGGCGGCCGTGGTCGGGGCGGATGTAGCCCTTGAAGCCGCAGTCGTGGTAGGCCCGCATGATCTCTAAGATGCCGGTGTCGCCGTCGCAATCCCGGTGGCTGGCTTCAGAAAAGTCACCGTTCTCAAAGTGCTTTACATTGCGGATGTGGGCAAAGGCGATGCGGTCGCAATGCTTGCGGATGATCTCCGCCACATTATTCGCCGGGTTGGCATTCAGTGAGCCGGAGCAGAGGGTGAGGCAGTTGTATTCATCGTCTACCATTTTCAGGAATCGGTCAATGCTGGGCTCATCGATGAGCAGCCGGGGCAGGCCGAAGATATCCCAGGGGGGATCATCCATGTGGATGGCCATTTTGATATCACACTCCCGGCAGGTGGGCATGATGGCCTCCAGGAAGTATTTCAGGTTGGCCCAGAGCTTTTCGTGGTCCACATCGGCATACGCCTTGAAAAGCTCATCCAGCTTGGCCATTCGCTCCGGCTCCCAGCCGGGGAAGGTCATGTTGTACTTCTCGGTGAAATCCAGAATGTACTGGGCCATGGCGTTGTAGTCGGTCTGGATCATGTCCTTCTGGTAGAAGAGGGCGGTGGAGCCGTCTCCCACCGGACGGAAGAGGTCGCTGCGGGTCCAGTCGAAGATGGGCATGAAATTGTAGCAGATGACCTTTACGCCGAATTTGGAAAGGTTGCGGATGGTCTGCTTGTAGTTTTCGATGTACCCATCCCGGGTGGGGAGACCGATCTTGATATCGTCGTGCACATTGACCGATTCCACCACGTCCATGTTGAAGCCATAGGGCTCCAGCTGCTTCTGTACCTTGGCGATCTCCTCAATTTCCCATACCTCGCCGGGCATTTTATCGTGCAATGCCCAGACTAAGCCGGAAATACCGGGGATCTGTTTGATGTCTGCGGGGGTGATTTTGTCGTTGCCTTCGCCGTACCAGCGAAATGTCATTTGCATAGCAAAACCTCCTTAAAGCCCAAAGTAACGCTGGGCGTTATAGTAACAGATATCCTTCACAAGGGTAGCCAGTGTGCCTGCATCGTTGGGGTATTCCCCGTTTTCCACCCAATTACCGATCAGCTCGCAAAGGATGCGGCGGAAGTATTCGTGGCGGGCATAGCTCAGGAAGCTGCGGGAGTCGGTGAGCATTCCCACAAAATTACCCAGCAGGCTTAGGTTGGCAAGGGAGACCATCTGGTCGATCATACCTTGCTTATTGTCGTTGAACCACCATGCGCTGCCGTGCTGTAGCTTGCCGGCAACCTCGGTACCCTGGAAGGCCCCTAAAAGGGTGTCCAGGAAGGCATTGTCGCCCCCGTCCAGGCTGTAGAGCACTGTGCGGGGCAGCTGGTCGGTACTGTTCAGTACATCCAGGAATTGAGCCAGCTTTTCACAGTCATTGTTGGGCCCGATGATATCAAAGCCTGTATCGGGGCCCAGCTTGGCAAACATCCGGCTGTTGGGGTTCCGAAGGCAATTATAGTGCAGCTGCATCACCCAGCCCAGCTCATGATAACTCTTGGCACAATGGAGCAGCAGGGCGGTCTTGAAGCCCTCTGCCTCGGCGGCGGGGATGATCTCCCCCCGGAGGGCCCGTTGCATTACTGCGTTCAGCTCCTCTTCGGTGTCGATGCGGCAGATGGTACGGTCCAGGCCGTGGTCGCTGGCCTTGCAGCCGTTGGCGTGGAAGTAGTGCATTCGGTCGGTGAGCGCAGCCTTTAATTTTTCAATGGAGTCGATCTCCATCCCGGTCACCTCGGAAAGCTTCTCAATGTAATCCTTCCAGCCGGCCTTATCAATGTTTAGCGCCTTATCGGGGCGGAAGGAGGGGGCCACCACCGTGTCAAAGGTAGGATCGGCGGCGATCTTCTGATGCCACTCCAGGGAATCGATGGGATCATCGGTGGTGCCGATGAATTTTACATTGCTCTGCCGGATCAGGCCCCGGACGGTCATCCCCTCCTCCTGCAGCTTGGCGTTGCAAAGCTGCCATACCTCCTCGGCGGTCTCACCGTTGAGGATGCCGGTGTAGCCGAAGTAGTTTTTCAGCTCCAGGTGGCACCAATGATACATGGGGTTGCCGATGGCACGGGGCAGGGCCTCGGCGAATTTCTGGAACTTTTCCCGGGCGGGAGCGTCGCCGGTGATGTATCGCTCGTCCACGCCGTTGGAGCGCATGATCCGCCATTTGTAGTGATCCCCGCCCAGCCATACCTCGGTGATGTTGGCAAACCGCTTGTCCTCATAGATCTCCCGGGGGCTCACATGGCAATGGTAATCGATGATGGGACAGCCTGCCGCATAAAGATGGTAAAGCTTGCGGGCTGTTTCGGTGGATAAAAGAAAGTCTTTGTCCATAAAGGGTTTCATAGAGTTTTCTCCTTCCTTATTTTATAAATTTAGTATAACACGAAATTTTTACAATGAATATTGTGTTAATTGTTTGACATATTGCAATTCTTGCGGTAATATAGGGGAGAGGTGATAAAATGAGAGAGCGTGTGCAGCGGTTTGAAGTCCGCCAGGTTATGAAACGGCAGAATTTCGAGGTATTTCACTATAATCAGATGACCCCGGCAGAGGTCACGGTGCATCACCATGATTTTTATGAGGTGTTCTTTTTCCTGGGGGGGAATGTTTCCTACCGGGCCGAGGGGCAGATCTATCACCTGAAGCCGGGGGATGTGCTGCTGATCAATCCCATGGTGCTGCACCAGCCCATCATCGCCTCCGACAGCCCCGATTATGAACGGATCATTTTATGGATCGATAAGGATTATCTTTCCCGTTTCGGGGAAGGGGCCATCTCCCGGTGCTTCGGGGAGGAGCGGGTGCGGCTGCTCCACCTTTCTTCTTCGGTGCAGCGGGCGGAGCTTACCGAATTGTTGGGTAAGCTGGTGCGGGAGTGCTACGGCGGAGAGTATGGCTCCGGGCTTTATGCAGAGGGGCTGTTTCTGCAGATCATGGCAGAGCTCAACCGGCTGGCGCTGAAAGCCCGCCCCGCCGAGCGGGAGGCCTCTACCCTGGTAACAGAGCTTCTGACCTATATCAATGAGCACTATAGCGAAAGCCTCTCTCTGGAGGGGTTAGCCAAACGGTTTTTTATCAGTAAATACCACCTTTCCCATGAATTCAGCCGGGCGGTGGGAACCGGGGTGTACCGCTATATCATGCTTCGCCGGCTTACCGCCGCCAAGCAGCTGCTGAGCGATGGCGCCGCCCCCGGCGAGGTCTATAGCCAATGCGGTTTTCAGGATTATACCAGCTTTTTCCGTGCCTTCAAGGCAGAGTACGGGGTCAGCCCCCGGTCTTTTGCGGAAGGGCATTGAATTTTAAAAAATTGATGATATAATTTCCATAGGGTAGAGCGAGATATCCGAACCCGCCTCAAAGCGGCATATTTCGGTGCCTTTCACTCGCTTTATCCTTGCAAGGCTGGCGTATTGGCGAGTATTTTAACAAAGAATGAGCGAAAATCCACCTTTTTCGAGGTTCGGATACCTCGCTCTACCCTAGAAAGGAAGTGTTTTCGTGGGATCAAAGGATTTTAACGGTGAGGTATGGACGAACACCCATCCTAAGGTGCTGGAGGCCATCGCCTCCATTAATGAGGAATTGGTAGACGGTAAGGTGGGGAACGATCGCTTCACCCAAAACGCCTATCGGCTGCTGCAGGAGCAGTTTGAAGGGAAGATCTACGCTATGATGACCTTCAACGGCACTGCCGCCAATATTCTGGCGCTGAAATCTATGCTGCACAGCTGGTCGGCGGTGATCTGCGCCGGGTGCACCCATCTCAACGTGTACGAGTGCGGGGCGCTGGAATATATGCTGGGTAATAAGGTTCTCACTGCCGAAAGCCGGGATGGCAAGCTTACTCCTGCCCTGGTAGAGGAGCTGCTGGAGCGTACCAAGAATTATAAATATAACCCGGAGGTTCTGGTCATCACCCAGCCCACCGAGCTGGGGGTGCTCTATACCTGTGAAGAGTTAAAGACCCTCTGCGATTACGCCCATGGCAAGGGGATGTATGTCTATCTGGACGGTGCCCGCCTGGCCCATGCGGTGGCGGCGCTGAATACCGATCTTCATACCATGATCGAAGCCACCGGCATCGATGCCTTTTCCTTCGGCGGCACCAAGGCCGGCGCTATGTTCGGCGAGATCGTGGTCTTTCTGCGGGAGGAATTCGGGAAAAACCTGGCCTATTCCCAGAAGCAATCGCTGCAGCATATGGATAAATCCAAGTTTCTGGGGGTTCAGATGGAGTGCCTTCTGAAGGAGGATCTCTGGCTGAAGACCGCCGGCCATGCCAATGCCATGGCAAAACTGCTGGCAGAAAACCTGGCCGAAAAGGGCATCGCCCCCTATTTCCCTGTGGATACCAATATGGTCTTCTGCACCCTCACGCCGGAGCAGTTTGCAAAAGTAACTTCTGTCTATGACCTGCACTATTGGGAGGAGTCCGAAGGGCTTGTCCGCTTTGCCGCCACCCATGAGACCACCCCCGAGAAGATTGAAACGCTGATTTCGCTGTTTTAAGGAGAACAAAATGAAAGTTTGTGTATTTCAACCGGCCTATTCTACCGATTATGCCCAGAGCGAGGAAAAATTTCTTTGGGAAATGGCGCAATTGGATGGGTGCGATCCTTCTATGGATCTCATCGTGCTGCCGGAGGCATCGGATGTCCCCTGCCTGGCCCATACCAACGAGGAATTTCTGGAGAGCCACGCCAGATATACCAAACCCCTTCTGGAAAAGGCAACGGAGACCGCCAAGCGCTGCGGAGCGGTGCTTTTTATCAGCGGGTATTTTGATAGTGAAACAGGCATCCGAAACACCACCTTTGCCTTCGACAGTAAGGGCAATCCCGCCGGTCATTATTATAAGCAGCACCTCACCCCCGGCGAGGTGACCAAGCGCCGGCTGGATAGCCGCTATACCTATGAATACGATGAACCTACCGTGCTGGAGATCGAGGGCCTGCGCTACGGCTTTCTGACCTGCTACGACTTTTATTTTTATGAAAACTATGCCCATATGGCCCGGAAAAACCTGGATATCATCATCGGCTGCTCTCATCAGCGGAGCGATACCCATTTGGCGCTGGAGATCATGAGCCGTTTTCTGGCCTATAATACCAACGCCTATGTGGTGCGTTCCTCGGTGAGTATGGATGAGAATTCCACCATAGGCGGCTGTAGCCTGGTGGCCGCCCCCAACGGCGAACTGCTGCTGAATATGAAGAGCCGGGTGGGAGTGGAAACGGTGGAGATCGATCCTCGCGCCAAGTATTATAAGCCTGCCGGCTTCGGCGGGGAGCTGGCGGCCCACTATGAGTATATCGAGCGGGGGCGCCGCCCTTGGAAGTACCGCCCTGCTGGCAGCGCTATCTGTCTGCCCGATTACCAGATGCCCTATCCCCGAGTCTGCGCCCACCGTGGCTTTAATTCGGTTGCCCCCGAAAACAGTATGCCCGCCTTCGGTGCTGCTGTTGCCATGGGTGCCGAGGAGATGGAATTCGACCTCTGGTGGACCAAGGACGGCGAGGTGGTCTCCATCCATGATAGCACCCTGGATCGGGTCTCCGACGGTACCGGCAAGGTCTACGACCACACCTATGAGGAACTGCTGCAGTACGATTTCGGCAGCAAGACCGGCGAAAAATACAAGGGTCTTAAGATCCTGAAATTCGAGGAGATCCTTCAAAAATTCTCTTGCCATGTGATCATGAATATCCACCTGAAATCCATGGATAACGTGACCCCCCTGCCGGAGGAGCATCTGAAAAAGATCATCGCCCTCATCGATAAGTACGATTGCCGCAAATATGTCTATTTCATGAGCGGAAACGACACCGTGCAGGCCCAGCTGCGGGAGCTGGCTCCCGATATCTGCCGCTGCATGGGGGCCGGAGACCGTAAGATGGAAATTGTGGATCGGGCCATCGCTCTGGGTTGTAAAAAGGTGCAGCTGTTCACCAAGTATTATGATCAGGAAATGATCGATAAAGCCCACGCCCACGGCATCATCTGCAACTATTTCTACTGCGATACCCAGGAGGATGCCCGAAAAATGCTGGAAATGGGCATTGATTGCATCCTGACCAACGATTACAACCTGATCTCTCAGGTGGTGGAGCGTCCCGATTGGGATGAATGGAGGTTCGATTCATGAAATATACTCTCTATGGCGATGGGATCCACGATGATACCCTGGCTATTCAGGAGCTGATCGATAGCGGGGTCTGCGAGGTGTGCCTCCCCGCTCCGGAAAAATTCTATCTCATCTCAGCCCCGCTGGTGCTGCCTTCTAACTTCCGGCTGGTATTGCCCCGGTTTGCGGAGGTGCGGCTGGCGGAGGGCGCCTCCTGCCTGATGGTGCAGAATAAACTGGTGCCTTCTCCCGGTCGGAGGCTTTCGGAGGATGTTTATGAGCACGCCGTCCTTGAGCACCTTTGGAGCTATGTCGACGATTATTCCCCCGATGCCCCCTGCCAAAATATCGAACTGCGGGGCGGCATCTGGAACTATAACAATCAGCAGCAGCTCCCCAACCCCGAGCGCAAAAGCCCCGAAAGCCTTGCTAAGCGGGATTTTTACGGTTGCGCCATGCTCTTCTATAATGTCAAAAACCTCAAGATCTGCGAGCTGACCGTCAAGGATCCCTGCCAGTACGGCGTTACGCTGGATACCGTCTCCTATTTTACGGTGGAGGATATCACCTTTGATTATAATCTGGGGAATCCCATCCCCCTCAATATGGACGGCATCCATCTGGACGGTAACTGCCATTACGGTACCCTCCAAAACCTCAAGGGCACCTGCTATGATGACCTGGTGGCCCTCAACGCCCACGAAGGGTCCCGAGGGGATATCACCGATATCGAGATCCGGGGTCTCTTTGCCGATTATTGCCATAGCGCTGTCCGGCTGCTGGCGGCAGGGGAACGGGTGGAACGGATCCATATCACCGATATTTTCGGCAATTTTTATCAGTATTGCGTGGGAATTACCAAGTATTATGCAGGAGAAAATGGCTTTTTTGATGCCATTACCGTTGAAAACGTTTACGCCGCCAAGGCTATGCCGGCGGTGAAGGGAGAATTTTCCCATCCCCGTAGCGCCGAAGTTGCGCTGCCCTTTCTCTGGGTGCAAAAGGGAACAGAAGTCCAAACTCTGACTCTGCGGGAGATCCACCGCCGGGAAAAATGTAACCCTAAGCCCACTGTTGTGGTGGACGAGGACGCCCTGGTGGAGCGGCTGGTGCTGGAAAATATCACCAGCCATAACGCCCCGTTGCTGGAAAATAACGGAACGGTTGAAAACCTTTATACCGAGAATTTGAGTGAAAAGTAAAAGGAGCCGAAGGGGCACCCCTCGGCTCCTTTTACTTTTTGAATCCCTCCCCCAATACCTCCCGGGCGTCGGTTACCACGATAAAGGCGGCAGGATCGGTGGCCTTGATCAGCTCGATGAGCCGGGGCAGTTGCTTGGGGCTTACCACGCAAAGGAGGGTCTTACCCTCTGCTTTGGTGTACTGCCCGGTGCTGTGAAGGGCAGTAACGCCCCGCCCTAATTCGTCCAGAATGGCAGAAGAGATAGTTTCGTAGTTTTTGGAAAAGATCTGCACCGCCTTGGCGGTGTTACCGAGGGTGAGGATGCCGTCGGTGATTCGGGCGGCGATGACCATGGAAAGCAGGGAATAGCAGGCCACCGTCACGCTTCGGAACACCAGCGCCGCCAGCAGAATAATGGCGCAATCGATGAAAAGGATCAGATTGGCCATGGAGATGTGGGGCATGAACCGGTGTAGGATCAGGGCGGCCATATCGCTGCCCCCGGTGGAGGCTCCCTGCCGCACCACCAGCCCGATGCCGGCCCCCATCAGCACCCCGCCCAGCAGAGTGGCAGCCAGCAGATCCCCGGTGTAGATCGGCAGATAGGAGGTCAGCTGCAGAAAGGCAGAAAGCAGCAGAATTCCCGCCGCGCTTCGGAGCAGCGTCCCCTTCCCCAAAAAACGGAAGGCCAGCAGAAAGAGCAGGATGTTCAGCCCGATGGTGGTGGCGGAAAGGGGAATCTTAAAAAAGTACAGCAGCACCGTGCCAATGGAGCTGATCCCCCCGGAGGATATTTTCTGAGGCACCAGAAATTGGTTTAGGGAAATGGCCAATAGCAGGGTTCCGATGGCGATGAGGCAGTAGGATGAAAATTTTTTCATAAAACTCTCCTAAAAAAGTCGTGCAAAATGGCGAAAAGTCATATATAATAAAATTATAAAACCGAAAGGAGCTTTTACATATGGGATTAATTAAAGCAGGAATCGGTGCCTTGGGCGGCACTTTGGCCGATCAGTGGAAGGAATTTTTCTATTGCGAGGCCATCGATAAAGATATTTTGGCGGTCAAGGGCCAAAAGCAGATCAACGGCCGCTCCTCCAATACCAAGGGGAACGATAATATCATCTCTAATGGCTCCGGCATCGCCGTGGCCGATGGGCAATGTATGATGATCGTGGAGCAGGGCAAGATCGTGGAAGTCTGCGCCGAGCCCGGCGAATATACCTACGATAAGTCCACCGAGCCCAGCATTTTTACCGGCTCTTTGGGCAAAAGCATCCTGGAGACCTTCAAGACCGTCGGCAAGCGCTTTGCGCTGGGCGGCGATACCGGCAAGGATCAGCGGGTGTACTATTTCAATACCAAGGAGCTGATCGATAATAAATTCGGTACTCCCAACCCCATCCCTTTCCGGGTGGTGGATCCCAAGATCGGGCTGGATATCGATGTTTCGGTGCGGTGCTCCGGCGTTTATTCTTATAAGATTGCCGATCCGCTGCTGTTTTATACCAATGTTTGCGGAAATTTTGAGGATGAATACCCCCGCTCTGAGCTGGAGGGCCAGCTGAAGACCGAGTTTATCAGCGCATTGCAGCCCGCCTTCGGCAAGCTTTCCGAGATGGGCCTGCGCCCGAATCAGATCGTCAATCATAATACTGAAATGGAGCAGGCGCTCAATGAAGCGCTTTCCCGGAAATGGGGCGAGCTGCGGGGCCTTCGGGTGGTTTCGGTGGCGGTGGGTTCTCTCACCCTGCCGGAAGAGGATGCAGAGCTGATCAAGAATGCCCAGCACGCCGCCATCCTGCGGGATCCCTCTATGGCCGCTGCCACCCTGGTGGGAGCGCAGGCCGAGGCCATGAAGACCGCCGCCGGTAACGATGCCGGCGCCATGACCGGCTTTATGGGGATGGGGATGGCCAATGCCGCCGGCGGTGTCAATGCCCAGAACCTTTATGCCATGGGAGAGCAGCAGAAGCCTGCCGACGGCTGGAAATGCGGTTGCGGCACTGTCAACTCCGGCAATTTCTGTACCAACTGCGGTACTCCCAAGCCCACCGGTGGCTGGAAGTGCAGCTGCGGCAAGGTGAACACCGGCAACTTCTGCCCCGAGTGCGGCGCCAAAAAGCCAGCCGCCCGCTGTGAGAAGTGCGGCTGGGAGCCGGAGGATCCGGCCAACCCGCCTAAATTCTGCCCCAATTGCGGAGATCGTTTTTAATGGCTACCTTATTAGAATATAAATGCCCCTGCTGTGGAGGTGCTATCAGCTTTGAAAGCAGCCTTCAAAAACTGAAATGCCCCTATTGCGATACCGAATTTGAGCCGGAGGCGCTGCGGGCCCACGATGAGGTGCTGAATACACAGCAGCCCGATGAAATGGCCTGGACCACCACCGCCGCCTCCTGGGAGGAAGGGGAGGAAGAGCAGCTTTGCAGCTATGTCTGCAACTCCTGCGGCGGCGAGATCATTGCCGAGGAGACCACCGCCGCCACTTCCTGCCCCTATTGCGGCAATCCGGTGGTGATGACTGGCCGCCTTTCCGGCGCCCTCCGCCCGGATTATGTCATTCCCTTTAAGTTGGATAAGGAGGCCGCCAAGGAGGGGCTGCGCAAGCACCTGAAGGGCAAGCGGCTGCTGCCGAAGGTCTTTAAGGATGAAAACCATATCGATGAGATCAAGGGTCTCTATGTCCCTTTCTGGCTGTTCGAGGCAGATGCACGGGCGGATATCCATTATCGGGCCACCAAGGTGCGGATGTGGAGCGATTCCAACTTCAATTATACCAAAACCAGCCATTTTTCTGTCCACCGTGCCGGGGAGATCGGCTTTGAGCGGGTGCCGGTGGATGGCTCCCGAAAGATGGATGATGCCCTGATGGAGTCGCTGGAGCCCTATGACCACCGGGAGGCGGTGGATTTTCAGACCGCCTATCTGGCCGGCTATCTGGCCGATAAGTATGATGTGGATGCCGAAAAGAGCGAGGAACGGGCCAATCAGCGCATCAAATGCAGCACCGAGGAGGCCTTTGCCGCCACCGTTCACGGCTATTCCTCTGTGGTGCCCGAAAAAAGTGCGGTGCAGCTGCAGAACGGCCGGGCGAAATACGCCCTTTACCCGGTGTGGCTGCTGAATACCACCTGGAAGGATCGGCAGTATACCTTTGCCATGAACGGCCAGACCGGAAAGTTTGTGGGGGATCTGCCCCTGAATTGGAAGGCCTGGTGGGGCTGGTTCTTAGGGATCACCGCCGGGGTGAGCGCCCTGGCCTTTATAGCCATCCGGCTGTTTTTGATGTGAGGAGGCGGCCATGAAAAGAGTAGTTTGTTTTTTGACCGTCCTTTTGCTGAGCCTTGCCCTGATTCCTGCCGCAGGCGCCCTGACCGATCAGGCGGGGCTGCTGAGCGAAGGGGAACAGCAGGCGCTGAATACCGCCCTTTCCGCCATCAGCCGGGAGCATGGCATGGAGGTGGCTGTGGTCACAGTAAAGACCACCGGCGGGCGGGATGTCTGGTACTATGCCAATGATTATTACGATGAGCATATCGGCGGCAACGGTGTGTTACTGCTGATCTCTGAATATGAGCGGGAATGGGCGCTGGTCGCTGTAGGCACCGGGTATCGGGCGGTCAACGATGACGCCCAGTTCTATATCGAAGAGAGCATCCTGCCCCTGCTGAAGCAGGATCGGTTTTACGATGCCTTTGCCCTTTATGGGGAGCTTTGCGCAGAGATGATCGCCCGCTATGAGGCCGGCGACCCCTATGAAACGCCCTTCCCCTTGGGGCTGGCAATTCTGATATCGCTGGGGATCGGCCTGGTGACGGGGCTGATCACCGTCACCGTGATGAAGGGAAAACTGAAGACCGTCCGTCGCCAGCCCGGCGCTGAGGCCTATACCAAAGCCGGCAGTATGAAGCTGACAGTGCAGCAGGATCAGTTTCTCTATTCCAATGTGTCCCGTACCCCCCGCCCCAAGAGCAATAGCTCCGGCGGAGGCGGCGGCTCCCGCGGCGGAAGATCCGGTAGCTTTTAAAATTGCACGATCAATAAAATGGAGGTTAAACCATGATTAAGAATATTCTTTTCGATTGTTCTGATACGCTACTCCGCTTTCATGCCAAGGAGGATCTTGCTACGCAGCTTCAGAACGCCGAACGGGCAGAACGCATCCACAACGCCTATTTTCAAAACGAGGCTTGGAATGGCTACGACAACGGCGAGCTGACCGTCGAAGAGCTGAAGGCCGTCGCCCTGTCGCTCCTTGATGAAGCAGACCGCCCCATCGCCAACCGTTATCTCGATACCTTCACCGACCACTATACACCCATTGAGGGGATGGCAGAGCTTTTGCAAGAGCTGAAGAAAAAAGGCTATCCGCTCTATCTGGTCTCTGATTTTCCGCCATGCTTTCAAACGCTTTGGGAGCGGTACGACTTTTTCAAGCTGTTCGACGGTCGCGCTGTTTCCTACGAAGCGAAGGGCTCTAAAAAGAATCTGCGGCTTTTCAAATATTTGCTGGAAACCCATAAATTGGATCCTGCCGAATGTCTTTTTATCGATGATCTGGACTATCTCGTTGCCAATGCGGAAGCCTGCGGCATCAACGGCCACCGCTTCGTCGGCGCAGCAGAGCTCCGCTTCTACTTAAAAGAACAATCGATCTTATAACATCGAAGGTAAAAATTCAAAAAAGAGACGGTTGCGAAAGCGGCCGTCTCTTGGTATAATAAAGGTATTCTTTTTTTCGGAGGCATTCATCAATCACAGGACCGTCCCCTGATTGATTATCGCTGGGGATCGGTCTGGTGACGGGGCTGATCACCGTCACCGTGATGAAGGGAAAGCTGAAAACGGTCCGCTGCCGGCCCGGCGCCGAGGCCTATACCAGGGCCGGCAGTATGAAGCTGACAGTACAGCAGGATCAGTTCCTCTATTCCAATGTGTCCCGTACTCCCCGCCCCAAGAGCAATAGCTCCGGCGGAGGCGGCGGCTCCCGGGGCGGAAGATCCGGCAGCTTTTAAAATGAATATCAATTAAGCAGGCCACAGGAAAGAGCTTATTCTTTCCTGCGGCCTTTTGTTTCGTTATTTTTTACAATAGAAATGATGAAATGTTGTGATAATATACAAAAAATATAAACTTTGTGTTGGATATCTTTACAACTTTTCCATATTTTGATATACTAAAAATGCGAGATTAATTCCATTGATTTCGACAAAAATGAAAGGATGAAAGACTATGAGAAACAATCCCTGGATCCGCTGGATCGCAACCATTTTAAGCCTCTCAATCAGGGGACGCTCAATCAGGGGACGGTTCTGTGATTGACTATCAATCAGGGGACGGAGGTGTGATTGATGCAGGGTAATATTGCAAGCAGAGACCGTGAGGGTCAGCCGGTATGGTATTTCCATTATGACAATAATTGGAAAGATCAGCTAAGCATGATTACAGATTCCGAAAACAATGTTGTGAAAGAGTTTACTTATGATAATGCAGGAAATATGCTGACCGATGGAACAAATTCTTATACCTGGAATGGAAATCGGCTGGTTTCATCCACAACGGACGATGAGTATGGATACGTCACTTCGTATACATATAATTCTTCCGGATTACGTACATCCAAAACCGTGACGGATTGGACATATGAATATTTCTATAACGGAGATCAGCTTGCGGCGCAAAAAATCACATACTATGGCACCTATGTGGTTTATATGAACTATGTATACGGTGAAAGCGGCTTGGAATGGATCCTATATAAAAGGGTTTTAGCCAACGGAACAGTTGATTGTGAAAAGCTGTTTGCAGTAGGTCATAATCCTCAGGGAATGATCGATATGCTGCATGAGTTTAATTATACCTCCAACTACGGTTTCCAGCGCACCTATTTCATCACCTATACGGCGTTTGGGGAATTGTGGGATATAGAGATCCGAAATGAGGTCGGGAATGCAGATGCCAGCGATGGCACTGTAATTAACGATCTTCTTACGGTAAGATATAAGGATTATCTCTACGATAGCGAAACGGGCTTGTACTATCTTCAGCAGCGGTATTATGATCCCACCATCTGCCGCTTTATCAGCCCCGATACCCTCATCGCCGAAGGGCAAGGCACCAGCAACTATAACTTGTATGCCTATTGCGGGAATAACCCAATCATGTATGCAGATCCGACAGGGGAAATGGCATCAATTACAATGGCATTTTGTATGTTTGTTGCATGGGTTTCTGTTACTGATGCCGTTAAATCAATGCTTCTTTTTACTTCGTCGGTTGTAGATTTAACAGAAGAACTATCAAGGCCATCATCTGGTCATGGGTATTATATGAATCTATTTGGAAATGAAGTGGCTTTAGGAGATAGGTTTGGGCGAGTTGTTTATTTTGCTGCAGACTGTATAGGAGAAGAAATGATTGCAGGAACGATTGCCTTTTTGGAATTAATGGATTTTTGTAACGAATTTCATGTAGATGTAGACCAGAAGACGGCAATAGGAATATTTTACTTTCTTGTACAACAAGCAGAAGTCGATGCTCCAATTTCGAAAAAGCTCAAATTGGTATTTGGTGCAGATGCTATATTTTCCTATGCAAGTTCATGGCTTGAGGTAATTAGGCGTGATTATATTGATAATGTCGATGCTGAATATATGACCGAAAGCCATATGGCACGTGAAATGTTCGGAATGATACGCTTAGGCAATTATGGAGGATAAATATGAGAAGACAGCTTATTTCGTTTGGTCCCATTATTAGAGTACAGACCTGGTGGCGGCAAGACCCCTTTTCTTATAGTGTAAAAGAGTTGGATGATACGATTGTTGTGCGGCATTCTACGCTGAGTCTATGTATTCATCTAATTCCAAAACTTTTATGGATCGGGGTATGGTTTTGGATCTGGTATTATGTCCCGGCGCTTTGGTGGGCGGTTTTGTGCGTTGTCGCTATGACCGGATATCGAATTTTTGCCCTTGTGCGCTACCGCTTGGTGATCGATAAGAAAAAATACGTGATCTATAAGCGGATGTACTTAAAAACAAGATATTCCATGGCGGGTGCTTTTCGGATGGAAAAGGTAGCGGATGGAATTTATGACGCTTGCTATGATGGAGATTGGATTTTATCTGTCAGTGAATGGAGCAAGAGAGATAAAATCCTCTTGGAATACTTCCGGTCTGCCGATGTGGAATTTATAGATCGATCGTTATAACGGTCTCTCAAGATCAAAGTTAAAAATTCAAAAAGAGACGGTCAATCACAGAACCGTCCCCTGATTGTTTCATCGGGGCTCAGAACTTCAAAAATGGTAGGAAATGTTCGATATGAATACTATTACAGTAATGGTAAACTGCGAACGCAAAAAATATTCTATCTCAGCACCGGAACAACAACCTATTTGAACTATAGCTATGATGAAGTGGGTCTTGCCTGGATCAAGGTGTATAAAGATACCGGATATGGGGATATGACGAAAAGAATCTATCAGATCCAACACAATCCACAGGGTGTTATTGAATCTGTTCATGAATATCGGTACGGGAACGATGATACTCTTGCAAATGGAAATCCGATCAGTCATCAGCGAACCTATCATTTGCAATATTCTGCATTTGGTGAATTGCTCGGATATGAGATCGTAAATAATAGAGTTACCGGAGATAGCTCACAGGTCTATGTTGAAATTCTTATTGATGAGGTGCTGACGGTTCGTTATAAGGATTATCTTTACGATAGCGAAACAGGCTTGTACTATCTCCAGCAGCGGTATTATGATCCCACCATCTGCCGCTTTATCAGCCCCGATACCCTCATCGCCGAAGGGCAAGGCACCAGTAGCTATAATTTGTATGCCTATTGCGGGAATAACCCGATTATGTATGCGGATTACAATGGAATGCTTTGCTTTGATTCTGGTGTTCAGGGTCAAATCTTTTCTCATGGGGAACCGGTATATGGCTCGATGTATTATGATGAATATTATACTGATGAGGAAAAAAAGGTTATAGAAGTATTACTTGGAATTGATACTTCATATACGGCTTTTGCTTTTTTGAAGTATGATATGTTACATTATGCTAGAAATTACTTCAACAATTTGCCAGATCTAAATACAATACTGAATGATTGGATAAAACAGGACGCAAGTGCAAATATGTATCATCTAAATACAAATGGGTCACAAGGATTTGATGCTTTGTATAATATAAAGTATTTATCCCCAGATGGTCATAGAGAGGCGGTTATATGTTTTATACCTGGACAGACACCGTATATTGTTACAGACCCAGCAAATATGGGGACATATAATTTTGGAACAAGTACTTTTGAACATGCTTTGTTTGATGTGTTGCCATATTGTTTGTACGGAAATAGTCCTCAAGATACCACTTTGAATCGAGTGTATCCCATTAAAAGGGGGTTGAACTATGTTCCGGCTCTTTAAGAACTGCGAAGTTTTTTTAGCTCTATTGGTAGTTCTAACGCCCGTGTGGCTACTTCTTTTATTGATAGTTTTTCCGGCTTATCTTTGGGACGGTGCGGCAATTGCACTTTTTGGGATGGACCTGCTTTTTGTGGTTTTTTCTATAGTAAAAGGATTCAAAACCCGCAAAAAAATATCCGAAATATCAATGGCTGTGTCAAGTATTAGCTTTGTTATATGGTGGCTGTTGGTTTACTTTTTTACGTCCGTTCATGTATAGTCAATCAGATCAATCAGGGGAGTCAATCAGGTGACGGTTCTGTGATTGATGCAGCGAATCAGGTGACGGTTCTGGCAATCAGGGGACGGTTCTGTGATTGACAAGCGAGGATAAGTATACTATCGATTGCCAATCAGGAGCCTGCCCGACGATCAAAGTTAAAAATTCAAAAAGAGACGGTTGCGAAAGCGGCCGTCTCTTGATATAATAAAGGTATTCTTTTTTTCGGAGGCATTCATGAAACGACCCTGGCTTGAGCATTACGGCACCGTGCCCCATCATTTGACCTATCCGCAGGGCTCTATGAGCGATGCGGTATTTTCGGCTGCAGAAAAGACCCCGGAGCAGCAGGCGCTGGCCTTTATGGGGCAAAGCGTTTCCTATCGGCAGCTGGCCGAAGAGATCCACAGGACTGCCAGGTCCTTTTGGGCCCTTGGCATCCGGAAGGGGGATCGGGTCACGCTGTGTATGCCCAATGTTCCTCAAACGGTCTATTGCCTTTACGCTCTCAATGAATTGGGAGCAGTGGTCAGTCTGATCCATCCTCTTTCGGCGGAAAAGGAGATTGTTTTTTACCTTTCGGAGGTGGAGAGCACCACTCTCGTCACCCTCCATCAATTCTATGATAAGCTGATACAGGTGCAAAAGGAATATCCCTTGAAGCACCTGATCATCACCGATATCGACGATGCCTTGGGCGGCATCAAAAAATGGGGCTACCGGCTGGCCGTTAAGTCCAAATTCCCGAAACTGCAGTCCGCCGAAAATCTGACCCTCTGGAAACAATTCCTCGCCGATGGCACCCCGTACCAAAAGGCGCCCGCCACCGCAGACGACGGTGCGGTGATCCTCTTTTCCGGCGGCACCACCGGCACCAGCAAGGGCGTCCTGCTCTCCAACGGTAATTTTAACGCCCTGGCCCTCCAGACCGCCGCCATGGCCGCCCGCCCCATCGCCGGCCAGCGGATCTTGGCCGCCATGCCCATGTTTCACGGCTTTGGGCTGGGGGTCTGCGTCCATACAGCTCTGGTCAACTCCGCCGGCTCCATTCTGGTGCCCCGCTTTAATGTGAAGGAATATGCCAACTTAATTAAAAAGGAACGGCCCAATTATATCGCCGGGGTTCCCACTCTTTATGAAGCCCTCACCCGTACCGATTATCTGGATCATGCAGATCTTTCCTGCCTGCTGGGGGTGTTCTCCGGGGGGGACAGCCTTTCGGTGGAGCTCAAGCGGAAAATGGATCAATTTCTTGCCGATCGGGGAGCCTTGGTGCGGATCCGGGAGGGCTACGGTACCACCGAATGTGTGACCGCCAGCTGCCTCACCCCTGATCAGGAGGAACGGGAGGGGAGCATCGGCCTGCCCTATCCCGATATGGACTATATGATCTGTAGGGTGGGCACCACTGAAGAGGTTCCCTATGGAGAAGAGGGGGAGATCTGCCTCAAGGGCCCCACCGTGATGCTGGAATATCTGGGTCACCCGGAGGAGACCGCCGATGCCCTGCAGATCCATCCCGATGGAGAGCGCTGGCTTCATACCGGCGATCTGGGGGTGATGGATGCGGATGGCTTCATCTACTTCCGCCAGCGGCTGAAGCGGATCATTGTGACCAGCGGGTATAATGTTTACCCCTCCCAGATCGAAAATGTGCTGGACGGCCATCCTAAGGTGCAGCTCAGTTGTGTCATCGGCGTGCCCGACCCCTATCGGATGCATCGGGTGAAGGCTTATATCGTCCCGAAAAAGGGCGTGGAGCCTACCGACGCACTGCGGGAAGAAATTCTGGCTTATTGCAGCACCTATATTGCCAAATATGCCTGCCCCCGGGAGCTGGAATTCCGGGAGGATCTACCCAAGACCCTGGTGGGTAAGGTGGCCTATAAAAAATTAGAAGAAGAAAATTCCTGCGAAAAAGTCTGATGTTCCTTCGTTTTAAAAGGTAGGAGGAATGAATATGAGCACTTTATTGATCGGCCTCGGCGGGATCGGTTCCGCTCTGGCAGACCGGGTGGCGGCGCAGACCGGCCTTCCGGCATTTGCAATCGACATTGAATCGGCGGCGCAGTATTCCCACGCCCGGCAGCTCTGCCTTTTTACCGGCCAGAGCCTGCGGGATATGCTGGAGCTGACCCCCGAGATGAAGGCCTGGCTGCCCCCGGCAGAGCTGATGCGCAGTGAAGCCATGGGCGGAACCTGCCAATCCCGGCAGATGGGAAGGGCCTTTTACCGCCATGCTATGGTTCAGGGGCTGCTGCAGCCCTTGATCGAAGCGGCGGAGGATCCTAACCTCCAAAGGGCGGTGATCATCACCACCCTGGTGGGCGGCACCGGTTCCGGGCTGTTTATGCACCTGGCCTCCCTGCTGCGGGAAAAGGCGCCGGGGCTGGAGCTTATCGGCGAATTTCTGATGCCCCCTAATTTCAGTTTTTTGGATTCCACCGCCCAGCAGGCGCATCTGGAGGCCAATGCCGAGGCCGCCTGCCGAGAGCTTTCCGCAGCGCCCCTTTTCGATGCCCGTTATTTTTACGATAAGCGCCTGGAAAAGCCGGATTTTTCCTATGTGGAACGGGGAATTCTTTCCCATTTTTAAAGAGATAAAAGACAGGTCAATCCTGTCTTTTATTTTTTATAAAAAAAGCCTTGACTTTAGCGTGATAGAGTGATAAAATATGAACCATCTGTTAGAAAAGGAGAACGCCGCATGAGCAAGATCCGCAATCAGGAGATCGACCGTTTGTTTGAAGCCATTCTCTCATTGGAGAATATCGAGGAATGCTATAATTTTTTTGAAGACGCCTGCACCATCAAGGAGATCAACGAGATCGCCCAGCGGTTCCAGGTGGCCTGCCAGCTGGATGCAGGCAGAAACTATCAGGAGGTCAATAAAGAGACGGGCGCTTCCACCGCCACCATCTGCCGGGTGAATAAATGCCTTAACTACGGCAACGAGGGGTACCGCACCGTCATCGACCGGTTGAAGAAGGAAGGAAAGCTTACATGAACGAGAATATCATCCGCAGCGATGAACGGGCCATCTTTGCCCTGCGCAGCCTGTACCGGCAGTTCGGCTACGCCCGCTATAAGATGAGCCGGTTTGAGGAATACGATCTGTATGTCCGGAATAAGGATTTTCTGGTCAGCGATGAGGTCATCACCTTCACCGATCATACCGGTCGGCTGCTGGCCCTGAAGCCGGACGTGACCCTCTCCATCATTAAAAACACCGTGGATCAGCCCGGTGCCGTGCAGAAGGTCTATTATAACGAAAACGTCTATCGGGTGGCAAAGGGTACCCACTCTTTTAAAGAGATCATGCAGGCGGGGCTGGAATGTATCGGTGATCTGGGCGGTTATGAGATCGCCGAGGTGGTGCGGTTGGCCGCCAAAAGCCTGGCGCTGATCGGCGGGGACTATGTGCTGGATCTTTCCCATATGGGGCTGGTCTCTGCTATGCTGCAGAACCTTTCCGATGAGGATCGGGCGCTGGCTCTGGGCTATATCCATCAGAAGAGCCCCCATGAGCTGGCCGGCCTTGATCTCTCCGCCGAGGAACTGGCCAAGCTGACTGCTTTGATCAATTGCTGCGGCGCCCCCGGAGAGGCTCTGGCGAAGCTGCAGCCCTATCTCACCGGAGAGGCAGAGAAAAAGGCCTTCGCTGAATTCCAAAGCCTCTGCGCTATCCTGGAAAAGGATGTCCATGTACGGGTGGATTTCTCGGTGGGCAACGATCTGAAATATTATAGCGGTGTGGTCTTTAAGGGTTATCTCGAAGGGATCCCCGCCAGCGTTCTTTCCGGCGGCCAGTATGATAAGCTGCTGCAGAAGCTGGGCCGTAAGAGCGGTGCCATCGGCTTTGCTGTTTACCTGGATCTGCTGGAGCAGCGGGAGGAAGCGGAGTATGATGTGGATACGGTACTGCTCCATGATGCGGATGCAGATCCCGCCGCCTTGGTGGAAGCCGCCGAACGCCTTTCCGCAGAGGGAACGCTGCTGGTGGCAAAGGTGCTGCCCCCGCAGGCCCATCCCCGCCGTTTGCTGAAATTTACCGAAAGGGGGATCGAACCCGTTGAAAATGGTTAATGTTGCGCTGCCTAAGGGGCGGCTGGGTGAAAAGGTTTATAAATTGTTCCGGGAGGCGGGCTTTGAATGCCCCTCCATTGAGGAAAATAACCGTAAGCTGATCTTTGAGAACCCGGAAAAAGGGGTGCGCTACTTCTGGGTCAAGCCATCGGATGTGGCTATCTATGTGGAACGGGGTGCCGCCGATATCGGTGTGGCTGGCAAGGATATCCTGCTGGAATACCGCCCCGATGTCTATGAATTGCTGGATCTGAATATGGGCAAATGCCGGATGGCGGTGGCCGCCAAAAAAGGCTTCCGGGATCCTATCGGCTCCACCCTGCGGGTGGCAACCAAATTTCCCAATATCGCCAGTACCTATTATAATGAAAAATGCCGGGATATCGATATCATCAAATTAAACGGCTCCATCGAGATCGCCCCCATTTTAGGGCTCTCCGATGTGATCGTGGATATTGTAGAGACCGGCACCACCCTGAAGGAAAACGATCTGGTGCCCTATGAGACCATCGTGCCCATCAGCGCCCGGCTCATCGCCAATAAGGCAGGCTATAAGTTTAAGAATGAAGAAATCTGTGCCATCGTGCAAGGACTTGAGGAACAAATAAAATGATCAGAATTATGAATTACGGCCAGCTTCCCTATAGCGAGATCTTCGCCCGGGAGGAGCAAAAGACCAATGTTGCCGATATCGTGATGGATATCATCTATACCGTCCGCAAGGAAGGAGATGCGGCCCTCCTTGCCTATAATAAGAAATTCGACGGCTGCGACCTCACTTCTCTGGAGGTCACCGAGGCCGAGATCGAAGAAGCCTTTGCTGCGGTGGAGCCCCGCTTTCTGGAGATCCTTCGTAATGCGGAAAAGAATATCCGGGCCTTCCACGAAAAGCAGGTGAGGACCAGCTTTATTATCAATGAGACCGCCGGCGTGGTCACCGGCCAGAAGATCACCCCCATCGAGAAGGTGGGCCTCTATGTGCCCGGCGGCACCGCCGCCTATCCCTCCACCGTGCTGATGGATAGTGTCCCCGCCAAGATTGCCGGCTGCAGCGAGATCGTCATGGTCACCCCGCCGGGGAAGGATGGCAAGGTCAATCCTGTGATCCTGGCTGCCGCTAAGATCGCCGGCGTTCAGCGGATCTTTAAGGTGGGCGGCGCTCAGGCCGTGGCAGCTTTGGCCTATGGGACCGAAAGTATCCCCAAGGTGGATAAGATCGTGGGCCCTGGCAATGCCTTTGTGGCCGAGGCGAAAAAGCAGGTGTTCGGCCAGGTCTCCATCGATATGATCGCCGGCCCCAGTGAGATTTTAGTGGTGGCCGATGGAAAAAGCAACCCCGCCCATGTGGCGGCAGACCTGCTCTCTCAGGCAGAGCACGATAAGCTGGCAAGCGCTGTGCTGGTCACCGATAGCCAGCAGCTGGCCGAAGCGGTGCAGGCCGAGCTGGAGAGGCAGATCCCTCTCCTTTCCCGGGCAGAGATCGCCAGAACCTCCATCGATAATAACGGTAAGATCATCGTAGCCGAGGATCTCCGGGTGGTCATCGATATCGCCAACGAGATCGCGCCCGAGCACCTGGAGCTGATGGTAGATAACCCCTTCGATTATCTGGACGGCATCAAGCACGCCGGCTCCATCTTTATGGGCCGTAACTGCCCCGAGGCGCTGGGCGATTACTACGCCGGCCCCAACCACACCCTGCCCACCAGCGGTACTGCCCGTTTCAGCAGCCCCCTCTCGGTGGACGATTTTGTGAAAAAGAGCCAGTATACCTATTACACCAAGGAAGCCTTGGAGCGGGTGGGCCGGGATGTTGCCTTCTTTGCGGAAAAAGAAGGCCTGCAGGCCCACGCCAAGAGCGTAACCGTGAGATTGGATGAGGAAAAATGAGCCGTTTCTTAAAAGAGCAATACCAAAAATTAGAGGCCTATACCCCCGGCGAGCAGCCCCGGGATATGGCCTATATCAAGCTGAATACCAATGAATCCCCCTTTCCGCCGGCACCCTCTGTGGTGGCGGCCATGACCGCCCGGCAGGTGGAAGATCTGCGGCTGTATTCCGATCCCACCGCCAAGGGCCTCCGGGAAAAATTAGCGGGGCTTTATCAGGTTGCCCCGGAGAATATTTTTCTTTCCAACGGCTCCGATGATATCCTGAATTTTGCCTTCATGGCATGGGGGCAGAAGGGGGCCCTTTTTCCGGATATCACCTATGGGTTTTATCCGGTTTTTGCAGAGCTGCATGGGGTGGAATATCTGGAACTCCCCTTAAAATCCGATTTCTCTATTAACAAAGAGGATTATTTATATAGAAATAAACTCATTGTAATCACCAATCCCAACGCCCCCACGGGAATGTCCATGGATCTCTCTGCCATCGAGGAGATCATCCGTACCAACCCGGAAAGCCCGGTGGTCATCGATGAGGCTTATGTGGATTTCGGCGGCATCAGCTGTTACCCTCTCATCGAAAAATATGAAAACCTACTGGTGGTGCGCACCTTCTCCAAATCCCGTTGCCTGGCCGGCGGCCGGCTGGGCTACGCCATCGGCGCTAAAGAACTGATTGCCGATCTGGAGAAGATCAAATATTCCACCAATCCCTATAACATCAACCGCCTGACCATGCTGCTGGGGGAAGCCACCGTGGATGCGGAGGATTATTACCAGGAAAAATGCCGGGAGATCATCCGGGTGCGGCAGCAGACTGCTGCGCGTCTGCGGGAACTGGGCTTTACCGTGCTGCCCTCCGATGCCAATTTTATCTTCGCAAAAAGCGGCCGAATTTGCGGCGAAAAGCTTTATTTTGAACTGAAAAAACGGGGAATTTTAGTGCGTCATTTTACCAAAGAGCGCATCCGGGAATTCAACCGTATTACCATCGGCACCGAGGCGCAGATGGAAAAATTCTGCAATACTGTCGCCGAGATTTTGGAGGAACAAGCATGAGAACAGCAGAAATCAAGCGAAAAACAGCGGAAACTGATATTCAGTTGTCCCTGAATTTAGATGGCAGCGGAAGGAGCACCGTCCGGACGGGCTGCGGCTTTCTGGATCATATGCTCACTCTTTTTGCCGCCCACGGAAAATTTGATCTCACCGTCACCTGCAAGGGAGATGTGGAGGTGGACGATCACCACACGGTGGAGGATATCGGTATCTGCCTTGGCAAAGCCTTTGAGGAGGCGCTGGGGGAGAAGCGGGGCATCACCCGCTACGGTAGCTTTTTGCTCCCCATGGATGAAGCCCTCATCCAGACCGCTGTGGATCTTTCCGGCAGAACCTATCTGGGCTATGGGCTGGAGCTTCCCACCCAGAAGATCGGTAGCTTCGATACGGAGCTGGTGGAGGAATTCTGGCTTGCCTTTACCCGCCAATGCCCCATGAGCCTCCATATCCGCCAGCTGGCGGGCAAAAATTCCCACCATATTGCAGAGGGGTGCTTTAAATCCGTTGCTCGCTCCCTGAAAGAAGCGGTCTCTCTGGACGGCACTGATGCCGTTCCTTCTACCAAAGGAGTGTTATAATGATCGGAATCATCGATTACGGCGTGGGAAATCTGTTCTCCCTGAAATCTTCTTTCCAAGCCATCGGGGCGGAGGTCTTTGTCTCCGGCGACCCCCAAGAGCTGGAAAAGGCCGACCGGCTGATCCTGCCGGGGGTAGGGGCCTTTGGCGATGCAGCCACCAAGCTGCGGGAGACCGGCTTGGATACATTTGTAAAAAAGCAAGCCGCAGCCGGCAAGCCCTTGATGGGCATCTGCCTTGGGATGCAGCTGCTTTTTGAGCGGGGCTTTGAGTACGGCGAGCATGAGGGGCTGGGGCTGTTAAAAGGGAAGGTCGTTCCCATGGAGGGGGTCCTTCCCAAAGAATTGAAGATCCCCCATATCGGCTGGAATGCCCTGCAGCTTCAGCAGCCGGATTGCCCCATCTTTCAGTACATCAAGCCGGGCGATCATGTTTATTTCGTCCACTCCTTTTACGCCTCCGGCTGCGGGGAGTCCCTGGCTGCCACCGCCGAATACGGGGCGGTGCTTACCGCTGCGGTGGCCAAGGGTAACATTTTCGGCTGTCAGTTCCATCCGGAAAAAAGCGGCAGCGTGGGGCTGAATATTTTGAAGGGATTTTGCGAAGTATGAACATCTTTCCTGCCATCGATTTAGTGGGCGGCAAGGCGGTGCGCCTTTTTAAAGGCGATTACGCCCAAATGACCGTCTACAATGAGAACCCCCTGGAGGTGGCCAAAGCCTTCGAGGCCGCCGGGGCAAGCTATATCCATCTGGTGGATCTGGAGGGCGCTAAAAGCGGCGTGCCCGCCAATCTTTCCACCATTGAAAAAATCGTGAAAAATACCGACCTCTTTGTGGAGGTGGGCGGCGGCATCCGCAATATGGAGATCGCTGAGAGCTACCTTTCCATCGGGGTGGATCGGGTGATCTTGGGCACCGCCGCCGTTACGGATGAGGCTTTTTTAAAGGAAGCTCTGGCCATATACGGCCAAAGGATCGCTGTTGGTGTGGATCTGAAGGATGGTTTTGTTGCCATCAAGGGCTGGACAGAAAAATCCGGCCAGACCGCCCATGATTTCTTTGCAAAAATGGAGGCGTTGGGCGTTTCCACCGTCATCTGCACCGATATCTCCCGGGACGGTGCCATGCAAGGCACCAACCGGGGGCTTTATAAGGAATTAAGCGCCAAATACCGCATCGATCTTATCGCCAGCGGCGGGGTCTCTTCCATGGAAGATATCAAAGCCCTCCGCATCATGGATCTTTACGGGGCCATCATCGGCAAGGCCTATTATATCGGTGCCATTGACCTGAAGGAAGCGATCGAGGTGGCAAAATGATCACAAAACGGATCATCCCCTGCCTGGATGTAAAAAACGGCAGAGTGGTGAAGGGCGTGAATTTTCAGGGCCTTTCCGATGTTTCTTCCCCGGTGGAGCTGGGGAAATACTATAGCGACTGCGGCGCCGATGAGCTGGTGTTCTATGATATCACCGCCTCCGCCGAGGGGCGCACCATCTTTACCGATATTTTAAAAGAGGTGGCCTCCACCATCTTTATCCCCCTCACCGTGGGGGGCGGTATCAATACCCTGGAGGATTTTGACCGGGTACTGAAATGCGGGGCGGATAAGGTCAGTGTCAATTCCGGCGCTATCCGCAACCCCGATCTTATCCCCGCCGCCGCTAAAAAATACGGCGATCAATGCGTGGTCATCTCCGCGGATGTGAAGCGGGTGGATGGGGTCTACCGGGTCTTTGCCAAGGGCGGCCGGGAAAATACCGGCATGGAGGCCATCAGCTGGATCAAACGCTGCGTGGAAAACGGCGCCGGCGAGGTGGTGCTCAATTCCATCGATACCGATGGCGTAAAGGGCGGCTTTGATCTTGAAATGTTAGAGGCGGTCAGCAATGCGGTGAACGTTCCCGTCATCGCCAGCGGCGGTGCGGGCTGTGCCGAGGATTTTGTCACCCTCTTCAAGACCCTCCCCAAGGTAGATGCGGGGCTTGCCGCCTCCATCTTCCATTTCGGGGAAGTGAAAATTGCCGATCTTAAGCAGCTGCTGAGAGAAAACGATATCAACGTGAGGTTATAATATGAACATTTCTGATTTAAAATTTGATGCAAACGGCCTGATCCCCGCCATTGTGGTGGATGCCGAGACCGATAAAGTGCTTACCCTCGCCTATATGAACGAGAAAAGCCTGAAAATTTCTCTGGAGAAGGGTCTCACCTGCTTCTGGAGCCGCTCCCGCCAAGAGCTCTGGCTTAAAGGGGAGACCAGCGGCAATTATCAGCATATCCAGTCCATTACCGCCGATTGCGATAACGATGCCTTGGTGGTGAAGGTGAAAAAGGATGGCCCCGCCTGCCATACCGGCACCGATTCCTGCTTCACCCATGAGCTTTATAATAACGGAGAAGAGCCCTTCTCCATGGAGGGCCTCTATGCTCTGCTGCAGGGCAGAAAGGAAACGCTGCCCGAGGGCTCCTATACCACCTATCTTTTCCAGAAGGGTCTGGATAAGATTCTCAAAAAGGTGGGAGAGGAATCCACCGAGGTCATCATCGCCGGTAAGGCAGAGGATAAAAAAGAGACGATCTATGAGATTGCCGATCTGGCCTATCATGTTATGGTGCTGATGGTGGAAATGGGCATCTCGGTGGAGGATATCCGCAAGGAGCTGGCTGGCCGCCATGTCATCGACCATAAGGTCAAGCAGGAGAAGATGGTATGATCCGGGGGGATTTCCATGTCCATACTCGCTATAGCGATGCCATCGATACCCCCGAGGAGATGATCCGGAAGGCCATCTCTCTGGGCTTTTCCACCTTGGGGCTCACCGACCATGCTTATCTGGATTACGAGAATGACTGGGGCATGACCCGGGCGGGTGCTGATGCCTATTTCGAAGAAATTCAAGCCCTCAAGGAAAAATATCGGGATCAGATCGAGATCCTCTGCGGCATCGAGCAGGATTACTATTCCCCCGACCCCACCGACCGCTATGATTATGTCATCGGCTCGGTGCACAGTATGGAAAAGGATGGCCGCATCTGGGAGGTGGACCACAGCCTGGAGGGCTATAAGGTCACTGTTGAGCAGGGCTTTGGCGGCGACCCTTACGCCATGATCGAGGCGTACTATGAAAATCTGGCCAAGGTGGCGGAGAAGATCCCCACCCTTACCATCATCGGACATATCGACTTGGTGACCAAGTATCAGGAGGTCTACCCTATCTTTGATGAGGATCACCCCCGCTACCTTGCCGCCGCCGAAAAGGCGGTGCGTAAATTGGCAGAAAGCGGCGCCCTTTTTGAAGTCAATTGCGGCGCCATGAGCCGGGGCTACCGCACTACACCTTACCCCAACCCCCGCTGGCTGAAGCTGATTCGGGAGCTGGGCGGCGAGGTCATTATTACCGGCGATTGCCACGATATGAAGTTTTTGAGCGCCGGCTTTGAGCAGGCGCTGGAGCTGGTCCGCTCCTGCGGCTTCACCCGTATTGCCACCCTCACCGGCAAGGGAAGGGAGTATATCGAATTATGAAGGTTCTGAGCATCGGCAACAGCTTTTCTCAGGATGCCCACCGCTGGCTGAAGGATATTTGTGTAAACGGCGGGGTGGATGCAGATTTTTATAATCTTTATATCGGCGGCTGCTCGCTGGAGCGCCATTGGGCAGAATTCTGCTCCGGCGAGGAAAGCTACGACTACGAGATCAATGCGGAAAAGACCCGCAAGATCAGCCTGAAGGAAGCCCTTTCTGCCGAAAAATGGGATATTGTAACGCTCCAGCAGGCCAGCTATGCCAGCGGCCGACCGGAGACCTATCAGCCCTACCTGAAGGATCTGGTGGCAGAGGTAAAAAAGGTCTGCCCCGGGGCTAAGCTGTATATGCACCAAACATGGGCATACGATGCCGCCTTTCAGGGCAAAACCTTTGAGCCCTATCATTTCGATCAGCAGGAGATGTTTGCCCGCCTCGCCGCTGCCTATCAAAAGGCTGCCGAAGAACTCGGTGTGCCGCTGATTTCCGTTGGCGCAGCGATCCAGAAGTTGCGGAGCATCCCGCCCTTCGATACCGTCAGCCTTAATCGGGACGGTTTTCATCTTTCCCACCTGTACGGCCGCTATCTCGCCGGGCTGGTGTGGTATCAGACCCTTTTCGGCGGCGATCCCGCCCAAATCACCTTCATCCCCGAATACGACGGCGAAATAGCAGACCCTGCCCTGCTGAAAACTATTCAAAAAAACATCAAAGCAGAGTGAATGATCACTCCGCTTAAATAGTCGAAAAATCTATTTTTTATTTCGACGCCCTGACCAGACTGCGGAAAATGAGCGCAGCGAAAAGCAGAAAAATTCAATTAAATTAACATAGGGAAAGAGCAACACTCTTTCCCTATATCGTTTTTTAAAAATTGGCTACTACTTTTATACAGTTGCCGGCTCTCGCTCCGGAGGGCTGCGGCGTTTAAATCTTCATCTTCTGCCAGCGGAGCGACCAGCGCTGGCATGATCTCGGTAAATTTCATCATTGCTCCAGCCGCCATTTTTGCTGCAGGATCACTGCAGGCCCCTCCTCGGGATGGGCATAGAAAACTGTAAGCAGGCTGCCATCCTTCAGAATCACCGTGGCGGGGTATCCCAAATCTGAACTGACGTTGTTTTCGTAAAGGGAAAGATTGGTCTCCCAGTGCTGGCCGCCGTCGGTGCTGACCATCACCCGGATGCCGTAGGGCAGGTGGTCCCGGTGACCGTAGGTACAGATCAGGGTACCGTCCATTAATTGCAAAAGATGGGGCGGTGCGCCATCCAGCGGTTCCAGTACAGGGACGGGGGTTGTCCAGGTGAAGCCGCCGTCCGTGGAGCGGGATTGGTAGATGGTAAAGAGACCCTTGGAGCCGCCCTTGCCTTTGTTCTGCACCCGAATCTGGCAGAGCAGGGAGCCGTCCTTCAGTTGGATGGCGTGGGGCTCGCAGGAAAGAAAATCCTCGATGTTTTCGATGGCACCGCGGAAGGTAAATTCCCCGTTTTCGGGATCGAGGGCATAAGCCACCACCCGATCGAGAGTCCGTTCAAATACCCGCCCCACCCAAAGGATGGTGCCGTCGGCCAGTTCAACGGGGCCGTGGGGAGAGGTGACCGGCGCACGGTAAAGGGGACCGAAGGTCACGCCGCAATCGTGACTGATGCGGAAGGTTACCCCTAATACCGCATCCTGCTCCTCCTTGGTAACGGTGTCCAGATAGGCGGCGCGGTAGGCCGCTTCCTCGGGATGACGATCCAGATAGGTGCGCTGAAAATCGGTGGAATTATTAAAGGAGGTAAAGATCAATCCGCTCTCGCCAAAGGGGCAAAGGCCCACATCCCGATCGTCCAAAACCGTATCGATGATGGGGGCGGGGGCGGTATAGGTCTCGCCTTCATTTTCGCTGAAGGACAAAACTGATTTTCCAAAGGGACAAACATGGCTCAGCCGATAGCCCGAGGCACCCACTGCGATCCGACCGTTTTGCAGCCGTTCCGCTGAAGGCCACGCAAAATAATTGTGCTTGCTTAAGGGGTTGCTCATAATTACGGTAGGCTCTCCGATTTTTTTGATTTTCATAGCGAATTCTCCTTTATTTTATAATTGTTCTTTTGAGTATATCGTTTCTTTTTTAAATTGTTTTTTGCGAAAATGCAGCACGCTGAAGAAGATGCCTGAAATGGCCAGGAAGGTCACTGCCCAGGAGATGGGGTAGGAAACAAAGAGCCATTCCAGGGAATGATGCTTGGCAAAGAGGGTAAAGAGCCATAGTATGCGGAGGCCACAGACCCCCAGCACCGTTACGATCATCGGCGAAAGGGAGATGCCCATTCCCCGCACCGCGCCGGTGGCCACCTCCAAGATGCCGCAGAGGAAATAGGGCAGGCAGATGCATATCAGCCGTACTGTGCCTGTGTGGAGCGCCTCTGCGGAATCGGCCCCGTAGAGGCAGAGCAGGGGCTTTGCAAAAAGGCAGACCAGCCCGCCCAGCACAAAGCCGATGATGGTGGTCATCAGCAGGCAGACCCAATAGAGCTTACCGATCCGTTTATAGTTGTGGGCACCGGTATTCTGACCCGCAAAGTTCATCACCGTTTGGTTGAAGGAGTTCATCACAATATAGAGATACCCCTCCAGATTGGCGGCGGCGGTGGAACCCGCCAGCGCGACGGAGCCGAAGCTGTTGATAGAGGATTGGATCAGCACATTGGAAATGGCAAACAGCGAGCTTTGGATCCCTGCGGGTACGCCGATGGCTATCATCCTGAAGAGGGGCTTACGGTGGATGCTCATTTCGCGGAGCTTGAGCTTACAGGCGTCCTCCCGCTTCATCAGCGCCCTGAGGATCAGGATCGCCGACACCGCCTGAGAGATGACGGTGGCCAGCGCCACGCCTGCCACATCCATATGGAAAAGAGTGACAAAGATCACATTCAGCACCACGTTGACCACTCCCGCGAGTGTCAGGTAGAGCATGGGACGCATGGTATCCCCCGCTGCCCGCAAGATGGCGGCACCGAAATTCAGCAAAAGAGTAAAGACCATTCCGCTGAAATAAATACGCATATAAAGGGTGGCAAGCTTCAGGTTTTCCTCCGGCGTGTCCATCCACTCCAAAAACTTGCCGCAAAAGGTCACCCCGATCACTGTCACGATGACGCCGCAAATGATAGCCACGGGAATGGCGGTGTGTACTGTTTGATGCACCCGTTGCTTATTGCGGGAGCCCAAGGCTTGTGCCACCTCCACGCCGGCACCCACCGAAAGTCCCATAAACAGGTTAATGATCAGCGAATTCAGCGCACCGGTGGCCCCCACCGAGCCCACCGAGGTCTCGCCGCAGAACCAGCCCACCACTATCAGATCGGCGGTGTTAAAAAGCAACTGAAGGGCACCTGTTGCAATAATGGGCAGGGTATACCGAAAAATGGGCAGCAGCAGGGGGCCGCTTGTCATTTCCTTGGTTCCGATTTTAGCCATGTTTTTCCTCCTGCAGAATGTAAAAACGTCGAAAACAATTTCCAAAATGGACATTAGGTTCACCGATTTTTTGAATTTTACAGCGGATTCTCCTTTACTTTTTGAAATGCTTCGACTATAATTTATACTACCACGGGAAGAGAACTAATTCAATAAATGGGCAGGACATTCTTAAAAAAAGATGTCCGATAAGGAAATGTATGGAATATCGGGAGATCCTTGTTGAGTCGGGAAACGAAAAACTGCATATTTTTATGCAGGTGGGCTTATCTGCGCGGCAGAATACTATCTCGCCCCTTCATAAGCATTTTTACAGTGAGGTGCAGGCGGTGGTAGAGGGGGAAGCCTCCTTTTTGGTGGAGGATCAGCTGCTTTCTCTGGGGCAGGATGAGATGATCCTGATCCCTGCGGAGACCTACCATAAGCGGCATTCCCTTTCAAAAAATGCGCGGCTGATCTCCTTTCAAGTAAGAAAATCGGCGGAGGATTGCGGCGTGTTCCCCCTGTTCAAGGGGCTGGCGGCGGAGCTTCTGCGGGAGTCCCGAGCCCTGGAGGAAAGCGGAAAAAGCAATCGGCTGCCCGCTCTGCTTTCGCTGGTTTGTGCACCCCTGACCGAGGGGGAGGATCCCACTATACCCATTTGCGATCGCGCCTACCTGATTGCAGAGTTTTTTGCTAACCGTTATAATTTGGATATTACGCTGGGGGATCTGGCGGCTTCGCTTTCCCTTTCGGAAAAGCAAACCGAGCGGCTGCTGCGGCACCATACCGGCAACACCTTTCGGGGCGAGCTGACCCGCTACCGTATGGAGGCAGCCCGCCGCCTGATGCAGAACGAAGAACTGACCCTTACCGAGATCGCCGAAAAAGTAGGATATCATTCCTACAGCGGTTTTTGGAAAGCGTTTAATAAAGAAAAGAACCGCTGACGGGCACCCGTCAGCGGCTCTTTTCTTTATTCCATTATTTTGCTGAAATACCGGCTGGTATCGGCCATGAATTTCAGGGCGGTGGGGTAGAGCTCCACCGGCATATGGCGGAAGAATGCATCCGCCTCCAGCGTATAAGGCCCGCTGTAGCCCACCTCTTTGAGGGCGCGGAAGATGTCTTCCATCGGCATTCTGCCGCAACCCGCGAGGGTGTGGGAATCGTCGTGGTAGTTGTTATCGTGGATGTGGAGTGCCTGAATGCGGCTGCCCATGGCCTTGATCATTGCCACGGGGTCCTCGCCCACTAGTACCGTATGCCCCAGATCCAGGCAGGCGCAGAAATGGTCGCCGCCCCCGGCATTGAGGGTATCCACATAGCGGTTGAATTCGGCGGCACGAGAGCAGGTATCGTGGTCGATGACCTTACGGTCCCGATTGGTCTTCCACATATTTTCCAAGCAGATCTTAATGCCGTACTCCTCGCAGAGGGGCAAGAAACGCTTGTAAAAAGCCATATTAGTTTCGAAAAGCTCTTCCTCATGCCCGAAATAGGGGGTATGATGAATGGGGTGGATCACCATCAGCTTAACGCCTGCCAAAGCGGCAATCTCAACACTTCTGTAGATGACGGGGAAGATCTCTGTTTCAAAATCCCGGTGGGTAAAATCAAAGCTGAAGGGGGCGTGGGATTGAATAAAGGGCACCCCAATGCTGCGGGCATATTCGCCCAGCTTTTTGGCTTCCTCTTTATAATTTTCCCCCATCCAGCGGGATCTCTGTTCCATATCGAAAAGGGAAAGATCAGCGCCGTCGAAACCTGCTGCCTTGATCATATCCAAGGCGGTTTCTTCGGAATAATGCTTGATAAGTACCTCTGTGGTTTCAACGATCTTCATTTCAGTTCTCCTTAACGGTGAGCACCTTAAGCGCTCCGGAAACGGTGTAAGCCCCCATTCCGGCGGGCAGATAGCAGCATTCGCCGGCCTTGAGGGGGTATTCCTCGCCGCCTGTGGCAATAATGCCGTTGCCTTCGGTGACCATCAGCACTTCAAAATCCGTCACATTGCCGCTGAAGCCGCCCTGCTTTTCCTCTACCTTGAAGTAGCAGCAGTTTACAATGCCCTCTTTCCCCGCCTCAAACTGCAGGGCTTCCACCTGCTCGGGGGTGAATTCCTTGGCGGCGGCCATGGATTTTTCGATGTGCAAGGGGCGCTTCTTTCCGTCGGCTCCCACCCGGTCATAGTCGTATACCCGGTAGGTGAGGTCGCTGTTTTGCTGGATCTCGGCCACCAGGATCCCGGCGCCGATGCCGTGGATCATGCCGGCAGGGATGAAATAGGTTTCGCCCGCCTTGACCGGCTGATGATGCAAAACAGAATCCACATCCCCGGCAGCCACCGCTGCCTTGAAATCGGCGGCGTTCTTGCCGGGCTTGAGGCCGTAGATCAGCTCTGCCCCCTCCTCGGCCTCCATGATATACCACATTTCGGTCTTGCCCTGATCGCCGTCCAGAGCTGCCAGGGCATCGTCGGGATGCACCTGCACAGAGAGCTTATCGGCGGCATCGATAAATTTGATCAGCAGGGGGAAGGGCGCATCGGTCTCTAAGTATTCCCGCAGGGTCATGCCGGCATATTCGCCGTTGCGGATGGTGCATTGATCCTCCGGACGTACCGAGAGCACCCATAGCTCGCTGAATTTTTCGTAGGGGCAATGGGGATCATAGCGGAATAGCTTCTTGCCGCCCCAAAGAGCGGTTTTTGAAATGGCAGACAGTAATAACGGATACTTATTCATGGTGTTCTCCCCTCTTTTTCTTAGCGATAAACCAAACGAGCAGTGCGATCAAAGCGGCGGAGAGCAGTACTCCTGCCACGCCCAGCACCACCGGCCATTCGATCCTGCCGGGTGCGCCCGGCTCCTCGGCAGTGGGGGACTTCAATTCCTGCTCAATGACCGTAATAGAGCCTTCCTCATCCTTTTCCACGGTGATGGAGCCGGCATCCTTGCCCTCCTCTGTTTTCAGGGGGATCTTGGTGGGAACATTGGTCTGAAGATCCTCGGGGAATTCCGGTACATAGGTAGTGGTGGTACCGTCCTCCTCCACGTGGATGATCTCTTCGTTCTTTTCATCCACCGCCCAGCTGCCGGTGGGCTTTTTGGACTCCTCCTCGGTGGGGGTATCCTCTGCCGGCGCATCGGTAACAGGATCGTCGGTAGGTTCTCCGGTGCTGTCGTCGGGCGTTTCGGTGGGGGTCTCGCCGGGAGTTTCATCCGGCGTTTCATTCGGTGTTTCATCGGGGGCGGTGCCGTCATCACCCACATAAATGCGGGCCTCCTCGATGGCCGGGGTCATCCGGGTAAGATCGGCACCGAAGAATTCCTCATGCACGATCTTCAGCAGGGCGCCTTCGGTGCCCTCTGTTTCGCTGATGATCTTAAAGGTAACGGTGAAAAGCTCCATATCCCCTTCGATGACCTTTTTGGCGTCGGCAGAAAGGGCGTTGACCGCCTTCTGGCCGTCGTAGGTGGCGTTGACATTAATGATAAAGAGGCCGGCGGTGTCCACATTCTTGCCTTCCACCACTTCCAGAGCGGCGGTGTCGTAGGTAAAGATCACCCGGTAGGAGGCACAGACCGGTGCATTCTGCACCGAGGCGGTCACCGTAACGGTATCCCCCACATTTCCGTAGGCGCTTTCCATTCGGAAGGTCAGATCCTCCCCTTCGGCAAATACTGCAGGGGTGAGCAGCACAAGTGCCAGCAACAAACATAAAATACGCTTCATGATTTATTTTCCTTTCGTATTATATAACTTTTTGAATTCCCGGGGGGTCATCCCCATCTGCTTTTTGAAAAGCTGGTTGAAGAATTTCGCATCGGAGTACCCCACCAGACCGCTGATCTCGGCGATCTTTTTGGAGGTATTGGCCAGCAGCCGGCAACTTTCCCGGATCCGCACGCTTTGCAGGTAGGCCTGAAAGGTCATGCCGGTCTCCTCCTTGAACCGCTTGCTCACATAGGCTAAGCTATAGCAGCACTTTCTGGCCAGTTCTGCCAGCGAGAGCTTTTCCATAAAGTTCTTTTCCACCTGATCGGTGATGTATTGCACCAGCTCACTTTCCTCCGGCTCCCCGGCGGGGCGGTGGAGGCGGCGCATGGTATGGATCAGGATCTCGATCAGCTGGCAGCGCATCATCTCCTGGTGCCCTACCGGCTTTTCATTGGATTCCTTGGAGAGGCGGTTGAAAAGCCGGCCGATGTGGCCGTCGTGATCGTGAAAGATCATGCCGGTGGGCTGCTCGCTTAAGTTGCGGTAGTTGAATTTGATCAGGTAATTATCTGCCAGATCCTGAAACCGGCGGCAGTCCGAGAGGGTCTCATCGATGAGCCGGGGCAGAAAGAGGCAGTTGATCACCACAAAGGGGGTCTGCCCGATCTGATCGTATTTATGCTTCACCCCGTAGTCCACGATGAAGTAATCCCCTTGCCCGATCACCGAGGTACGGTCTCCGATCACATGGGTCGCCCGCCCCTGCACCACATAGCTCAGCTCCAGAAAATCATGGTCATGATAGGCAACATTAGGGGTCGCCGCAGTGGTCATCAGGATCTTTTCATCCTTGAGCTTGGAAAAGTGCTTGGTCTCGATAGCAAATTCACCCCCTATTTTTTGAAAAATGACGGTTGTTTTTATTATACCATTAGGTTTATAATGATGTCAACAGAAAGGGGAGAATTTCCATGTTATACAAGCAGAATAAAGGAAAAGAGCTGGATATGGCGCTTTTTCAGAAACCCACCTCCGAATACCGGGGCACGCCCTTCTGGGCATGGAACTGCAAACTGGATCCGGATCAGATCCGGCGGCAGGTGGATTACTTTAAAGAAATGGGCTTTGGTGGCTTTCATATGCATTGCCGGGTAGGCCTTGCTACCCCCTATTTGAGCGAGGAGTTCATGGATTGCATCAAGGCCTGTGTGACCAAGGCCAAGGATGAGCAGATGCTGGCTTGGCTCTATGATGAGGATCGCTGGGCCAGCGGCGCTGCCGGCGGATTTGTGACCAAGGAGAAAAAGTTTCGCCTGAAGAACCTGAAAATGAGCACCACCCGCCCTGCGGAGTTTCTGGATAAAACTACCGCCTTTGATATGGGCAAGCCCTACTTCCTGGCGGCCTATGATATTCAGAAGAACGAAGAGGGCGTTATCACCGCCTACCGCCGTGTGGGCATCGATGAGGAGGCTGTGGGGACCAAGTGGTATGCTTCTGTGCACACCGCTGCCGATAACCCTTGGTTTAATAATCAGGCCTACCCCGACACGATGGATGAGGAGACCATGCAGCGGTTTATCGAGGTGACCTATCAGGCTTATCACGAAGCGGTGGGCGAAGATTTTGATGGGGTCGTTCCCGCCATCTTCACCGATGAGCCCAACTTTCTCTGCCGTGAAAAGAACGTGGTAGATAAAGCCGCCTCCGACGACGAGATCAGCTGCTCCTGGAGTCGCTTCTTTGAAGAAAAATATTCCGAACGCTACGGCGAGGATATCCTTGATCGGGTCCCCGAGATCTTTTGGCTTACCGCCGATGGAAGGGATACCGAGATCAAATACCGCTTCTATGATTTCTGCGCGGAGCGGTTTGCTATTTGCTTTGCGGATCAGTGCGGCAAGTGGTGCGAGGAGCACGGCCTGGCCCTGACCGGCCACATTCTGCGGGAGGAAAGCCTGGAGAAGCAGGTGCCCGCCACCGGCGATAATATGCGCCAGTACCGCTCCTTCACCATCCCCGGTATCGATATGCTCTGCGATAACGTGGAGCTGACCACCGCCAAGCAATGCCAATCGGTGGTCCACCAGATGGGCAAGGAGGCTATGCTCTCCGAGCTTTATGGCGTGACCAACTGGGACTTCGATTTCCGCGGTCATAAATTCCAGGGTGATTGGCAGGCGGCCTTGGGTGTCACCGTCCGGGTGCCCCATCTTTCCTGGATGAGCATGGCCGGCGAGGCCAAGCGGGATTACCCTGCCTCTATTTTCTATCAATCTGCCTGGTATAAGGAATATCCCTACTTAGAGGATCATTTTTCACGGCTGAATACTGTTCTCACCCGGGGTACCCCCGAGGTGCGGGTGGGCCTTATTCATCCGGTGGAAAGCTATTGGATCCTCTATGGCCCCAACGACCAGACCGGCGAAGCCCGCCGGGTGCTGGATGAAAACTTCAAGACGGTCACCAAATGGCTGTTGGAGGGGCATCAGGATTTCAACTATGTCAATGAGTCCCTGCTGGCTGAACTGCAGGATGCTGCCAAGCCCCACTGCGTAGGGCAGATGGAATATGATGCCATTGTGGTGCCCGATTGCCGCACCCTCCGTACCACCACCCTGAACTACTTAGATCAATTTATGGAAAAGGGCGGTAAGGTGATCTTTATGAGCGGCTGCCCTGCCTATGTGGATGGGGTAAAGAGCGATGCCGCCAAGGCGGTTTATGAAAAGGCGACCTGCATCTCCTTTAATAAGACCGATGTGATCGAGGCGCTGGAATGTTGCCGCCGGGTAGATATCCGCAAGACCAACGGCCTTCCCGCCGAGCGTTATCTCTATCAGATGCGGAAGGACGGCGCCGATCAATGGCTCTTTGTGGCCCCCTTCCAGCGCCCGGATCGGGCCTCCACTACGGCGCAGCGGGAGGATACCGGTGCTGTACGCGGCGAAAAGATCGAGATCACCGTGGCCGGCACCTGGCAGCCAAATCTCTATGATACCCTCACCGGGAAGGTGCTGCCCATCAGCTTCCGCCATGTGGGCAATAAAACGGTGATCCTCCATGAGATGTTTGTTTCCGATAGCTTGCTTATCAAGCTTTCTGCTCCCCATTATCATGAATTTATTCAGGAGAAGGCGGAACGGTTCGTTGTGGCTCGCCGGGATTATAAGCAACTGATCCCCTATACCCGCAGCGAGGAAAATGTGCTGCTGCTGGATGTGCCGGAATTCAAATTGGACGATGAGCCCTGGAACCCCCGGGAGGAGATCCTGCGGCTGGATAACCAGCTCCGTGACCGGCTGGGCTACCCCTCCAGAAGAGAAAAATTTGCCCAGCCTTGGGTGGTGCCCGATGATCCCGCCGAGCATACGGCCTCGGTGCGGTATACCGTCAACAGCGCCATTAAGGTCAAGGGTGCTAAGCTGGCGCTGGAGGATGCGGAAAAGGCCACGATTCTGGTCAACGGTAAGCCCATCTCCAATGAGGTCACCGGCTGGTATGTAGATGAAGCCATTAAGACCGTGGCCTTGCCCGATCTCAAAAAGGGGATCAACACCATCGAGATCACCCTTCCCTTTGCCAAGCGTGCCAATTTAGAGGCCTGCTACCTTCTGGGGAACTTTGATGTGAAGGTGCAGGGCACCGAGACCGTCATCGTGGAGCCCTCCCATCTCTTGGGCTTTGGCTCCATTGCAGCGCAGGGCCTGCCCTTCTACGGCGGCAATATCACCTATGAACTGCCCCTGGAGGTGCCTGCCGATTGCGATGTGGAGTTGCATATCGGCAAATATAAGGGCGCCCTCTGCAAGGTGGCGCTGGACGATGGCGAGGCAGTGCCTCTGGCCTTCTCCCCCTATAATGTAAGCTTTAAAAAGGTGCAGAAGGGCAGCCATACCCTGAAGGTCACGGTATTCGGCCATCGGTTCAATACCTTTGGCTGTGTCCATAACTGCGATGAGCAGTACAGCTGGTTCGGCCCCGATTGCTGGCGTACCGTGGGGGATCGCTGGAGCTATGAATATCAATTAAAGGAGATCGGTCTGCTAATCTCTCCGAAGGTGGTTATGTATCAATGAAAAATGTGATCGAACTGATCCGGGAGGCCGCCCATATTATGACCTCCCCCGACCGTACCGCTGTTTCCGTAAAGGGCCGCAGTAACTTTGTGACAGAAGCAGATGTGGGGGTGCAAGAATTTATGCGCCGGGGGCTGCAGAAGCTGTATCCCGATTACGGCTTTTTCAGCGAGGAGCAGGAAAACGATCCGGATTATTCCAAGCCCATCTGGATCCTGGATCCCATCGACGGCACCGCCAATTTCATCACCCACTATCATCAATCTGCCCTCTCGCTGGCCTTGTACGCCGAGGGCAAGGTGGTGTTCGGCGCTGTCTATAATCCTTTCACCGATGAATTGTTTACCGCCGAGTCGGGTAAGGGGGCTTTCTGCAACGGCGAGCCGATCCACGCCGATAACGAGGTGGAGATGTTGGACGCCATCATCGATCTGGGCACCATGCCCTATTATAAGGACCGTGCCGCCGAGGTGGGGCGCTTTGCCACCGAGATCATCCTGCGGGCTTCGGATATGCGCCGTAACGGCAGCGCCGCACTGGCCATGTGCTACGCTGCTGCCGGCCGTACCGCTGCTATGATGGAAGGTCTCCTTCAGCCTTGGGACTACGCCGCCGGGATGCTCATCGCCGCTGAGGCAGGCGCTATTGTCTCCGATTGGAGCGGGGCCCCCCTGGATCCCAAAGCTCCCTCTGCTGTATTGGTTAGCGGCGAAAAGGTTCATCCTGAAATATTAAAAATGATAAAAGAGGTGCAAAATCAATGATCTGGATCAACTCTCCTCAAGATACCGGAGAACAGGCAGTATATTTTAAGAAAAATATTACCTGGAGTAGAACTCCTGCCAAGGTAGAAGCCACCGTTACCGCCATGGGCGTCTATAACCTGCTGGTGAACGGTCAAAAGGTGGGGAAGCAGGTGCTCACACCCGGTTGGACCTCCTACCGTACCCGCATCCAGTCCCAGACCTACGATATCACCGGCCTCGGCAACGAGATCACCATCGAGGTAGGCGCTGGCTGGGGCGTGGGAACCATCGGCTTTACCCATAACGCTCATTTTTACGATGATATCGTCCGTACCGCTGCGGAGATCACCGCTACCTTTGCCGATGGCACCACCGAGACGGTCACCACCGATGAAAGCTGGGAGTGCTATTCCCACCCTGTTACCTATACCGATATTTATAACGGCGAGGTGTGGGACGGTACCCTGACCCCGGAATACTTGGGCAAGGCTGTCCGTTCTGAAAAGAGCTATCCCGTCGTTCCGCAGGTGGGCGAGTTCATCACCACCCATGAGCGGCTGAAGCCTATCGCCGTCATCACCACCCCCAAGGGGGAGAAGGTGCTGGATTTCGGCCAGAATATGACCGGCTGGATCGAACTGAACGTCAAGGGGAATAAGGGCGAGGCCATCGCCTTCGACCACGCCGAGGTGCTGGATAAGGAGGGTAATTTCTATACCGAAAATTACCGCTCCGCCAAGGCCTACGCCAAATTTATCCTCAGCGGCAATCAGGAGACACTCGCCCCCCATTTCACCTTCTACGGCTTCCGCTACATCCGCCTGCTGGAGTGCCCCGATGGCGTTGGTGCAGATGCCTTCACTGCTGTGGTGGTCCATTCCGATCTGAAGCGCACCGGCGATTTCCATTGCGGCCATCCCCTGCTGAATCAGCTGTATCATAATGTGATCTGGGGGCAGAAGAGTAACTATTTGGATGTCCCCACTGATTGCCCCCAGCGGGATGAGCGGCTGGGTTGGACCGGTGATGCGCAGGTGTTCTGCCGTACCGCCGCCATCAACTATGATGTGGAAAAATTCTTTAAAAAGTGGCTGGGCGATGTGGCCATTGAACAGTGGGAAGACGGCCGTGTGGAAGGGGTTGTTCCCCTTACTATGCCCAAAGGTCGCACCCGTACTTCTGCCGCATGGGGCGATGTTGCCTGTATCGCTCCTTGGGAGATCTATCGGGCCTACGGCAATAAAGAGCTTCTCCGGGAGCACTTCCCCATGATGAAAAAATGGGTAGACTATATGCACAGCGCCGGCTCCGAGGAATTCCTCTGGCTGGACGGCAAGCACTACGGCGATTGGCTGGCTATGGACGCTGGCGACGGCATCTATATGGGCGCCACCCCCACCCACATGATCGGCACCGCCTTCTTCGCCTTCTCCTGCGGATTGGTGGTGAAGGCCGGTAAGGTGCTGGGTGAGGATGTTACCGCCTATGAAGACCTCTATGAAAAGGTCGTGGCCAAATTCCGTGAGTGCTATATCGAAAACGGCACTCCTACCATTAAGGGCGCCGCACTGAATAACGTTGATCCCGTGGATAAAAAGCCCCCGGTCATCGATCCCGATACCCAGACCGCCCGGGTACTGATGCTGCATTTTGATCTTTGCACCGAGGAGGACCGCCCCAAACTGGCCAAGCAGCTGGCAGATATGGTGGTGGCTAACGGCACCCACCTGACCACCGGCTTTGTGGGGACCCCCTATCTGCTCCATGTCCTCTCCGCCAACGGCTATGAAAAGCTGGCCTATGACCTGCTGCTTCAGGAGACCTTCCCCTCCTGGCTCTTCTCCGTGAAGCAGGGCGCTACCACCATGTGGGAGCATTGGGACGGCATCAAGGAGGATGGCACCTTCTGGAGCAAGGATATGAATTCCTATAACCACTATGCTTACGGCTCGGTTTACGATTGGATCTTCGGCGTGGCCGCCGGGATCACCGTCGATGAGGATGGCCCCGCCTATGAGAAGGTCACCGTCGCTCCCGTCCCTGATGAGCGGCTGGGTTATCTCACCGCCTCCATCCAGACCCGCCATGGCAAGCTACTCTCCCATTGGGAGTACCGCGGCGAGCAACTGCTCTTCCGCTTCGAGATTCCCGCCGGCACCACCGCAAAGATCATCCTCCCCGATGGCCGCACCGAGACCGTCACCGAAGGAACTTATATGTACTAAAAAACAGCCTGCGGCTAGTCCGCAGGCTGTTTGCATTCACCATTGCATTACTGCATTTCTGCATAATTGAATCGTGTAAAGCTCTTTGATTGGATTGGAAAACCAATTTAATTGGATAAAGACCTCCGTTTCGGCAGAAATACCCAATTTAATTGGATAAAACCTTCTCAATTCGGCCAAAAATCCAATCCAATTGGATAAAAGCACCTCAATTTGGCTGAAAATCCAATCCGATTGGATAAAAGCATCTCAATTTGGCTGAAAATCCAATCCAATTGGATAAAAGTACCTCGATTTGGCTGAAAATTCAATCCGATTGGAAAAAAACACCTCAATTCGGCTAAAAATCTAATTCAATTGGATGAAAGCGCCTCAGTTTGGCTAAAGATCCAATTCAATTGGATAAAAAACACCTCAATTCGGCTAAAAATCTAATTCAATTGGATGAAAGCGCCTCAATTCGGCTGAAAATCCAATTCAATTGGATAACAGCGCTTCAATTAAGCTGAAAATCCAATTCAATTGGATAAAAGCACCTCAATTTGGCTAAAAATCCAATTCAATTGGATAAAAGTACCTCGATTTGGCTGAAAATCCAATCCGAGTGGAAAAAAGCACCTCAGTTTGGCTGAAAATCCAATCCAATTGGATAAAAGCACCTCAATTTGGCTCAAAATTCAATCCGATTGAAAAAAAACACCTCAATTCGGCTAAAAATCTAATTCAATTGGATGAAAGCGCCTCAATTTGGTTTAAAATCCAATTCAATTGGATAAAAACACCTCGATTTAGCTAAAAATCCAATTCAATTGGATAAATAGGTTGAAAAAAGACTTTGTATGCGGTATAATTATAAAAAAGGAGTGATGGATGAATGGAAAAAAGTTTCGGCAGACGGTTGCGGCAGTTGCGAATTGAAAAAGGAGTCAAGCAAATTCAGATGAGCCAGGATTTGCATATGACCAATAGCTACATTTACAACATCGAAGCCGGCCTTGCCTATCCGTCCATGAGCCAGTTTTTCGGAATCTGTGAGTATTTCGGTATTACTCCCGCTGCGTTTATGAAATTTGATTCAGAGCAAACTACCAAAGAAGAGGAATTACTGGAAACAGTAAAAGGCTTCAGCAACGAAAAGATGGATCAGTTGATCCGCATTGCCAAAACGATATAAGAAAACCGCTATACTCGCGTATAGCGGTTTTGCTATTTTTACAGCGCCGTCTGGGTATCGTTGGGGTCGCCGTTGCGGGCAAGGTCGTATTCCTTGCTCCAATCCAGATCCCGGTACTGCTCCCCCCGAGGGTCGGTGCGGATCCATTCGGTCAGCAGATCCAGCATCTCCTCCGTCCAGGTGTTGCGGTCGATCTGGGCGGTGGTGAACTTGCCCTGCCCGATCATCTCAAAGCCGAAATCGTCCTTCACATGGGTCTTGGCGGCACCCTCTACCACATCCGCCACCAGGTGGGCGGGAATAAAGAGCACACCGCCGCCGGCACCGAATACAATGTCGCCGGGCAGGCAGACCGCCCCGCCGAAGTTGGTGATGCCGTTGTAATCCTTCATGACAAACTCCCGGATGGGGGTGGGATCAATGCCCCGGTAGTAGACCTGCACCTCCGGCACCTGCTTCATCTGCTCCACATCCCTCACGCCGCCCCAGATCACAGCGCCGCCGTTCTTGGTGCGCTTGTGGATGGCGGTGGTCAGGTTGCCGCCTAAAAAGGTGCCCTTGTAGATCTTGTCGTACATATCGGCCACCACTACATCCCGCTCGTAGAGATTGTCGATGACCCATTGGTTGTAGTTGCCGCTCCGGCCGTCCTCGGCGCCTCTCGCAAACTGCAGCTCGTGCAGATCGGGGCGGGTGGGGCAGAAATTGCAGGTCACCGCCCGGCCCACCAGCTTTCTGCCGTCGTCATGAAGGGCATGGAGGGGATGTTCCCCGCCACCCACAAACTGATTTTCATAGCCCAGTACAAAGATGGGCTTCCAGACTTCCTCCAAGGTCATGCCGTAAAGGGCATCCAGATACTTGTCCTCTACCTTGGGCCGTCCGTCGGGCAGGCGCTCCCCCTTCCATAAGGGAGTCAGGGCGATAATAGATTCTCTGTCGTTAAAATGCATCGTTTTATACCTCCAATAATCCTTTTAAATATCCAATAGCAAACAACCGCCCTTCGGCGGCGTAGCCTGCCAGTTCGGTCTGCTCGTTTTTGAGGGTGGGCACATGATCCACCCGGATGGGTACGTGGATTCCTAAGTCCTTGTAAAGCCGGATCAGATGCGCCATGTCCAGGGCACCGTTGTCGTGAAAGGTCTCCCGGAAGTCCTCTATGGTACCGGCGGTGTTGCGGAAGTGGATGAAGAAGATCTTTTTGGCAAATTCGGTGATGACCATGTCCAGATCCTCTCCCATAATGTAGTAATTCGCCTGGCACATGGTCAACCCCAGATTATCGCTGGGGCAAATGTCATAGATGGCCTTGCGGATGTTTGCTGCCGAGATCATGATCCGTTCCACTTCCCCCAAACGGGGCACCGGGGGATCGTCCGGGTGCAGCGCCAATTTGATGCCGTATTTTTCTGCCTCCGGCAGTACCGCCTTTAAGAAATATTCGTAGTTTTTCCACAGTTCTTCAGCGGTGATCTTAGCGCCGGTGGGCTTGAAATCCGCCATCTTAAAGCCGGTCACCTGCGCATCGCCCCGCTCGGGGAGATCGCTGGAGGTGCGGAGCCAACCGATGTGGGCCATCCAGTTGAAGCAGATGGTATCAATGTTCAGCTCCCGCATGATGGGAAACATTTTTAAGACCCTTTCAATGCTCTCATCCCGTTTTTCATCCCCCGCCTTGATGTGGTCGTGGACTTCGTTGGGCATGGGTTCAATAATAAGCGGGGTAATGCCGTGGTCGGTGAATCTTTTGTAAACCGTTTTCCAATGGGCGGCGTTGGTCAGGTCAAAATCCGCCGTCTCCGGTAGGCGAATGACCCCATGTTTCACCCCACATTGCTTGGCCAGATCCCAGGTGAGATCGGGGGTACTGCGAAAATAGTCCGTTAAGATCATTTATACCCCTCCCAGCGTTAAGAATCCGCCGTCCACCGGCACGGTGATGCCGGTCACAAAGCCCGCCGCTTCATCGTTCAAAAGCCACTTCACACAGCCGATCAGATCCCCGGCCTGGCCGAACCGCCCCATGGGGGTGTGGCCGATGACCTGCTCCCCTCGCTTGGTCAGCCCTTCTTCCACGGTGCCTAAATAGTTTTTACTTCGCTCGTTGACCATAAAACCGGGAGCAATGGCGTTGACCCGGATATTGGCGGGGGCAAAATAGGCCGCTAAGGATTGGGTCAGATTGGCCACCGCCGCCTTGCTCATGGCATAGGAAAAGCAACGGGTCAGGGGGCAGTAGGTGTTCATGGAAGCAAAGTTGATGATACTCCCGCCTCCCTTTTGGATCATCTGCTTGGTAAAGGCCAGGGTGGGGTAGACCGTCCCCATGGTGTTGATCCGGAGCACCTGCTCAAAGGCCTCCATGTCAATGTCATAAAGCCCCAGCTCCCCCTCCGGCAGGTCGGGGGTGTACTGGGTCACGGTGGGCATGGCCCGGCGGTCGTTGCCCCCGGCACCGTTGATGAGGTAATCGCAACCTCCCAAGGCGGCTACCCGCTCTGCAAGAGCCTCCACCGCTTTTTCATCCGCCACATCGCAGGGGTACACAATGGCGTTTGCGCCGATCCTCCCGGCTACCTTTTCCAGCTTTTCAGCGGTTCTGCCCACCAAAACGACGGTGGAACCTTCCTCGGCCAGCCGGATGGCGATCTCGGAGCAAAGGGTGCCGCCGGCACCGGTCACAACAGCGATCTTGTTTTTAAACATCGGCATATCTCCTTTTTGCATTTTCGTAACATATTTTCCGGATCAGCCGCCCCAGCTGTTCCTCGCTCTGCCCCCAATCCTGCTCGCTGATCCATTGGCAGAGGATCCGCCGGAAGTAATCGTGGCGGGCAAAGGAAAGGATACTGCGGGAATCGGTGGTCATGCCGATAAATTGGGAAAGCACGCCGTAGCTGGCGATGCAATCCAGTGCCTGGCGGATGCCTGAGGCGTGATCGCACCACCACCAGGCGGGGCCCAGCTGTACCTTGCCGGAGAAGGAGCCCTGCAAAACAGCAAGGGCTTCAAAATCCCGGGGGTTGAGGGGGAAGAGAACGGTTTGGGGCAGTGCATACTTCTGCTCCATTTCGTCCAAAAGTGCCGCCAACCGCTCAATTTCGACTCCTTTCCCCATGGCGGCATAGCCGCCGGCGGGGCCTACCCTTTGAGCCAGGCGGGTGCTGGTCTGGCGTAAGGCTCCTAAATGCAGTAAAAGCGTCCAGCCCCGCTTGGCATATTCCCCGGCCAGCTCGATCAGCTGCTCCGTATTGCCGGTCTCAAAAAAGCCGGTGTCCAGGGAATGATCCGCAAAACGGCATCCCGCCGCGGAAAATGCCGCCAGCCGCTGCTGCAGATGGGGAATGGGTTCCGTGCTCAGCAGATTGTCGCCCCGCAGAGAGGGGGAGACCCCCACTTCTAGGTAGGGCGTGAGATCCTGATCCAGGGTCGCCACCGGGGATTGGTGTTCGATTTTGTTCGTTTTTAGCAAAAAAACCGTGGAAAATTTCGGCTTTTTCAAAAACTTTTCAGCAGTTTTATAGATGTTTTTGGCCGTTTTTTTATCGGGGAGCTCCCGGATCCCGAAATAACGGTCCAGCTCCATCCGGCTCCAATCGTAAACCGGTGTCCCCGCCATGTCGGGAAAGATCTCGCAGAATTTTTCGAATTTTGCGTCAGGGTCGGCACCGCCGGTGATGTAAAATTCATCCACGCCGCAGATCCGCATCAGCCGGTGCTTGTAGGGATCCGGCTCCAGCCATAATTCGGTGAGGTTTTCATAGCGCCGATCCTTTGCAATGTCTGCCACCGAAAGATGGTTGTGAAAATCGATGACGGGCAGATCCTTGGCGTAATTTTCATATAATCGCCGGGCGGTCTCGTTTTTCAGTAAAAAGTCCGGATTCATAATTTTTCCTCTGTTATTTGCAGTAATTTGGTGATGCCGATCTTTACGTCGCCCCGATGCCAGTTTTCCCAGGAGCCTTGCTCTAAAATTTTTCGTTCCTGCAAAATGGAGCGGAGGGCTTGGGTGGCTTCCTCTTTTTGATGAGCAGAGCAAGCCAGCACCCAGCGGGTCATCTGCATCATATAAAAGGTTTCAAATTTCAGGAATTGCCGGAAATAGAGGCGGCTTTCTGCGGGAAGCTGTTCCTCTGCCGCCTGCATCTTCTGATAGAGCGCCTCCCATTTCCCAAGGCTTTCCTCCAGCTGGCGGGTGGGGCGGGTGCAATAGCGTTCGTCGATATTGCCTTTCAGATAATTCCTGCCCAATCGCATAAGAACACCGTCTGTAACGGGGAAATGGGGGTAGGGGAGATCTTCGTAGGAATGATATTGGAAAAGACAGTCTTTGCACCGTTTGATAAGATTATCCCTTCCCATATCTGCAATGGCGGCGTAGTATTCCTGCAAAAGGGGCAGAGTGATTTCGGTCTCACCGAAAAGGGCTTGCAGCTGATCCTCCACCCTCCATTCCCCGCCGGTGCCCAGCCATTCGGCGGCGTACCAGGCGGAAAAATGCAACGGCCGCACGTTGGAAACGTTGAGAATACAGTAATAAAGGGAATCCTTTTCCTGCGCCATGGCGTAGGAATCCCTGAGCTTTAGGAGATCGCACCCCTCCGCAAGATGGGGTCCTTCCACAAAAAAGCCCACATGGTAGTAGATGCCGTAACGGGCATCGGCGCGGCGGGGCGTGGTGTGAAAATCGCCGCCGAACATCTGGCTGAAGCCGATGTCGCTGAAAACGGCAATGGTGCCTTGGGGCAGTTTCAGGTGCCCTTCGGCATAGAGGGCGGCGCCCTCCATCCAGAAGGTGGAGGTGGAATAAAAATCGGCGGTTCCCAAGGTCTCGCAAAGAATGCGGTGTTGGGTGGCGATGGCTTCGGTGATGATGCCGCCCCGGGCGGCGTTGTCCAGGGGAATGGAGGGATCGTTTTGCCAGACCGCCCGATCGCCTTTCCCACGCAGACCCAACTGCCAGACCACCCGATCCCCGTACTTCGCCCATTTTTTGGCATAGTACCGCCAGATCTCCTCCATGCGGGAACGGTTGGAGAGGACAGAGATCTCCTCGTTCAGCCCGTGGGCCTTCATATAATTTTCGGCAGTGAACCAGGAGACTCCCAGCGGCTCAAGATGATGCTGGCTGACGTAAAGCCCCCGCCGCACCGCCGCAGCGATGAGTTTTTCCTCGGCGGGGTTATCAACATCTATAAAAGAGGAAGGGATCACCAGATTGATCTCCAGCCGCAGGGCGGTCTCCAGGATCATATCCAAAACGCTTTCATCCATTACATTTTCGTAAAAATGGTAATCGATATGCCGCTTGCCGCCGCTGATCTCAAAATCGGTCAGCAGATCCTCGTCGTTTAAAAACCAGCCTCTGAAACGGGTCTTCCGTTTGGGGGAGGCAAAGACCTGCGGGGTCAGTTTTAATCCGCCCGGTGCGGGGAAGCGGTCGATCAGCCGGTGCACCGGCAGGATCCCAAGGCACCGCCGCTCAAAGGCGTAAATGCCGAAAACTGCGCCCAAAGCATCGCCGCCGGTGACGGTGACCCGATCCCGTTCCACCACTACGGTGTAGCTTTCCGGCTCCCCGGGCAGAATGGTTATTTCGATGCCCTCGCCCTCCGAAAGAATGGGGAATTCCTCGCCGGTCAGCCGCCGAAGATCCCGTTGCAGATCCCGGGCGGCCAGAAGAACCGCTTCCGGGGCGTGGGTCAGGATGATATTTTTAAGCATAAACTCACTCCTTTTTTAAAAGTATAAAACGAACCTTCCCGGAAAACAAGGACAGATGCGGTCATTTTTAACATGATTCGAGCATTTTTCTTGAAAATCAATCCATTCTGTGCTATGATGGCGCTGAGGTGAGGATATGAAGTCTGAATACAGCCTGCAAGGCCCTCCGTTCACGGTGAAGAATATCATGACCGTCAATGCTTCCCGGCCGGTTGGATATAAGCATACCTACCGCTGCCGCCCCCATCACGCCTTTGTTTATACCGTTTCGGGAAAAATGTGGAATTCCATCGAGGGGCGGGCGCTGGAGGCGGAGGCGGGGGAGCTGGTATTTTACCCCGCCGGTACCCACTATACCAGTATCTATTCCGGGGAGAATACCGAAATAAAAATTGTCCAATTCGATCTAGCAAGCGGCAGCCTGCCGGACTATCTTTCTGCCCCTTGCAAGATCATTCTGCCCGATGCGGGGGAGCGGATGGAGCCTTTCTTTCTGCCGGAGCAGGGGCATCCTTTTTACTACCTTTCCTGCCTGTACGCCTTTTTGCAGCAGGTGGATGAAAACTATTCCCGCCTGCCTGCCAAATACCGCCGCCTCCAGCCGGCGCTGGCCGAGCTGGGAGCCCGCCCCGCCCGTAACGAAAAGGTGGCTTATTATGCGGCTCTTTGCGGCATGAGCGAGGCCGGCTTTCGCCGGCTCTTCCGGGAGTTTACCGGCCGCGCTCCGGTGGACTATCGCAATGAGCTGCGGCTGGAGCGCGCCCGCAGCCTGCTCCGGAGCGGGGAATATAATGTTTCCGAGGCGGCGGAGAAAGCCGGTTTTTCCAATCTTTCCTTTTTCATTCGGTTGTATAAAATGAAATACGGCCATACGCCAAAAAAGGAATGATTTCTTTGCGGAAAGTGTTGACAATCTTCGCCCTTTTTGATAACATATATCTGTATTTTTTAATATAAGGAGCAAGCAGAATGAAGGCATTGGAAGAGCGCATCCTGCGGGACGGTAAGGTCCTACCCGGCAACATCCTGAATGTGAATACCTTTCTGAACCATCAGATCGATAGCTGCTTTATGATGGAGATGGGGGAGGAGATCGCCCGCCTTTTTGAGGAGGACAAGCCCACCAAGATCCTGACCATCGAGGCCTCCGGCATCGCCATCGGTTTTGCTGCTGCTGCGGTGATGAAGCTGCCACTGATCTTTGCCAAAAAGAATAAGACCAGCAATGTGGATTCCGATGTTTATTGCTCCGTTGTTCATTCCTATACCCATAATAAGGACTACACCGCCGTGATCAGCAAGGAGATCCTCTCCAAGGAGGACCGGGTGCTGATCGTGGATGATTTTCTTGCCAACGGCTGCGCTCTGCGGGGCCTGATCCAGATCGTGGAGCAGGCAGGAGCCGCCGTTGCGGGCTGCGCCACCGCCATCGAAAAGGGCTACCAGGGGGGCGGCGACGCCCTGCGCCGGGAGGGCGTGAAGGTGGAGTCCCTTGCCATCGTGGAAAGCATGGAGGATGGCAAGGTCACATTCCGTATGTAACGGCTTGCCGTTCACATAAAAAAAATTTTATGGAGGGAAAACCAAAATGAAAAAGGTCATTTCCGTACTGTTGCTCATTGCAATGCTGTTTACCATGGCAGCCTGCGGCGGCAACGAAGGCACCAAAGAGGATGAACTGAAGGTAGGCTTCATCTTCCTGCATGACGAAAACTCTACCTACGACAAAAACTTCATGGACGCCGCCAAGGCCGCCTGTGAGGCCATGGGTGTTACCTATCTGCAGAAGGCCAACATCCCCGAGACCAACGAGTGCTACGAGGCTGCTATTGAGTTGGTAGAAGAAGGCTGCGGCATCATCTTTGCCGATAGCTTCGGCCATGAGGCTCACATCCTGAAGGCTGCTAAGGAGAACCCCGAGGTTCAGTTCTGCCACGCCACCGGTACCACCGCACACACCGAGGAGGTTGCAAACTTCCACAATGCTTTTGCTTCTATCTATGAAGGCCGCTATCTGGCAGGCGTGACCGCCGGCCTGAAGCTGAACGAGATGATCGAAGCCGGCAAGATCACCGCAGACAAGGCTAAGATGGGTTATGTGGGTGCTTTCACCTATGCCGAAGTTATTTCCGGTTACACCTCTTTCTATCTGGGTGCGAAGTCCGTATGCCCCAGCGTGACCATGGACGTTCAGTTCACCGGTTCCTGGTACGATGAGCAGCTGGAGAAGGAAGCTGCCAACGCTCTGATCAATAAGGGCTGTGTGCTGATCAGCCAGCACGCCGACTCCATGGGCGCTCCCACCGCTTGCGAGAATGCAGGCATCCCCAACGTTTCCTACAACGGCTCCACCGCCGCTGCCTGCCCCGAGACCTTCCTGATCTCCTCCCGTATCAACTGGGAGCCCTACTACAAGTACATTATCGAGTGCGTTCAGAACGATAAGGCCATCGATGTGGATTGGACCGGTACTCTGGAGACCGGCTCTGTAGAGCTTTCCGATCTGGGCAAGAATGTTGCTGCCGGCACTGCCGACAAGCTGGCTGAGATTGAAAAAGGCCTGAAGGACGGCACCGTCAAGGTGTTCGATACCGCTGCTTTCACCGTTTCCGGCGATGCTATCACCGCTAATGTGAAGGTGGATGCTGAGGGTCATGTGACCTCTTACATGGCAGACGTAGATACCGACGCTGCTTACACCGGCGACACCGAGGCCATCAAGGACGGCGCTTTTGCTGAGTCCTCTGACCGCTCCGCTCCCTACTTTGATCTGGCTATCGACGGCATCACCCGCCTGAACAGCAAGTTCTAATTTTAAATGCAAAATCAGGCGTGACCTCGCGTCACGCCTGATTTTCTTGGAATCAAGATTTATTCTTATGTGGGGTAGAGCAAGACATCCGAACCCGCCTCAAAGCGGCAACTTTCGGTGTTTTTCGCTCGCTTTACCCTCGCAAGGCGACAGCCTTGCTTCATCTAAATCGAGTGAAAATCCGCCTTTTTAAGACAGATCCGGATGTTTCACTCTACCCCATAACATTGAATTCTGCGGCGGAGAGCCGCCGCAGAATTGAGTGCTATGAAAAGGGGGTAATTTTTTGGCAACTGCAGCCATTGAACTGAAGAATATCACCAAAACCTTCGGCAGCGTTGTGGCCAATAAAAACGTTTGCCTGACCGCCAACCGGGGGGAGATTCTCTCCATCCTGGGGGAAAACGGCAGCGGGAAGACCACGCTGATGAACATGATCTCTGGGATCTATTTCCCCGATGAAGGCCAGATCTTTATCGACGGAAAGGAAGCGGTCATCGCCTCTCCGAAGGATGCCTTTGATTATAAGATCGGTATGATCCACCAGCATTTCAAGCTGGTCAATGTGTTCTCTGCCGCAGAAAATATCGTTCTGGGCCTGGAGGAAGAGGGGCGGTACGATATCAAGGCGGCTTCTGCCCGGATCACCGCCATCTGCCAGCAGTACGGCTTTGAGCTGGATCCCAAAAAGAAGATCTACACCATGTCTGTTTCCGAAAAGCAGACTGTTGAGATCATCAAGGTGCTCTACCGGGGCGCCGATATCCTCATTCTGGATGAGCCCACCGCCGTGCTCACACCGCAGGAGACCCAGCGGCTTTTTGCGGTGCTCCGCCGGATGAGAGACGACGGAAAATCTATCATTATTATTACCCATAAAATGCATGAGGTACTGAGCCTTTCCGACCGTGTGGCGGTGCTGCGCAAGGGCGAATATGTGGGAACGGTCAAGACCGCTGAGACCAGCGAGGCAGAGCTCACCGAAATGATGGTGGGCAAAAAGATCTCCCTGAATATTCACCGCAGCGAGCCCAAGGATCCCAAGGCCCGGCTGGAGGTGCATCATATCGATTGCTCCAACCGGGAGGGGGCACTGGTGTTGGATGATGTTTCCTTTACCGCCTATTCCGGAGAGATCTTAGGCATTGCCGGTATTGCCGGTTCCGGCCAGCGGGAGCTGCTGGAGGTCATCGCCGGCCTGCAGAAGAGCGATAGCGGCGCGGTGCTTTACCATAACCCCAAAACCGATAATGTGGACAATCTGCAGAATAAAACACCCCTGCAGATCCGTGAACTGGGCGTGCGGCTCTCCTTTGTGCCGGAGGATCGTCTTGGCATGGGTCTGGTGGGCAACATGGATATTGTGGACAATATGATGCTCCGCAGCTACCGCAAGGGCAAGGGTGCCTTCCTGGAGCGGAAAGCCCCCAAGGATCTGGCCGAGCATATTATTGAGGAGCTGGAGGTCGTCACTCCCGGCGCCACCACCCCGGTGCGCCGCCTTTCCGGCGGTAACGTGCAGAAGGTGCTGGTGGGGCGTGAGATCGCTGCCTCTCCCACTGTGCTGATGGCTGCCTACCCGGTGCGGGGCCTGGATATCAACTCTTCTTATACCATTTATAATCTTTTGAATCAGCAGAAGGAAAAGGGCGTTGCCGTAATCTTCGTGGGCGAGGATCTGGATGTTCTGCTGGAGCTCTGCGACCGGATCCTGGTCATTGGTTCCGGTAAGGTCACCGGCATTGTGGACGGCCGCACCGCCACCAAGGAGCAGGTGGGTCTGCTGATGACCAAAACGGAAGGAGGGGAAGTCCATGAGTAACGCTGTTAAAAAGCACCATGAGCCGCTGATCCATATCACCAAGCGGGACGATATGATCTGGTGGAAGGCATGGTTGATCCGTCTGGCGGCTGTATTGCTGGGCCTTTTAGTGGTCGGCGTGATCTCGGTGCTGCTCACCAAGGGTAACTTTTTTGAAACCTATTCCATCATGCTGCGGGGCGCCTTCGGCCGTTTAGGCTCCGGCTCCACCCGTCTGCTTTGGAAATTCCTGCTGGAGACTGCTCTGCTGCTCTGCCTTTCCCTGGCGCTGACACCTGCCTTTAAAATGAAATTCTGGAACTGCGGCGCAGAGGGTCAGGCGCTGATCGGCGGCCTTGCCGCAGCCATTGTGATGATGAAGCTGGGGGATAAGCTGCCCTATTGGGTGGTGATCCTGCTGATCTTTGCCGCCGGTATTCTGGCCGGGGCGGTGTGGGGCATCGTTCCTGCTCTCTTCAAGGCGCAGTATAAGACCAATGAGACCCTTTTCACCCTGATGATGAACTACATCGCCATGCAACTGGTGGCTTATTATGCCTATGTCAATGCGGTGCCTGCCGGCTCCGGCCAGATCCAGTCCATCGCTAACGGCCATCTGCCGGTCATCGGCGGTCAGCCCTATCTGCTGACCATTTTGCTGGCGCTGATCCTGACCGGGGTGATGCTGGTGTACTTAAAGTACAGCAAGCACGGCTATGAGATCTCGGTGGTGGGCGAATCCCAGAACACCGCCCGGTATATCGGCATCAACGTGAAAAAGGTCATTATCCGCACCATGATGATCTCCGGTGCTCTTTGCGGCCTGGCCGGCTGCCTGATGGTTGCGGGCATCGATCATTCTGTCAACCCCGATACGGTGGGCGGCTTGGGCTTTACCGCCATTATGGTGGCCTGGCTGGGTCAGCTCAATCCGCTGATCATCGTGCTGATGTCCGGATTGATCGTCTTTCTGGAATCCGGCGCCGCCAAGGTGGCAGATACCTTCTACCTCAACGGCTCCTATGCGGATATCGTTGCCGGCATCGTGATCCTTTTTGTGGTGGGCTGCGAATTCTTCATCCGCTACTCCATCAAATTCCGTCATAAGGAGGGAAAAGCATGATCATCGCATTTATTCAACGTGCCATTCTACTGGGCATCCCTCTGCTCTATGGCTCCACCGGTGAGATCGTCACCGAAAAATCCGGCCATCTGAATCTGGGAATTCCCGGCGTGATGTATGTGGGCGGTATCAGCGGCGTGACCGGCGCCTTTTTGTACGAGAACGCCTGCGGCAATAATATCGAGAATATGAACCCCTTCCTGGCCATCATGATCCCTCTGCTGGCTTCCATTCTGGGCTCCATGCTGATGGGTCTGATCTATAGCTTTTTAACGGTGACCCTTCGAGCCAACCAGAACGTGACCGGCCTTGCCCTGACTACCTTTGGAATCGGCATCGGAAACTTCTTCGGCGGCTCCTTGATCAAGCTGGTGGACAGTGAAATGCCCTCCATCATCCTGACTAAGACCAGTGATTTCTATAGTAAGACCCTGCCCTTTGCAGACAATCTGGGCTGGTTCGGGGAGATCTTTCTCTCCTATGAATTCCTTACTTATATGGCCATCGCCATTGCGCTGATCGTTTCCTTTGTGCTGAACCGCACCCGGATCGGCCTGAATCTGCGGGCTGTGGGTGAAAACCCCGCCACCGCCGATGCCGCCGGCATCAATGTGACCCGCTATAAGTATGTGGCTACCTGCATTGGCAGCGCCATTGCGGGCTTGGGCGGTCTGCAGTACGTGATGGTGTATACCGACGGTGTGTGGTCCAACGATGCCTTCGGCGATCGCGGCTGGCTGGCCATCGCGCTGGTCATCTTCGCTCTCTGGAAGCCTACTGTGGCCATCTTCGGCTCCTTCCTCTTCGGTGCCCTCTGCAATGCCCATAACTATATCAATGGGCTGGGGGTCGCCACCCAGGAGCTCTTCAAGATGCTGCCTTATGCGGTGACCATTATCGTGCTGATTATTACCAGTATGCGTAAAAAGCGGGAGCATCAGCCCCCGGAGCATCTGGGCTTGCCCTATTTCAGGGAAGAAAGATAAAAATTAACTTGAACAATGCCGTTGTTTTCATTATAATGGAAACAGCGGCATTATTGCGGAAAGGAAGTATATACTATGAATTGTGATGTTTTGATTATCGGTGCCGGGCCTGCCGGGATCTTTACTGCGCTGGAAATGATCCGCAAGGGCAGCAAGCAGAAGATCGTCATCGTGGAAAAGGGCTTGCCGGTGGAAAAACGCCGCTGCCCCAAGGCGAAGACCAAGAAGTGCGTCAATTGCAAGCCTTATTGCCATATTACCACCGGCTTTTCCGGTGCCGGTGCTTTTTCCGACGGTAAGCTTTCCTTAAGCTCCGATGTGGGTGGAGATCTGCCCGATCTGATCGGGGAAGATCTGGCGCAGGAGACCATCGATTATACCGATGGCATCTATCTGGAATTCGGCGCCGATACCCATGTGGAGGGGGTCAGCGACCCCGAGGCTGTGAAGGAGATCCGCCTCAGGGCCATCCAGGCCGGGCTGAAGCTGGTGGATTGCCCCATCCGCCATCTGGGTACCGAAAAGGCGCAGGATATCTACTACGCCATCGAGCAGTATCTGCAGGAGCACGGGGTGGAGATGTACTTTAACCGGGAGTGCACCAACCTGATCATCGAGGATCAGATCTGCAAGGGCGGTTATATCAGCGACGGAAAGACCACTGAGGAATTCTTCGCTGCCCATACCATTGTGGCAACCGGCCGACGGGGCGCCGAATGGCTGGAGCACCTCTGCACCGAGCATGAGATCGAGCATATGCCCGGTACGGTGGATATCGGCGTCCGGGTGGAGGTACGCAATGAGATCATGGAAAAGGTCAATGAGGTTCTTTATGAATCCAAGCTGGTGGGCTATCCCCAGCCCTTTAAGAATAAGGTACGGACCTTCTGCCAGAATCCCGGCGGATTTGTAAGCCAGGAAAATTACGATAACGATCTGGCGGTGGTCAACGGCCATTCCTATAAGGAACTCAAAAGCAATAATACCAACCTGGCCATTCTGGTCTCCCATAACTTCAATGTCCCCTTCAATCAGCCCATTGCCTACGCCCAGAAGGTGGGCGAGCTTTCCAATATGCTGGCCAACGGCCACATTCTGGTGCAGCGCTTCGGGGATATTCTGGACGGCAAGCGTACCTGGGAGAAGGAACTGGCCCGCTCCAATCTGAAGCCCACCCTTCCCGATGCGGTGGCCGGGGATATTACCGCTGCCATCCCTTACCGGGCGATGATGAACATCATCAACTTTATTCAGGCGCTGGATCATGTGGTTCCCGGCTTTGCATCCACCGAGACCCTGCTCTATTCCCCTGAACTTAAATTTTACAGTAACCGTGTGACCATGGATACCGATTTCAATACCAGCGTGAAGGGCCTCCATTGCTTGGGAGACTCCAGCGGCTGGACCCGGGGCCTGATGATGGCCTCGGTGATGGGTGTCCTGATGGGTAGAAAATTAGTGGAGGAATTATGAAAGAATTAACTGTTTCCGCATTGTACGATTTAAGCCATACCGCTGCCGCTCCCCTGCTGGAGCAGGTAGAATACCCCTGGCAGGCGCTGGGAAAGATCGGTAGCTTTATTCAGGAACTAGGCGCAGCCTTGCCCGCCGAGGAATATGACCATCCCGCCGAAACGGTGTGGATCCATAAGACTGCCAAGGTGGCACCTACCGCCTTTTTGGGAGAGAATGTCATCATCGGCGCCGGGACCGAGGTGCGCCATTGCGCCTTTATCCGGGGCAACGCTCTGGTAGGTGAGGGCGCTGTGGTGGGCAATTCCACCGAGCTGAAAAATGTTATCCTCTTTGATGGGGTGCAGGTGCCCCACTATAACTATGTGGGGGATTCGGTGCTGGGCTATAAGTCCCATATGGGCGCCGGCTCCATCACCTCCAATGTGAAGAGCGATAAGACCCTTGTGGCGGTCAATGCCGGCGGTGAGCGGCTGGAGACCGGCTTGAAAAAGTTCGGAGCCATGCTGGGGGATCAGGTAGAGGTAGGCTGTGGCAGTGTCCTCAATCCCGGTACGGTTATCGGCAAAAACAGTAATGTTTACCCCCTCTCCTCCGTGCGGGGCTTCGTGCCCGCCGGTTCCATCTATAAAAAGCAGGGAGAGGTGGTGGAAAAAAGATGAAAAAGATCGATTTTCATGTCCATCACCACGGTGAGGTAACGGTGGAGCAGGCGGTGGAATATTTTCGTGATATGATGGAGCGCAAGGGCTATTGCGGCATCTGTGTCCAGAGCTTTCTGCACCATGCCGGCTCCTACTATCCGGATGCCAATCAATGGGCGATGGAGATCGCCAATGCTCTGCCCGGCTCCTATGCTTTTGCCGGGCTGGATCACAGCCGTGATTTTATCGAGCAGACCAAGGAATACATAGCCATGGGCTTCAAGGGTATCAAGCTGCTGGAGGGCAAGCCCAGCGAGTGGAGAAAAAACGGCTTTTCCTATGAGCATCCCCGTTTTGATGCATTTTTTGCCTACTGCGAAAAGGAAAAGATCCCTCTTATGATCCATAATAACGATCCGCTGATCAATTGGGATATCACCAAGGCCGATGCCCGTGCCATTGAAAAGGGCTGGGTCTATGATGAGACCGTTCCCTCCCAGGAATGGTTCTTTGAGCAGCTGGAAAATGCCCTGCTGGCCCATCCCGGGCTGCGGGCGGCCATTGCCCATTTCGGGTTCTATTCCACCGATATTCCCCGGGCAGAGCGGCTGATGGAAGCCTGCCCTGATCTTTATATGGACATTACCCCCGCCATCTGCATCTATCCGGAGTTGTCCCGTACCCCCGAGGCAGCAGAGGCCTTCTTCCGGAAGTATCATACCCGCATCCTTTACGGTACCGATGCGGATAGCGCCCTCACCGGCTTCGCCCGGGAGTATAACGACACTAAGGTGGAGATCATCACCCATTTTCTGGAGGGAGATGTTCCCAAGGATATCAAGGGGCGGTGGATCCATCCCATTCGGCTGGAGCAGGAGATGCTGGAAAATATCTACTATAACAACGCCATGCGCTTCATGGAGCTTAAATAATGGAAAAGCAGGTTTTAAACGGCAATTGGCTCATCGATTATCTTTTTGAAACCCCCTATAGCGGTGAGGCTGAGCCGGCAGTTACCGCCGATGCGGCCTCTGTTTCCGTACCCGGTTATTGGGAGGATATGGGGGAGCTTTTCCGCTCTACCCCTCTTCACGCGAAGCTGAGATATAATCCGCTCTACACCCTCCAGCGGTACCCGCAGGCAGGCTATGTGCCGGATATGGCGTTGGCCAACCCGGTGGGCTGCATGGTGTATCAGCGTTCCTTTTGGCTGAAAGAGGCTGCTTCGGCAGAGCTGTGGTTCGGCGGGGTGCAGAATACCGTTTCCGCCTGGATCAACGGCTGTTATCTGGGGCGGCATGAAGGCTATTCGGCCGCCTTTTCTCTGCCGGTTCCGGCAGAGGTGCTGGCAGCCGGGGAGAACCGTATTACCCTGGCCGTTTCCAACACCCGCCTGGCGGGTTATCAGGGGCGCCCCGTCTCCGGGCTGACCTCCCGGGCCGCCAATGAATGTACCGGCGGGATCTATGGAGATGTGGAACTGCGGTTTTGCGAGGGGCTTCGGGATGTGTGGGTCACCACCGCCCGGGAGCTTGGCTCCTTTACCGTTCATACCCAAGGGGCAGAGGAACAGAAAAAAACTCTCACCCTTTTCGATGGGGACCGGTTGATCTTGAGGGGAGAAATTCCCGCAGGCTGTACCGAGACCGATCTTTCCGCAGAGGGGCTGGAGCTTTGGTCTCCGGAGCACCCCAAGCGTTACCGGCTTCGGGTGGAGATCCCGGGTCAGCAATGGACACATTTCTTTGGCATCCGCCGGCTGGCAGCGGAGGGCACCCGGCTGTACCTGAACGGAAAGCCCTATTATTTCCGGGGCAGCTGCGAGCATTGCTACCATCCCATCACGGTGCATCCCACCCGTAGCAAGGCCTATTACCGGCAGGTCATCAAAACGTTGAAGTCGCTGGGCTTCAATTCCATCCGTTTTCACACCTATATTCCTATGGTGGAATATATGGAGGCGGCAGATGAGCTGGGAATGTTGCTGGAGCTGGAGACCCCCAATAATACCACCCTGGCCGAATGGCAGGAGATCCTGCGGATGGCCCGGCATTATACCTCGCCGGTACTGTACTCCTCCGGCAATGAAATGACTATTGATGAGGACTATACCGCCCATCTGCGGGCCTGCGCCGAGCTGGTGCACCGGGAAACAGACAGCCTCTTTTCCCCTATGTCTGCCATGCGGGGCATCGAATACCGGCTGGATGGCTTTCCTACGGTGGAGGAGCCCTTTCGCTATAATCCCACCGGCCTTGCGGCGCTGGGGGAATTCTGCGATGTCTATAACAGTTATTCGCTGGGTCTTACCAGCTATCATTCCGAGGAAGGGGAGCACCAGGTTCTGGATGCCCGCAACGCCGTTTACGGCAAGCCGCTGCTTTCCCATGAGATCTGCATCAACGGCACCTACGCTGATCTTTCTCTGAAGGATCGCTACCGGGGCAGCCGTATCGGGGAAACGGAGCTTTTTACTTCGGTGGAGCGCCATCTTGCCGAAAAGGGGCTGCTGAGCCGGGCACCGCTCTACTACCGCAATTCCGCCGGCTGGCAGCGGCTGCTGCGCAAGCATTGCTTTGAAACGGTGCGCCGCTCCAAGGGCTTTGCCGGCTATGACTTTTTGGGAGATATCGATACCCATTGGCATACCTTCGGCTATTGCGTGGGGATGATGAATGAATTTTATGAACTGAAACCGGGAGAAACGGTGGAGAATGTTCACCGCTATAATAGCGATACGGTTCTGCTGGCGGATCTGCCCCGCTGCCGGAATTTTACCGCTGGTGACCGGGTGGAGATTCCTCTTCTGGCGTCCCATTTTGGGGAGGCTCTATCCAAAGCAAGGCTGGAACTGCGCTTGGCCGGGGAGGATGAGATCTATCTGCGGCGTGCTGTTCGGGTGGATCTGCAGCCCGGGGAGATCACCGAGCTGATGACCCTTTCTTACCGCCTGCCTAAGGCGGAAAAGCCTCTGCGCCTTACCCTCACCGCCACCCTTTCTGGGGGCAATACCCATGCGGAAAACCAATGGGAACTTTATCTTTTCCCGGCAGTGAAGGAGCAGAAGCCCCGAGGCGTTACGGTACTGACCGAGGCTTCGGCCTCTGCCCTTGCGGCTTCGCTGAAGCAGGGCAAGCGGGTGGTGCTACTGGGTGCCGGCCCCTTTGCGGGGCAGGCCACCTCCTTCCAGCTGGCCATTGCCGGGCGTACCGGCGGCCATCTGGCAACAGTCATCAACGATCATCCGCTGATGAACGGGCTGCCCCATGAGGGCTTTTGCGGCTGGCAGTTCCGGGAGATGCTGAACGGCGGCCGCTCGGTGATCCTGGAGGATGTGCCCTATGCGCCCATCATCGAGATCGCCAATTCTTATAAAAATGCCCACCCGGAGGCGCTGCTCTTTGAGTATCGGGTGGGGAAGGGCCGGCTGCTGGTCTGCTCCTTGGATCTGAAGGAAAGCGATCCCGGCGCCCGCTGGCTGAAGGCGCAGCTGCTGGCTTACGCCGCCGGCGAGGATTTTCAGCCGGAATATGCTATTTCCTTCGCTGACATGGAGGCTCTTTGCGGGGAAACCGAGGCAGAAGAAAACTGCAACGAGGCTATGAATAAAAATGATATTACAGCAAAATGAGAGTGGAAAATTCCACTCTCATTTTATTATTTGGATAGTCTTGCAATAATATCGTTTTGCAGCTCGGGGGTGAGCCCGGTAAAGCGGGCGGAATAGCCTCCTACCCGTACGATCAGCCAGGGGTAGTCCTCCGGCTTTTTCTGGGCTTGGAGGAGCGTCTCCGCATCCGCAACATTGCCCTGGAAGATCTGCCCGCCTTGCTTGAAAAAGGCGGTGAAAAGGGCCTTGAGCACCTCCTCCGAGGCTTGGGAGGCTTCCATGTCCCACATGGTGGAGGCGCCGCCGGAAAAGACCTCAAAGGGCAGCGCGGTGCAGGAATTGATGGCGGCGGTGATCCCTTTGGTCATAGAGGATACTTGGGGCGTCACTCCCTGCGCCACCGGCTTTCCGGCCAGGCGGCCGTCGGGAGAAGCCCCTAAAATACTGCCTGCTAAGGGGGCGTATTTGAAGCTCAGGATCACCGGCTTGCCGTTGCCGCCGTGAAGGTTGCGATAGGAGCGGTAGACCTCTGCGGTGTCCGCCGCCACCCGGGCGGCCATGGCATCTGCCTCCGGATGGTTCTGCCCGTACTTCGGGCAGGCAAGAAGTCTGCGGCGCAGGGGCTCATAGCCTTGGAAATTTGCCTTCAGGGCGGAGAGTAATTCCTCTGCGGTGCAGAATTTTTCTTCAAAGACCGCCTTTTTGATGGCCATCAGGCTGTCTGCCACGTTGGGGATGCCTAAAATGGTGGCGCCGTAATCGAAGTAGCGGGCACCGCCGGCGTGCATATTCAGCCCTTTTTCCGGGCAATCGGCGATCATAGAGGAGATCAGATAGGCAGGGCGGTGGGCGGCGTTATAGCAGCTTACCTCGTCCTGGTATTGGAACTGCAAATGGCTCAACCGGCGGAATTCTGTTCGGAAGTGTTCGTAAAGGTCTTCAAAACTGCTGTATTTTTCCAAGGTTTTTGCATGAAAATTTGCGATTTTTTCACCGTTTTTTAAGCTGATCCCACCGGTGAGGGTGAGCTCCAGAAATTTGGGGAGGTTCTGAAAGCCCAGATAGAGGCAGTCGGCAGTCTTGCCCTGGATGCCGATCTCCATGCAGCCGCCGCAGAAATAATCGTCGGCATCAGCGGGGGAAACGCCGTTGCGGATGAGGGCCTTGGTGACGGTCTCGTCCCATAAAAGCTGGGCACGGTTGCCGCCCTGCCGCAGATATTTTGCCGCCAGATCGATGAAATCGGCGGGGGAGTCCTCCGCCAGCCGGACATAGACCGCCGGGTGGACGATATCGTATTTTATGACGGTCTCGATCATGAGGTAGGAGAGGGGATTTACAGCGTTTTTGCCGCCCACCATCACCGTTTCCACCCAACCATCCCGGTGATATAACCGTTCATCAATGCGGATGAACAGCTCTTCAATGAGGGAGCGGGCATCCTCTAAGGTGCAGACGCCTTTTTCCAGATCGGCCTTTAAATAGGGCCACAAATATTTGTCCAGCCGGCCGGGGCTGTTGCCGCCGTGGGGGTTTTCGCTCATCACCACGATGTGCTGCATCCAGAAGCTCTGGAGCGCCTCCCGGAAGGATTCGGCCGGGTGGCGGGGCACCTTGCGGCAGAGGGCGGCTTCTTCCCGGCGGCCCAGTTTTTCCAGCGCCTCAGCGTGGCGGTCGCTCCAGTTTTCCAGAGCGGTCAGCAGGATGCGGGCCCCTTGATGAAATTCGCCGGTACCGTTGCAGCGCTTTTTCAGCCCTTCGGTGCCCTGATGCAAAAGCGCATCCCAATTCCAGGCAATGTGCCCGGGGGCATTATATAGCACCAGCTGGTTTTCCAGCAGTTGGGGGTAGTTTTCTTTTTCCCAAAGCGGGGGCTTTGCCAACTCCGGGTTCAGCCTCTCCGGCTCTTTTTCGGCTTTATTGCTATGGTAGGTGCGTCCGATGAGGCGATCCTGGGGGTAGATATAGATCGCCTGGTTTTCCAATGCCTCCGCCATGGCATGGGCCAGCCGCTCCCAACGGGGCAGATTGGCGTATTTGCCTAAGGTCAGCCGGTGAAGGTCATATTTTAACGTGTTTTCCGGGGGATCCTTCGCCAGTTGGCGGGAAAATTCAAAATAGCTCATCCGGGCACCTCCTTTTGCTTGTATTATAGCACGTAAGCGGAAAAAAGCAAGGCTTTCGACCCCGAAAACAGCAAAAACCGACCTGCGTAGGTCGGTTTTTGCTTTATTTGGTTTCATGGTGATCATTCATCTCGCTTCAGATTTTTTCAGCAATATTGTTGCTCCAACTCATGCTGGATTTCTTCGGCACGTTGGATCTGGTCATTCAATTTCCATTTGCCGATGTTTTCGCCGTCCCGGAGGAACATGGAGCCGCATTGATGGAAATAGAATTCGATATTCCGTTCCTTGGCCTCCAGAAAGAGGTCTCTCACCCATTCGTACAGAATGGGGCGGACTTCGTTTTTGGGGGACATCTCACCGCCCACATTGACGCATTTGATCAATCCGGTATCCAGATATTTCCCCAAGGAGATGGGGGCGATCAGGGGGGAGCAGAACACCTCCCGGTGCTTAACGGGTGCGGCAAGAAATGCTTCAAGACGTTTATCGGCCATCTCCTGATTTTCAATGGAGATGCTGATATGGACGTGCTCCCAACCGTCGCCCCAATCGGCAGGAACGCATTGTGCGATCCTTTCCGGCCGTTTGGTAGTGGTAACGAAAATGCAATCCTTTCTGCGGCGGATAAAATCCCAGCAGCCGTCTCTCCACACATCCGCTTCTTCGATAAAAAAGTCGGAGGAGAAGCAGAGCTTTACGAGAGAACCGGGAGGACAATCTTTGTCTTTCAGCTCGTATGTTGTTTTTCCTTTTGCGATTATGGTGGTGTCACGGCCATACCGCCTGTCCATTTTGTAAACAAAACAGTTTTTACAGCCGGGGCTTACTTTTTTACAGCCGTGCCAGGGATTCCACAAACGGTCATTTCTGTTCATATTATAATTTCTCAATAAATTAATCTATCTGAACTATTATAGTTCATCGACATGAACTTGTCAACATTAAAAAAGCGAGTCAAAAAATGACTCGCTTTTAAAGGTCGTCTTCGGTGATGACCTCCACGCCGCTTTGCAGGAGCAGGGCGGCGGTGATACCGTTGCCGGGGGTGAGGGTCCTGGAGAAGGTGCCGTCGTAGATCAGGCCGCAGCCGCAGGAGGGGCTTTTGGCCTTTAGAACGGCTTTTTGGATCCCCAGCAGCCGGCAGAGGCGCAGAGCCTCCTCGGCGCCCTTGCGGTATTGGGGGGTTACGTCGGTGCCCTCTGCATTGATCACCCGGTCTCCCCGGATCTCGGCGGGAGGTCTCGGGGTGGGCAGGCCGCCCATACACTCGGGGCAGAAGGGGACAGCATCGGCGATCTCCAATGCTTTGGGGTGGGGCTTGGATGCACCGTCGTAACGGCAGGCCAGCCCCAGAAGGCAGCCGCTGACTAAGGTCTTCATGCCTTGGTCACAGCGCTGGCCAGCACCAGATCCACCGCATAGTCCAGGATATGCTGATCCATGATCGCATCATCCCCCACAGCGGCAACATACTTGGCTACTTCGGTATAGCCGGCGGTGGTTGCATATTCCTCGGCGCTTTTGTCCAACGCCTCCTGGGTGGGGGTGTAGCCCTCCGCCTTGGCGATGGCATAGGCCACCAGCTGGCTTTCCACAATGGATCTTCCATAGCTTTCCGCCTGCGCATAGAAGGTATCTTCGTTGATGCTGTTGCCTGCTAAAAAGGCAGAGAGATCATCGTAGCTGTACTGGAGGGCCAGGGTCTCATAGTAGGCGATGAATTCCTCCTCGGCGCCCTCGACCAGCTTCTCGGGGAGCTTTTCGGCAAGGGTCGCATTCTCGATGGTGGCGGTCCACAGCTCGTCCTTGATGCTGGTTTCCGCATCGGCCTTCTTTTCTGCCTCCAACTCAGCCTTGACCGCCTCCCGGAATTCAGCGGCGGTATTGACCTCGGACTTGATGGTGTGGGCCAGATCGTCGGTCAGTTCCTTATAATCGGCCCGCTCGGTGACGGAATTGATCTTGACTTCAAAGATGACATCCTGCCCGGCCAGCTCTTCGTTGCCGTAATTTTCGGGGAAGGTCAGATTCAGCTTCACATCGGAGCCGATGGCCTTGCCTACCAGCCCCTCTTCGAAGCCATCGATAAAGCTGCCGCTGCCGATGGTGAGGCTCTGGTTATCGGCGGTGCCGCCTTCGAAGGCCACACCGTCCTTCAGGCCCTTATAATTGATGTTAACAGTATCGCCCAGCCGGACGGTGCCTTCGGTGAGGGTGATATCCTCCTGATAGCTTACATAACCGGAGTTTTTCAGCTCCTCATTCACGGCTACCTGCAGCTCATAATCGGAAACGCTGATCTCTACTGCGGTATAGCTAAGCCCCTTATATTCCCCGAGGGTCACATACTTTTCCGGGTCCACCTGGGAATAGGTAGCGGGGCTGCAGCCGGTAAATACCAGCAGGGCTGCCAGCAGCAGGGCAATGATCGCGGTCTTTTTCATGAATTCAGTTCTCCTTTTAATTTATTTACTTCTGTTTCAATGAGCTTGCGCACCTTTTCGGGCAGCTCCTTCTGCTCCTCCCGGGAGAGGCCCTTGGTGGGAATAGGAGGCAGCACGCTCAGAATCACTCGGTCGCTGCGGAGCTTTTTGCCGTTGCCTTCAAAGAGCTTATAGGTTCCTTCGATGGCCACCGGCAGGATGGGAGCCTCGGCCTTGGTGGCCATCTTGAAGGCGCCGCCCTTGAATTCGGCAATCTCGCCGCCGTAGTTACGGGTGCCCTCCGGAGCGATGGTCACATTGATATTATTAGCCAGCAGTTCCGCTCCCTGATTGATGCAAAGCATTCCTGCCCGGGGGGAGGAGCGGTCGATGAAGATGCAATGGCCGGCCTTCATCCAATCGCTGATGCCGGGGGCTTTTTCCAGTTCCTTTTTGGCCACCATGGATTGGGTGTTGGGCATATGGGCGATAAGGGGAAAGGCATCCAGTAGGCTTTGGTGATTATAGACGGTGAGGGTGGCGTGATCGGGAATATTTTCCAGACCACGCATCTCCAGCTTCATTCCCATCACCTTAATGCAGCGCCGGCAGAAGCCCACGATCTTCTTGCGGCAATAGGCTTCATGCTTCACCGGATCCTTTTCCAATAATTTTGCTTTCAGCAGGCTGGGAAGATTGAGGATCAGATATCCCGCCACATACAAAAGCATTCCGATCGTACGGAGCATTTTGAACGCCTCCTTTAAAATTCATAAATATTATTATATCATTTTGAAAACCTTTCGTCAATCAGCACTTGTAATTTTCTGATAAATCTATTATAATGTAGAAAACTGTTTTGTGAGGACCCGAAAAATGTCTTGGGAAAAAGCGTATAATCATTTAAAAGAACGGGGAATGGCAGAGCGTGCCATTCAGTTTGAGGTCTCTTCCGCTACCGTGGCCCTGGCAGCTGCGGCGCTGAGCTGTGAGCCTGCTCATATTGCCAAGACCCTTTCCTTTGCGGATGGGGAGGGCTGTATCCTGGTGGTGGCCGCAGGAGACCGGAAGATCGATAATAAATCCTTCAAAGCCCGGTTCGGCTTCAAGCCCCGGATGCTTTCTGCGGAGCGTGTCTCGGAGCTGACCGGCCATCAGGTGGGCGGGGTCTGTCCCTTTGGGGTGGATTGCCCGGTCTATCTGGATGAATCTCTCAAGCGATTTGAGACCGTTTATCCCGCCTGCGGCACCGCCAGCAGCGCTGTACGGCTCTCTCCGGAGGAGTTGTTTGAGCTGTCCGGAGCTCTGGATTGGGTGGATGTGACCAAGGCTTTTGAATAAAAATTATGAAGCGAAAGGCATCTTTTTGTGCCTTTCGCTGATTTTGCGTATTAAACTTGCATTTTTTGCTTTAGCGTGGTAGAATGTTCGTATTACAAAACCATCTGTCCTCCTATGGTGGACAGATTTTAAAAATGTCAACAGGAGTACATTATGGTAATTGGATTAATGGGGTTTGGCACCATCGGTGCCGGTGTGTATGAGCTGGCCCGGGAGCTGCCGGGGCTGGAGGTGCGGCACGTACTGGATATCCGGGAGATCGGCATCCCCGAGCTGACCCATCGGGCAGAGGATCTCTGGGAGGATCCGGAGGTGGACACCGTGATCGAGGTCATGGGCGGTCTGCATCCGGCCTATGAGTTTGTGACATCAGCGTTGCAGGCGGGCAAGAATGTGGTGACCGCCAATAAGTATCTGGTGGCCACCTATTACGATGAACTGCTGGCCCTTGCTCGGGAAAAGGGTGTGGCCTTCCGCTGCACCGCAGCGGTGGGCGGCGGTATCGGCTGGCTGACCGCTCTGGAGCGGGTGCGTCGGCTGGAGCCGGTGCTTTCGGTGGAAGGCATCATGAACGGTACCACCAACTACATTCTGACCAATATGACCCAGAACGGTCTTTCCTTTGAGATTGCCCTTTCCGAGGCGCAGGCGCTGGGCTATGCGGAGGCGGATCCTTCTGCGGATATCGACGGTCTGGATATTATGCATAAGTTGCTCCTTTCCGCCAATATCGCCTTTGATGTTTCGCTGAAGAAGGAAGAGATCCCGGTGTTCGGCATCCGGAATATTACCGACGAGGATGTCCGCAACTTCAAGGAGCACAGCCTCACCTGCAAGATCCTGGGTTCTGCCCGGCAGCAGGAGGGGAAGGTGGCGGCCTTTGTGCAGCCCACGCTGCTGGCGGCCGATTCTTTGACCGCTTCGGTGCCCACCAACTTCAACCTGATCTCCTATGAGACCGCCTATACCGGCAAGATGAGCTTTTACGGCCAGGGCGCCGGCCGGTATCCCACCGCCGCCAATGTGGTGCAGGATTGCCTGGATCTGGCAGGCGGGGTGCAGGATTTCTATTCTCTGCAGTCTGCTGCCGCTGCGGTAGATAATTCCATTGCCCGCTACCGCTATTACCTCCGCACCGCCAGCCTGAAACGGGTGACGGTGGCCGAGGAGCATTGGGGCAATGCGGTGGTCACCAAGGCCATGACGGTGACCGAAATGAAAAAACTCTATGATGAATTGAAAGGCGAGGACGAAAAGCTCTTTATTGCAGCCATCGGTTAAAAAGTATGTTAAAAGTATTGAAATTCGGCGGATCCTCCATGGCGGATGCGATCCAATATAAAAAAGTAAAGGAGATCGTGGAGGCGGATCCTGCCCGGCGGGTGGTGGTGGTCTCTGCGGCAGGCAAACGGTTCAAGGAGGATCATAAGCTCACCGACCTTTTGTATCTCTGCCACGCCCACTTGAAGTACGGCGTTTCCTGTGAGCCGGTCTTTGATATGATCAAGGACCGTTATATCGAGATCAAAAGGGATCTGGGCCTGAAGGTCAACATCGAGGATGAGTTGCTGAAGCTTCGCCAGAAGATGGGGGCCGGCATCAGCGAGGAGGAGCTGGTCTCCCGGGGGGAATATTTTTCCGCTATGTTGATGGCCGATTATCTGGGCTTTGAATTTGTGGATGCCGCCCATTGGCTGAAATTTGCCTTCGACGGTTCCATCGATAAGGAAGCCTCTTATGCGGCTTTGGTCAAGCTGGCAGAGGGCAGAAGGGTGGTCATCCCCGGGTTCTACGGCATCATGCCGGACGGCCGCATCAAGACCCTCACCCGGGGCGGCTCCGATATTACCGGTGCCCTGGCTGCTGCCGCACTTGATGCGGATGTATATGAGAACTGGACGGATGTTTCCGGCATCCTGATGGCCGATCCCCGCATCGTGGAGGATCCCCAGCCCATCGAGCGGGTCACCTATAATGAGCTGCGGGAGTTGAGCCACGCCGGTGCGCAGGTGCTTCATGAGGGAACCATCTACCCGGTACGGGAGAAGAACATTCCTCTGAATATTCGCAACACCAATGAGCCGGAGCATCCCGGTACCATGATCATGGAATCCTTCGATGATTCTCTGGATACCGAATCCCGCTTCATCACCGGCATCGCCGGCAAAAAGGATTATTCCATCGTCACCATCACCAAAAACGGTCTTTCCTCTGCGGTGGGAGAGCTGCGGCGGATCCTGGAGGCCTTTGAAAATCAGAATGTGCCTATCGATTATGTGCCCTCCGGCATCGATACGGTTTCGCTGGTCATGGATTCCGGCAAGGTCTCCAAATGCCTCTATTCCATTCTGGGCGAGCTGCAGAAAAAGATCAAGCCCGATCACATCAAGGTGACCGATGAGATCGCCATTGTGGCGGCGGTGGGCCGTAAAATGGCCTTCCGGGCCGGTGTTTCCGGTAAGATCTTCGAGCGGCTGGGCAAGCATGGCATCAGCATCCGGATGATCTCTCAGGGCCCCGATGAAATGAATATTATCGTCGGTGTGGATAATAAGGATTATGAGAACGCCATCCGCGTATTATATAATAGTTTTGTAAAGTGAGGTAATAAACCATGAAAAATGTTGCAATTTTAGGTGCCACCGGTGCGGTGGGCCGTGAGATGCTGAAGGTTCTGGAAGAGCGGAATTTTCCTGTCGGCAAGCTGAAGCTGCTGGCCAGCGAAAGAAGCGTCGGCAAGCTGATCCCCTTCAAGGGACAGGAGATCGCCGTGGAACTGGCCGATGAAAATGCCTTCGAGGGGATGGATCTGGTGCTGGGCGCCGCCTCCAACGAGCTGGCAAAGCGGCTGGCTCCCGCCATTGTGAAGGCCGGTGCGGTCTTTGTGGATAACTCCAGCGCCTTCCGGATGGATCCCGATGTTCCCCTCATCGTTCCTGAGGTCAACGGCGAGGATGTGAAGAACCACAAGGGCATCATCTCCAATCCCAACTGCTCCACCATCATCACCCTGACCGCAGTAAACGCCCTCAATAAGATCAGCCCCATCAAAACCATGATCGCCTCTACTTATCAGGCGGTTTCCGGTGCCGGTGCCGGCGGTCCCATTGAGCTGATGGGCGAGGTGGAAGCCCTTTCCAAGGGTGAAGCCTATGAGAATACCGTATTCCCCTATCAGATCGCCTATAATGTTATTCCCCAGATCGGCGGCGAGTCCACCGAGGGCTACACCACCGAGGAAATGAAGATGCAGAATGAAGGCCGCAAGATCATGCATCTCCCCGAGCTGCTGGTCAACTGCACCTGCATCCGTGTTCCCGTTGTTCGCAGCCACTCCATCTCTGTCACCGTTAAGACCGAAAAGCCCATCTCCGTCGAAGAGGCCCGCAATATCATCGCCCAAGCCCCCGGCTGTAAGCTGGTAGATGATCTTCCCAATAAGGTCTACCCCATGCCCCTCGATACCACCGATCAGGATCTCGTCTTCGTCGGCCGCATCCGCAAGGATCTCACCGATGAAAACGGTTTGGCGATCTGGTGCTGTGGGGATCAGGTCCGCAAGGGTGCAGCCACCAACGCCATCCAAATTGCAGAGTTATTATAAAAAACCGCTGAAAAGCAGCATTTCTTCCGCTTTTCCCGCCTCGGCGTATCGACACGCCGAGGCGGGAGAAAGCGAAAGCTCTACTACTTTTGAGCGGTTTTTATTGTAAATTTCTGTGTCAGATGATATGATAGAAAAAACTTATAAAGGAGATAGGATCATGAGAGCGGCATTTTATGAAAAAGAGATCACGCCTCCTATCGGGAGCGACATACCGGGTTATTACAAAAACCGTTACACCGTTGGGGTGAAGGATAAGCTTTATGCCAAGGCGGCGGTCTTTGAGGATGGCAGCGGCAATATCGCCGCCTTGCTGGTGTTGGATGCGGTCTGTGTTACCCGTGCTTTTTGCGAAGCGATCAAGACCCGGGCGGAAGCCTTTACCGGTATTCCGACGAAAAAGATTGCCGTCATCGCCAACCATACCCACTACGGAATTCCCGGCGGGGATCTCCGCTCTGAGCGGGATGAGGAATTTATGTCGCTGATGGAGCGGCTCTGCGCCGATACCATCACTCTGGCGTGGCAACGGCTGGAGCCCTGCACCCTTGCCTATGGAATTGGGCAGGAAAGTACCACTCCATTCAATCGGGATTACATCCTGCAGGATGGGGCGATCGTGACCAATCCCGGCAAGTTCCGGGATCAGATCCTGCGTCCCTACGGAGATATTGACCCTGATCTGCCGGTTCTGACGGTGAAAAACACCCAAGACGGGGTGATGGGCGCCATCTTTACCTTTGCTCTGCACGAGGATACCACCGGCGGGCTGGAGTACAGCGGCGATTACGCCTCCGAGATCTCCTACGCCCTGAAGGAGCGGTACGGCCAGCAGGCGGTTTCCGTTTATCTGCCCGGCTACAGCGGGGATATCAACCATGTGGATCAGCTGGGCGGAATCCGCCGCACCCATCGGGAGATCGGGCGCATCATTGCCGGGGAGCTGTTACGGGTGATGGAGGAAGCCAGCGTACCGGTGGAGGGAAAGGCTCTCCGGATGGAGTACCGGGAGCTGCCCATGGAGCGCCGCCGGGCCACCTCCGAGCAGATCGCCTATGCACGGTGGGTGGCGGAGGATCGCAAGGCCCGCAAGGATAAATATGATATGACCGGCCAGAACGCCCCCCTTCTGCTGGAATATGAGGAAGCTGTCCGGGATGGCGGCAACCGGGTGGAGGTCATCATCCAGATCCTGAAGCTGGGGGATGTCTGGATCTTTATCACCCCCTTTGAGGTATACCACAAGTACGGAAATGACATTAAGGCCGGCTTCCCCGGTGAAAAATGGCTGATCTCGGAGCTTGCCAACATGGAGAGCAGCTATATCCCCGTTCCGGAGCTTTTCGACACCGCCGCTTATCCTGCCCAGCTATGCTACGGCAGTTGGATGGAGGTCAGCGCCGGCCAAAAGCTGGTGGAGGGCGTTCTGCGGCTGGCGGAGGAAATGAAATAATTTTCGTCCTTATTGAATTTACCGGTTCTACGTGGTAAAATGAATATAAAGATACTGCCGGAAGGAGGCGTAAAGGGTGCTTGTATTAAAGATCATCGGGATCGTTTTGGCGGTTCTCCTTGCCTTACTGGCAATCATCCTGCTGCTTTCGGTGGATGTGATCCTGCGGGTGGACGAGCAAAAGGGTGCCCGGGTGCTTTTTCGCGTATTGGGGTTTACTTTTAAGGAAAATAAAAAGCGAAAACCCCAAAAAGAGGGAAAAAAGAAGAAGGAAAAAAAGGTAAAGCCCACCTTATCCAACAGTTTAAAAAAGGTCTTGGGGATCTCTCACCTGGATCGGGAGTCCATGGAGGAGGAAGGATTTGGCAGTACCCTGCGGGAAACGGTGGAGTTGGTGAAGCTTCTGCTGGATCGGGTAGGGTGGATGCTGAGCCATCTGAAGATCCCCCGCTGCCATATCACGGTGGTGACCGGCGGAGAGGATGCGGCTATGGAATACGGCCTGGCCTGCGCCACGCTGTATCCGTTGGTGGGATATCTGCAGGAGCGTGCACGGGTACGCAAGAGGGGGCTGCGGCTGGAGATCGGATGCGATTACAGCCGGAAGAATTCCCTTTTTGAGCTGGATCTGGCGATCCGGATCCGGGTATATCATGTGGCCGCCGCTGCCGTGCAAATTGTAATAAATAATTTGAAGGAGTCCTGAAGATGGAACAGAATAACTTAATGAATATGCTCAATTTTGTGGCCGACCAGACCATGGCCCTCACCAAGGAGAACAGTGTGTTGGGGGAGCCGGTGGAAAAGGACGGCGTGACGGTGATCCCTGTTTCCAAGCTGACGGTGGGCTTTGCCGGCGGCGGTGCCGATGTGGTAGATGCCGGTAAAAAGAAACGCCGCCATCCGGCTGGCGGCGGGGCGCAGGTCTCCATGACCCCCATGAGCTTTGTGGTGATCAGCGGGGGAGAGGCGCAGGTGCTCAACATCAGCGCCCCGGCCAACGCTTCTAAAAACGATATCATCAACACGGTGGTAGATGCGGTGAAAGATTTTATGAATAAGAAAAAAGAACAACAGGCCGATTAGGGCCTGTTGATGGTGATAATACAGTTTTCTTCGTAAAAATGCTGCACCTTCAGGTCGGTATAGGAGATGCCTTTCAGATCGGTGATACCGGTACCGAGGCGCTTGAAATAGGCTTCCTTGGCGGTCCAGATCTCAAAAAAGCGCAGCTGCGGATCCCCCTTTTCCAGATGCAGCAGGTCCTTTTCGGTGCAGACCTTGCGGGTGATCCGCAGATCGATGGGGCGCAGTACCTCGATATCAATGCCGATGGGCTGCTCATCCACCGCTACCGCCACCCAGTCCCCGGAGTGGCTGATGCTGAAATGTAGCGGCAGTTCTGCGTAGGGCTTTCCCTTGGGGGTGCGCAGGAGGGTGATGGCCTCCAGAGGCAGCTGCAACCGCTCTGCAAGGGCGGTCTTGACCATCCATTCCCCCAGAACGGAGGCTTTTTTCAGAGTTTTTTCCCGGCGGGAGGGCTCCATTAGCGCCAGGCAACGGTCGTATTCAGTTGGGGTCAGGCTTTCGGTTTTGCGCCGGAACCATTCCATGGATATCACCTCGTTTTTTTAATTTTAGCAAAAAAGGAAGAAGAATGCAATGAGTAGAGTGAAGAAAAAGGAAAAAGGTCTGCTGTTCTGGCTGGTGATCCTCCTCAGCGTGGGGATCGGCTTTCTGGTAGGCTTTACTATGGTAGAATATTTAGAGCAGGAAACGGCGCCTTATGCCATTGTTGGGTTCCTGCTGGCGGCGCTGGCCGCCTTTTACCTGCAGCTGATCCTTCACGAGGCCGGGCATCTGGTGTTCGGTCTGCTCAGCGGCTATCGGTTTCAGTCCTTCCGGATCGGCAGCCTGATGCTGTTGAAGCGGCGGGGCAAGCTGCATCTGACCTTTTATTCCCTGGCGGGGACCGCCGGCCAATGCCTGATGAGTCCTCCGGAGATGAAGGAGGGCAAGCTGCCGGTGGTGCTTTATAATTTGGGCGGGGTGCTGATGAATTTGCTGGTAGGAGCCGTCTGCCTGATCCTATGGTTTTTCAGCAGCGGTCCTTTGGCGGCCTTTTTATATATGATGGCGGTGTTCAGCTTGCTGATGCTGCTGACCAACGGCATTCCCATGCGGGTAGATGGCGTGGATAACGATGGGCAGAATGTGGTGTCCCTTAGGAAGAATTATCCCGCCCGCCGGGCATTCTGGATCCAACTGAAAATTTCAGAAATGCAGGCAGAGGGGGTCGCTCCTCGGCAGATGCCGGCAGAATGGTTTGAATTCCCCCAGGATGGGGAACTGCAAAACGGGTTGACCGCCACGCTGGGTGTTTTTGCCTGCAACCGGTTATTGGACGAGGAACGGCTGAAGGAAGCGGAGGAGCAGATGCGCCGGCTTCTGCAAAAAAGAACGGCGTTGGCAGGGGTATACCGCAATCTGCTGACCTGTGATCTGATCTTCTGCCAGTTGATGCTCCATGGAGATACCACACCGCTGGACCGCAAGCTGCAGCAGTTTATGCGGGCCATGCAAAAAAATCCGGGGGTGCTGCGCACGCGGTACGCCTATGCCATGATCGCTGAAAAGGATGGGGAAAAGGCGGCGAAGCTCAAGGCGCAATTTGATCGGCTGGCGGGCCGCTACCCCTATACCGCTGAGCTGAAGGGGGAAGCCCGGTTTATGAAAATGATCGAGGAGAAGTGCAATGTATTGGAAACAAAGTGAGAAAAACATCTATGTGGCCGCTCATCGGGGATGGTCGGCAAAATATCCCGAAAATACTATGGAGGCCTTCCGGGCGGCGATAGATCTGGGCGTGGATCAGATCGAGACGGATGTGCGGATCACCAAGGATGGAGAACTGGTGCTGATCCATGATTCAAAGGTTGATCGCACCACCAATGGTACCGGCAAGGTCTGTGAGATGACATTGGCAGAGCTGCAGGCGCTGGATGCAGGCAATGGTAATCGGGTGCCGCTCTTTACCGATCTTTTAGAGCTGGTGAAGGATCACCCCACCATGACCTTGGATATTGAATTGAAGGAATATCCTGATGCGGGCTGGGAGGAGGTCTCCTATTCGGTCTGCGATCGGGTGGTGGAGCTGCTGAAGCAGTATAATTATCTTCATCGCTGTGTGCTGAATACCTTCAGCGGAAAATTGCATCTTTATATCCAGAAAAAGTATCCTGAGATTTTTCGTCATGTTTATTTTCCCGAAAAACATATGGGGGAATTTGTAGGGAATCCCTATGAAGGTGCCTATTGCTGTTGTATGTTCCCGCAGGAAAAGGGTCTTCCGATGGCAACCAAAGAGGAGTTTGATGCCATGCGGGCAAAGGGTATTCAGCCGTGGGCAGGTGCAAAGGTGCAGGATGCCGAAACGGTGGACGAAGCCATCCGCTGCGGTGCGGTGCTGGTTACCTGCAATAACGTGGATGAGGTACTGGCGTTGTTACGAGAGCGGGGATATCATTCGTGAAAGGATGGGCGGTGCTGCTGATCTTATGCCTGCTTTTGACGGGGTGCGCTGCGCAACTTGTGGTCAAGCAATCGAACTAAAAAAGGACTGTGCATGAAGCACAGTCTTTTTCGTATAACCACCCTCACTTGACAATTTTTCAAATTTCGGGTATAATGAACCTGCGCACCTGCGCAGGTTTTTGAATTTCCAAAAACAAAGACGTGGTGCGGTATTTTTGAGATTTTAGTACCTGCGCAGGTGCGCAGGTTGCCCCATGGGCAAGTAAGTTGAAAAAATGAACTGAGTAAATGAACTGAGTAAATGAACTGAGTAAATGAGCTGAGTAAATGAGCTGAGTAAATGAGCTGAGCTGAGATGAGATGTGGAGAGCGGGGATATCGCAGAGGGGGAAACATGATGAGCATGAAGACAGATATGGTGCAGGAGTTGAGGGAGTTGCAGGAACTGAGCCGGGAGTTGAACACGAGGATCGACCGGCTGTTGGCTTGGGCGGAAACTGAAAGCGGAGAGAAAAAGCATTTAGGGGAGATGGTATTTCCCTTGACACGGCAAGCCAAGATTTTTAAAGGGAAAAAGGCGGTTGCGGTACTGTTTTCCGACGGGCGGCGGGTCGATGTTCTGACCTGGAAGCAGGTGGCGGAGGTGATCCTAAAGGACTGCAACAAGAAATACCATGCAGAATTGATGGAGCTGCGGGGGCGGATCGGTGGGCGAAACCGGGTTTTGCTGTCCGCTTGCGAGGAGGGGATGCGATGTCCCCGGGTCATCGATCAGGAGTTATATTTTGAAACCCATTATGATGTAGAGAGTATGCTGCAGCTGATGGTGGACTATATTTTACATCCTGTTGGCTACAACTACCGTGGGGTGTCCATTATAGTGCAGGAAAAGAAGTAAAAAAGGACTGTGCATGAAGCACAGTCCTTTTTGTTTGCTTTATTCGAGAACTTAGGCAAGCTCAGCGAAATACTTGATGGTGCGAACCATCTGGCTGGTGTAGCTGTTCTCATTGTCGTACCAGGATACAACCTGAACCTGATAGGTGTCCTCATCAATCTTAGCAACCATGGTCTGGGTAGCATCGAAGAGAGAGCCGTAGGTGATACCAACGATATCGGAGGAAACCAGCTGCTCCTCGGTATAACCGAAGGAAGCGGAGGAAGCGGCCTTCATAGCGGCGTTGATGCCCTCAACGGTGATATCCTTACCCTTCACAACGGCAACCAGCAGAGTGGTGGAGCCGGTGGGAACAGGTACACGCTGAGCAGAGCCGATCAGCTTGCCGTTCAGCTCGGGGATAACCAGGCCGATAGCCTTAGCAGCACCGGTGGAGTTGGGAACGATGTTCACAGCA
>JAFTZM010000027.1 GCA_017464525.1 Clostridia bacterium
GTGTCCAACGGAATCCAGGCCATTCGGGAAACCGGATTTGGCAGAGAAAATATTCCGGCGATGATGGCAGCAGTTGTTGCGATTTCTTTGCCGCTGATCGTGCTGTTCTTGCTGTTCCGGAACAAAATTATGGAGGGCGTGTCCAGAGGAGGTACCAAAGGATGAAGAAATTACTTTGTTTGCTTCTTGTGATCTGCTCTTTGCTTAGTCTTACTGCTTGTCACGGCAAAAAGGTGGATCAGGATCAGCCTGCCGTTGCACCCATTACAAATTTTGCGATTCCGGAAAACTTTGACACATCCAGAAAGTACGAAATAAGCTTTTGGGCAAAGAACGATAACAACAGCACCCAGCGGGAGATTTACACCAAGGCGGTTGCTGATTTTGAAAAAATATATCCCAATATTACTGTAAAACTAAAGCTTTACAACGATTATGGCGATATTTATAAGGATGTAATTACGAACATCCCAACCAATACAACTCCCAATGTGTGCATTACATATCCCGACCACATTGCTACATATTTGACGGGTGCAGATACAGTGCTGCCTTTGGATAAGCTGCTTTATGATCCGGTTTATGGCTTAGGTGGCAGCGATGTCAAGTTTGATGCGCCTAAGGCGGAAGAGATCATCCCGCAGTTTTTGAATGAATGTTCTTTTGACGGTCATTATTATGCCGTGCCCTATATGCGTTCCACAGAGGCTTGCTACGTGAATAAGACCTATGTGGAAAAGTTGGGATACACACTGCCCGATGTTCTGACTTGGGACTTTGTGTGGGAAGTGAGCCAGGCAGCAATGAAAAAGGATACTGCGGGGAATTTTGCAGTAAACGGCCAAAAGGTGATGATTCCCTTTATCTATAAGTCTACGGACAATATGATGATCCAGATGCTTAAACAGAAGAATGCCGGTTATTCAACTGCAGCGGGGGAAATAAAGATTTTTAACGACACAACCCAAAGCATCCTGGAAACAATTGCTGTGAATGCCAAGGATCGCGCATTTTCTACCTTTAAGATCGGTGGCTACCCCGCCAATTATCTAAATGCCGGACAGTGCATTTTTGCTGTTGATTCTACAGCCGGCGCTACCTGGATGGGCTGCGATGCGCCCCTTATCGACATTGCTGAAGAAAAGCTTGTAAAGTTTGAGACGGTCGTTATGCCGATTCCGCAGTTTGATACGGCGAATCCTAAGATGATCTCCCAAGGACCTTCTATGTGTCTGTTCAATAAAGAAGATCCACAGGAGGTGCTGGCAAGCTGGCTGTTTGCCCAGTATATGCTTACCAACCCCGTACAGATCGCCTATGCCCAAACCGAGGGTTATGCGCCTGTTACTTCAAAGGCTCAAAAAAGCGCTGAATATTTAGATTATCTGAGTCGCAGTGGCGAGAACAATGATCTTTACTACAATGTGAAGATCGATGCTACCAGACTGCTGATGGAAAATACTGAGAACACCTTTGTTACCCCCGTCTTTAACGGTTCAACCTCCCTTCGTAACGCGGCAGGTCAGCTGATAGAGAGTGTAACAAAGGCTGTTCGAAGAGGAAAGGATCTGGACTATCCGGCCCTCTATGATGAGGTTACATCTTTGTACCATCTTGATGAGATTATTGCAGA
>JAFTZM010000028.1 GCA_017464525.1 Clostridia bacterium
AAAACGATAGCGAATTATAATAAAGAAAATCCAAACTTTCAGTTACAAAACACAGCGCATTTACTGCGTTTATACACTAAAAGTTTGGATTTCATAAAAGGATAGATTTCATAAAAAATAAAGAAGTTTTTATTTTTTATGGCCTCCGATCTGGCGGTTGCGCTCCCGGGCGGTGGCGCCCTCCTTTAAATTCATACCCTTAATGACGGCGTTTTTGCCGAAACGTTTTTTGAGATAGATCACGGCGTGCTGCATCTGCTTTTCCTTGGCCAGAGCAGCCTCCTCCCGGCGGCGCTGCTGCTCCAGAGCCTGATAATCCACAAAAAGCTCCAGCTGCTCGGGCAGTTCGGCGTCGATGGCTTGCTGCTCATCCATCAGCCGGCAGGCGGCAAGGGTGATCCGCCGTACCAGCAGGGAAGGGTTCATGATTCGGTCGTATAATTCCATCACTGCATCGGTGATGAGGCGGGTGGAGGAACTGCGCTTTTTCAGGTTGACGGTGCCGTGGGCGTGCTTGGGGATCTTTCGCCCGTAATGATCGGTCACCACCGGGCCGTTATAGCGCCAGGCAATATCCGGATTGGTCAGACATTCCACATCGTAGCCCACCGTTAAGACCAGCTGATCGGTCACCAGATGCTTTTCTACCAGATCCAGCACCAGCAGATCGGTCATCTCTTGCACAATGAGCCGGGCCTTTTGAAAATCATAGGGGCATTGCAGCACCTGCCCGGTACTCAGGCTATTGGAGGCGGGCTTATAGGCTTTGATCTGGGCGATGGTGCAGGGCTCCCAGCCCCATGCGTGGTCGATAAGCAGCTCCGCATTGATGCCGAATAGTTTGTAAAGAAGATCCTCGTTATAAAGGGAGCAACGGGCCACATCCCCCATGGTAGACATTCCGTACCGCTCCAGCTTATTGGCGTAGCCCCGCCCGATCCGCCAGAAATCGGTGAGGGGTCGGTGGGACCAAAGCTCCCGGCGGTAGCTCATTTCATCCAGCTCTGCGATCCGCACCCCGTTCTGATCGGGGGGCATTTTTTTTGCCAGGATATCCATGGCGATCTTGCAAAGGTACAGATTGGTGCCGATGCCGGCGGTGGCGGTCACGCCGGTCTCTGCCAGCACCTCCCGCACCAGCATCATGGCAAATTCCCGGGGGCTAAGGCCGCCGGCCTTCAGGTAGCAGGTGGCATCAATAAATACCTCATCGATGGAATAAACATGGATATCCTCCGGGGCAATATGCCGCAGATAGACCTGATAGATGCGGGTGCTGTAGTCCATATAAAGCGCCATTTGAGGCGGGGCAACGATATAATCGATGGCCAGGGAGGGATCCTGCTGCAGCTTTTTGGCATCATAGGAGCCGCCCCGGAACCGCCGGCCGGGGGCGTGCTGCTGCCGCAGGGCATTGGCCTCGGAGACCTGCTGCACCACCTCAAACAGCCGCGCCCTCCCTGAAATTCCATGGGCTTTCAGAGAGGGGGAAACAGCCAGGCAGATGGTCTTTTCGGTGCGGGTGGGGTCGGCAACCACCAGATTGGTGGCCATGGGATCCAGCCCCCGCTCCATACATTCCACCGAGGCATAAAAGGATTTTAAATCAATGGCAATATAAGTCTTCATAATTGAATTATAGCACAAATGTTCTTAAATTGCAAGCGGTATTTCCTGGTTGTTTTTCCCTGTAAGGTGTGGTATTATTATAAAAAAATGATCCAAGGGGGAAAATTAGATGGTTTTTTCGTTTCATACAGATCCGGATCTGATGCCCGGGATCGGGCGCCTGCAGCAGCTGCTGGGCTTTGAGATTGGGGAGGGGATCACTGTAACGGCGGTGAAGGGCGACCGTACGGGCGTCACCCTGAAGGGGGATCAGGCGGTGATCTATTATCCCAGAAAGCATCTCTTTTTCCGGGAACTGGGGCTGCTGGTGCAGCACGCCCGCAAGGATTTTGCGCTTTTTGAGGATGATCATTTTGAGGGGCTTTCGGTGATGCTGGATGCTTCCCGCTGCGCTGTGCCGACGGTGGAGACGGTGAATCGGATGGTGGACTATCTGGCGGTACTGGGGTATAGTATGGCCATGCTTTATACAGAAGATACGGTCCAGCTGGAAAATCGCCCCTATTTCGGCTATATGCGAGGCAGATATACTGCCGAAGAGCTGCGGGCCATCGATGATTATGCCTTTGCCTACGGGATCGAGATCATTCCCTGCCTGGAGTGCTACGGCCATATGCATAAATACCTGATCTGGCCGGAGGCGGCTGAGATCAAGGATACCGATGGGGTGTTGCTGGCCCGGGAGGAAAAGACCTTTGCTTTTCTGGAAGAGCTGATCTCTGCTGTTTCTTCCTGTTTCCGTTCCCGGCGGATCCATATCGGCATGGACGAGGCCTGGGATATGGGCCGGGGTAAATTTCTGGATCGCCACGGCTATGTACCGCCCTTTGAGATCTTTAATGAATATATGGAACGGCTGATCGGCATTACCAATAAGTATGGCCTTACACCGATGATGTGGAGCGATATGTACTTCCGCATTGCCGATGAAAATAATAAATATTACAGCGAAACGGTGGAGCTCTCTCCCGAGGTGGCGGCAAAGATCCCGGAGGAGGTGGAGCTGGTCTTCTGGCACTATGGCGAGAAGCCCTACTGCGATGATTATATGCTGAAAAAGCACATGGCGCTGGGGCGCAAGGTGATCTATGCCGGCGGCTCCTGGAGCTGGATCGGCCATTTCCCCGAGCATCACTACACCATGGAGACCACCCGCTTTTCCCTGAATGCCTGCCGCAGCAACGGGGTGCGGGAGGCGATGCTGACCCTTTGGTTCAACGATAATGCAGAATGTGATCTTTTTGCCAATCTGTTCAGCCTTTCCTATTTTGCAGAGCTGGCCTTTGATCCGGAGGCTTCAGAGGAAAAGCTTCGGGCACGGTTCGAGGCATCTACCGGCGGCAGCTACGGCGGCTTTTTGGCCATGAGTAACTACCACAACGATTTTCTGCAGCGGGAATACCCCAATTTCCACGACCGTTTCCTGGGAAAACATCTTTTCTGGCAGGATGTGATGGAAGGGCTTTATGATACCCATCTTTTTGCATATCCCATGAGCGGTCATTATGCAGCAAGTGCTGCGGAGATGAAGGTGTATTCCGGCCGCTGGAGCGAGCTTTACGATTTTGCATATAAGGTTTTTGATTATCTGGCCATAAAGTGCCTGATCGCCGAAAATCTGGTGCCGGCTTATCAGGCGGGGAACCGGGAGCGGCTGGCAGAGCTTGCCGGGCTGCTGGCGCTGCTGAAGGAAAAAACGTCGGCGGTGCATCTGGCTCATAAGGCTTTATGGAACGATCGGAATAAGGTGCTGGGCTGGGCCAATATGGATGTGCGCTACGGCGGCATGGCTGCCCGCTGCGATACGGCCCGGGAGCGGATCGAGGCCTATCTGGAGGGGAGTCTTTCCCGGTTAGAGGAACTGGAGGAGCCCCGCCTCCATAAGATCGCCCGGGGCTTTAATAACTATAGCCAGATCGTGACCGTGAATCTTAAAATCTGATAGTATAATGTAATATTTTTCTTGTAAAATCTGCAAAAACCATATATAATAGAATTATAAAAAACAAAGGAGGATTTCCCTATACCTACTTCCGAAACCTTTAAGTATGAGACCAAGCGTAAAAATCTGTTTCTGCGGGTGGCAAGAGGCCATTTTGCTACCACCGGCCGCCATACCAATTATTATGTGGATGTGGCTGCCCAGAAGAGCCGCCTTTCTGAGGCCAAGGCTGTTGCAGAGGAGCTGCGTTCCTATTACTATAGTGATACGGTGGTGGATACCATTCTTTGCCTGGAGGGCACCGAGGTGATCGGCACCTGCCTGGCTGAGCAGTTGACCAAGGCGGATTTTGTAAATATGAATTCCCATAAAACCATCTATATCGTCACCCCCGAGGTGACCAGCAGCGGCCAGCTGATGTTCCGGGATAATATTGTGCCGATGATCGCCGGCAAGCACGTGCTGGTTCTGGCAGTCTCCGTTTCCTCCGGCAGATCTACCTCTGTGGCGGTGGATGCGGTGCAGTATTACGGCGGCAAGGTGGCCGGGATCTCTGCCATCTTTTCTACCATGGAGAAATGTGCCGGGTTCCCGGTCCATGCGGCCTTCAATCCCAATGATCTGATGGATTATGTGAGCGCGCCTGCCCATGATTGCCCCATGTGCAAGGCCGGCCGGAAACTGGATGCTTTGATCAATAGTTACGGCTTTTCCAAACTGGACTAATCAACAAGGCGCACTTTGGTGCGCCTTTTTACATGATAAAATCTTGCCGATATAACGCAATATACGGCGAGACATTGTGAAAAAATTGCTGTATAATGAAAGAAAAAACGGGAGGCTTTTTGCAATGAAAAAAATCTATCTGGTACATCCTCAAAAAATCGGTACCATTGCACCAGAGCTCTACGGCCATTTTATCGAGCATATCGGCGGTGTGTTTTACGACGGCCTTTGGGTGGGGAAGGATTCACCCATCCCCAATATCCGGGGGTTCCGCAAGGATCTGGTGGAGAAGCTGAAGGCCATCCATCCGCCGGTGCTTCGCTGGCCGGGCGGTTGCTTTGCCGAGACTTACGATTGGCGGGATGGGATCGGGGAGGAGCGCCCTACCCGTATCAGCTGGTGGACCGGCCGGGACGGGCGGTATGAGCCCAATGCGGTGGGCACCCATGAATTTATGGATCTTTGCGAGATGGTAGGCGCAAAGGCCTATTTTGCCGCCAATCTCACCACCGTTTCCCCGCTGCATATCCGGGATTGGATGGATTATTGCCTCTCTCCCCGGGGAACTACTACTCTTGCCAAGGAGCGGGAAAAGAATGGGCATCCGGAGCCCTTTGACATTCCCTTCTGGGGCATCGGCAACGAAAACTGGGGCGGCGGCGGAAGGATGCGGCCGGAATTTTATGCCGATGAATACCGCCGCTTTGCCACCGTTCTGCGGAATGCGGCGGGAGATACAGAGTTCTACGCCTGCGGCTCTGACAGTGAGGACTATAATTGGACCCACGGGGTGGTTCCCGGCCTGAAGGACCGCCGGGGGCGCATCGATGCCGAAGGCTTTGCCATGCATTACTATTGCGGCAAGGCGGGGGATCCTGTTGCCTTCACCGAGGAGGAATGGGATGAACTGATCGCCAAAGCTCAAAAGATGGAGGCCATCATCAAGCGCAACTGGAATATCATCTGCGCCCACGGTGCGCAGGATAAGCTCAAGCTAATCGTGGATGAATGGGGCTGCTGGCACCCCGACGGCTCCGGCCCCAGTAAAGGTTATAACCTTTTCGAGCAGCAGAGCACTATGCGGGATGCCATGGTGGCAGCGCTGACCCTTAATATCTTCAATAACCATTGCGATAAGGTGCGGATGGCCAATGTGGCACAGCTGGTCAATAACCTGCATTGCCTCTTTCTGGCCGGCGGGGCGAACTGCATCGTCACCCCCACCTACCATGTATTTGATCTTTATAAAGGGCATCAGGGCGCTGAAGCCATTCAGGTGATTGCCGATGATCAACTTTCGGTTTCTGCATCGGTGAAGGATGGCAAGCTGCTGGTAACGGTGGGTAATCTTTCCTGCCGGGAGGATGCCACATTCACCCTGGAAAGCCTTGGATTATCCTTGGCCGCAAAAGGGAAGGGGCGGTTGCTGGCTCATGGGGATCTTCATGCGCATAATACCTTTGAAGAGCCGGAGCGGGTGCAGCCTGTGGATTTTGAATTTGATGCAGATCAGCCTGTCAGTCTTCCCAAGGGCGGGATCGCAGCATTAGAGGTGGAGATCATATGAATCTGAATATCGTTGATGCATACAGAAACCTGATCCTAGAGACTCAGGATCATATCTGGAAGAATGCCGAGACCGGTTACCGGGAAATCAAAACCGCAGCTTATATGGAAAAGGTTTTTGAGGACTTGGGCTATGAGCTGGTTCGGGCGGGGGATATCCCCGGCTTTTACACCGATATCGATACGGGTAAACCGGGCCCCAAGCTCCTGATTTTCGGGGAACTGGATTCTCTGATCTGCCCGGAGCATCCCGAAGCCACCGAACGGGGGACTGTTCATTGCTGCGGGCATAGCGCGCAATGCGCCGCTCTGGTGGGCATTGCGGCGGGGCTGAAGGCTCCCGGTGCATTGGACGGTCTTTGCGGCAGTATTCGTCTTTGTGCGGTTCCGGCCGAGGAACTGATTGAGATTGAATATCGGGAAGAGTTGAAAAAGCAAGGTAAGATCCGCTATTATGGGGGTAAAGTTGAATTCCTTTACAGAGGATTTTTTGATGGCTGTGATATCGTCTATATGCTCCATACCGCCGGAGGAACAGAGTTTTTCGAGACAAAGGGGAGTGTGGGCTGCATCAGCAAGAGGGTCATCTTCAAGGGGGTATCCGCCCATGCCGGTGGCAGTCCTTCCCGGGGCATCAATGCGCTTTATGCTGCTAATTTGGGGCTGAATGCCATCAATGCCATCCGTGAGACCTTCCGGGAGCGGGATCAGATCCGGGTACATCCCATCATCACCCAAGGGGGCGGGGCGGTCAATGCCATCCCCGATTGTGTCAAGGTGGAAAGCTATGTGCGGGGCGCTTCCTTCGATGCCATCCGTGCGGAGAATCTAAAGGTCAACCGGGCGTTGGTGGGTGCTGCCCTTTCCATGGGGGCCAATGTGGAGATCATCGATGAGCCGGGCTATGCACCGTTGGATAACTGCAAGGCATTGTACGATGTTATGGCCGACGCCGCCGCAGACCTTGGCTTTGCTTGTAATTACAATGATCATCGGGGTACCGGATGCACCGATATGGGAGATATCTCCTGCATCTTCCCCTCCATCCATGGCTATGCGCCGGGTGCGATCGGCACCAGCCATGGGACCGATTACTATATCGCCGATCCCGATCTTGCTTGCGTGGCTTCCGCTAAAGTTCAGTTGAAGATGGCGGAGCTTTTGCTGAAGGATGGAGCCGCCCGTGCCAAAGAGATCATCGAAGGCTTTGAGCCTCTCTTTGCTTCCAAAGAGGAATACTTTGCCTACGTGGACGAGATGGCCTGCTCGGGCGACCGTATCGTTTACGGGGGCGGAAAAGCGGAAATAAAATTATAATAAAAATGGGTAAAAACCAACGGTTTTTACCCATTTTTTTAACTGAGCGCCATCAGGATCAGGGCGGCGACGCCGAGGAGGGTGCCGATCAACTGATTCTTTTTGAGTTTTTCTTTATAGATCAGGGCGGAGACCAGAAAACTGAAGACCATCCCCGATCCCGTTCCCACGGGGGAGGACACCGAGACGGGGAGGTGGCGGTAACTGATTAGGGTGAGCAGATTTTTGCCGCCGTTAAGCATGCCGATCCCCGCGCCGTAGAGGGCGCCGAATCTGAGGGCAGAGCACATAATGCTCCGCTCCAACAACAGCGCCAATACCAGCAGAAAAAGAAAGGCACCGCCGAAGGAAAGGAGCATAAATTCGTTGTCGCACTTCGTATCGAAGGCGATCTGTTGCTCGCGGTTGAGAATGCCGATCACCCCGTTGCTGAAAAGGGCAACCATCGTCCAGAGGAACCATTTGAAGGAGACCCATTTTTGCCCTACCTCCTTCTTTTCAAGGTTGACCGTTACGATGGAGGCAACCGTCAGCAGGATGGCGGCATAGCGCAGGAGATTTGCAGGTTCCTTCAGGTAAAAGAGGGCGTAGATCAACACGATAACCCCCGAAAAGTTGGTGATCAGCACGGTCAGCATATAGGAGCCCAACTGAAAGGCGCGGTAGACGCTGTAAAACCCTGCGGCGATCATCAGGGCATTGAGGGTGCCGTACCAAAACATCTCTTTGGGGAAGAACAATCCCTCACTGTCGGTGAGGAAAAAGAACACCGATGCAAACAGGCAGATCACGCTGTTGAAGAATAAACCGCCGTTGCCGTGTTTTTTGCTGTAGCGGCGGGTGAGCATGGTCTCGCCCTGATTCAAGGCTTTGCTTAATAAAATGAAAAAATAGCCCAAACCGATCCCTCCTTTGAGAGTATACTTTAACACAGTTCGGGCTATTTTTAAATGGACAAAAGTTGCATTTTTATGGAATTTTTTCAGGTGTGGTCCTGCACATCCCGTAACAGTTCCGGTTGGGCGGAGACATAAAACGCCGGATAAAGCGGGGGAAGATCCCGAATTATTTAGTCATCCAGCGTAGCCTCCTGCCCGGTGAGGGAGAGGGCGCTGGGGCGGATGGGAGCCGGGCGTTCGCAGCGGGTGGTCATCTCGTAGATCCTGCCGGTAGTGCAGGATTCCTGAATTCCGTGGATCACCTCGATGGCGTGGAGACCGATGTCGTAGTGGCAACGGGGCTTACGGCCGTTGAGCAGCGCATAGCACATATCAGCAAGGCCGATGCCCCGGCTGGAGCTGGAATAGCCGTGAAGGATGGGCAGCTGCACCGTCTGGGTGGGGCAGGCCTCGCCCAGATTCTGGATATCCTCTTCGTTGTCCTGAGGTTTCATGGTTTGAGAGGTAGGGGTCTGCCCGGCGGCGATCTTTTCCGCCTTAGGGTCGGCACCGGCACGGGTGACGCTGATCAGGCTGCTGAAGCTGTTGGGGTCGCCAAGATTGAGTACGCCCTCGGTGCCGGTGATCTCAAAGTGACGGGTGTGGTTGGAATCGGAGGAGATGTGGAAGGTGCCCACGGTGCCGTTCTCAAATTCCAGCGCCGCCATCAGGGTGGTGGGGGTATTCACAATGAAATCCTCTCCGTATTTGGGATGGCGGGGGTTGGTGTACTTACGGACCGGGTTCAGGTTGCCGCCGAAGCCGGTGACCCGCTTCACAGAACCCAGCAGATTGATCATCTCATGGAGATAATAGCCGCCCAGATCAAAGGGGAAGCCGCCGCCGTAATGGAGGGGGAAGAAGAAATATTTGGGTGCAAGATCAAAATAGGGAGTGGAGGGCTCATAGTGAGCGGTGATCTGGGCGTGCACCGTCACCGGCTTACCAATGATGCCGTCGTCTAAGTATTTGCGGGCGGATTGCTCCCAGGCTCCCAGGAAGGTATCGGGGGCGGTGGTGAAGGAGACGTGATTCTCCTCGGCCAACCGGGCCAGCTCCTTAGCCTCCTCAAAGGTGGGAGCCATCATCTTCTCGCAATAGACGTGCTTGCCGTGTTTCAGGGCTTCTGCTGTCACCTCAAAGTGGGATTCGGGGTAGGTGAGGTTGACAACGACCTGAATCTCAGGGTCGTTATAGATCTCCTCATTGGTCATCTTTTTGATGCCGTAGGTGTCTGCCATGTACTGGGCCCGGGAATCGATGAGATCCGCACAGCCTACCACCTCGATGACGTTGAACTTGTACATCATGTTGTCCATGTAGGTACTGCGGCAAATACCGCCGCAGCCGATGACGCCGACTTTTACTTTTTTCATTGCTTTATTCTCCTTTTCCGTTTGCTAAAAAGCCCTTAAGGGGCTTGAAACCGAGCTTGAGGGCGGGGGAGCTCTCTTTCAGGGTGAAATCGAATTCCGCCGCATTTTCAAAGAGGGGGTCGGCAACGATGCTCCCCGCATCCTTGCCGGCTTGCTGCCATTCCTCCAATGGCTGATCGATCATTTGAACTTCGCCGCCAAGATCCCAGAATAGGTTTTTGCTGCTTCGGAGGGTGTGGATGCCCTCTTTTGGATGGTAGGCGGGGGCGTTTTGGGTCAGAATGATGTTACATTCTGCCAGCACCGTCTCATGATCTTCCCGGCGGCTGATTTGGATCCCATGGCCGCCGAAGGCGAAGATATTGTTCCGCACTATATTATTGGAGCCGTAGTGCTGATGGAAGGAGGCATCCTTGGTGCAGAACACCACATTATTTTCAATGGTGATATAGCTGGAGCCTTCGTCAGTATAGATACCCCAGCCGCCGTAGTTGGCGCTGGTCACATGGTGGATCCGGTTTTCGCTGACCACTGTGCCGGGCTGCTTGCCCAAAAGATAGATACCGCCCATATCCGAAAGACGCCCCATGCCGATATGGTGGATGTGATTGCGGCGGATGATGTTGCCGTAGGTGCTGCTGGGGGCATAGCCCCATACCCAGCCTACCGAGATGCCGGTGTAGTCCATATGATGGATGTGGTTTTCGGCAATCTCCAGATGGGAGGTGTGGTTGGCCAGGATGCCGCAACCGGCAGCGTACCGCTTGCCGCAATGGGCGATCTCATTGCCACGAATGGTGCAATGGGCGGTGGCCAGGGCAGGCGCTTCTTCCGAAGCGCCGCCGAAGATCTTGATGCCGCCGGCACCCAAATCTTCGATGAGGTTGTTTTCGATGCGAATACTTTCGCAGCCGGTTCTGATCTCGATGCCGTGGATCCCCAGATGGTGCAGGATACAGTTTTCAATGGAGCACCGCCCGGCATTCTCAAAGATGATGGCGCCGGGGGCCCAGCAGACCGATTGGATATCGGAGGCGTAAGGGCGGGGATCCTCCGGTTGCTGGCTCAAGTAATCCCCTTGGGTGCAGAGAAATTCAAGGTCCCGGATCCGCACGTCCTCGGCGGCGATCTCCAGCAGACGGGGCAGGGTGGGGGCATAGGCCTCCGTTGCCTCGCCGCAGTAGTAGACCTTGCCGGTCTTGCGCTCCAGGTACCATTCGTTTTCCGTTCCGAAGGTGGAGGGGACGTTGGTGAGGTAAAAGTTCATTTTTGCCGTGGAGCCTTCCTCGGTATTGATGAGGAAACGGGAGGCGTATTTCATTACCAGCTTGCCGGTTTCCGGGTCATAGCTTTCGATGGGGGAGTGCTCATCGATCCAATAATGATAATAGTTGATAATGGCATCTTCCACCCCTTCTACCTCCTTCAGATCGGCGATGATCCATTGGGAAGAGGCGAGAAGATTGTCGGATGTTTTTTTGAAATTCTGCTCGGTATCCAGAGCGGGGAGTTCTCCTTCTCTGGGGTAGCGGGTGGCATCGGCACGCTTGCCGTTTACCCACAGGTCGGTAAAGACCCGAGCACCAACTTTAGCGGAGCGGCAAGAAACGCCGTTGAAGATGTCCTCCTGCCAATTTTCGATTTTAAACCCGCCGATGATCCTTTTTCGTCCGCCGCAGGATTCCAGCGTCACCGCCGGCTGATCGATGAGCAGAGGCTCCTCCAGATAATAATCCTCGGTGAGTGCCACAGTAAAGGGGCGCTGATCTCCCTCTGCCCGCAGTGCTCGGATGGCATCCATGGTACGGTGCAGGGTCTTGAAGGGGGTGTTCATCCCATCGGCATGATCGCTGCCGTGGGCAGGGGAAACATAAAAAACAGAAGATGGATACATATATAATTTCTCCTTATATCAATGTAGCAACCAGGGCAAGGGCCGCCGCAAGGTAGGAATAGACCCCCAGCTTTTCCCGAAAGAGCAGGGAGGCCAGCAGATTGACCAGCACATTCAATGCGCCGGTCAGGGGGGTATAGACCGAAAGCTCCAGCCTACCGATGAGCTGCAGGCTGATCAGGGAGTTCACATTGGAGCAGACCGTATTCCCGGCAAAGGGAAGAAGGGAGCGTGGGGTGAGCAAGGGCTTCAAGGGAACCGGCACCCGCTTCTGCAGCGCCAGAAACCAAAGGGCGGCGCCTCCGGTCAGCATCGCATTGGTGAGAAAGAAAAAGGAATTTTCATTTGCGGTGCCGGGGGTCATGGCGTAAAACTTCAGCAGCAGGTTGTTGGCCAGCCCGGCGCCGATCATCCCCAGAAGAACCGGGAGGAAGCCGGGCTTTGGCTTCTTTCCGGTGCGCTTTTCCAGAAAGATCAGCAGCACCGCTCCCAGCATCAGCAGGATCCGCAACAGCTTGGGGAAATCGATGTGCTCCTGAAAAAAGAGAAATCCCACCGCTGAATTGATCAGCAGCCCGCCGGCGCTATTCATCACATTCACATTGCAGATCTCTGCCAGTTGCAGGGCTTTCAGGTTGCAGAAGAGGGCAAGCAGCACTACCGCAGCATAGAGCAGGGAAAAGAGAAGGGTGATAGAATTGATCCCAATGCGGAAGCCTCCCGAAATCAGAAAAAAGAGGCAGGCAACGATGCCGTTGACGGCGAGAAAAAAGGCAAAACTGCTTCTGCTTTTTCCCACCGTATTGCTGGTTAATTTGGCGGTGCATTGGCCGCCCATTCCAAAAAGGCCGAGAAAAATGATCAAAAATAACGTTTTCATGGCTTAAATATAGCAATTTTTTCTTGATTTTTCAAGCCAAAAACAATATAATATATAGACAAAATTTAGCATAGGGGATCGTATGAATTTATTGAAGCAAAATGGCTTGAAATATCTTTTTTCCTCCAAGCGCCATCGGGATGTGACCTGCCCCTGGCATTTTAATGCTTTTATGGAGATCATTCTGACCGATGAGGGGGTAGTCTTGGCCGATATTGGAGGCGAGGAATACCGGGTTCCTGCGGGGTGGGGGCTCTTTATCCCGCCTTTTGTACCTCACCATTTTTCCTCTCCGGAGCATAACCGCTGCCATGTGCTGATGTTTTCCGGCAGTCTTGTCTCCTATTTTGAGGAGTTTCTTAAGAAAAATGAAGCAAAAACATCGCTGTTTATTCCGTCGAAGGAGAGCCTTTTATTGGTGGCGTCTATTTTACCGGGGGAGTCCAATGATGTGGATTATATCCATGGGCAAGCGGTGCTGGTGCCGCTCTGCAGTGAGATCTATGATCAATGCGGGTTTCAGCCCCGGGCGGAAACGACACCGGATTCGCTGGAGGCGGCAATGGCCTATATCAATGAGCATTTTACCGAGCGTATCACCTTGGAAAGCGTGGCCCGGGCGGTGGGGATCCACCCGGTGACCCTCAGCCGGAATCTTACCGAGCAGGGCAGGACGAATTTTAGTTCTTATCTCAATTATCTGCGCTGCTCCTATGCGGCGGCACTGATCAAGAGCAGTAACAGTACGGTCAGCGAGATCGCGTATGCGGTGGGCTTCGGCAGTATCCGTAATTTTAACCGTGCCTTTTTGAAGATCTATCAGTTGACGCCTACACAATTTCGTGAAACGGCTACTATTTAATTTGGGAGGAAAAAGATGAAAAAGGTTTTATTTATCGGAAACAGTTACACTTATTATCATGAGATGCCTACGGCGCTGTTTCAGCCCTTTGCCCAAGCGGCAGGCTTTGATATTGAAGTGGCGGCGGTCATCAAGGGCGGCTATACGCTGGAGCAGTTGGCCGATCCTGCCGATGAGCACGGCGCAAGGGTGGAGGCTGCTTTGAGCGGAGAGCCCTTTGATTATGTGGTTCTGCAGGAGCAGAGCCTGCGCCCCGCTGCGGATGCGCCCTTGTTTTTTGAGGCGGTGCGCAAGCTGGCGGCAAGGGTACGAAAAACGGGGGCCAAGCCCATCCTTTATGCTACTTGGGGGCGCAAGACCGGCAACCAAAAGTTAGAGGAGTACAGCTGGACCAATGAGACGATGACCCAGAAGCTTACAGCGGCCTACCGGCAGATCGGAAACGAGCTGGATATCCCGGTGGCCTATGCGGGGCAGGCTTTTTACGATATTTACACCCGGCAGAATATAGAGCTTTATGATCTCGACGGTTCCCATCCTTCCTATGCGGGGAGTTACCTGGCGGCGGCTACACTTTGCACTGTGATCTTCGGGATAGATCCCACCGAGGTTCCTTTTACCGGAGCTTTGGCGGAAGAAGAGGCAAAGCTTCTTTGCACGGCCGCAAAAAAGGCGGTGCAAGGTGAACTGTTTGATCTGCTTTGCACGCTGGCGCAGATCCCTGCCCCCTCTAATCAGGAGGAAAAGCGGGCAGAGTTCTGCAAGGATTGGCTGGAAGCCCAAGGGGCCGAGGGAGTTTACATCGATGAGGCGCTGAATGTTATCTATCCGCTGGGGGATGTGAGCGGGGAGGTGACGGTCTACATGGCCCACAGCGATGTGGTTTTCCCCGATACCCAGCCTCTGCCTTTAAGGGTGGAGGACGGAAGGATCTTCTGCCCCGGAGTGGGGGACGATACCGCCAATGCTGTGGCACTTCTTGCTGCCGCCAAGGAAGTCGCTCAAAAGAAGCTGAAGCCCCGGGAGGGCGGCGTTCTGCTTGTCATCAATTCCGGAGAAGAGGGCTTGGGCAATCTGAAGGGTTCCCGGAGGATCATGGAGGATTTTCGGGTGCGGGAGCTGGTGACCTTTGATGGCTATGCCCAGAGCATCACCTGCCGGGCGGTGGGCTCCAAGCGGTATCAGGTGGAGGTCGAAACAGAAGGCGGCCACTCCTATGGGGCCTTCGGCAACCGCAACGCCATTGCCTATCTTGCGGCATTGATCAACGATCTTTATCAGATCAAGGTGCCGCCTATGGGGAAGACCACCTTTAATGTGGGAACCATCGGCGGAGGGACCTCGGTGAATACCATTGCCCAGCACGCTGAGATGCTTTATGAATTCCGTTCCGATGAGCGGGAGGCGCTGGAGATCATGGAGCGGCATTTCCTTGCGGCCATTGATTTTTACCGCACCAAGGGAATCGAAGTGAAGGTGACGCTGGTGGGGGATCGCCCTTGCTCCGGGGCGGTAGATGAGGCGCAGCATGAAGCACTCAAAGCCCGGGCGGCAGAGGCGGTAAAGAAGCATTACGGCTTTGATGTTGCCTTCCGATCCGGCTCCACCGATTGTAATATTCCTCTTTCCATGGGGGTGCCAGCGATTTGTGTGGGCTGCGTGACCGGCGGAAAGGCCCACACCCGGGAGGAATATGTGGAGATCGCCAGCCTGCAGCCGGGCATCGAGACGGCAAAGGAGTTAATTTTATCTCATTTTTAATGAAAACTTCAAATTTTTCACACATCTGCGTGTTATTCTAATAATAAAGGAGGCAGGCAGATGAAACGATTATTTGCGATTTTATGTATTGCTGCTCTGCTACTGGCCGGTTGCAGCCGGCCCGGAGAGAGCGAAGAAGCCGAAGCGAAGCAGGTGCAGGAGCAGGCGGGCGCTGCGGAGGAAAATACAGAAACAGAGACCGGGACGGTCACCCAAGCACCGGCGGTGGCGGATATGTTTACCGACCGGGATACCCGTACTGAGGCGGAATCGGAGCCCCTCACCATTCAGCTGAAGGGCAGCTCGGTCACAGCCCCCGACGGGGTGGAGGTGAGCGGTACCACTGTGACCATCAAAAAGGAAGCCACCTACCGCATCACCGGTTCCCTGACCGACGGCATGATCATTGTGGATTGCCCGGACACGGCGAAGCTGCAATTGATCCTGGATGGGGCAGAGATCACCAGCAAGACCTCGGCACCGCTCTATATTTTGGAGGCAGATAAGGTATTTGTGACCTTGGCGGAGGGATCTCAGAATTCCCTGGACAACGGCGGCAGCTTTACCGCCATCGATGATAACAACATTGACGGGGCGGTGTTCTCCAAGCAGGATCTTACCTTCAACGGCTCCGGCAGCCTGACGGTGAATTCGCCGGCGGGGCATGGAATCGTCTGCAAGGATGATCTGGTGTTTACCGGCGGCAGCTATAGCATTAACTCTGCTTCCCATGGGCTGGATGCCAACGACAGTATCCGTATCGCCGGAACCACCCTGACGGTGGATGCGGGGAAGGATGGGCTTCATGCCGAGAATTCCGACGATACTGCTCGGGGCTTTATTTATCTGGAAAGCGGCAGTTATCAGATCGATGCAGAGGGGGACGGCATCAGCGCCGGCGCTTCTCTGCAGGTACAGGGCGGTAGTTATACCATCACAACGGGGGGCGGCAGTGCCAATGCTGCCAAGCAGACCTCCGATAACTGGGGCGGCTTTATGGGTAAGCCCATGTCTGCAACAGTAACAACGGAGGAGAGCAGCACCAGCATTAAGGGGCTGAAATCCACCGGGGATATGACCATTGCGGGCGGTGCCTTTACCATTGATTCCGCCGACGATGGGGTTCATTCCAATGCCAATGTTACTGTCAGCGGCGGCAGCTTTACCGTTGCTACCGGGGATGATGGCTTCCATGCGGATGAGACCCTGACCGTTTCGGCGGGGACAATCAACATTACCGAAAGCTATGAAGGTCTTGAAGGGCTGCACGTGGCGGTCTCCGGCGGGGATATCAAGCTGGTGGCCTCCGACGATGGCATCAACGCCGCAGGCGGCACCGATTCCAGCGGCTTCGGCGGTCAGCGGGGAAATGAACAGTTCGGCGGTGGAATGCGCGGGCCCGGCGGTATGGGCGGCGGTGGCATGGGCGGAGGCGGAATGTCCTCTTCCTCCAACGGCAGCATTACCGTCTCCGGCGGGGAGCTTTATATCCAGGCCTCCGGCGACGGCATCGATGCCAACGGTTCTCTGACCTTTTCCGGCGGTTACACGGTAGTCTGCGGCCCCACCCAAGGGGATACGGCCACGCTGGATTATGATACCACCGCAGCCATTACCGGCGGTACCTTTATCGGCACCGGTGCATCCGGCATGGCCCAGACCTTCAGCAGTTCTGAGCAAGGCTTGATCTCTATTAATGCGGGCAATAATGCGGCGGGTACCAAGATCACCCTCACCGATCAGAACGGGAAGGTGATTCTGGAGCATAGTCCGGCGCTGAGCTTCTCGGTGGTGATCCTCAGCAGCCCCGAGATGGTTCCCGGGCAGACCTATACCGTGACGGTGGGCAGTCAATCGGCTGATTTTACCGCATCATAAAGAAAAGCACCCGCTTGGGTGCTTTTTTTATGGTTTATAAGCATTGGAAAAAGCTTTGTTGCCTGCGGCGTCACGGACTTCGATACGGAAGTAGCGGCCGAATTTTTTGGGGCGGTAGCTGAATTCGGCGCAGGTGCAGTTGTATGCCTGCTGGGTATGACGCCCTTCGCTGAGAAGGGTGACGGTGGCGGCAGGGGAGGTCTTGACCCTGATCGTATCCCCGTCCAGAACCAGGCTTAAGATCTCAGGGCCTTCGCTGGCGTAGCAATCTCCCCGCTCATAGGCGGCGATAAGGGCTTCATAGCTCAGCTCCGGGGCCTTGATTATCGTCCAGCTCCGGCCACATTCCTTTTGGCTATGGTTATCGTCACCCCCGGTGGGAACCAGCTTTTTCCCGGCACGGAGCAGATTCTGGTAGTGGAGGGCGGTGTTATCGTTCAGCCGGCGGCAGCCGCCGTTAATGACCTCGATGGAATGGAGATGTTCCAGGTCAATATAATCGCTGACCGTTTGCAGCGACCATTCCGGGTGGTTATAATTGATGAGAAAACCGCCGTTTTTTACCTCATTTAGGTACCAATTTAGCCAGTTTACGTTATAAAAATAGGTGTCGATGGTGCTGCTGAATTTTTGAGTCTCGGCCCATTTTGCAGAATTGCCGGGGAAGGAGGAGTTATAGCGGTAAAAGCGGGGGATGGTCAGGTTGCTCTGATCTTTGGCGATCATGTTGAAGTGGTAGACCGGCATGAACTCGGCGGTGTGGCCGCTTTGATCCTGCTTGATGGCCACCTCGTAGCCATGGAGGGCGATGAAATCTTTGTCGCAGAGGTCTTGGTGCCCCAGTAAAACTTCATGGTCGGTGAAGCATACGGCGCTGTAGCCAAGGCTTTTATAGTGTTCCTTCACTTCTTCGGGGGTCTGCTTGCCATCGGAAAGGTTGGTGTGGCAATGCATATTGACTTTATAAAAGTTCCCGTTTTCGGGAAGAAATTCCTGATACATTTTGATCACTCCTTTTAAATATTTTATCATAGGTTGAAGGAACTTGTAAAGACTTAAGGATTTTTATTTTCCTTGACAGCCTTTGTCGTTTTTTATATAATGAATAAAGTGAAAGGAAGGTAGATTCTATGGATCCGAAATATGAAGCGTTATTTACGCCGTGGAAGATCGGCAATGTGGAGATCAAGAACCGCATCGTGATGTGCCCCATGGGCGGCACCTCCCTCTTTGGCTGGTTTGAACTGACCGGCTGCCACTTCGATAAAGAGGCAGCAAAGCTTTTTATTGAAAGAGCAAACAACAATGTAGGTCTTATTATCCCCGGAATTGCGCCTTTGCGTGATACCTTCTGGGGGAAATGGCTTTGGCAGAATCCGAAGATGTTTGAGGAGCTGAAGGTCTTTATGGATGAGATCCACAAGACCGGCGCAAAGCTCTTTATTCAGCTGACCGCCGGTATGGGTCGTTCCTGGGCCATCACCGAGCTGGTGGCACCGCTTCATAAGAATAAATTGACCCGTGCGATCATCAAGCCGATCATCGATACTTCCCATGAGTTGGCATCCCCCTCTCCGCAACCCTCCCGTTGGGCGCATGATATCGAGTGCCCTGAAATGACGGTGGAGCAGATCCACGAGATCATTGAGGCATTTGCCAAAACTGCCAAGCTCTGCAAGGAGGCCGGCGTGGATGGCGTGGAGGTCCATGCGGTGCATGAGGGTTATCTGCTGGATCAGTTTGCCATTGAATTCTTCAATAAACGTACCGATGATTACGGCGGTTCCTTTGAAAACCGTTACCGTTTTGCCGCAGAGGTGGTAAAGGCCATCAAAGAGGCTTGCGGCGAGGATTATCCCGTATCGCTTCGTTATTCTGTGGAATCTAAAATGAAAGGCTTTTGCGAGGGTGCGATGCCCGGCGAGGAATATACCGAGGTTGGCCGTGGGATGGAGGAATCCGAAAAGGCGGCCAAATATCTGCAGGATGCCGGCTACGATATGCTCAATGCCGATAACGGCACCTACGATTCCTGGTACTGGGCGCATCCCCCTATGTATATGCCCTTGAACTGCAACCTTGAGGATGTAGCGCATATCAAGAAATTTGTGGATATTCCGGTGGTCTGTGCCGGAAGAATGGAGCCGGAGACCGGCGCCGAGGCGATTGCTGAGGGCAAGATCGATGCGATGGGCGTTGCCCGCCAGTTCCTGGTGGATCCCGAATGGATCACCAAGCTGATCGAGGATCGGCTGGAAGAGATCAAGCCCTGCATCTGCTGCCATAACGCTTGCTTTAATTTTTCCTCTTCCAAGGGTCATGCTAATACCCAGGATCTGACCGATACCATGGGTCTTTCCCGTTGCGCCCTTAATCCCCAGACGATGCAGTCCAAAAAATATCACATTGAGCCGGCTAAAAAGCAGAAAAAGATCGCCGTCATCGGCGGCGGTATCGGCGGTATGGAAGCTGCTATCGTTTGCGCCAAGCGGGGTCATAGCGTAGAACTTTACGAAAAGACCGATAAGCTGGGCGGCGTATTTATTGCCGCGGCGGCTCCTTCCTTTAAAGAGAAGGACCGTGCGCTGATCGCTTGGTATAACCGGGAGATCAAAAACTATCCCATCAAGATCCATCTTAATACCGAGGTGCAGGATATTGCTTCCCTTGGAGCCGATGAGGTGATCGTTGCCACCGGCGCTGTGGCAAACAAGATCCCCGTGAAGGGCGCAGAAAAGACCGTGGAGGCGGTGGACTATCTGCTGGGCAACAAGACGGTGGGCGAGAAGGTCGTTGTTGTGGGCGGCGGTCTGACCGGCTGCGAGATCGCATACGATCTGTATCTGCAGGGCAAAAAGCCTGTGATCGTGGAGATGCAGGATGATCTGATCACCACCAAGGGCATCTGCCTGGCCAACACCAGCTATCTGCGGGATTTCTTCAAGACCAATCAGGTGCCGGTCCATCTGGAGACCCGCACTACCGAGATCCGGGATAACGGCGTGACGGTCTGTGATAAAGATGGCAAGCCCTTTGATATCGAGGCAGACAGTGTTATCCTTTCTGTGGGGTATCATCCCGCACCGGTCGCCAAGAAGGGCGGTCATATCCATGTGGTAGGCGATGCCGCGAAGGTGGGCAACCTGCGCACGGTCATCTGGCAGGCTTGGGATGTGGCAATGAAGCTTTAAGTTATATAGCAGAGGAGTGCTCTCATTTGAGAGCACTCTTCGGCGTGTCAAAAAACTCTATTTTTATTTTTTGACACGCTGGGAGATTGCCAAAAATGTTTCTGAATTCGTCAACCCGATCTCGTCGGCGTACATAGGTACGGTAGAGAGCGGGTTGGCGGATAGCAGAAAAAAGTTCAATAAAAATGCGGCTTTGGCCGCATTTTTCCTTATAACAAACCCTCCGCTGCTAATGCGGTCCCCCGTCCCTTACACAGGGGCGGCAGGGTCTATATTATGCATATGTTTTTTCTTTTTTCTGCGGTCGGGGACTTTTTTGACTGTCTCAGGAGTGCTCTCATTTGAGAGCACTCTTTTTTGTTTTGGAACGCTTCTGGAACTCTGCGGGCGGTGCGGCGGAACAGAGGGTTTTGTATAATAACGTCAACGGGCGGCCGAGTGTTGCCTAAAATAATAATTTGGAGGCATATCATTATGTACTTTGACGCTATTGCAAAAATCGTTTCGGAACGCACCGGGTGCGACATCGCAGATGTGAAGCCCGAAAGCAAATTCGCTGAGCTGGGCATCGACTCTCTGGATACGGTAGAGCTGCTGATGAACCTGGAGGATGAGATCGGCATCGAGATCGAGCTGGATCAGAAGGTGGAGACCATCGACGATCTGGATAAATTCATCCAGAGCAAACAGGGTTAAACGCCATGATCAAGTCAGAGATTTGCGAAATGCTGGGAATTCAGTACCCGGTATTTCAGGGTGGTATGGCTTGGATCGCTGACGGTAAACTGGCCGCTGCTGTTTCGGATGGCGGCGGCCTTGGCATTATTGCGGCGGGCAACGCGCCCGGCGAATATGTACGGGAGCAGATCCAAATCGCCAGAGCACGCACCTCGAAGCCCATCGGGGTCAATATTATGCTGATGAGCCCCTATGCGGATGAGATCGCAAAGATCGTTGCGGAAGAAGGGGTAGAGGTCGTGACCACGGGGGCAGGAAACCCCTCTAAATATATGAAAGAATGGAAAGAGGCCGGAATCCGGGTGATCCCGGTGGTGGCCTCGGTGGCCATGGCAAAGCTGATGACCCGCCTCGGTGCCTCTGCGCTGATCGCCGAGGGCGGCGAGAGCGGCGGGCACGTGGGGGAGCTAACCACTATGGTGCTGGTTCCTCAGATCTGCGATGTCACCACGCTGCCGGTGATGGCTGCAGGCGGTATTGCGGATGGCAGAGGGATGGCGGCGGCTATGATGCTGGGGGCTCAAGGTGTTCAGATGGGCACCCGTTTTTTGAGTGCAGAGGAATGTACGCTTCATGCTGCTTATAAGGAAAAGATCCTGAAGGCCACCGATCTTTGCACCATGGTGACCGGCAAGCGGCTGGGCCATCCGGTACGAAGCCTGCGCACCCCCTTTGCAAGAAATTATTCCAAAGCAGAATACGGCGGAATGCCGGATGATGAGTTGGAGGCGCTGGCTACCGGTGCTCTGCGGCTTGCGGTGCAGGAGGGAGATGCGGAAAAGGGCTGTTTCCTGGCGGGGCAATGCGCCGCCATGGTGAAAAAAGAGCAGCCGGCCGCTGAAATTATCAAGGAAGTAACGGAGGAGGCTGAGGCCATCCTTCTGAGGGCAGATCAATGGGTAAAATAGCATTTGTATTTTCCGGGCAGGGGGATCAATACCCCGGCATGGGAAAGGAACTTTTTGAAAAATATCCGGCTGCTGCAGCGGTTTTTGAATTGTGCGACCGTATTCGCCCCGGCACCTCTCTGCAATGCTTTGAGGGCACCGAGGAGGAACTGAAGGAGACCCAAAACACCCAGCCCTGCCTCTTTGCCATGGAGCTGGCGGCGGCATCGGTATTGCTGGAAAAGGGTATCAGGCCGGATGCTTTGGCCGGGTTCTCTCTGGGGGAGGTCGTCGCTGCAACGGTCAGCGGGCTTTTTGATACCGAGACCGGCTTTCGCCTGGTGTGCAGGCGAGGGGAGCTGATGCAGCGGGAGGCAGAAAAATTCGATACCTCCATGGCGGCCATCGTGAAGCTGGCTCCGGAGCAGGTGGAGGAGCTTTGCTCCCATTACGGGGAGGTCTATCCGGTGAATTTCAACTGCCCCGGCCAGATCACCGTTTCCGGCCTCTCCTCCCAGATGCCGGACTTTTTTGCGGAGGTCAAGGCTGCCGGCGGCAGAGCCATTCCTCTTAAAGTTAAGGGGGCGTTCCATTCTCCCTTTATGGAGCAGGCGGCAGAAGCCTTTGCGGAGGAGCTTGCCAAGGCAGAACTCAAGGAAAGAGAAACGGTGCTTTACTCCAATATGACAGCAATGCCCTATACAGAGGATGCTGCGGGGCTGCTTTCTCGGCAGATCTGCAGCCCGGTGCAATGGGAGAAGTTGATCCGGAATATGATGGCCGAGGGCGTCGATACCTTTATTGAGATCGGCCCGGGCAGGACCCTGACCAATATGATCAAAAAGATCGATCCGGGGGTAACGGCAAAAACCTTTGCAGAAACGGAGGCAGAATAAATGTTAAAAGGAAAGGTTGCGGTGGTCACCGGAGGCTCACGGGGCCTTGGTGAGGCCATCGCTTATAAATTGGCATCCATGGGGGCCGAGATCGCTATTGTGGACATCGGCGACCCCGCTAAAGCACAGCCGGTCTGTGATAAATGTAAGGAACACAATCAGGGAAAAGCAAAAGCATATCAATGCGATGTTTCTGATTTTCAGGCTGTGAAGGAAACGGTGGCGCAGATCAAGGCAGATTTCGGCACCGTACATATCTTAGTCAATAACGCGGGCATTACCCGGGACGGTCTGGCGGCCATGATGAAGGAAGAGGATTTCGATCAGGTACTGGCTGTCAATCTGAAGGGCGCCTTTAATATGATCCGCCATTGCGCCGGTCTGCTGATCCGCAACCGGGAGGGGTGTATCATCAATATTGCCTCGGTGGCGGGGCTGATGGGAAATGCGGGCCAATGCAACTATGCGGCCTCCAAGGCGGGGCTGATCGGCCTGACCAAAACCATTGCCAAGGAGCTGGCACCTAAAGGGGTGCGTTGCAACGCCATTGCTCCCGGGTTTATCGCCACCGATATGACCGGCGATCAGACGGAGAATCCTCTGTTGAAGATGATCCCTCTGGGCAAAATGGGGGAGGCTGCCGATGTGGCAGAGGCCGCAGGCTATCTTGCGGTTGCAAAATATGTGACCGGCGATGTGCTCCGTGTGGACGGCGGAATCGCCATGTAAGGAGAAAGAAGATGAGCAATAAGAGAGTTGTTGTGACCGGGCTGGGTGCCATCACCCCGCTGGGAAACAATGTGAAGGATACCTGGGAGAGCCTGAAAAACGGCCATAACGGCATTGGGCCCATTACCCTTTTTGATACCGAAAAATTTAAGGCAAAGCTGGGTGCAGAGGTGAAGGGCTTTGAACCCAAGGAATATCTGGAGGTTAACGAGATCCTCCGCACCGACCGCTACGCGCAGTTTGCGGTGGCTGCCGCTCAGCAGGCGGTGGAGGAAAGCGGCGTAAAGGGGACAGTCGAGCCGGAGCGTTTTGCGGTGCTTTTCGGCACCGGCATCGGCGGGATCGGTACCTTTGAAAATGAGCACACCAAGCTGATGGAGAAGGGGCCCCGCCGGGTCTCTCCCTTATTTGTTCCCATGATGATCGCCAATATGGCGGCGGGGATGATCGCCATCCGCCACGATTGCCGGGGCTCTGCCATGCCGGCGGTTACGGCTTGTGCTTCCGGCTCCAATGCCATCGGCGAGGCCATGCGGATGATCCGTCACGGCTATGCGGATGCGGTGATCACCGGCGGTGCAGAGGCGGCTATCAATGCCTCGGCCATTGCGGGATTTGTGAATATGCAGGCCCTTTCTGTTTCGGAGGATCCCGAGGCGGCCTCTTTGCCCTTTGATCGGCGCAGAGGCGGTTTTGTGATCGGCGAGGGGGCTGTTGCTCTGGTGCTGGAGGAATATGAGCACGCCAAGGCCCGGGGCGCAAAGATCTATGGTGAGGTCTGCGGCTATGGCTCCACCTGCGATGCCTATCATATTACAGCACCCCATCCCGAGGCCCGGGGCGGTGCGCAGGCCATGACCGACGCCATGCGGGAGGCCGGATATACAGAGGAGGATACGGTTTATATCAATGCCCACGGAACCGGTACTCCCATGAACGATGCCATCGAGACAGTGGCCATCAAAAAAGCGCTGGGGGAGGAAAGTGCCCGCAAGGCTTATGTGAGCTCCACCAAATCCATGACCGGCCATATGCTGGGCGCTGCCGGGGCTATTGAAGCCATGGCTTGTTTGTTTGCGTTAAACGAGGGGGTCATTCCTCCTACCATCAACTTAAAAGAGCAGGATGAGGCCTGCGATCTGAATTGCGTGCCCAACCAGGCAGTTCAGGCAGAGATCACTCTTGCTCTCTCCAATTCCCTTGGTTTTGGCGGGCATAATGCCTGCCTGGCCTTTAGAAAGGTGTAACATTATGAATGAATCTGATATTCGCAAATATGCGGGACTGATGCAGGAACTGGGGCTCACCGGTCTGGAGATCACCGAGGATAACAAGGTGGTGCGGCTGGAACGCACCGCTCCTGCGGCAGAAAAGCAGGCGGTAGCGATTCCTACGGCTCCTGCTCCTCAGGAGGCGGGGGATCATATCAGCGTGAAGTCTTCCATTGTAGGGGTATTTTATGCCGCTCCGGCAGAAAATGCCGATCCTTATGTAAGGGTGGGCGACCGGGTGCAGAAGGGGCAGACCCTCTGCATTGTGGAGGCTATGAAGCTGATGAATGAGATCACCGCAGAAGAGGACGGGGTCATCACAGAGATCTGTGTGACCAACGGCCAGGTGGTGGAATTCGGTACAGAATTATTCAGAATGAAGAGGTGAACCCATGAACAGAGAAGAGATCATGAAGATCCTGCCCCACCGGGATAATATGCTGCTGCTGGATGATGCAGAAATGCAGGGCGGTGATGCGGTAGGGCATTATACGGTACGGGGGGATGAATTTTTCTTACGGGGGCATTTCCCCGGCAATCCCATTGTGCCCGGGGTGATCCTCTGCGAGATCCTGGCTCAATCGGCCTGCGTGCTGATGCAGGATGCTATGAGCGAGGGCAAGCTGCCGGTCTATACGGGGCTGAATAATGTGAAGTTCCGTTCCCCGGTGAAGCCCGGCGATAAAATTGAGACCCGCTGCCGTATCAAGAAAGCAAAACATCCGTTTTATTTTGCTGAGGGAACGGTCACGGTAGAGGATCGGCTTTGCGTTTCTGCAGAGTTTTCCTTTGCTATTAGCCAGAGCATTAAAACTTGAATTGGCCTGAAAGGGCGGTTTTTCGATGCTTTTCGGCTCATTGTCGCCAATAGGCGCCAGCCTTATTCGCTCCGCTTCACCAAAAATCATTCAAAAAACCGCGCCTTTCAGGTCGCAGAATTTTGGAACAGCGGTTTTTTCGGTGGGCGCGGCGCAAAACGCAGCAAATCCTGACGGATTTGCGAATATTTCAACAAAGCCTCGGCGGAAAATACGTGTTCCAAAATCCGGTTCAAGTATCAACGCTCTGGCTACAGGAGCATAACCATGTTTTCAAAAATTTTAATTGCCAACCGGGGTGAGATCGCCGTCCGTATTATACGGGCCTGCAAGGAAATGGGCGTTGCCACGGTGGCTGTGTACTCCGAGGCGGATCAGAACGCCCTTCATGCGGCGCTGGCCGATCAAAGCTACTGCATCGGCGGCCCCGAAGCCTCGGAAAGCTATTTAAATGAAAATCAAATCATCAGCACCGCCATTCTGGCAGGGGCTCAGGCCATCCATCCCGGTTACGGGTTCCTTTCGGAAAATGCCCATTTTGCCCGGTTGTGCAGAAAGAACGGGCTGGTTTTTATTGGTCCTGATCCGGAAAGCATGGAGCGGCTCAGCGATAAAGCGATCCTGAAGGAGTTGATCCGTAATACCGGCCTTTCTGTGATTCCCGGAACCAAGGCGGTGGCTTCTGTGGAGGAGGCAAAAAAGGCTGCGGAGAGGATCGGCTATCCCGTGATGCTCAAGGCCTGTGCAGGGGGCGGCGGCCGGGGGATCCGGCTGATCCGCACTGCCGACGATCTGGAGGAAGCGTACCTGCAGGCTACCGCCGAAGCCATCAGCGCCTTCGGCGACGGCAGCGTTTATCTGGAAAAGTATATTTTTCCTGCCCGCCATGTGGAGCTGCAGATTCTGGCAGATGAGCATGGCAATGCTGTTTGCCTTGGGGATCGGGATTGCTCCTTGCAACGGCGCAATCAAAAGCTGATCGAGGAGACCCCTTCTCCCGCCGTGAACCAAGAGCAACGAAGCCGCATCATGGCGCTGGCGGTGGAGGCGGTGAAAAAGATTGGCTACGTGGGCGCCGGGACGTTGGAATTTTTATTGGACAGAGAGGGCAACTTCTGGTTCATGGAGATGAATGTCCGGCTGCAGGTGGAGCATTGCGTCACCGAGATGCTGACCGGCATCGATCTGGTGAAATGGCAGATCCGCATTGCAGCGGGGATCCCGCTGAATTTTACTCAAAAGGAGATCCGGATGCAGGGCTCGGCCATCGAATGCCGCATCAATGCGGCAAGCTGCGGAACGCTGGGAATGCTGCACGTTCCGGGTGGGCCTTCAGTACGGTTTGATACCTGCCTGATCGCCGGCACCGCTGTATCGCCTTATTATGATCCGCTGCTGGGAAAGCTCATTGTTTATGCCAAAACAAGGGAGGAGACGCTGCGAAAGCTGCGGGCGTCTCTCTGCGAGCTGGTGATCGATGGGATCTCTACCAATATTGAAGAACAACTGCGGATCGTGGAGGATGAACGGTTCACCTCCGGCAACTATGATTTAACATTTATGGGGAACAGATAATGGCATTGATCAATTTTTTAAAACCGAAGAATAAGTTGGAGGAGGGCGGCCGTACCGCCGCTCCTGTGCAGCAGGATGCGGGGGAGCCGGAAAAGAATTGCCCCAACTGCCATAAGGATATTCCGCTCAGCCGCCTTTGGGCCAACGATCTGGTGTGTCCCTGCGGCTATCATTTCCGCATGAAGGCCCGCCAGCGGATCCGGATGATCGCCGATGGGGAAAGCTTTCATGAATTGTTTTCCGAAATGAGATCCGGCAATCCGCTGCACTTCCCCGGCTATAAGGATAAACTGGAAACGGTGCGGGCCGCCAGCGGCGAAGAAGAGGCTGTAGTATGCGGCACCGCAAGGATCGGCGGGCAAAGCTGCTGCCTTTTTGTGATGGAATCCTATTTTATGATGGGCAGTATGGGCAGCGCTGTGGGGGAGAAGATCACCTCCCTCTTTGAATATGCCGCCGAGCACCGGTTACCGGTGGTGGGCTTTACCGTTTCGGGAGGTGCCCGAATGCAGGAAGGGCTACTTTCTCTGATGCAGATGGCCAAGACCAGCGCTGCGGTAAAGCGTCACAGTGATGCGGGACTTTTATATCTGGCGGTGCTGACCGATCCTACCACCGGCGGAGTGACCGCAAGCTTTGCCATGGAGGCAGATATCATTCTGGCAGAGCCCGGCGCAACGGTGGGCTTTGCCGGCGCCAGGGTGATCGAGCAGACCACCAAAAAGGCACTGCCTGCCGGATTTCAGAAATCAGAATTTGTGCTGGAGCACGGCTTTATAGATGGGATCGTGCTGCGTGCCGATCAGAAGCGGCTGCTGGCCGAGCTTTTGAAAATACATGAATGGAGGGTGAACGGATGAGCGGTGTACCTTATGATCGGGTAAAGCTTGCCCGGGAGAGCAGCAGGCCTACCGGGCTGGATTATATCCGGAATATCTTTAAGGGATTTTTTGAATTTCACGGGGATCGCTGCTATGCCGATGACCCGGCCATTGTGGGCGGCATTGCCCGTCTGAACGGAATGCCGGTCACGGTGATCGCCATTGAAAAGGGCCACACGGCCAAGGAACGTACCTACCGTAATTTCGGCGCTCCCCATCCCGAGGGCTACCGCAAGGCGCTCCGGCTGATGAAGCAGGCAGAGAAATTCGGCAGACCGGTGGTCTGCTTTATCGATACCTCCGGTGCCTATTGCGGTATCGGTGCCGAGGAACGGGGGCAGGGGCAGGCTATCGCCGAAAATCTGATGGAGATGTCTACCCTTTGTGTGCCCGTTATTTCTATCCTGATCGGCGAAGGAGGCAGCGGCGGTGCCCTTGCCCTCGGCGTAGCTGATCGGGTGTGGATGCTGCAGAATGCCGTTTATTCGGTAATCTCACCGGAGGGGTGTGCCAGTATCCTTTGGAAGGATCCGGCGAAGGCAGAGGCTGCTGCCGCCAGCCTGAAGCTTACGGCAGAGGATGCTAAAAGCCTTGGGGTGATCGAACGGATCCTTTCGGAAAAGGATCTGGGGCAGAAGGAATTTTACGACCGGATCCGCGTTCTTTTGTCGGAAGAACTGCGGGTGCTCTCGGGGGATCCCGATCTGATCGGGAAACGCTACGACCGCTTCCGCCGGATCGGAACGAAGGAGTTATTATGAGTATTTATCAAAAATTTTGCAAAGAGACTCTGGATGAGCAGGGCGGCCTGAAAAGCATTCAGATCGAGTATCCCGTTAATTTTAATTTCGGGTATGATGTGGTGGATGCTATTGCCGGGGAAAGCCCGGAAAAAAGAGCAATGGTGTGGTGCAATACCGAAAATCAGGAGCGTATCTTCACCTTTTCCGATATTAAAAAATACAGCAATCAGATGGCGAATGTCTTCAAAAATGCCGGCATCGGCCGGGGAGACCGGGTGATGCTGGTGCTGAAACGTCATTATGAATATTGGTTTGCGGCGGTAGCCCTTCACAAGCTGGGGGCGGTCATGATCCCAGCGACCCATATGCTGACGGTGAACGATCTTGTCTACCGGCTTAAAGCCGCTAAGGTGAAGGCCATCGTCTGCACCGGACAGGACGAGGTGCCCGGGAAGATCAAGGATGCACTTTGCCGGGCGGGGATGACGGCCAGGCTTTGGTGTGTGCAGGGAAAGGCAGAGGGCTTCGAGGACCTGACCGCAGCCATGCAGACGGCAAGCGGGGAACTGGAGCGGATCGAGACCCTGGCCACGGATCCGATGATGCTGTACTTTACCTCCGGGACCACCGGTTATCCTAAAGGCGTGATCCATGATCACACCTATCCGCTGGCCCATATCGTCACCGCCAAATACTGGCATCAGGCAGAGGACGGAGGGCTTCATTTCACCGTCGCCGAAACCGGCTGGGCCAAGGCTTCCTGGGGGAAGATCTACGGTCAATGGCTGGTGGGCAGCGCGGTAATGGTCTATGATTTTGATAATTTTGAGCCGAAGCAGCTGACCCATATCATCAACCGTTATGGGGTGACCTCCTTCTGTGCGCCGCCCACCGTTTACCGGTATCTGGTGCGGAAGGGGATCCCGGAGATGCCCACCCTGAAGCACGCATCCACCGCCGGCGAAATGCTGGCGCCGGAGGTGTTCCGTAAATTTACCGAGCTTACCGGGCTGCCTCTTTGCGAGGGCTACGGGCAGACCGAGACCACCCTGCTTCTTGCCAATTTCAAGGGAAAGACCCCGGTGGAGGGCTCTATGGGGACAGTATCGCCGTTCTATCAGATCGAACTGCGGGGCAAGGATGGAAGGCCGGTTCCCGACGGGGAGATCGGTGAGGTGGTGATCGTGCCGCCTGAAAACGGAAAACAGCCCGGCGTCTTTACGGCATATCTGGATCATGAGGAGCAGTATAATTATGTGTGGCGGGACGGTGTTTACCATACCGGCGACGCAGCATATATGGATGAAAACGGTCTTTACTGGTTCCACGGCCGGTTCGATGATATCATCAAGACCGGCGGATTCCGGGTGGGCCCTTATGAGATCGAAAATGTATTGATGGAGCATCCTGCTGTGGTGGAATGCAGCGTGGTTGGCGTGCCCGATCCTTTAAGGGGGCAGGCCATCAAAGCGGTGATCGTACTGGGAGGCTGTTATAGACCCTCCAAGGAGCTGGAGCTGGAGATCAAGGAGTTCTGCAACCGGAAACTCGCAGAATACAAATGGATCCGGATCGTGGAGTTTGTGGAGGAGATGCCCAAGACCATCAGCGGAAAAATACAGAAGAATGTATTGAGAAATGGTTAAAACAACTTAATTTGACCAATCGGACTGCCTGTGTTATACTATAATTAAAAAAACGCCGCTCCTTTCGGGGCGGCGCAAGGCTATTTCAGGAGATGCGATGAAAAATATGTTCAATAATATGGAGGAGATCCTGAGCCGGAATATCCCCGGATTTCACCAATATGTTTTGCGTGAGCCGGTCCACCTGAGCTATGTGAGCCAAAATCTCTGCGAAATGGCAGGGGTCACGGAGGGCGAGCTGCTGAGTGAGAGCGAGGATCTTTATATTTCCCTGGTGCATCCGGCAGATCGGGAGGTCTATTCTGATTTTATCTCCCGTTTAAAAGTGGAGGAACAGACGCTGACCTGCCAGTACCGGCTGGTGAAAAAAGACGGTTCGGTCTTATACATCAGCGATACCGCTACATCCGGGCGGGCAGAGGACGGAACGCCGGTGGCCTGCTCTGTGCTGGCCGATGTGACCGGGATCAAAAAAGAAAACAACAATCTGCAGTTTTTAAATGAGACCATTCCCTGCGGATTTATTAAATATACCTGCGAAAAGCAGCCGAGAGTCACCTATATCAATAAGCAGATGATGGATTTTCTGCGGTTTCCCGAGGCAAGGGAGGGGGAACTGGATTATTTGGAGCTTTATAAGGATAATGTGTTCCTGATGATCCCCATTGAGGAGCGGCGCAGATTTGCTCTGTACCTGAACCGGGTCTACACCGCCGGAGCTCCCATTGCCGGGGAGATGACGCTGCTGCGTTGCGATGGAACCCGGGCCTATATGTTCGGCTGGGTCACAAAGTGCGTGAACGAGCAGGGAGTGGAGGAATTCCAAAGTGTCTGCATGGATGTAACGGAGCGTCACCGGGCCAAAAAGGCCCACGAAACCAAGCGCTACCTGAAGGCTCTTGCGGATGTTTATGATAAGATCTTTGAATATGATCTTTCCAATAGTACGGTCAACTGTCTCTACGGCAGCAATTCTGCTGTATTCAAATGGCTGGAGAACATCCCTATGCAGATGGAGGAGGCGACCGAAAAATGGATCGCAGGAACGGTGGCGGAGGAGGATCAGCCAAAGGTACGTGGATTTTTCAGGGATTTCTTCCGAAAAAAGCTGCAAAGATCCGGAGAAAAACCGCCCCAGATCACCTACCGGGCCCTTTCCTCCGATGGGGAACTGCGGCAGTACAGCGGGATCTTTCTGACGATGGATCATGCGGTAAGCCTTTATTGCTGCCGGTGTGTACCGGAGGCGCCGGGGAAGGAGAATGTGCAGGAGCTGCTGATGCGGTTTACCGATGGGATCGCCGCCTTTGAAGTGACCGATGAGTTTGTTACGCCGCTGTACGCCAGCGAAAATGTCTGTGAATTCTTCGGCATTTCCCGGGAGGAATGGCTGCCGTTGATGGAGAAAAGTACCCCCATCGAGGAGTTTGTAGCCCGCAGCGAGGCGGCCTATGAGGAGTTTGCAGAGCTGCTGCGGAACGGAGAGGCGGAATTTACATACTTTGATCTGGCCACCGAAAGGGAGCGCCGCATCAAGGCGATCTGTTCCCGGAAATCTCCCGGAGGCACTGCGCCCCGATATGTCATGCTCTATAATGTGGAGGAGCCGGAGGAGGCCCCCGGGCTGCCGGAAAACCGTACGGTGACCATCCGCACCTTTGGATATTTTGACGTGTTTGTGGGGGAGAAGCCCATTGCTTTCCGAAACAAAAAGTCCAAGGAGCTCTTTGCTCTGCTGGTGGATCGCCGGGGCGGCTATGTATCCTCGGAGGAGGCTATCACCTTTTTATGGGAGGATGAGCCGGTCAATTCCGTGACCCTTTCCCGCTACCGCAAGGTGGCCCTTCGGCTAAAAAATATTCTGGAGGAATACGGCATCTCGGAGGTGGTGGAGACCGTAGACGGCAAGCGGCGTATCGTGCCGGAACGGGTAAAATGCGACCTTTATGATTACCTTTCCGGAAAAGAGGAGTTTTCTCAGCTTTTCAAGGGCAGTTATCTTTCCAATTACAGCTGGGGTGAAACAACTTTGGCAGAATTAACAGGTAATATCTTGTTTTAAGAACAGCGGCAGGGAAAATTCCCTGCCGCTATTGCATTTATTCAAATAAAAACAGAAAAAAGTGAATAATATGCATAAAAAGATGCATAAAAAGCGGCTTTTGGTTATATTTTACACAAAAGGCAGAGGCTTTTTAGCTTTCTTATTGTTTATTAGTGAAAAAATGCACAAAGCGACAGAAAAATGCTTGCAATATAATAGGGTCTGTGTTAGAATTTATACATAAATTTTTGAATTTTATTCAATCGGAGGAAAAATACAATGAACAAAGAGAACATCAAGAAGGTTGTTTTGGCTTATTCCGGCGGCTTGGATACTTCCATCATCATCCCCTGGCTGAAGGAAAACTATAATAACTGCGAGGTCATCGCTGTTTCCGGCAACGTGGGCCAGGCCGACGAGCTGGAGGGCCTGGAGGAGAAGGCTCTGAAGACCGGCGCCTCCAAGCTGTATGTGGAGGATCTGACCGAAGAGTTTGTAAACGATTTCGTCTTCCCCGCCGTGAAGGCCGGCGCTGTTTATGAAAATTATTTGCTAGGCACCTCCCTGGCACGTCCCTGCATCGCTAAGAGACTGGCCGAGATCGCCATCGCAGAGGGCGCCGATGCTATCTGCCACGGCTGTACCGGTAAGGGCAACGACCAGGTTCGTTTTGAGCTGACCCTCAAGGCCTTTGCTCCCGATCTGCCCATCATCGCTCCCTGGCGTGAGTGGGATATCAAGTCCCGTGAGGAGGAGATCGAATACGCCGAGGCGCACAACATCCCCCTGAAGATCAACCGGGAGACCAACTACTCCAAGGATAAGAATATGTGGCACCTCTCTCATGAGGGTCTGGATCTGGAGGATCCCGCCAACGAGCCTCTTTATAACAAGCCTGGTTTCCTGGAGTTGGGTGTTTCCCCTGAGATGGCTCCCGATGAACCCACCTATGTGACCATCCATTTTGAAAAGGGTATTCCCACCGCCATCGACGGCAAGGAGATGAACGGGGTAGATCTGATCTGGAAGCTGAACGAGCTGGGCGGCAAAAACGGCATCGGTCTTTTGGATATCGTGGAGAACCGTCTGGTGGGTATGAAGTGCCGCGGCGTATATGAGACCCCCGGCGGAACCATCCTCTATAAGGCTCATGAGATTCTGGAGACCCTTTGCCTGGACCGTGCCACCTCCCACTATAAGGCGCTGGTAGGCCAGAAGTTCGCAGAGATCATCTACGACGGTCAGTGGTTCACTCCTTTGACCAAGGCAATCATGGCATTTGTGGACAGCACGCAGGAGACTGTTACCGGTGATGTGAAGCTGAAGCTCTATAAGGGCAACATGATCCTGGCCGGTGTGACCTCTCCCTACTCCCTCTACGATCCCGAGATCGCTACCTTTGATGAGGATGAGGTTTACGATCAGAAGGATTCCGCAGGCTTTATCAACCTCTTCGGGCTGCCTGTGAAGGTCAACGCTAAAATGCGCAAGAAAAACGGTTTGGAGCTGTAAGATTCATGGAAAAAATGTGGGCGGGCCGCTTCCAGAAGGAACTGGATCGGGAAGCGGACGATTTTAATTCATCCATTCACTTCGACAGCCGGATGTTCCGGCAGGATATTCAGGGCTCGGCGGCCCATGCGGCCATGCTGGCCAAGCAGGGCATCATCACCGAGGCTGAGGGCGCTCAGATCATCGAGGCTCTGGGCGGGATCCTGGCGGATCTGGAAAGCGGTGCTTTGGAATTCGATTGGGCAGCGGAGGATATCCATATGTTCATCGAATCGGTGCTGACCCAGCGGATCGGCGATGTGGGCAAGAAGCTGCATACGGCGCGCAGCCGTAACGATCAAGTGGCGGTGGACATCCGCTTGTATCTGCGGGATGAGACCCGGGAGATCATCGGGCTGATCAAGGAACTGCTGGCGGCAGTGGTGGGGCAGGCCAAGGAGCACGCAACCACCATTATGCCCGGCTACACCCATCTGCAGCGGGCCCAGCCCATCACCTTCGGCCATCACCTGATGGCATATTGCATGATGCTGATCCGGGATTGCGGCCGGTTGGAGGATGCGGTGAAGCGGATGAATCAAAATCCTCTGGGCTCTTGTGCGCTGGCCGGTACCACCTATGAGACCGACCGGGCAGAGACCTCCCGTTCCCTTGGGTTTGACGGCTACACCCTGAACAGCATCGACGGTGTTTCCGACCGTGATTTCTGCCTGGAACTGATGAGCGCTTACGCCATGATCATGATGCATCTTTCCCGGTTCTCCGAGGAAGTGATCCTCTGGTCCAGCTGGGAGTTCAAGTTTGTGGAGCTGGACGATAGCTACACCACCGGCTCCAGCATTATGCCCCAGAAGAAAAATTCCGATATGGCAGAGCTGGTACGGGGCAAGACCGGCCGTGTGTACGGCGATCTGGTAGCGCTTCTCACCACCCTGAAGGGGCTGCCTCTGGCATACAACAAGGATATGCAGGAGGATAAGGAGGCTATCTTCGACAGCGTGGATACGGTAAAAAAGTGCCTGCGCATCTTTGCACCCATGATCCGCACCATGCGTGCCATTCCCGAGAATATGTACGCTGCGGCAGGGAAGGGCTTCATCAACGCCACCGACCTGGCAGATTATTTGGTGAAGAAGGGCCTGCCTTTCCGTACCGCCTATAAGATCGTGGGCCAGACTGTGGCCCGTGCTATTGAGGAAAATACGGTTCTGGACCGTCTGCCCCTTGAAACGCTAAAAGAATTTTCCCCTCTCTTTGAAGAGGATGTTTATAACGAAATTTCGCTGGAGACCTGTGTTTCCAAGCGGATCTCTGCCGGCGGTACCGGCCCTGAGTCGGTGGCGGTGCAGATCGCATTTGTGGAGGATTTCCTGAAATGAAAAAGGTATTTATAGACGGCAGCGCCGGCACCACCGGGCTTCGGATCCGGGAACGGCTGGAAAGCCGCAGTGATATTGAGCTGCTCACCCTCCCGGAGGAGACCCGGAAGGATCCTGTTGCCCGGAAGGAAATGCTGAATCAAGCCGATATCGCCTTCCTTTGCCTGCCGGATGATGCGGCAAGAGAAGCGGTGGCTATGATCGAAAATCCCCATACGGTGGTTTTGGATACCTCCACCGCCCACCGTACCAATCCCGATTGGTGCTACGGCTTTCCGGAGCTTTCCGAGGAGCGCTGGGAGCAGGTGAAGAACGCCAAGCGGATCGCCGTTCCCGGCTGCCATGCCAGCGGATTTATCGCTCTGGTGGCACCCTTAGTGAAGGCGGGCATCCTGCCCAAGGATGCGCTGCTGACCTGCCATTCCATCACCGGCTACAGCGGCGGCGGGAAAAAGATGATCGCCCAGTATGAGGCCGATGAAACAGATCCCCTGCTGACCGCTCCCCGGCAATATGCTTTGGGCCAGAAGCATAAGCATCTGCCGGAGATGAAGGTGATGACCGGCATTGAAAATGAACCCATCTTTTGCCCCATTGTTTCGAATTTTTACAGCGGCATGGCGGTAACGGTTCCCCTCTTTAAGAGTCAGCTCAATGAGGGCTTCGGCATCGAAGAGATCAAGGAGGTCTACCGCAGGCAGTATCAGGGGCCCATCGTTCTTTGGAGCGAGACCCCCGATGCAGACGGTTTTTATTCCGCCGAAGCCTTTGGCAATAGCGATAAAATGGAGATCACCGTGCAGGGCAATGAGGAGCGTATCCTGCTTCTGGCGCGGTATAACAATCTGGGCAAGGGCGCTTCCGGCGCCGCCCTGGAGTGCATGAACCTGGTTTTGGGGGATGCACCGGATAAGAATCTGGAATAAAAGGAGAAAAAATATGGATTTTGTGAAGGGTGGAGTTGTTGCTCCTCACGGCTTTCGTGCAAGCGGGATCCATTGCGGGATCCGCAAAAATAAAACCAAAAAGGATCTGGCGCTGATCTTCAGCCGTGTGCCCGCCAAGGCTGCGGCGGTCTATACCACCAATCTGGTAAAGGGGGCTCCTCTTACGGTTACCAAGGCGCATCTGCAGAACGGGATGGCGCAGGCTGTGATCTGTAACAGCGGCAATGCCAATACCTGTAATGCCAATGGGATCGAGGTGGCCGAGGAAATGAGCCGTCTGGTAGGCTCTGCCCTGAAGCTTTCCCATAAGGATGTACTGGTGGCCTCCACCGGTGTCATCGGTCAGCCTTTGGATATTACCCCCATTGCAAAGAATATGGAAACATTGGTCCATAATCTGGGGAAGGATCTTTCCAACGGCCGTGCGGCAGCCGAAGCCATCATGACCACCGATACCAAGGTGAAGGAGATCGCGGTGGAATTTACCGTCAACGGCAAAAAGTGCCGCTTGGGCGGTATTGCCAAGGGCAGCGGCATGATCCACCCCAATATGGCCACCATGCTGGTGTTCCTCACTACTGACTGCAGTATTAGCACCCAAATGCTGCAGAAGGCCCTTTCCACTGATGTGCAGGATACCTTCAATATGACCAGCGTGGACGGAGATACCTCCACAAATGATATGGTGGTGATCATGGCCAACGGAACAGCCGGCAACCCGGAGATCGTGAAGGAAGGCCATGCCTTTGATACCTTCATGAAGGCGCTGAATACGGTAACGGTTCAGCTTTGCCGCTGGATCGCCGGCGACGGCGAGGGCGCTACCAAGCTGCTGGAATGTAAGGTCACCGGCGCTCCCGATCTGGCCATTGCCAAGACGGTTGCCAAGAGTGTGATCTGTTCCTCTCTTACCAAGGCGGCCATGTTCGGCGCCGATGCCAACTGGGGCAGAATTCTCTGCGCCATCGGCTATAGCGGTGCGGCTGTGGATGTGACCAAGGTAGAGGTGAAATTTGCTTCTTCCAAGGGGGAAATCCTGGTCTGCGAAAACGGTGCCGGTGTGGCATTCTCCGAGGAGCTTGCCAAAAAGATCCTGCTGGAGAAGGAGATCGATATCCTCATCGATCTGCACGACGGGGAAGCCGCTTCCACTGCATGGGGCTGCGACCTTACCTATGACTATGTGAAGATCAACGGAGATTACCGTACTTAATATTCAGCGAGCAGGGTGGCGTTGCCACCCTACTCGCTTTTTCTGAAAAGGAGATATAAAATGTCAGTTTCAATCACAAACGCACAGCGGGCAGAGGTGCTGACCCAAGCGCTGCCCTATATCAAAAAGTATAACGGCAAGGTGGTCGTGATCAAATACGGCGGCAATGCCATGATCAATGAGCAGCTCAAGGAGCAGGTGATGGAGGATATCGTTCTGCTCTCTCTCATCGGGGTCAAGGTGGTGCTGGTGCACGGCGGCGGCCCCGAGATCACCGAGACCATGAAGAAGGTGGGGAAGGAGAGCGTCTTTCTGGACGGGCTCCGGGTCACCGATAAGGAGACCGCTGAGATCGTTCAGATGGTGCTGGCCGGCAAGATCAATAAAAGCCTTGTCAACCTGCTGGAGGTGAAGGGCGGCCGGGCCATGGGCCTTTCTGGTATGGACGACCGGATGATCCTTTGCGAGATGAAGGATGAGCGGCTGGGCTATGTGGGCAAGATCACCAAGGTCAATGTGACTCCCATTCTGGATCTGCTGGAAAAGGGCTATATCCCGGTGGTTTCCACCGTGGGTGTGGATAAAGAGGGGAATGTGTATAATATCAATGCCGATACTGCCGCCGCCTTTATTGCTGGCGCCATGCACGCCGAGCGGCTGATCACCCTCACCGATATTGCCGGCATCCTGCGGGATCACACCGATCCTTCTACCCTGATCCCCAAGCTGGATGTGGAGGAAGCGCATAAGCTTTTTGAGACCGGCATCATCTCCGGCGGCATGATCCCCAAGGTGGAGTGCTGCATTGAGGCCATTGAGCATGGCGTGCGCAAGGTGATCATTATGGATGGCCGGGTGCCTCATTCCATTCTGATCGAGACCCTTACCGATGAAGGGGCAGGCACCATGATCGTAGGAGAAAAGTCATGAGCATTAAAGAATTAGATTCCCAATATATCGCCCATACCTACAACCGGTTTCCCCTGGAGATCGTAAAGGGAGAAGGCTCCCTCATGTGGGATGAAACAGGCAAAGAGTACATCGATCTGGGCAGCGGCATTGCAGTGAACCTTTTGGGTGCCTGCGATCCCGGCTGGGTCCGGGCGGTGGAGGAGCAGCTGCATCAGGTGCAGCATACCTCCAACCTCTTTTATACCGCCCCTCAGGTCAAACTGGCGGAGCAGCTCTGCCTGCGCACCGGCATGAAGAAGGTGTTCTTTGGTAACAGCGGCGCAGAAGCCAATGAGTGCGCCATCAAGGTGGCCAGAAAATATGCCGCCGAGAAAAAAGGCGAAGAATATTTTACCATTATTACGTTGGTCAATAGCTTTCACGGCCGCACCATCACCACCCTGGCTGCCACCGGCCAGGAGGTGTTCCACCAAGACTTCAAGCCCTTAACCTCGGGCTTTGTTCATGCCCCTGCCAACGATCTGGCGGCGGTGGAGCAGCTGGTGGCGCAGTACAAGGTTGCCGCCATCATGGTGGAGCCAGTGCAGGGGGAAGGGGGCGTACTGCCCCTGACCGCTGAATTCTGCAAGGGCCTGCAAAAGATCGCCGATGAGCAGGATATTTTGCTGATCATCGATGAAGTGCAGACCGGCAACGGCCGTACCGGCAAGCTTTACGGCTATATGAATTTTGATCTGCATCCCGATGTGGTCACCACCGCTAAGGGCATCGGCGGAGGCCTGCCTATCGGCATCTGTATGCTGGGCGAGCGGGCGGAGGCGGTTCTTACCCCCGGCTCCCATGGCTCCACCTTCGGCGGTAATCCCATTGCGGCCGCCGGGGCTCTGCATATTTTAAACCGCGTGAATGATGCGCTGCTGCAGGAGGTGCAGGAAAAATCCGACTATCTGTTCAAGACCTTTGCTGGCAAGCCCGGCATCAAGAGCGTCAGCGGCATGGGCCTGATGATCGGTCTGGAGACAGAGCGTCCCGCCGGCGAGATCGTTGCCCGCTGCCGGGAGCTGGGGGTTCTGGTGCTGACCGCCAAGACCAAGGTGCGGCTGCTGCCCCCCTTGAATATTCCCATGGAGCTGCTGAAAAAGGCGGCCGATGTCATCATTAAAGTAGCAGGAGAAAAAGCATGAAAAACCGTCATTTTTTGAAACTTTTGGATTATACCCCCGCTGAGATCGGGGCTTTGCTGGATCTGGCAGCAGATCTGAAAAATAAGAAGAAAAACCGCATCCCTCACCGCTATTGCGAGGGCAAAAATATTGCCCTGATCTTTGAAAAGACCAGTACCCGCACCCGCTGCAGCTTTGAGGTTGCCGCCTATGATCTGGGGATGGGGGTCACCTATCTGGATCCCACCGGCTCCCAGATCGGTAAAAAGGAAAGCATTGCCGATACCGCCCGGGTGCTGGGCCGGATCTATGATGGCATCGAGTACCGGGGCTTCGGCCAGGAGATCGTGGAGGAGCTGGCCAAGCACGCCGGAGTGCCGGTGTGGAATGGCTTGACCAATGAGTTTCATCCCACCCAGATCCTGGCTGATTTTCTGACCATCCGGGAGCATTTCGGCAAACTGAACGGCATTAAAATGGTCTATCTGGGGGATGCCCGCTATAACATGGGCAATTCCCTGATGGTGGGTGCCGCCAAGATGGGTCTGCATTTTGTGGCCGCCGCGCCCAAGGCCTACTGGCCCGATGAAGCGCTGGTCGCAGAATGCCGGAAGATCGCAGCCGAGACCGGCGCCACCATCGAGTTCAACGAGGATCCCAAGAAAGCGGTCAAGGGCGCTGATGTGCTTTACACCGATGTCTGGGTCTCCATGGGCGAGCCTGCCGAGGTGTGGGAGGAGCGGATCAAAGCCCTTTCCCCCTATCAGGTCAATAGCGAGTTGATGCAGATCGCAGGGGAGAAGGCGGTATTCATGCATTGCCTGCCCGCCTTCCATGATCTTAATACCACCGTTGGCAAGGAGATCAGCGAGAAATTCGGCATCAACGAGATGGAAGTGACGGATGAAGTGTTTGAAAGCGCCCAGTCCATTGTGTTCGATGAGGCCGAGAACCGGATGCACACCATTAAAGCGGTGATGCTGGCCACTTTAGAGGGGATTTCACATGACTAAAGCATACTTAATGCTGGCCGACGGTACTGTTTTTGAGGGTACCGCCTTTGGTGCCGAAAAAGAAAATGCCGGAGAACTGGTTTTCAAGACCAATGTGGTGGGGTATCTGGAAACTTTAGAAGATCCCGCCAATGCCGGCAAGATCATTTTGCAGACCTTTCCGCTGATCGGAAATTACGGGGTCATTCCCGAGGATATCAGCGGGAACTGTACTCCCGCCGGTTATGTGGTGCGGGAGATCTGTGACGCTCCCTCCAACTTCCGCTGTGAGGGGACGTTAGATGCTTATTTGAAAGAACAGGGTATTCCCGGTATTGCCGGCGTGGATACCCGTGCGCTGACCCGGATCCTGCGGGAGAAGGGCAGTATGCAGGCAAAAATCGTATACGAGGTGACGGATCATGCCGCTGAATAAATCAATTAAGAAAGTATTGGTCATTGGCTCCGGCCCCATTGTGATCGGCCAGGCGGCAGAATTCGACTATGCGGGTGCGCAAGCCTGCCGGGTGCTGAAGGAGGCCGGGGTGAATGTGGTGCTTGTCAACTCCAACCCAGCCACCATCATGACCGACAAGGCGCTGGCGTATGAAATTTATCTGGAGCCCCTCACCGCCGAAACGGTGAAGCGGATCATTGAAAAGGAACAGCCCGATAGCCTGCTGGCGGGCTTGGGCGGCCAGACCGGCCTGACCATCGCCATGCAGCTTCATCACGAGGGCTTTCTGGAGGAGGCTGGGGTACGGCTTATCGGCACCAATGTGGATGCCATTGATAAGGCGGAGGACCGCCAGCTCTTCAAGGATACCATGGAGGCCATTGGAGAGCCCTGTATTCCTTCGGATATTGCTGAAAATCTCCCCGATGCGCTGGCCATTGCGGCCCGTATCGGCTACCCGGTGATCGTGCGCCCTGCCTTTACATTGGGCGGCACCGGCGGCGGTGTGGCGTATAGCGAAGAGGAATTGCGCACCGTGGCCCGGATCGGCCTGGATGCTTCCCCCATTACTCAGATCCTGGTGGAGCGTTACATCTTCGGCTGGAAGGAGATCGAATTCGAGACCATGCGGGATAGCGCCGGCAACGCCATCGCCGTTTGCAGCATGGAAAATGTGGATGCGGTGGGGGTTCATACCGGCGATAGCATTGTGGTGGCTCCTGCCCTGACCCTTTCCTCCAAGGAATATAAAATGCTGCACGATGCTTCTCTGAACATTGTGAAGGAGCTGGGCATCGTGGGCGGCTGTAACTGCCAGTTTGCCCTCAATCCCGATAGCTTTGAGTACGCTGTCATCGAGGTCAATCCCCGGGTCTCCCGTTCTTCGGCGCTGGCCTCCAAGGCTACCGGCTATCCCATTGCGAAGATCACCACCAAGGTGGCGCTGGGCTATACGCTGGATGAGATCACCAATGATATTACCGGCAGATTGGGGGTAAACTTTGAACCTTCGGTGGATTATGTGGTGCTGAAGTTCCCCAAATGGCCCTTCGATAAATTTGCCGGCACCTCTCGGAAGCTTGGCACCCAGATGAAGGCCACCGGCGAGGTGATGAGCATTGCCCCCTCCTTTGAAATGGCGCTGATGAAGGCCATCCGGGGTGCAGAAATCTCTCTGGAAACGCTGAATGCGGCCCCGCTGGATGATGCGCCCCTCATGGAGCGGCTGAAGCGGATCGATGACCGCCGCATCTTTACCGTCTTTGAGGCCATCAAGGCGGGGATCGCCATCGATACCATCTATGAGATCACCCGCATCGACCGTTTCTTCTTATATAAATTAAAGAAACTGGCAGATTTTGAGCAGAATTGGGCAGGAGATTACGCCGAAGCCAAGCGGCTGGGCTATCCCGATTCCGCTTTAAAAAAGCTCTTTGATTATACCCCCGATGTGCCGCAGGCCTTTTCCTATAAAATGGTGGATACCTGCGCCGGGGAATTTGCGGCGAAAAAGCCCTATTTCTATTCCTCTGCCGATGGGGAGTGCGAAGCCCGGAGCTGGCAGCGGAGCGGCAAGCCGGTGGTGTTGGTGCTGGGCAGCGGCCCCATCCGCATCGGCCAGGGCATCGAATTTGACTATTCCTCTGTCCACTCGGTGTGGACATTGAAGGAGATGGGCTATGAGGTCGTGATCATCAATAATAACCCCGAGACCGTCTCTACCGACTATGATACCGCCGACCGGCTGTACTTTGAGCCTCTTTGCCCCGAGGATGTAATGAACATTATCCGGGTAGAGAAGCCGGTGGGGGTGGTGGTTGCCTTCGGCGGCCAGACCGCCATCAAGCTGACCCAGTTCCTGGATCAGAGCGGCATACGTATTCTGGGTACCTCTGCCGAGGGCATTGACCTGGCGGAGGATCGGGAACGGTTCGATTGCCTTTTGGAGGAGATCGGTGTCCGCCGTCCCTCCGGTAAGGGCGTCAAGACGCTGGAAGAGGCGTTGGAGGCCGCTGAGGAACTGGAATATCCGGTGCTGCTGCGCCCCTCTTATGTTATCGGCGGGCAGAATATGAAGATCGTCCACAATGCGGATGAGGTCAAGCTTTATATGGATCGCATCTTGGCGCAGGGCATTGAAAACCCGGTGCTGGTGGATAAATATATGATGGGCACCGAGCTGGAGGTGGATGTGATCTCCGACGGTAAGGATGTGCTTATCCCCGGCGTGATGGAGCATATCGAGCGGGCGGGGGTCCACAGCGGTGATTCCATTGCCGTTTATCCCCCTTATAACCTGAACGACCGGATGCTGGAAAAGCTGCTGGAGGTCTCTGAAAAGCTGGCGCTGGCGCTGGGTACGCAGGGATTGGTCAATATTCAGTATCTGATCTATCAGAACGAGCTGTTTGTCATCGAGGTCAACCCCCGGGCCAGCCGCACCATTCCCTATATCAGCAAGGTGACCGGTGTACCGATGGTGGATCTGGCCTCCAAGGTGATGCTGGGGCAGCCTCTGAAGGAACTGGGCTACGGCACCGGTCTTTACCGTACCCCGCCTTATTTTGCCGTGAAGGTGCCGGTATTCTCCTTTGAGAAATTAGAGGATGTCAATGCCTATATGGGCCCTGAAATGAAGTCCACCGGCGAGGTGCTTGGGTTGGGTAAAACGGTGGAGGAGGCCCTCTTTAAGGGGCTCTCTGCCGCCGGATTTAAGATGAAGGATGCCCATAAGGAGGAAACCGGCTTCCTGCTGAGCGTGGATACCCACGACCGGCTGGAGGTGGTCAGCCTGGCCAAAAAGCTGGATGATCTGGGCTTTAAGCTTTATGCCACCGAGGATACGGCAGAAGCCATCCGGCCTTTGGGGCTGGAGGTAGTCTCCATGCCCGGCATCGGGGCGGAGGATCATATCTTCGAATTGCTGGAGAGCGGTAAGGTCAGCTATATTCTTTATACCGGTGCGCTGCTGGATTCCAGCGTGGAGCAGTATATTGCCCTTCATCGGCGAGCGCTGCAGCTTTCCATTCCTTGCCTGACCTCTTTGGATACCGCCAATGCTCTGGCAGATAGCATTGCCAGCCGGTTCAATCAGCAGAATACCGAGCTGGTAGATATCAATAATCTTCGTGAGAAGCGGGAGGAGCTGCATTTTGCCAAGATGCAGGCTACCGGTGATGATTATATTCTTATTGAGAATTTTGACGGTCGGATCACCTGCCCCGAATCCCTTTGCGTGGGGCTTTGTGATCGCCACAAAGGCGTCGGCGGCTACGGTCTGGTGTTGATGGAGCGTTCCGCAAGGGCGGATGTGAGGATGCGCATCTTTAACCGGGACGGCTCGGAGGGTGCCATGGGCGGCAACTGCATCCGTTCGGTGGCAAAATACCTTTATGATAAGGGCTTGGTTCACCGGGAGAAGGTGACGGTGGAGACCCGCAGCGGCATCATTACGGTTCGGGTGTATACCGCCGGCGGTAAGGTGAATTTTGCCAGCGTGGAGATGGGTAAGGCGGTGCTGGATACCCCAAGCATCCCCTGCACCCTGCCGGAAGAGCAGGTGATCGACTATCCTATCGAGGTGGCGGGCAGAACCTTCAACATCACCTGCGTGAATGTGGGGAATCCCCATTGCGTGGTGTTCTGCGACCGGGTGGATACCCTGGATCTTAAGTCCTGGGGCCCGCTCTTTGAAAACCATGCCATCTTCCCCCAGCGTACCAATACCGAGTTTGTGCGAGTGGTCAACCCCACCACCATCAAAATGCGGGTGTACGAGCGGGGCAACGGCGAGACCTCTGCCTGCGGCACCGGCGCCTGCGCCGCTGTGGTTGCCGCTGTGGAAAACGGTCTTTGTAAAAAAGATACCGATATCACCGTGAAAGTCCGGGGCGGCGATCTGCTGATCCGCTACTCTGATGAGGGCTTGACCCTTTCGGGCGAAACAGTTCTGGTTTATGAAGGGGTAACTACATATTAATTTAAAAAGCCTGCGTGCTGAGCACGCAGGCTTTTGGTTTAGTATACGAAGGTTGGGATGTTTTCCAGCGCTTCTTTTTGGGCATCGGTAAGCATTTCCGATATTGTGCCTTCGATGTGATCTCCTTCGATTCGAACCGCATGGACGGAACCGGAAATTTTATCGCCAAGATTATAGTCAAATTGGTCGCTTGATCCGGTGGAAGGGAAGTTTAATTTGACTGTTTTTTGGGGCTCGTCCGGTAGTTTAGCGTATATAAATGATTCGTAAATTGCAGTAACGATCATGGGGGTATCGTCTGCAAGAAAGCTTCCGGTGATGTCGGGGCCGATAAAGTCCTCCGAATGGGTGATCTCTGTCAAAAGAGGCTTGCCGCTTTCGGGGATGCGGTACCGTTTTCCGTTGAAGCGCAACAGCATATCTTTGAGGGAGAATTCAACGGTTGCAGTTTCTCTTTCTTCCCCCGGATCTTCCATTAGGCAGACGGTATATTCGGAAGAGAAGGAGGTTTCCTCTGCAACTGCGGTGGATGCTAGAAGGATTTGCCGGCAGAATTTTTGGGCGTATTCTTCGTTTAAAAGCCCGTTTGCATCCCCCTCGATGGTCATAGAAGTGGGGGAGAAGGTGTCGGGGCTTTCAACAACAGGGTGATCTACCTGCGCTGTGCAACCGTTGAGAAAAAGATACATTAAAATAAGTCCTATTATAATGGTAATTTTTTTCATAATAGACCTCTTTATCTGTATGGACAGAAGGCGAACATTTCTCTGTTAATTCCGGTTAAATTCGTGCTATCCCATTCATAATAAGTCAGCATATCCCAGCAGACATAGCGTTTTCCTCCGTTTGCTAACGCATCATATATTTTGATGAAAGAGTAATTTTCTGGTTGACCATTTCGTATCCCTGATATATTGTTATAGCCAAAGATAATGTTCATATGACCTCCGGGATAGAATGTAGATACAGTGGAATTGATTCCTAATAATATTGGCCATCCTAAATCAATATAATCTGTAACAAAATCCCAATCCGCATCTTGGCCAGAACTATGAGCTACTTGCCCATAATAGCCGAAAGAATAATTGATGTTCATGGTGTGACAGCAATTGTTTTGAATGTTGTGATGAATAAAACGATCACCGAGATAACTGCGGTTTTCTAAAGATGTTTCTTCAATGTTTTCATTTGCTTTCCTCCTAAAAATTATTAAAGACAAATGTCTTTGTAAATAATATATATTAAGTTCATAAAAAAGTCAATAGAAATAGTTTAAAATGTAAAAAAAGTGATGTGTAATGATAAAATTTATAGTCTGGTGATTTTGGATATAAACGGGCGATATACATTCTACGTGAACAGAAATGTAATTGTTGAGGAATATACTCCGGTGAGACGATTTTGGTCTACGAAGGCGTTACAACCTATTAAAAAATGGCTGAGTGCTTTGCACTCAGCCATTTTCTTATAATTTGGGGAGCTCGGACATGCGGAGCTTGGCGCAGCCGTAGGGAACGAGGGTGATCTCTTCGGGGTCGCTGATGGGTTCGGTGTTTTGGGGGACTTTGGCGCAGACGGTCTCGTAGCCTTCCTCATAGCCCCAATCGATCTTGCAGGCTTTGATCTTCATGGTAAGGGGTGGGTGTTCCGAGGAGAAGGGGATGGCATCCACCTCGCCGGGAATCAGCTCCGGCTCGCCGCAATAGGCGTAGTTCCAATCTGATCTTGCGATGTATTCATAGTCGCAATAGGGAAATTTGCGTTCTACACCGTTTCGTTCGTATTCCAGCATTTTTTTCTCATACTGAATGGGAAGAGCAAAGACGAGGGACCCGTATTTTACCGCCTTTAGGTCATAGGGGCGGTCAATAAACTCCAACTTTCGTTCGATCTCAATGGAAATATCGGTTTTTTCTCCTGCTTTAAATGTAAAGTTTTTATCCTTTACAACCAAATTAAAGTCTTTTTCGGTATCGATGCGGTAGGTGACGGTATTTTTAAAGGGATATTCGGTGATGATCTCGATATGGATACCATTTGCATCTAATTTTGCGGGAACGGGAAGGGTGTTAACCACCGTATCCCCGTTGTGCATGAAAACAGAGAGGGCCAGCTTGGGCCAGGCCTGGTTGAAGTTGGAGGTGCAGCAGCCGTAATGGGGCTCCAGACCGAAGATGTGGGCATCCTTGCCGTTGGTGCGGAAGATGGGTTTGCCCTCAAACCGCTGGCAGGAGATCTGGTTGCTCATCTGCACATACTGGTGCGCCCACATATCGTCGCTGATGGTAGCGGGGAGGGCGTTGAATGCCAGCAGCTCCAGCCGGTCTGCCCATTTCTGATCCCCGGTCACTGCAAAGAGATGCTCATAGGAATACATCTGCTCCACCACAGAGCATAACTCTGTACCCTGGATGGGGCTTAAGCCGGAAAGGCACTCATCGCCGGTAAACAGGCCCACGGGGGTGCCGTTCCATTGATCCAGGAGGGTGCGGAATTTCTCCGCCTCATCGGTATATTCTTCTCCCAGCAGTTCATGGGAGACGGCTTCGGCCTTCAGCATCATGCAAAGGTTGACGATATGGGTGTAGAGGGTCCACTTATTCAGCGGGCGCTCCCAATGGGGGATGACTTCGTGGTAATCCTTGCCCTGCTCCTTGAGAAGGGCGGCCAGCTCCTTCAGCCACTCTTCGCCGGTTCTTTGATAGAGAAAATTGATGGCGATAAAGCCCTCAAACCAGCGGTACCGCCCCCAGCGGAAGAGGTGGATAGTGCCGTTTTTCAGCAGTTCATAGTAGTTTTTCAGGGCTTTTTCCAGGGCACCGGGGATCCGCTCATCTCCGGAGCACTCATAATAAACCACCAGCACCTTGGAGATAAGCAGAGTGGCCCAAGTGTCGTAGGTGGAGATCTGATCCTCGCCGCAGGGGCAGATCCAGCCGCTGGGCTGCTGCCGCTCCAGAATAGCGTCGATGTACTTCTTCGCCCGGCCGATCATATCCTCGTTTCCCAGCAGATAGGCCAAGGGAATAAAGCCGTCCAGCCAGTAGGGGACTCGCTCCCAGCCCTCGGAGGTGCCGCCGATCCAGGCGCTATCCCGAACATCGCGCCAGACCTTATCTAAATTGCCGCTCAGGCCTTCAGCTTGAATTTCCAGCTGGCGCTTCAGCCAGCCGGCGGGCTTAATTTCATTGGATGTATAAAAATTCCATTTTTTCATTTTTTTCACCTCGGTTTCATTATACCTGAAAATTCAAAAAAATCAATGAAATTATCGGGATAAAAAGTGAGAAAATCCGATATTTTCTTGAACAAAATGGGAGTGTGTATTCTAATAATTTTAAAACGGTACTATTCCGGAAATTTGAGCTGGGGATGATCCTGGAGGCGGCGATGAATTTGAACAGATCGATGCGCTGGCGAAAAAGAGCTATGATTATCTGCAGCAGGCACTGAAATATAGTGTTAATATTGGGTCTGCGGCAACAGAGACCATTTTATAGAAAAACTCCCCGTTTTGGGGAGTTTTTTGTCTTGTAATGAAGGAAATAGTATGGTATTATTTACATATGAAACGTTTGACAATGATCGACATTTTAAGAGCCGTTGCTATTATCAATATGGCGGCGTACCATACTCTTTGGGATCTGGTCTACATTCACCGGGTGCCCTTGGGATGGTTTCGCTCGGAGGGGGCCACCGCCTGGCAACTTTCTATTCGGTGGGCCTTTATTCTGCTTTCCGGCTTTTGCTTTTCCCTGAGCAAGCGCAAGCACAAGCGGGGGTGGTTTGTATTTGGCTGCTCCTGGGTCATTACTGCGGTAACGTTGATCGCCATGCCCCGGGATGCGATCCTCTTCGGGGTGCTGACTCTTTTGGGAACGGCCATGATCCTGACCTATTTTCTGGAGCCGATACTGCAGCAGATCCCCGCTCCCATTGGTATTGCAGCCAGCGGACTGCTCTTTTGCTTTTTTGACCGGTTTCCCTTTCCCAAGGCTTTATATGCCAACTATTTTACCGCCTTTTTAGGCTTTCCTCCGGGGTGGTTTTCTTCCTCTGATTATGTGCCGGTATTTCCCTGGCTTTTTGCCTTCTGGATGGGGTATTTTCTGTTTGAAATAATGAGGAAAAATGATCTGCTCCGGTACCTTTCCGGCCTGCGCTGCAGGCCGCTGGAATGGATCGGCCGCCATTCACTGGCTATCTATATGGTACATCAGCCGTTGATCTACGGGTTCTTATATCTTCTTTTTGAGGTGATCAGATGAAAAAATATGTGATCGGCATCGATTTCGGTACCCTATCCGCCCGGGCGGTACTTTTTGATCTGAAAACGGGGGAGGAGGCGGCAGAGGCGGTCTACACCTACCCCCATGGGGTGATGGATTTCGGCCGGCCAAAGTATGCCCTCCAGCACCCGGATGATTATCTGGAGGCGCTGAAAACCACCATTGCCGGCCTTGCGGCTGATCCGGCCGAGGTGGCGGCGTTGGGGATCGATTTTACCTGCTGCACCATGGTGGCGGTGGATGAAAAGCTGGAGCCGCTCTGCAAGCGGTTTGAGAATCCTCACGCTTATGTGAAGCTCTGGAAGCATCACGGTGCGGTGGAGCAGGCAGATCGGTTTGATGCCTTTGCCAAAAAGGAAGAGTGGTTCAGGATTTTTGGCGGGAGCAGTTCTTCCGAATGGCTCTTTCCCAAGATCATGGAGACCTTGGACGAGGCGCCGGAGGTATTTGATGCCACCTATCGCTTTATGGAGGTAGCGGATTGGCTCTCTTGGCGGATGACCGGCCGGGAGACCCATAATGCGTCTATGGCGGGGTTGAAGAATCATTGGAGCAAGGAATACGGCTACCCCGATAACGAATTTTTAAAGAAGGTTCACCCCGGTCTGGGCGGCATTGTGGGAACCAAGGTTTCCGCGGTTGTCAATTCGGTGGATGAGACGGCGGGGGTACTGAACGAGTGCGGAGCCGCTATGACGGGGCTTTTGCCCGGTACTCCGGTGGCTCTGCCTATGGTGGATGCCCACGCCCCGCTGGCGGCGCTGAACATTGTGGGGGAAGGGGAGATGCTGGTGGTGATCGGCACCTCTACCTGCCATATCATCAACACCAAGCACCCGGCGACGGTGCCGGGTATCACCGCCTATGTGCAGGACGGGATGATCCCTGGTTTTTATACTTATGAATCCGGTCAGGCGGGGGCAGGAGATTGCTTCGATTGGTTTGTGCATCATTGCGTGCCTGCTTCCTACACGGCAGAGGCCGAGGAGCGGGGGATGAATATTCACGCTCTTTTGCGGGAAAAGGCCATGAGGCTAAAGCCCGGCCGAAATCGGCTTGTGGCGCTGGATTGGTGGAGCGGTAACCGCAGCGTGCTAAAAAATGACAATCTGACCGGCATGATCCTAGGGCTGACAATGCAGACCAAGCCGGAGGAGATCTACCGGGCGCTGATCGAGGCCACAGCCTATGGTACCCGGCGGATCATTGAGAATTACGAGGAGCATGGCATCCCCGTTACTGATATCTGCGCCGCCGGGGGTATCGCCCGGAAGGATCCCATGCTGATGCAGATCTATGCGGATGTGACCGGCCGGGAATTCCGGGTGGCCCGCACCGGGCAGGCGGCAGCCCGGGGCAGCGCCCTTTATGCGGCGGTGGCGGCGGGGGTCTGCCGGGATATCACAGAGGCGGCAGAAAAATATGCCCGCCCGGATGCGGAGCGTTACACCCCCGATCCCGGAGCGGCGGAGATCTATGAAGCACTATATCGGGAATATAAAAAACTGCACGATTATTTCGGGCTGGAAAACCGCGTGATGGAGCGATTGGATGAGATCGCGGGGAGGGCAGAATGAGCAAGAAAAAACTGATCATCATTTCCAACGACGCATTGGTACGGGAGGATATGGATTATTTATTGACCAAGCCTCTCATGAAGGAATTGGTGGCCAAGGGCAGCTGGGTGGAGACGCTAAAAACGGTGTATCCCTCCATTACCTATTGCTGCCATGCCTCTATGATCACCGGCTGTTACCCGGAAAAGACCCATCTTTACAATAATGAGGTGGATGAATACGGCTGCAAGGACTGGAACTGGGAGCGGAAGAGCATCCGGGTCAAGACCCTCATCGATGCGGCCAAGGATGCGGGCTGCACCACCGCCAATGTATTCTGGCCGGTGCTGGGCAACGACCCTAATATCGACTATAATATTGCCGAATACTGGTCCCAGACCCCGGAGGAGCCGCTGGTCGACGCCCTTCGGAGAATGGGCAGCTCCGAGCAGGTGCTCAAGGAGATCGTGGAGCCCAATCTTTATTATATTGACGGTCATCAGCGGCAGCATCCCTTCTGCGATGAGTTTATCTTTGCCTGCGCCCGGGATATGATCGTGAAATATCAGCCGGATCTGCTGGTGCTGCATCCTGCGGGGATCGATGGGAAACGCCATCAATGCGGCATCTTCAACGATGAGGTGACGGAGCAACTGGATTATACCTATTACTGGATCGAAAAGCTGGTGCGTGCCCTGAAGGAGCAGGGGCTTTATGAGGATACCAACATCATTCTTACCTCCGATCACGGGCAGATGGATGTGAAGCGCCGCTGCAACCCCAACGCGTTGTTGTTGGAGGCGGGGATCCGTCCGGAGCAGGCGTATGTGAAGCCGGTAGGCGGCTCGGCGCAGGTCTTTATCGGGGATCGGGCGGTTTATGAGAAGGTCTATCGGCTCTTCAAGGATGCGGCAGAGGCCGGGATCTACGGCTTCGAGCGGGTATATACCAAGGAGGAGGCCCAAGCGGAGGAGCGGCTGGCCGGTGATTTCGAGCTGGTGCTGGAAAGCGACGGCTATACCACCTTCAGCAACAGCACTGAGGGTCGCTATATGCTGGATTTTGATTTTAACGATTACCGCCAGGGCCACGGAACTCACGGCTATCTGCCGGAAAAGGGGCCGCAGCCTTCCATGGTGATGATCGGGCCTGATTTCAAGAAGGGGGTAAGGGTCCCCCGCCGCAATACGGTGGATATGGCAGTGACTGCTGCCCATGTGATGGGTTGGAGCCTGCCGGATGCCGACGGTGAAATTATCAATGAAGTGTTAGAGGGTTAAGATGAATTATACATTTGAAGGGATCCAGATCCCGCCCCGCAAGGTGATTCCTCTGGGGAAATTTGAAAGTATCGGCAGCCTGCAGAAGGTGCATGAGGAACCGGCGCAGGCAGTACCGACTGAGGCGGCGGTAGGAAGCCTGGCCAACTCGCAGGATGCCCGCACGAAGGTCTGCTTTGTGATCCATGAGCCTCAGGACGGCAGTATCTCTGCGGATGCGCTGTCGGCAGCCTTAGAGCAGGACAGCCGAGAACTGAAGGTGCAGCAATGGGGGCGGAACGACCGGGGAGATCTGCTGGATGCAGATGACCTTTGCCTCTTTTTCAAAAAGAAAAGCGTTATCCGGGTGGCCAAGGAGCATGGCCTCTGGAATCAGCCCTCCTTGCTGACAGAGGCCAAGATCGGCCTGGTCAGCCTTATTGTTACGGTGCTGCTTTCGGTGGCGGCGCCGGTGATGCAATTTGCCATCGATCTGCTGCAGGGATATGTGTGGCTGGCATTTTCCCTGCTCTTTGGGGGATTGGCGGTGGTTTCGGCGGCGATCACGGTGCAGAAGCATCGGCAGTCCTGCAGCCGGGCCCTGCGTCAGCTGGCAGACCAGGTGGAACGGATGCCGCTGGAGGAGTATGCACGGCTGGTCTCCTATTTTGATACCGAGGATTTTCTTTGCTATAAGTTGAATTATTCCGATGATAAGGAGATCGCCATTGTGAAGTGCGTGCCTTATCACACCCGCCACTATGCGCTTTTGGAGCGGTACTTGGCCGGTGCGCCGGAGGGGCAGTTCTGGGTGATCTTTCTGGAACGGAAAAAGGTGTATGATCCCCTGATCCACCACCGGGGCCCCGGGGCAGACCACCGTTGCTATTATCTGGTGCCGCTGAACAAGCGCCAGAAAAAGGAGCTGGCCTCCAAGGTGGCGGACACTCGGCTTTCCGACCCCCATCTGCGGAATTTGGGGATCGATTACATCTTTAAAAACTACATCAACCGGATGGGCACCGAGCATGAGACCGGAGAGGATCTGCTGGAGCGGATCAACGGGTTTGTGGAGGAACGGCGGCAGGATGGCTTTACCGCCGATATCCGGGCGTTGATCGTCTTTATTGCCCAGCTGAAATGTTATTTCTTTGCTTCCGGTGTGGCGGATCAGCGGTGCTGGGAGATCCTTTTTGATTATAATTCCGAATCGGCGTTGAATCGGGCGGATCTGGAACTTTCCCACGAACTGCTCTTTACCGCAGCCAACCGCAATGCGGAGGATGTGCGGCTTTCCGACCTGAAAAAGCTGACGGTGGGGATCGTGAATAAATTTGAGGATGATTTCAGCAATATCCTTGTGAACCCCAAGCTGATGGAAAATTGCCCGGACAATCTGGATTGGTCGCTGCTTTTGCTGATCAAGGTGCTGAAATACCGGGGGATGGCAGAGGCACGCTGTAATTCGGCCACCGATTATCTGTTTACCCTGGTGCCTGCCGACCGTCGGGAGAGCGGATGGAAGCAGGATTTCCGCACGGAGCAATGGCAGGCAGTGTTTGTGGAACTGCTGGGCCTTTTGCGGGAAGCGCGGGCCTACTGGCTGGTGCCGCATCTGCTGCATCTGGCGGTGGAGATCTATGAAGGAACCGGCTCGGCTGTTTTTGCTGCCGATCATGTACTTTGGGCGGCGCGCTGCGGTGCCCTTCTTTGCCCTGATACCGACGACAGCGATCTGGATATGATCGCCGATCATTGCCGGGTACTGCGGGGGGCGGTGGCTGTTTCCAAGCGAGGGGATCAGTTCCGGCTGACAAGCGATTGGCCGGATTCCTTCTCCATCTTAAATCTTTCCGATGAGGACCGGGCCTTTTATTTCAGCGCCCTTACCTTCTTCGGGGAGCAGGTGGTGTTGCAGTATTACGAATACCTATTTGATGCCTATTGCACCAATGTACGGGTGACCTTCACCGCCGACCGGATGGATCAACTCAGCGACCGGGTGCGGAAAAATGACCTTCATTCCAAGTATTATGATGCCGAGCGGCGGTCGGATGACCTGCATAAATATTACCTGAGCACCATCGTATGCCGGCTTTGCGGGCTTCTGGCCGAGGAATATCGGGAGGATGAGGAACTGCGGCAGCTGCTGCAGGAGCTTTCTGATATCAGCAGAAGTGCGCCGGAGGAGGGAGAGGAGCAGCTTCTGCTTCTGCTTATCTCACGGGCAGAATTCTCTGCCTGCGCCACCTCGGTATTTTTATCCTGCCTGATCACCTTTGTGCGCCGCAAAACGGTGGGAAAAAGCACGGTGCTGGGGATGGGCGGCTACCTGCTGCGTACCGTATTTTTGATGGAATGGATGGCAGGAGAGACCTTCATCTTCAATGACGATACCAAGCTGCTGATCGAGCTTTTGATCAATTATCTCCAGCCCAAGGATCCGGTGCTGGCTTTTCTCATCTGCTTTACCTCTTACCCCTGCCCGCAGGGCATTCTGGATGAGATCATCTCTTATCTGGAGCAGAACCGGGCGGCCTGCGATGAGGCCATTGCCACCGCCATCCGCAACAGCAGCATGGAAATGCTGGAGGACAGTATTTCCATGATCTGTACCATTGGCTGTATTCAGGAGGAGCGCAAGAGCAAATTCTATCAGCTGATCCGGGATCGGGTGGAGGAAGGGCAATATGCCCAATCGGAGGCGGCCGCTCATTGCAAGGAACTGCTTTCTGTTTATTTGGACAACCGGATCCATCCCGCTTTGGAGGGAGTTTCTCCCGAGGAGATCGTCCGGCGGATGCAGACCGGCTACCGGCCCAATTCGGTGAAGATGCTCTATTCCTTCTATTGCGAGAAGGATGCGGCGGCCTTTCTGCCTTATTGCCCTCTTCTGCTGGAGCAGTTGAAAAACAGCACCCGGGTGGCAAAATATTCCGAGGTGCTGGATTATGTGGATGGTCCCCGGGATCGGGACAGCGAGGATTTTGCCGCTGCTGTAAAGGTTCTTTATAATTTTTACGGGCGGTGGGAAAACTCCTGCCCCAACGATTGGGTGACCAAAAAGATCATTAAATTCTTCCGGATGCTGGAGAGTGAGACCGATGCGCATCTGCTGGCTTGGGAGGTAGAGCGGGAGAAGCTGAGCCGGTATCTGGAGCTCCACCGCTCCACGCTGGATCGGCTGCATCTGGCGCGGGCGAGAGCCTATTTCTTCCACCGGCGGTTCAGCCGCTATGGGCTGTATCAATATATCAAATATATGTTGAACCGGTTTTATGAAGCGGTTCCCGCAGATTATTCCGGGCTGGAGGAGGAAAAGAGGATCGACTATCTGATCGCTCATTTCGATCAGATCACCCCCTTTATCATGGAAGAGGACAAGCACCGGTGCAACCGGGCGTATCTGGATCTGCTGGATGCGGTGATCCATAATACCCGGAATATCCAGGCATCTATCAGCGAGGCGCGGATGATGGAAAAGGCCTCTCGGGATGTTCATGTGATCATTGATGCCTTTCCTTCCTATTCCAGCAAGGTGCGGGAGCAGATCTATCAGATGATCGAGCAGTATAAAAAGCAGTTACAATAAATTCTGTATTGGAGGGTGAATTGATGAAAGAAAAAAGATTTATATCGTTGCTGCATCTTGGCGGAAATATGTGGCAAAAGCCCGGCAATGCAAAGCTTTATAAAAAAGAAAGCATTGATTGGCTTTATCGGGATCATCTGGTGACGGACGACGCCACCTGGCAAAAGATAACTGATTTTTTGCCTAACTGTAAGATCAATACTCTGCTGATCGATATGGGCGAGGCGGTGGAGCTTCGTCGGCACCCTGAACTGGCGGTAAAAGGGAGTTGGTCTCAAGAAAAATTCAAGAACGAGCTGAAACGGCTGCGTTCCATCGGCCTGGAGCCGTTGCCGAAATTTAATTTTTCAACCTGCCATAATGCCTGGATGAAGGATATGATGTACCGGGTGGGCACAAAAGAATACGATGATTTTTGCAGAGATATCATTGAGGAAGCCTGCGAGCTCTTTGACGGGCCCGCCCTCTTCCATCTTGGGATGGATGAAGAGGACTGGACCTCGCAGAATATAAACGGTCATTCGGTGATCATCACCCGAAGCCCTGAAAAATTTGCCGAAGATACACAAAAACTGTTTGATGCCTGCCGAAAAAACGGAGCACGGCCGTGGATGTGGGCAGGGACCTCGGTCTTTGATTATTACGGAAGTGAAAAACAGTTTGCCGAGGCGGTGGAGAAGGACGTGGTGCTTTCCAACTATCACTACGGATCGATCCACGTGGGAGAGGACGATATGTATGCCGCTCCGTCGGTGATGCAGTATAAAAAACTGGAGCAGCTCGGCTATGATCAGATCCCCTGCGCCTCCACTTGGGCAGAGCCGACCTCCAATCTGCGCACCATGAATTTCGCAAAAAATTATATGGATGACAGCAAGCTGCTTGGATTTATGAGTGCACCATGGCATCTGACGGTGCCGGAAATGCTTTACGGACTGATGCACGATGTGACCTGCCAAAAGCTTGCTATTGAAAAATATTATGCGGAATCAGAAACCTTATGATCAAGGTTCGGATATCTAAAATACTTGAACAATAAAAAGGCACCCTTGCAACTTCTCATAAGGAAGTTGCAAGGGTGCTTTTCTACACAAGCGGAACCATTATTTTAAGTACTTTGTAGGCCCTAAGATGCCGCTGGGGGGCAGCTTCATGAAGATGGAGAAGGGATCCCGCTCATAATAGGCAGGGTTATTCACCACTTCGATCTCGATGGTATTTTTACCGGGTTTGATGGCTTCGCTGATATCGAAGGCATAGGGCGGGGCAATGCGGCTGCCGCAGGGGATGCCGTTGAGGGTCAGCGCAGCGGTCTCGCCCACGGTGCCCAGATCCAGCATTTTGGTGCCGGCGGGAATCTCCGCCTCGGTGCGGTAGGTGATCTTACCGCTGAAGCGGGTCTGGCCGCCCTTACCGGTGATGTTGAAGAGGGGAGAGGCAGAATAGCTCTGCTCCCCGGCGGTGATCTCCCAAAGCAGCACTGCATCCTGGCCCTGCAAGGTCATGGGATGGAGATATTCGGGGAGGCCTTCGGTCTTTTCCCCGAGGATCCAGATGATACTCTCGCCACCGTCCAGAGTCAGGCGGCGATCCTCCTTCCGGAACACTCGGTTGTTCCAGGCGTCGTAGACGGTGACGGCACCCTCCGGGAGCAGTTCGATGACGGTATCAATGGGGGTATCACCGTCATTTTTGAACATATAGATATCCTTGCCGTCTCTGGCTGCATGATAATAGCGGAGATGGGGGGAGGGGACGGTCAGCCGCAGCTGGCAGGGAAGCACTGTTTCCAGGTGGCTCTCGAAGCCGGCGGGGGCGGTGCCACGGAAATAGAAGGGAACATACTCTGCTTCCATTTTTTGCAGGAATTTCCGCATCCGGGGGGTCACATAGCGGCATCCCGGAAGCACCAGCAGGGAATATTCCTCCTGATTGATGCAAAGCTTCTGATCCTTGAATTCGGCAGCTGCCAGATAATCCTCCGAAACAAAATCGAAATCCAGCTGATTCTGGGTCAGCACCTTGGCTACGGAGAAGTAGGTATCTGTCTCATCGCCGGCCCATTCGCACTCGGCATTGTAATAAAGGGCGATGGGGGCTTGATGGATGCTGCCCTCAAAGAGGTGGATCACCCGCTGCATATAGCGGATCAGTTCGCCAAAGCCCTCGAACTGGGGATTGTTGCCCTTGGAATAGAAGTGGGGCGGGCAGTCCGGATCGGGATATTTGGGGCTGAAGGCATGGGGAACATAGCGGTTGATGCCGCTGGCCAGCATATGATCTGCCAGCTTTTTCATAAAGGGCAGGCCTTCTGCATAACCATAGGCACCGAAGATCTCGCACATGGCCCGGTTTTTCATGTTGGGGTTGAGATGGGCGTGAGAGGAGCCCAGCTTGGCCAGGGCGTAAACAAAGAAGGTGGGATCGGCGATCCGATCGAAGATGCGGGCGGTATGGGGCATTTCATTTTGCCCCGGCATGATCTGGTGGAGCACCACATCGATGCCCGCCATGTCCTGCGCATCCAGGCAACGGAAATAATGGCCGGCGCTGTGACCCATCCGGGAGCAGGAGCCCATGTCCTCGATGGTGTGACCGATGTATTCCACGCCGTGGGCCCGGCACCAGCCGCCCAGCTTTTCGGTGAAGTTCTGGGCATAAAGGGCGGTCACCGTATCCATATAGGCCACTCGCAGGGCGCTTACATCGTTGACGTTGGCCCAAAGGGCGGGGAGGAGCAGCAGGACTTCGGCTTCTGCCTTGCCCAGCTTTTCCCCCATCAGGGCGGGCAGATCGGCACGCCAGGGGTAGGGGGTGCTGCGGCCCAATTTACCGTAATAGCTGCCGGTGGAGTTTAAAAAGCCCGGTTCATCGGAGAAAAAGCCCCGGAAGGTATTGCCGAAATATTCCGCAAAATGCTCGTACTGGGGCTGATAGATCTCGCTGATCATCAGCTCGGTGGAGGCGGGGTTCAGCATATCGATATGATCCGGTCTGCCGCTGACAGGCTCCTGAGATTCCAGCAGGAAGAACACCCGCCACATTCCATCGGGGATATCGAAACGCACCAGACCGTCCTCGGCGGTGGGGGTCAGATCGATGGGCTCGCCGGCGCAGTCTACGCCCTTGCCGGTGCGCTTGTAGGCTACGGCGGCAAGCAACTTTTCCCCATGGCGGCAGTAATAGTCGTAGATCAGGGCCACGTCCTGCTGGGGGCCCTGCACATCTACCTTTTCGCAAAGGATGGTCTTTTTCCGCAGTTCGGGATGCTTCAGAGTGCCGCCGTTGGCAAAGCCGGTGGGGAATTTTTTATCGTCCAGCAGCCAGACATTCATATCCAATTCCTTGGCGGTCTTTAAGATAAATCCAAAATCCTCCCACCATTGCGCTCTGCAGAAATCGGGGTAGGGGCGGCTTTCTGCACAAAAGCTGAGGCAGCCGCTCTGCTTGATGGCAAGGATCTCCTCCCGCAGCTCTTCGTGGCTTTCGCCGTGGAGCCAGAGGAAGGGGAGAATATAATTCATTTTTTGGTTTTCAAGGCATTCCTTTAATTGTTGGTCCATGTTTATCACCTCATAAAAAAGAGTAACAGAATATAAAATAAAAGTCAAGTCTAACTTTTTTCTGTATATAAGTGGAAATCTTCCATGTTCATTTTTAAATAATTTTAGTAAAATTAAATAAAAAGTGAAAGGAGATCCAGAAAATGAAGAAAGGTTTGATTCGTGCGGTGGCCTTTGCGGCTTCGCTGCTGCTGGGGGCGAATATGTGCGTATTTGCTGCCGGGGCAGAGGAGGCGGATCCGGTGGTCACCCGATTTGTGGTGGCATCCGATGTGCACACCAATGAAGAGATCCCCTCCAATCAGGAGCGGCTGCCCAAGGTGTTTGAAACCGCTTACGCCTATGCTGAAAGCCGGGGCGGGACCATCGACGCCTTTGTGTTTAACGGCGACAGTGTGGACGGAAGCTTTACAGACGGGGTCAATTTGACCCAATGGGAGCTTTTTCTGCAAGGGGTGCAGGAAAATATCCGGGAGGAGTCCAAGTTTCTGCTGACCCTCGCCCGTACCCATGATATTTACGATTCCTGGGGCACCAAGCTCCGCGTCACAGAGGATGAATTGAATGCCATGATCGCCGATGCGTTTGGTACCTCCGGCGATCATATTGCGGCAGATTGGGGCTATGGCTCCTACCTGACCAAGCTGAACGGGGTTGCGGTCATCACCCTCTCCAACGATATGACCAATACCAACAATGCCTATAACCATTGCAACAACGCTCGGGAGTGGCTGAAAGAGCAGTTGGAGGCATTGGTGGCGGAGGATCCGGAGCAGCCCATCTTTGTGGTGTATCATTATCCCGAGGTGGGGGCGCTGGATTATTCCCAGCGATGGGGCTCCTTTGCGGTATCGGACATTCTGGACGATTATCCGCAGGTCATCGCCATGAATGCTCATGTGCACCGGGATCCCCGCCAGGCTCGCTCCATCTGGCAGGAGGATTATACTGAGGTCTATGACGGAGCGGTATCCTACACCTCCTATTTCGATGGCAATAACCAGGAGGTGGCGACCTATGAGCTTTCCACCTATTCTATCGTGGAGGTCACCGCTTCGGGAGCGGTCACCATCCGTTATATGGATAACCTGACCGGTGAATTGCTGAAGGAAGGCAACGGCTCCGGTGAGACGCTGGTGTATTCCATCCCGAAGGCATGGGATCCATCTACCTGGAATTATACATATGAGGCACGGAATACCGGCGGGTTTCCCTATTTTGAGGGAGATGCTGCTGTTCGGCTGGAAAATGGCAATACGCTGATCTTTGACCGGGCTGAATCCGAGGAAGCCATGCTATATTATAAGGTAGAGATCTCGGACGGTATGAGGACAGAGACCTATTATACCGGTTCTCGATTTTTTGAAGAGCCGTTGCCCGGAACCCTCTCGGTGGCGGTCTCTCTCCGCAGCAACACCGCCTATACGGCGAAGATCACAGGAGTGGACAGCTTATACCGGGAGACATCCAACGGGCTGGAGTATACCTTTACGACTGCCGACAGCGACTTGAAGCAGGAAGGCGGCATTGCGGCCCCTGCGGCAGATGATATTTCCTTTGGAACGGCAGAAGAATTCAAAGCGATCCTGGCCTCCGGGGAGAATTATGCCGGCAAGACGCTGGTACAGACCGCCGATATTGACTTGAACAACGAGATACTGACCCCCGGCGCTGCTTTTATGGGCACGCTGGACGGGAACGGCTTTACCATCGATGGGTTATTTGTTGCCGGAACGGCTTTGTTTGAACGGGCAGAAAATGCTTTTTTTAAAAATCTGAATCTCTCCGGTACCGTGATCCGGGAGGGAGATGCGGCCGCTTTGGCGGGCGATGCCGTAAACTGTACCTTTGAAAACTGCATGAACGGGGCTGTGGTGATCGCCCGGGGCGGTAAGGCGGTGTCTTTTGCGGTGCGTGCCGAAAATACAACCTTCCTGAACTGCATTTTCGATGGCAGCCTGCATGGCGCAGAGACTGCTGAAAATCAGAGCAGTATCAACAATACCGAAACCGTGACGGTGGAGGAAAAGCAGTTGATCTTCCACACCGAAAAGGGAGATATCAAGCGTTCCCTGAAGGACGGCGGCCGCCATATGGATTGGAGTTTTGACACCTCCATCGGCAGCGCCGAGGAGTTCCTCAGCTGGCTGCTGGGCGGTGGTTCTGAGGCGGCCTTGGAATGCGATATCGATCTGGATAAGCTGCATGGCCGCCTGGCGCTGATCGCTGATCTCGGGCTGAATTTTGAGGTTGCGCTGAACGGCAATTATTGTGTGATCCGGGGCGGTAAGATGGCGTTGAAGGGCGCCTATGATCTGGGCACCACCGATCTGACCCTGACCGGGGAAAACTGCTGGGATGCCGATGATTTTACCGCAGAGGAGCTGGCCAGCGGAGCAGCCGCTTATGCATTGGGAGCTTGGGGGCAGTATGAAGATACCCCTGCCGGAAAAGGCAAAGTGGTAAAGATCACGGTGGGAGGCCGGGTGAACTATGTGAACGCCGGTACGGTTTATGAGGTGGAGGTTCCTTACGGTTACACAGCGGAGCAGACCTCCTTTACAGCAGAGGCCGACACCGTTATTACCTTGACTGCACACACGGCTGATAAAACCATTTTGGGAGAACTGTACGATCGTGCAGCCCTGATGAATGGGCAGGCCTTTACCGAACCGGCAGCATTTACGGCGGCCTTGAACGCTGCCGGAGTGGTGCTGGAGGATGCTTCTGCCGGGCAGGACACGGTAGATCAGGCGGTAACGGCGCTGACCGCGAGACTGAACGCCCTGACGCTGGCGGAGGATGCGGAGAATTATCCCGCTGTTTCTTTACGGGAGATCTATCAGCAATTCTTTGAGGTAACCAAATGGTCGGTCAATGATCTTGCAGATCTGCAGGCGTGGTCGGCCTGGAGCAAGACCCATTCCGGCGCAGGGATGGAATTCCATATGACCGCCGATATTGATATGAAGAATGTGAATTTCGGCATGATCGGCAGCAATGAGGTTCCCTTCAAGGGGAAATTTGACGGCCATCTGCATACCGTTTCCCATCTGCTGATCGATGATACCAGCGGTACCGGCACGGGCTTCTTTGTCTACGTTGCCGATGGGGATATCCGCAATTTCGGTATTGAAAGCGGAACTGTGATTGGATATATTACCAACCGCACCAGCCCGACCTACGGCTGTTCTTACGAAGATTTCAATGGTGTGGCAGCGGTGGCCGGCAGAGCCGATAGCACCAAGTTCCGCCATGTGTGGAACCGCGCTGATGTGACCCATCCCTATATGCTCAGCGTCGGAAACAGTTGCTTTGCGGGGCTTGTGGCTCGGGCGCAATTAGGAACAAGCTTTGTTGGGTGCTATAATACCGGCGATGTGTACGGCAAGCATCGGGCCAGCGGCATTACCAATTGGGCGCAATGCACCACCAATATGGCACGCATCAGTAACTGCTTTAATATCGGCCGGATCTATACGGAGGAAAGTGCGGAAGATCATGATGTAAACGCCATTGCTTTGTATGATGATCCCCAGAGCAGCGATAACAGTTATTTTTCCTATAATAACTATTGGCTGGAGGGGAGTGCGGAGACCGGCACCAGCCGGGATACGGTAACCGATGGCTATGCTGCTAAGGGTGCTGAGGCGCCGGCGGCGCTTTCTGCCAAGGAGATCGGTACTGATCTTGCCGGTTTGCTCAATGACCGGAAATATACCGGTTATTATGCAGATACTGCCACTTGGGTGCAGGGAGATGAGGGGTACCCGGTGATCGCTTCTGTTTACGATGGGGACGAAGGAAGTCCCTGGCCGTTGGCAGACTTTGAGGCGCATCCCGATGCCAAAGCCTTCACCATCTCCACACCGGAGGAGCTGAACAAGTTGGCTACTCTTTCCAAGGGGACTAATTTTGCAGGCTATACCTTTATTCTGCTGAATGACATTGATATGAGCGGCACAGCCTCCTTTGCTATGATCGGCGCAGGTGATCCCGAGACCGCCACCGGAAAGGATACCACCAAGGTATTTGCCGGTACCTTCGACGGCCAGGGACACACCATTTCCGGTTTGAATATTTCCAGTACATCTTCTTGGGGTGGGTTCTTCGTGGCGCTGAAAAATGCCACTGTGAAGAACTTTACGTTGAGCGGTGTCAATATGACCGGCGCCCGGTATTCCGGAATGCTGGTAGGGAAGATCTGTAATTCTCTTATTGAGGATGTTCATGTGGTGAACAGCACCTTTAAATCCAACAGCGATTATCGTACCGCCGGCGGTCTGGTAGGGTATATCTACAACCAGAGCCGGGGTGGGGGATTGACCAAAATGGTGCGCTGTTCTCTGGAGGGCAGTACCCTGAATACCGCCGCTAACGGCGGTGTGGGCGGTCTGATCGGGGAGATGGCGGAGGCGACCATCACCGATTGCTATGTTATTAATAATACGATCAATGCTTTGAACCGCAGCGGTTTGTTGCTGGGCTACTGCTATATCGGCACCATTGAAGGTTGCTTCACCTACGGCAACACCTTGAATGTGGCTAACAATGAGTATGCCAGCGGTGCCGCTGTAGGGCAGTTCTGGTACGGCGGGAAATCTTACTTCAATGATAGTATTTTCTGCGAAAAAGAGCTGAACATTTACGGCTGTTTCCAGGCCAATAATGACCCGATCTTTGATAATACCTACAGTCTGTACGCATCTCCCAGCGAGGGGATCGCCGCCACCGAGGCGCAGTTGAGCAGCGGTGAGCTGGCTTATCTCACCGGCAAGGCCATGAAGAACGGCAAGCTGGCTTTGGCCAACGAGACCGATCTGGCCGCCCGGAAGGTGATCTATACGGCTGATGGGGCAGAGTATGCTGTGCGCTATACCGATAGCTCCGGAGCGGTGATCGGGGAGGTCGGGGAGCCTGCCAAGCCCGGTTCTTTCTTTAGGGGATGGAAGCAGACGGAGGAAGGATATACCGCCGAATTCCAGCGGATCCCCAACGACATTAATGCAGACAGCAAGGCGGATACTGCAGATGCAATTTTGCTGATGCAGTATCTGGTGGGAGATCCGGTTGAACTGGAGGAAGAGATTGCCGATGTGAACGGCGATGGAAGAATAACCATCTATGATGCAGTTTGCCTTCTGAGAGTGATCTCGGCATAAAAGAAAAAAGACCGACTCGAAAGAGTCGGTCTTTTTTATGTTACAGAATGGTAACGGTGCCGTCTTCTTCGACCCGGATGCGGTCGCCGGTTTTGACGGTCTCTAAGAATTCATCCCCCAAGCAGTCGACGGTGGGCATGGAGCTATCCGTCCAGACATCGGCCAGGATGGCGCCGGCGGCAGCCAGAGAGTCGATGGGCTTGGAGAAGAGCATACAGGCGGGGTTTCGGCCCATGGCGTTGGCGCAATAGAGCACCATTCCACCAGTGGTGGAGCCGATGGTCATGGGCAGGCATAGGGCCTTACCCACCATTTCCTTGCCGTAAAGATCGGGGTTATTCTGATCGCCGCAGGTGGCTTTTTTATCGCCGAACTGCAGCGCCTTCTGGAAGGAGGCAAGGGTATTCAGGCCGCCGTGGGAAACCAGGGCTTCAGCCTCGCAGGTACCGGGAGTTACAACACGTCCTTTGAACTGTTTCATCTTATTTTTCCCCCTTGGTGATGTAGTTTAAGATCTCGGCGTTGGTGTAGTAGCGGGCCGAGGTATAGGTACGCAGCTTATTGGAGTTGGTGATCACCGGCTTTTTGCCTGCCAGCGGGTTGTTCATATACATCAGCGGGCAGATGTAGCTTAAGATCACGCCGGTGGCCTTGAGGCGGTCGGCGTAGGGGGTCTTTTCGAATTTTTCCTTCACCGCCGGAGGAGTGGTGAATACGGTGGGAATGGCCACCTTGCTTCTGCCGCTCTCCTTCAGCCCGGCTTCTACCTTTTCGGTCCAATCCACCAGCTGATCATAGGTCAGGTGGGGGCAGCCGATGAAGCAAAGCTTGGGGGTAGCATCGGGATCCTTCCAGATGACGGGGTAGTTATCCATGACTCTCTGCAGCTCGGCATCGTCGATCACATAGGTCTGGGCTCCTTCGGCGATGAGGCTTTCGCCCTGCTCCACCGCTTCGGGGGTCAGGTTTTCCACATGATAGAGACCCACCGCACCGTTGGAGGCGGTGGCGGCGCCGAAATCCTTCAGGTAGGCCTTGGCGGTGCCGTTCAGCTCGGTGCCGATCCATTGATCCAGGCCCTTGATGTAGGGGACAGCGTCCAGCACTTTCATGCCGATGGCAGAGCCCAGCACCTGCGCTTCGGGCATCTTTTCGGTTTTGATCTCCACGATCCAGGTGGCCTTTCTTCCCTCATCGGTCACCAGGCCGAAATAGGGAACATAGCCCACAATGGAACCGAACAGCTCAATGATACCGGAGTTGCGGCTGCAGCGGGCACCGTACACGGAATTGGCAAACACAACGGCGCTGGATTCCGCCCACGAGAGCACCTCGCCCTTTTTGGGGACATTGCCTACCTCTTCCAGATAGCAGGCGCAGGTGTAGGCATCATCATTCAGCAGGCCCATCTTCCGGAGCTGCTCATCGTAGCTGTTCTGCCGGGTATACATGAATTTATTGAATACAAATTTTTCCAGAAAGCTGGCGGGAACATTGGGATCCATCGGCTTGGGATCCACGGAGAATTGCTGGCCGGAAACAGCGCCGGCCTCGATCAGCTGATCCATCAGCTCGTAAACGGCCCCCATGGCCTTCAGGCCAAAGCTGGTGACCAGATGCCCCTTTTCGCTGGTGACCGGCACCATCTTGGTGGCACCGAAGGCTTCGCCGTACATCACGAGGGTCTTCATAACCTTTGCAAGGGTCTCGCCCTTTGCACCGTCTAAGATCGACTGCTGCTCGGGGGTAAGTTGCATTGTTGCCATTGTGTATCTTCCTTTCAAAATGATATACTAAGTATAGCACGATTTTAAGGGAATTGCAATATTTTGTATTAATCTATTGACAAAAGGGGAAAAGGATGGTATCATACAATTACCTACTAAACGAGTAGGCAGAAAGATACGAGGAATAAAAATGAGAATTTATGCAGATAACGCAGCAACCACGAAGATCAGTGCTGCTGCCCGTAGTGCCATGCTGGAGGCCATGGAGTACTACGGAAACCCTTCCAGCCTCCATTCAGAGGGGCAAAAGGCAGCGGAATTGCTGGCAGATGCCCGTGCCCGGATCGCAAAGCTGCTGAATGCAGATGTGAAGGAGATCACCTTTACATCCGGCGGCAGTGAGGCGGACAACCAGGCGCTACTTTCGGCGGCGAGGCTGGGGGAGAAAAAGGGCAAAAAGCATATCATTTCCACCGCTTTTGAGCATCATGCGGTGCTTCACAGCCTTTCCCGGCTGGAGAAGGAGGGCTTTGAGGTCACTCTGCTGCCCATTCCCGCCGATGGGATCGTGACTGCCGAGCAGGTGAAAAACGCCATCCGGGAGGACACCTGCCTGGTGAGTGTGATGTATGCCAATAATGAGATCGGCACCGTACAGCCTATTGCGGAGATCGGGGCGATCTGCCGGGAAAAGGGTGTGCTGTTCCATACCGATGCGGTGCAGGCGGCCGGGCATCTGGCCATTGATGTGCAGGCAGAAAATATCGATCTGCTCTCTCTTTCCGCCCATAAGTTCCACGGCCCCAAGGGGGTGGGTGTATTATATGCCCGCAAGGGGATCCGCCTGACCAATCTGATTGAAGGGGGCGCGCAGGAGCGTGCCCGCCGGGCAGGCACGGAAAATCTGCCTGCCATTCTGGGAATGGCGGCGGCCTTTGAGGAGGCTTGCGGTAGGATCCAAAATAATGATGCGCTGGCTGCCCTGCGGGATCGGCTGATCCAAGGGCTTGCGGAAATTCCCCATTCCCTGCTGAACGGCGATCCCCAAAAGCGGTTGCCGGGCAATGTGCATTTTTGCTTTGAGGGGATCGAAGGGGAGTCCTTGCTGCTTCTGCTGGATGACCGGGGCATTGCAGCCTCCTCCGGCTCGGCCTGCACCTCCGGATCTCTGGATCCCAGCCATGTGCTGCTGGCCTTGGGGCGGCCTCATGAGATCGCCCACGGCTCTCTGCGGCTGACTCTTTGCCATGAAAATACCGCCGAAGAGGTGGAAAAGATCATTCAGGCTGTCACCGAGGTGGTGGCTTACCTGCGGAATATGTCGCCGGTATGGCGTACGCTGCAGCAAACCCAGGAATTTATCATTAAATGAGGTGAGAAAATGGCATTATACAGCGAAAAAGTAATGGATCATTTCCGCAATCCCCGCAACGTAGGCGTTTTAGAGGATGCCAACGGTGTGGGCGAGGTGGGAAACGCCAAATGCGGAGATATCATGAAGATCTATCTGAAGATTGAAAATGATGTGATCGTGGACGTGAAGTTTGAGACCTTCGGTTGCGGCAGCGCCATCGCCTCCAGCTCCATGGCCACCGAGCTCATCAAGGGCAAGCCCCTGGCCGAGGCTCTGCAGCTGACCAATAAGGCGGTGGCAGAGGCGCTGGACGGTCTGCCTCCCCATAAAATGCATTGCTCTGTGCTGGCAGAGGAGGCCATCAAGGCGGCCATTAAAGATTATTACGATCAAAACGGCATCGAGTATGATCACAGCCAATTTCCTGATTGTGCCCATTGCGAGGGGTGCCACCTATGATCGTTTCAACCAGGGGGCGGTATGCCCTGCGGGTGATGATGGATCTGGCAGAGCACCCGGAAGGCTTTATTCCGCTGAAGGATATTGCCGCCCGGCAGGGGATCTCCCAGAAGTATATGGAAGGGATCATGACCATTCTTTCCAAAAACGGCTATGTGGAAGGAATTCACGGCAAGGGGGGCGGCTACCGGCTGAACCGGCCGACGAAGGAATACCGCATCGGGGATATCCTGCGGCTGACCGAGGGCTCTCTGGCGCCGGTATCCTGCCTGGAGTGCGGAACAGAGCCCTGCGAGCGGGCGGCAGATTGCCGCACTCTGCCCATGTGGAGCGAGCTTCACACCATCATCAATGATTATTTCGACGGGGTGACCCTGGCTGACCTGATGACCCCCGCTAAAAAGTAGATTGCTTTTTCCTCCGGGAAATGATATAATGATTATATCATTTTCCGGAGGTCTTTTTATGAAATATCTGAATTATGTGAATATCAAGATGGGGACGCATTCGGTGCCGGACCGTTCCTGCGGCAATACCCTGCCCCTGGCGGCGGTGCCCTTTGGGATGAACCACTTTACCGTTCAGAGCCGCAGCGGGGACGAGCGTTGGTTTTTTCATGCGGATGATATCCGGTGCTACGGTATTCGCCTGACCCACCAGCCCAGCCCCTGGATCGGGGACTATGCTGCCCTGACCATGATACCCATGGCCGGGGTGCACGACGGTCTGCGCCGGTTCAGCAGCTATGATCCCCGGGATGCGGTCTTTTCGCCTGCCTATCTCAAAATGCCGCTGAGCCGGTATGGGGTGGTGGCAGAGCTGGTACCTACCCTGCGCGGGGGTGTGCTGCGCAGCTGCTGGAACACTGATTCCCGGTTCCCGGGGGACCGTACCCGCCGGTTTGTGCTGGACTTGAAGGACGGGGACTATACAGTGGATTGGGAGAAGAATACCGTCTGCTGTGTCAGCAAGCAGTTCCGGGATGCCCGCAACGAGAACTTACCGGAGAATTTCCGGATGTACGGCATCTTTACCTTTGATGCAGAGCTGGATCGGGAAAATTCCTACGGCGAGGACAATCTCATCGAGCTGGCCTTCAAAGGGATGCCGGAGCAGGTGGAGTGCCGCTTTGCTACTTCCTTTATCAGCCCGGAGGTTGCGGCATTTTCTTTGAAAAACGAGGTGGGAGATACCTCCTTTGAAACGCTCCGCAGCAGAGCGGAGGGGGAGTGGGAAGGCTATCTTTCCAAAATTCAGATCCAGGCGGAGGAGCCGGTGATGGCCACCTTTTACAGTTGCCTTTACCGGATGTTCCTGTTCCCCCGGGTGTTCCATGAGTGTTGCCCCGATGGGGAGATCCGCCATTTCAGCCCCGCCAACGGCCAGGTGCTGCCCGGAGTACTGTATACCGATAACGGCTTCTGGGATACCTATAAGACAGTCTATCCCTTATATTCCCTCATTCTGGGGGCTCGGTACGCCGAGATGTGCGAGGGCTTTCTGAACTTTTACCGGGAAGGGGGCTGGCTGCCCCGGTGGATGTCCCCCTGCGCTGTCAACTGTATGCCCGGCACCGCCATCGATGCGGTATTTGCCGATGCGGCGGTGAAGGGGGTCGTGACCGATTCCGGGATGCTCCGGGAGATGCTGGAGTCCCTGCTGCAGCACGCCGAGAACCTTTCCGATAATCCCTCTATGGGCCGGGATGGTCTGGCAGATTATCTGGAGTTGGGCTATGTTTCCGATGCCTATCATGAGAGTGTCAACAAGACCCTGGATTATGCCTACGGGGATTTCTGCATCGGTCAGCTGGCGCAGGTGTTCGGGGACGACGATACCGCCGCTGTTATGCTGGAGCGGGCTCAGAATTACCGCAACCTCTTTGACGAGGAGACCGGCTTTATCCGGGCCAGAAATCGGGACGGCGAAATGCGGCCGGATTTCACCGAATTCGATTGGGGCGGCGATTATACCGAGGGAGGCCCCTGGCAATGCTCCTTCGGGATCTACCACGATTTTATGGGCTATGCAGAGCTGCTGGGGGGCAGAGAGGCCTTCCTCGATAAAATTCAGCAGCTTTTCGATACCCCGCCCTATTTCCGGGCCTACGGCTATAACCGGGAGATCCATGAGATGAGCGAGATGAGCCTTTTGAAGGGCTTCGGGCAGTTGGCCCTTTCCAATCAGCCCTCCTTCCATGTGCCCTATCTTTTCTCCTGCATGGGGGATCGGGATCGCACCGCCTACTGGGTGCGCAAAGCCTGCGCCGAGCTTTTTAAGGCAGAGCCCCAGGGCTTCCCCGGGGATGAGGACAACGGTTCCATGGCAGGCTGGTATATCTTCTCTGCGCTGGGCTTTTACCCGGTCTGCCCCGGTGCGGATGAGTATGTGATCGGCTCTCCGAGTGTGAAAAAAGCCGTTATCACGCTGGATAACGGCAACAAACTGACGCTGGAGACCCAAAACGAGGGTGTATATGCTTCCTCTATCTGCCTGAACGGAAAGAAGGTAGAGACCGCCTTCTTCAAGCACGCCGACCTCAAAGCCGGCGGTACCCTGAAATTTGAACTCAGCGACACCCCCTCGGGCCAGACCTTCACCGATGAACAGCTGCCCTATTCCATGAGCAGATGAAACGGTATGTAATCTTAAATGCCGATGATTTCGGCATCTGCCACAGCCAGAATCTGGCGATCATGGAGCTGTTTCGCTGCGGCGGGATCTCTTCCTCCACCATCATGACCCATTGCCCCGGGGCGGAGGAGGCTGCGGCGTTTGCAAGGGAAAATCCACAGTTTGCGGTGGGGGTGCATCTGACCACCACCGACCGTTGGCCGCCTTTGACGGAAAAAGCGGTTTTTTACCCTGATGTTCCGGATTTTGAGCGGCAGGCGGTGGCAGAGGATATTCTGGAGGAGCTACGGGCGCAGATCGAAAAACTGATGGGGCTGGGGGTCAAGCCCTCTCATCTGGATAACCACATGGGCTCCTTATACGGCATCACCACCGGGCGGTTTGATCTGCTTCGGGGGGTGATCGGGCTGGCGGGGGAGTATGGCTTGCCCTTCCGCTTTCCTGCCCGATTCAGCGAGGCGCAGTACCGCAATCAGACGCTGGGGGTGGCGTTAGATCGGGAAACGGTGCGGCAACTTTTGGAGGAGATGTCGGCTTATGCCGCCTCCTTGGGGGTTGCTACACCGGATTATCTGTTGCCCGGGGATTGGAATGGCCCTCAAAGGGAGTCCTTTGCGAATTACCGGGATTATATTTTTGCGCTTTACCGCTCCTTTGAGCCCGGGGCGGTGACAGAGACCTATATCCACCCTTCCCTGGAGGGGGAGGATATCAAGGGCATCACCGCCAACTGGCAGCGGAGGGTCTGGGAATATGAGTTGTTTAAAGATCCTTCTACCCACCGTTATTTCAATGAGATCGGTATTTTCCTGATCGATTATAAAAGACTGGCAGCAGGATCAAAATGATCCTGCTGCCAATTTATTTAGTCCTTCGCCGGGGGCGATATAGAGATCAGCGGTGGCCTGCATCTCCTGCTGGCGGGGTTCCCCTGCATCGTAGACCGCCACCGTCTTCAACCCAAAGCGATGGGCGGTGGTGAGGGCTACAAAAGAGTCCTCAAAGACCCATGTGGTCTCCTTGGGAGTGCCTAAGGTATCCAGCGCCAACTGATAAACATCCGGCTGATCCTTTCCCTTACCCACATCGGCGCAGGTCAGAACGGTGGAGATATAGGGTTCCAGCCCGCAATGCTCCATGGCAACGGCGATAAGATCCCGGGCGGAGGCGGAGGCGATACACATTTTGATATTGTTCTTTTTCAGGTGCTCCAGCCATGGAAGGACACCGGGCTTGACCTGAACCTCATCCCGGTAAAACCGGAAAAGCAGATCATTGAAGTGGTCCAGCATCTCCCGGTGGGGTGCTTCGATGCTATATTGCTCCTTCAGGCAGGCGATGCAATCGGTGAAGAGCATGGTGCGCATCTTCAGCTCGGTCTCCCGGTCGGGGGTGAAATTTTGCTGATGCAGATACTTTTCTCCCAGCTCCTTCCAGAAGAGATCCCAGAAGATGATGGAATTGATGAGGGTTCCGTCTAAATCGAAAATGGCTGCTTGAATATTCATTAGTTGTTCACTCCGTGATGGCAGGTGGGGCTGGTCTCGTCCAGGGCTTTAAAGGTGTAGCCGTTGGCGAGGGCCCATTGGATGACTTCCTCCACAGCGTTGACGCTGAATTTTTTGATATCATGCTGCAGTACATTGGCATAGCGGCTGCTCTGGATGCCCTTTTTGATGTTGGCTGCCACCTCGCTGCTGGTGGAGGCGCCGCCGGCATCGTTGCTATCCACATTCCAATCGAAGTACCGCATCCCCCTTTCGGTGACTGCGGCGGTCAGGCGGGTCATGATCCCTTTATTAAAGGAACTGACCATGTTGGAGCTGCCGCCGGGGAACCGCATCAGCTTAGTAGGGGAGCCGGTCTGGGCGGTGATGATATCCTGCATGATCTGCTGATCAGCAAAAAAAGCGTCCTCGCTGGCGTAGATCTTTTTGTAATCGTGGCTGGCGGTATGGATCCCCACCGCATGGCCTTCGGCGGCCATCCGGGCGATGAGGTGGTTGTAGCTGGGCTTGTTGGTGACAAAGAAGGTGGCCTTGACGCCGTACTTTTTCAATACATCCAGCAGCTGAGCGGTGTAGGGGCCGGGGCCGTCGTCGAAGGTCAGGTAGATGGTCTTATTGCCGGGGACCACGGTGTTACTGTCGGAAACCGTAGCGGGCTTTTTGACCGCCGGGGCCTTGACGGTAACCGTCCGTTGGGCGGTGGCGGTGTTACCGCTGCTGTCTGCGGCGGTATAGGTCAGCTTGTATTCCCCCACCGTATCGGTCTTGACTTCTCCGGTGACGGCGGCGGTGAGGGGGCCATCATAGCCATCCTCGGCGGTATAGCCGGGATCCTCAAATTTAGTTCCCTTGGTGAGGGTGATGGCTGCATCTCCCTTCAGGGTGAGGGTAGGCTTCTGGGTATCCACCACAGTGACCGTCCGTTTGGCTTCCCCTTTCCATTTCCATTGGGAGGCGGTATAGGTGACGGTGTAGCTGCCGATTTTGGCGGTGTCTACGCCGTTTTCGGTGGTGACCGCCAGGGTTTTATTGCCAAAAAGCTTGCCGCGGAGGTAGGCTTCGGCGCCTGCATCCTCATAGGCGGTGCCGTATTCCAGGGTGACATCTTCACCCTTCATCTCCATCTCGATATGAAATTGATTGGCAAAAAACAGGATGACCGCTGCTGCCAGAAGCAGAAGCACCCCGCCGGCGATACTGCCGCCGATGATCCATTTTTTCTTCATTGGGCGTCTCCTTTATGACCCTCAAAATCGGTGCGCTTTTGCTCCAGCAGCCAATTCAGCACGGTGGTGGTGCCGTAGGCTTCATCCCAGCAGCCGTGGGCGGCGGTATGGAAGACGGTCAACCGGGCGTTGCCGCCGTTTTTGTTGACGGAATCCACCATTTCTACAGAATTGCGGAGGGGAACGGTGGGATCCTGCTCCCCGTGGAAGGCCCAGACCGGCATCTCCTTCAGGTTGCCGCACCGCCAGGAAAGGCCGCCGCCGCAGATGGGGGCGATGGCGCTGAAAAAGCGGGGGTAGTGGATGCCCATGGCCCATGTGCCGAAGCCGCCCATGGAAAGGCCGGTAATGCTGATGCGGCTGCGGTCGCTCTGCAGCGCCTTGGCTTCGTGATCGATGACCGATTTCAGCCGCTCCACCTGAGAGTTCCAATCAAAGCCGGCGGGGCATTGGGGGCAGATCACATAAGCATCGGGAGCCCAGCGGCCCTCTTTCAGCCATTTGGGCAAAGAGATGTTAAAGATCTTTTCCGGCTCCGGGCCCCGCTCACCGGCGCCGTGAAGAAAGGTGACCAGCGGTTTTCCGGCGCCGGGGGCGGCGGGGGTGTAAAGCCAGTAGTTCATTCCGTTAAAGCTTTTCAGTTCCATGTTGTTTGCTCCTTATAAAATAAATTAACATACTGATGATGCCAAAGAGGCTCAGGTATCCGAAGAAGGGGTATACGGTGCCGATCAGCCCGCCGAAGCCCAGCATACTGCCGACAAAGCATAGGGCCAGGCAAAAGGGGAGGGTGGCCTTTGGTTTTGGGGTAAACTGCAGGGTGCCGGTAAGGCAGGTGAGTCCGGCCGCAAACATGGCTGCCAGCAGCAAAAGACCGTAGAGGTATTTCAGGGCAGGATGGAGGCTGCCGGCCAGCTCCAGCATGGGCAGCTCGGCGGTGCTGTATTCCCCGATGGGCAGCAGCACCGAAAGGCCGATCAGGCTTAGCACGGCGGTACCCAAGGCGACCCCCAGAGGCCAGCCCTTTTCGCTTCGGTGGGCCAGGGGGAGCAGTACTCCCAATGCACTAAACAGATTATAACACACAAAGCTGACAGCGGAAAAGAAAAAATTACTTAAAAGGGGATTGTTTTTCGGTTCGGGGGCGGGAAGGCTCAGGCCGTTGCGGAGCAGAGCGGTGCCGCCGATCAGGACGGTCAGCCCCACCAGCACAGGTACCAGAATATCAAAGATGCGGATCAAGCCGCCAAGGCCGAAGAGTGCGGCGATGCCCACCAGCAGGATCAGTGCCAGGGAGCCGATCCAGCGGGGAAGCCCAAAGAGGGTGCGGAGCAGCGCACCGGCGCCGGCGGCCATGATCATGAAGATGCCCAATAGAAAAATGATCTGGATGACGCCGATGACCCGCCGGAGAATTCCCGCCCGTTCCCAAGGGATGATCAAGCGGTCCATGGTGCGGATGCTGCATCGCCTGGCCAGAGCGAAGATCAGCCAGCCGCAAAGAACCGTCAGCCCCATGGCCAGGGCAAGGCCCAGATATCCCCAGCCACCGAAGGCGCCGAAGAATTGCCAGAGCTCCTGCCCGGAAACAAACCCTGCGCCTAAAAAACAGCCGCAGAAGGTAAACGCTAAAGAAAGTTGCTTTTTCATGAATATTTCGCTCACAATTGGTATATAATAGTATCAAAGTATATTATAAGAGCCTTGCAGAAGGTTTGCAATACTTTTTTGAAAAAAGGGGTCGACAAATCACCGTTTCCTTGCTATACTATATAGGCACTCAGATATCGCGGGGTAGAGCAGTTGGTCGCGACTGCGAAGCGCTGCCGGTGGCAGATGAAGCGAGCAGATTAGCGGGTGCAGCGGTCGAAATTCTCAAGCCTATCAGGGCGCAGATAATTTTGGGTCACCGCAAACGGAAGCCGTCGGGCGTAGACCGACGAGCAAAAGTCAGATATCGCGGGGTAGAGCAGTTGGTAGCTCGTCGGGCTCATAACCCGGAGGCCGGAGGTTCAAGTCCTCCCTCCGCAACCATGGTTGGCTACCAAAATAGATGACAGCCCGAAAAACCCAGTAACCACAACGGTTTCTGGGTTTTTTCGTTACCTAAACACCACTTGAATTAAAAAGATGCCATCCCCTTAAAATAGATGGCTGGGGGGACTTGAACTAAAATTCACGATAATTTGGGGCAGATTTTGCGATTTATTTCGTAAAGTCTGCCCCTTTTTTGTTTTTATAATTGTTAAATATTTGTGTCTAACAAAATTATTCTTCTATTTCTTCAATTGGTTTGTAATGCAGACAATTAGGTTTATAATAATTTTCGCATTCCTCGTACAGTTCGCAATTTCTACACTGCCTTTCTGTTTCGCTCTGTAATAGCATAATTTTTGAGGTATTCTTCGTTTGCTTTATGAAATATATTAAAGCGATTATTGCAACCACACTTAATGCTGTCACAAAAGCGATGTTGAATGTTATTTCAACATATTCCTTAAAAAAAGTACAACCAACAATAAACAGAATATAGATAATTATCCCCGAGAGTTTAATTAAATGCTTACACACTAAAGATTTTGTAAAGAGCATGACAATGCTAATCGCTGAGAATAATAATATCGTCACGCCAACAATACTCGTGATTGTATCTAATAAAGTATCAAACATAATTTGTCCCTTCTACTATATGATAGCAAATGGAATGTTTTTTTGCTTAGCATACTCAATTGCAAATGCGTTTTTCTTTGCCTTTATTGTAAATTTTGGACGGCACGCAATACGGTTTCCATTTTTACCCTTATAAAATTTATAGCAAAATTCAAAGTTGGCTTGACCGATTTCAATAACACTTTCAGGAACATATATTGATTCGCAGTTGTCGAGCATAGTTATTGTAAAGTCAGGAATTGCCCTAACACCTTCTGGTATTACAGAGTTCGCACATGCGGCAACAAGTGATTTTGTCACTTTCTCAATTATGCTATTTTCAATACTTATGTAGGAAGGATTTTCTTTATCAACTCTGATGTCTCTAAGGTTGTTACAACCAGTGAATACACCATTACCCATTTTTATGACACTCTTTGGAATAAAGACTGATTTAAGATTATTATTAAGAGCGAAGGCATGACTATCAATAAAACTTACACTTTCAGGAATTTTTAACTCTTCAATTTTTGTCCACGAAAAAGCCATGAAATCAATAGAAGTTATTGTGTTAGGTAATTCTATAGTTTTAATTTTTCTGCAATTAAAAGAATAAGGCCCAATCTCAGCTATAGAACCATCAGAATCAATTGCAGGGTTAGAACCGCCGACAACAAGTTTCTTATTTGCTGTTTCGATTATGCAATTACCTCTTACGTGGTAAATCGGATTGTTTTCATCCACTGTAATAACCGATATTTGCTCGCAACCCGAAAATGCTCCGGAGTGTATTTTGATAACAGATGCAGGAATATGTAGAACTTCAATAACACCATAAAGCCCTAAAAAATCAGGACCTATTTCTTTGACTCCATCTGGAATAATAACATCACCAGTTCCACATTCATAATCGATTTCACAATCCTGCAGTATATTTTCTTCAATAATGTATTTTCTAATCTCCATTTTACCACTCCCAATAAAATATAATAAGGGGCAAAATCATTACAGGATTTTGCTGTGATAAAATCTTATCACATGATTTTTAAAAATCCAAATAAACAAAATCATTTAAAAATCAGAGTTTTTCAAATACACCCTCCATTTATTTGTATTTTTATTTAAAGGATGTTATAATCATTATAATGATAACAGGAGGTGCTTTAATGTCTATAGAATATACCAACAAACTCATAAGTGAAATTGATTTATATATTAGTAACCTTCATAAGTTTTTGAGTTATGATATGTCAGTGTTAGAAAATGAGTATAACCATTACATTGAGCAGCTAAACAATAACACTTTGAAAGCAGTTGTACCGGCAATTGAAGAAATTAAAACTATTACCACAAAGAAAAAGGAAATCGAATCATTAATTAATGAGGCAAAAATAGAGAAAGATATTCTTGAAAAGCAAAAAATCACAGCACAAGCCATATATGATGCAAAGAAAAAGAAAATCAACTCCTGCAAAGCAAAAATCAAGAAGTTAAACAAAGAACTTGAACTTGCAAACGAACATGTAAAAGACCCATTGCGTTGGGTTTTAGGATATAAAACTAAAGATCAAGAGGATATCATTAGTTTGCAAAAGGAAATTACCGAGTGTCAAATAGAGCTGAAAGCGTGTGAAAAGGAATGTGAAAACACAGAAATCAAAGAACTAAATTCGAGAATTAAAAGAATAACCGAGAACATTGAAGCGCTAATCAAAGAAAGTAATTCTATAACAACAAATTCAAAAGGACGCAACATCGAAGTAAAATCTCGTGCAGAAAGTGTCTTGCTTTGGCTTTCAGAGGAATATTCAATTAGTAAGGACTGTTGGCTTGGTGTAGAAAAATCTGACAAAGCAACAGATAGAAACATAATTTCCTCACAAGCATTAAATGATTTTAAGCAGGTCTGCAGAAAAATTAACATTAGTTCGATAAAAGGTTATACCTTAATGAACTATAAATTTCTTTTAGAACTATTGGCCTTGTTGCCAAATAAACTTTATGGAATCGGCATAGAAAAAACATATCCTTTTCACTCATACAACGGCGTAGAATTAGATGAAGGATTTTCCGCCGCTTGCCAAGCAAAGTTCAAAGAGTTGTGTAGTATTTCCCCTACTGGAACAACAGATATTTTAAGAGAATGGGAAAAAAACTACATTTCAGTCACAAATACGGCATACACGGACTTTTTATTCCCTAAGTCACCGATTGCAATAAATAGCGATTTTATTAACGAGTTAATATATGACACCGCAAAATCGACCAGTTCACCTGAACAAATTATCAGCGATTTTGATCCATTAATAAAAAATGTTGCTGAAATTGCAGTAGCCGAAGAACAAATATCAACCGCATTTATCCAAAGAAAATTTAAAATAGGATATGCTCGGGCGGCAAAAATCATAGAAGAATTGGCAGAACTCGGTATTATTGGTAGGGCAAATGGCTCTAAGCCATGTACAATAATTAATTACAATCTATCAGCAATTAATTTTAACAATACAGTGGAAATTAATAAAGGAACTTCTGTTGCTAAGTTGCTTGTATCAAAGGAAAGTTTGGATGAATTTGAAGAAGCAAAAACAATGGCTTCTTCTAACTTTATTGATTTTACATATGTCAATGAGGAATTCTTATTGCGACTAAAAAAAATCATCGAAGCAAACCCCGAAGCAGACCTTCCGGAAATAGCCATGGAATTCCGTGCAGATGAAATTGATGAGTATGTCAATATCGCAGAAGAATTTATTTCCTTTAGAAATCTATACCGTGAAACGCCCGAACAAATAATAAAAACAAATCAAGAGTTCTTCGCCAAAAAAGAGATTGAACAAATAAGAGAAAACGCTCGAAAAGAGCGCGAAATGTATGAACGACAGGCTGAACTCGATAGAGAGGCAGAAAACCAACGAGCAAGAATCATGGCTCAAGCTGAAAGTGAACGAGCCGAAGCCGAAAGAGAAAGAACAGCCGCAATAGAAAGGCAAACATCTTCTCTTGCTACTCAAGCTCGTTTAGATAGAGCCGCAGCTGAAAGGCGTTCTGATGAGGCACTTGAACATGCTCGATATGAAGCAAGGCAAAAACAACTAAGAGAACAAGCGGCAGCGAGAACCGCCCATCACGATGAGGTTCTTCGCGCTCGTAGTCGATGCCTACAATGTGCCCATCGAGGCGTTTGTCATAACAAAGAAACACCGAACTGTGCTTCATTTGTGCCAAAATAATATTTAGGGAGATTAAAAATGAAAACTATTATTAAAGAACTAAATTTATTAGACATAGAGGATATAGAAAATGCCGTGTCTTCTCGAATAGAACGGCAAGTAACAATAGCTGAAATCGAATGTTCATTAGTATACTGTATACCATGTGATTCAGGGAAAGCGAGTGGTATGTACTTAGAATTAACTGTGGACGATGAACAACTATATTCTTTTGATTTATTCTATGATGACGATAATGGCCACTATTTAGACGGAAAGAAACTCAGCTTAGATGAACCTTGGTTGCCAGCATCGGAAGTGTTTAATTTTGATACTTCCGCCTTTAAATCTTTTGATAGCTGGGCAGACTCGTCAGACTAATTTATAAAATTTAATAAATGCTTTTAAGCGGATGTGATGAATTATCATTGCATCCGCTTTTTTTATTTTCTGACCTTTTTCTCCCCCTGTGGAGATTAAGTATATAAAAAATAATGAAAGGATTGATGACAAATATGATTCAGACAAACTGACCACAGAAAGAAAAAAGAATTATTAATCAGGAGGTAAAACAAAATGAACGATTGGGAAAGACAACATCGACAGGCTCAAAGATATAAGGAAGCCTATCCGCCCGGCACTCGACTTATGCTATTAAGTATGAACGATCCGCATCACCCTGTTGAAAGCGGCACCCGAGGAACAGTAGAACATGTTGACGATATGGGAACTATTCATATGAAATGGGATAACGGACGAGGACTTGGACTTGTT
>JAFTZM010000029.1 GCA_017464525.1 Clostridia bacterium
TGCTACAATGAAACTACAACAATTGAGTTGAGAAATCTTGATGTATTGCGCAAGAGATTGGAGCAAACAGTGCAAACCATGCTGGAAGTATTTCAGGATCTGCACGATGAGGATGGTGTGATAATCAAAATAGTCGAAGAATCAGATCAACATAAGAAGTGCTTTAATATCGGCAATGATGATCTTTCCGGCTATATGGACTGACACTTTGGCGTTGTCGAAACTTGCGAATGAAATATTAGTTTGTTGAAGTTTGGCATGCCGTTTTTAGTGGCTGAAAAATGATATCTAAAGGTCATACGAACAATTAAATCGGAAATTTGCTTGTAAAACAGCAAATTTCCGATTTTTGTTTATCCAAAAGTTCGGAATGCGATTTTTCTGGCGATTTTTCTGCATATCGAAAAAACGCTTTTGGCCTACGGTCTTGCCCCAATCGTACATGGAAGGCCGCCGGTGCTGAAGCCGAAAAGTGTTCCTGCCGGTGCATATGCCGGAAAAAGTAAGCTGCGTTTGAAGCGGAATTTTGAAAGGGAAACGATTGACATGAGGCCGTACTGCGTTTATAATAAAACGTATGATGCAAAACAATAGTTGCGGAAAGGAAGATACGGATGCCCCCGAAGCCGAAGTTTACAAAAGACGAGATCGTTGCAGCCGCCCTGGCACTGGTGAGCGAGAAAGGGCTGGAAGCCCTGACGGCCAGAGAGCTGGGCGCACGGCTTGGCAGCTCTGCCCGGCCGATATTTACCGTGTTTCATTCGATGGAAGAGGTGCAGGAGGCGGTGCGGGCTGCTGCGCTGAAGCGGTTTGAAAGCTATGCCGAAAAAGCGATGCACTATACCCCTGTGTTCAAGCAGGTGGGCATGCAGATGATCCTCTTTGCTGTGGAAGAACCCAAGCTGTACCAGATGCTGTATATGTCAGAGAATTCCGGTGCTGCCAGTTTTCAGGATATCTTCTCGCGGCTGGGGGATGTGGCGAATGTCTGTGTGGACGTGATACAGCGGGATTATGGATTGCGTGCGCCGGAAGCAAAGCAGCTTTTTGAACACGTTTGGATCCACACCTTTGGCATTGGTGCGCTGTGTGCCACCGGAATGTGCCGGTTCTCTCAGGATGAGATCATCCAAATGCTGGGGCAGGATTTCATGGCAATGCTATTCTATGCCAAGTCCGGCAGGATGAATATGCCTACTCCTGTTCCCAAGATGGAGGGCTGAGCATGGAATCTACCTTCGTATGCTGCCCCCTTTGCGGCGGCAAGACCCGTTTGAAGCTGCTCCCGGACACAGTTCTTCAAAACTATCCCCTGTTTTGTCCTAAATGCAAGCGGGAAGTGATCATCAGCGCAGACCATCAGAAAATCAAAATAACAAAGCCAGACGCATAGACGCAGAGCTTTCTCCCTTTACGGAGATGCTCTGCGTTTTTTACAGTTTCCCACAAGAGGTGCATTTGCATGAAAAAATTTTTGAAAATACTGATCACTATAAGGGAGGAAAACGAAAATGAACA
>JAFTZM010000030.1 GCA_017464525.1 Clostridia bacterium
TATGAGGTCGCCGAAAAGCTTCAGGGGGAACTCTGCCTGACCTGGAAGGAACAGCACGCCGCCTGGGCGCAGGCCAAAGCGGAAGACCTTCCGGTTCTGATTGAGAACTATGTGACGCGATACAGGGATATGGCGCGCCCGATGCTTCGTGTCAGGACTGATCAGGTCGATCTGCCGGCGGCGCTGGATCACAGCTCCCGGGAATACTATCTGGCAATCTCCCAAAGCCCAACGAAGGAAATGGAAGCCAGGATCTACGGTGCGGCAGTCAGCGCCTTCCTGCTGGCGATGTTCGACGGCAGTATGGAGCTGCCCATGGAACCGGCGCACAACTTCATGCTGCCTGTTGCCCTGCGGCTGCTGGGGCTGCCGGAGGATCCGGAGATTACGAATCTAATCGAGGAGCAGTACCGGCAGAAAGACGTTGCGTTTTATTACAGATATAAGAATACCCCCTGATGTAGTTTCATGCATCAGGGGCATTTTTTTGTTTGCTGTCCGATTTTTTCTGTGTTCCGGGTGCAGGCTTTTACGCGCAGTCGATGATCATGTGATGCACAGCGTACACCCTGTTTATGAATGTATCACACCAGATGATATTGTCTAATACTCTTTTCAAATTGAAAGACACCGCCTTAACGGCGTTGTCGATTGTGTTATTTTCGAGATGGAAAATAACACAATCCCGTCTCATTATGATCTTTATATTAAAACCTTCAATGCTTCGCCTTAAAGGTTTTAATTGAATATCAGTATAAATTTTTCGAATTGGTGCATTCTCTTTTTATGCAGAAGGGATTGACACTGGTTGATCTGTCGGTTATAATAAAACAAATGATGCAAAACGATAGTTTTAGAAAGGAAGTTACATATGCCTCCGAAGCCGAAGTTTACGAAAGAAGAGATCGTTGCTGCCGCACTGGAGTTGGTCAGCGAAAAAGGAATCGAAGCACTGACTGCCCGGGAGCTGGGTGCCAGATTGGGCAGTTCTGCCCGACCCATCTTTACGGTATTCAGCTCCATGGATGAAGTACAGGAGGAAGTTCGGGCTGCCGCACTGAAACGGTTTGAAAGCTATGCCGAAAAAGCCATGCACTACACCCCGGTGTTCAAACAGGTCGGTATGCAGATGATTCTCTTTGCTGTGGAAGAGCCGAAGCTGTATCAGCTGGTGTACATGTCCGAAAATGCCGGCGCAACAGACTTTGAAGGCATTGTGGAGCGGCTGGGTGATGTGGCGCGGCTTTGCGTAGATGTGATCCAGCGGGACTATGGGCTTTCCGAAAAGGATGCCAGGGCGCTGTTTGAGCATGTTTGGATCTACACCTTCGGCATCGGTGCCCTGTGTGCCACCGGTATGTGCCGGTTCTCTCAGGAGGAGATCATCCAGATGTTGGGTCAGGATTTTATGGCAATGCTGTTCTATGCCAAGTCCGGCAGGTTGAATATGCCCACCCCTGTTCCCAAGATGGAGGGCTGAGCATGGAATCTACCTTTGTCTGCTGTCCTCTTTGCGGCGGTAAGACCCGTGTGAAGCTGCTCCCGGACACAGTTCTTCAAAACTATCCCCTGTTTTGTCCCAAATGCAAGCGGGAAGTGATCATCAGCGCAGATCATCAGAAAATCAAAATCATAAAGCCAGACGCATAGACGCAGAGCTTTCTCCCTTTACGGAGATGCTCTGCGTTTTTTACAGTTTCCCACAAGAGGTGCATTTGCATGAAAAAATTTTTGAAAATACTGATCACTATAAGGGAGGAAAACGAAAATGAACA
>JAFTZM010000031.1 GCA_017464525.1 Clostridia bacterium
GCCTTACCATCGGGGTTGGTAGCTGGCACGCTCTTAACGAAAGCCTCAAAGGTATTCCAGTTCCACTCACCCTGCTGCCAAGTGGTATGGGGGTCCTTCAGACCCAACTGCTCTACCATGGTCTGATTGTACCACAGCACGTTTACGGCACCGATGGCAGAGATGCAGCGGTAGGTACCGGCCCACTTGGTCTCCTCCAGGGTCATGTTATCTACGCCGGGGGAGTTACCGATATTCTGGATATTGATATAGGGATCCAGAGGCTGAGAGAGGCAAAGGAATTTGGGGAAGCCGCCTACGTGGGTAGGAATGACATCCAAAGCCTTGCCTGCGTTCATGTAGGTCAAAGACTGAGATACAGACTTATCAAAACGGGATTTGATGTACTTGACATTCAGGCCGTATACATCCTTCAAAGATTCCCACCATTTCCACTCGCCTACGTACTCACCCTTTTCATCCTTATACTGGAAGGTGTTGTACATAATAGCAGTGATAAGGGTCAGGGTCTTGCCCTTCAGATCCGCCAGTTTGATGTTGTTCTTCACAAAGCCGGTGGTATCGATGTCGTAGCTGACCTCAGTACCGTAGTTCAGCTTTTTGGTCTGAGCCACCAGGGGGTTGTTGGCCATGTCGTACTTCTTGGTCTCGTCGTACTGCTGCTGAACCTGCTCCTGTGTGGTAGGAGCCTGGGTGGTGCCGGAATCCTTGCCGGAGTCCTTGTCGGTGGTGGTACCGGAATCCTTGCCGGTGTCTTTACCGGTATCCTTACCGGTGTCCTTGCCGGTGTCGGTATTGGTGGAATTATCATCCCCATCATCCGAACCGCCGGTGGAATCGCCCACATCGTCATTACTGCCGATGCTGCTGCCGCCGCTTTCGAGCACGTCGAAATCGTCGTCGCCGTCGCTCTTCTTACAAGCTGTAGCCATGCCTACCAGCATCAGAACTGCCAGGATCACAGCTAAAACCTTGCAAAACTTGTTCATGGTTTTTCTCCTCTCTTTAAATTTAATGAACCTTTTGCCTTAATATTATAATCAATAATTTACAATTTTGCAATAGATTATTTAAAATGTTACATTCATGTAACAGAACTCCGTCAGCTTTCACAAAAAAGCATGGCGGAGTTTTGTTAAGAGAGGAATATTGTTTATTTTGACGATTCCAAAAATCAGGAACCGTAAGCCAGGCAGTCCTTAATGGCCTTCTCTACCACATTTTTGGTAGCGGCAGTCTCGGTGGTAATATTATAGGAAGCATTATAAAACGCCTTGCTATGATTGCCCTTGGCAGCGAAATTATCGCCGGTGAGCATATCCCATTCGTTCATCTGGATCCCGAAGTAAGTATTCTGAACCACAAATTCAAAGTATTCCTTCTTGGCGGCGTAATCCATGCCGATACACTTAGTGGTCTCAAAATAATCGAAGACGGCCTCGGTGAACCGGTTAGCCCAAAGCTCCATGAACTTTACTGCATAGGGAGCATTGGATTGATTTTTCATCTTCTTGGGCAGCATCATGGTATAGCCATAGTTAAAGGCGATATCCCGGCCGGTAGAAGTGGTGGCCTTGGGGAAGGGCACCCAGTTGAACTTCTTGCCCTTGGTATATTCAAAATTATCCCACACATTCATCAGGTTTACCGCATCGCTCATCATTAGAGTGCCATCGGCATACATCGCGGAATAATCCTTGATCTTTCCGTTTTCATCAAAACGGAATTTGACAGACTTGCAGACGCCGGCGATGAACTCCCAGGCGGCAATGGTCTGGGGATGGGTCCAGTTGTTGATAAGATTAGGAGTACTGCTTTCGGTATCGATCTTGATATGATGAATACCGTTGGTCAGCGCCCACGCATAGGGGATATCGGAATCGCATTGGCCGAAGGCGGTCAGCGACTTGCCATCGGGGGTGGTGGCGGGGACACTCTTCAGGAAGGCCTCAAAGGTATTCCAGTTCCATTCCCCGTTCTGCCAGGTGGTGTGGGGATCCTTCAGCCCCAGCTGGCTCACCAGCGTTTCATTGTACCACAGCACGTTCACCGCACCGATGGCAGAGATGCAACGGTAGCTGCCGCCCCACTTGGTCTCCTCCAGGGTCATGTTGTCCACCCCGGGAGAGTTGCCCATGTTCTGGATGTTGATGTAGGGATCCAGAGGCTGGGAGAGGTTCAGGAACTTGGGGAAGCCGCCCACATGGGTGGGAACCACATCCAGCGCCTTGCCGGCGTTCATGTAGGTCAGCGCCTGAGAGACTGATTTATCAAAGCGGGATTTGATATATTTTACATTCAGACCGTAGGTCTCCTTCAGGGACTCCCACCAAAGCCATTCCCCCACATACTCCCCCTTCTCATTCTTATATTGGAAGGTGTTATACATAATGGCGGTAATGAGGGTCAGGGTCTTGCCCTTCAGATCGGTCAGCTTGATGTTGTTTTTCACAAAGCCGGTGGTATCGATATCATAGCTGACCTCGGTGCCATAGTTGATCTTCTTGGACTGGGTCACCAGAGGGTTATTGGCCATATCATACTTCTTTTCAGCAGTATAATCGTCCTTGACCTGCTCCTGAGTCTTATCGCTGCCGGCATCGATGTTGTCCTTGCCGGAATCGGTGGTCTTGTCGCCGGAGCCGGTGTTGGTATTGTTGCCGGAGCCGCCGTTATCGGTGTTGCTCTCCCCGGAACCGCCGTTGCCGGTGTTATCGTCGTCGGATCCGCCGGTGGAATCCCCCGCATCGTCGTTGCCGCCGATGGAGGTTTCGCCGCTGCCGATCACCCCGAGATCATCCTCCGCATCGCTCTTTTTGCAGGCGGTGGCCATTCCCACCAGCATCAGAACTGCCAGAATTACGCAAAGGGTCTTGCAGAATTTGTTCATTTCAAACGCTCCTTTCTGCTTTAATTATAGATTAATTGTTGACTTATTTCTTCTCTCGTGTTATTATAAAACTGCCAACTATTAAGAAAGTGGAGCTGAGCGATGCCAAACTTATGGTTTCAGGACGGCACCAGGATCGGGTACTTTGAAAATGGCCGGGTCATTTTTATGGAAAGAAAGATCCTCCGGGAGCCCACCACCCATCATATCCATAACTATTACGAGATCGAGTTTATCACCGAGGGCAGCGGAGAGTATTTCCATAACGGCACCGCCTACCCCATACGGCCGGGGCTGCTCTTTTATGTGACCCCCACCGATTTTCACCAGATCATCCCCCGAGATCCCCTCACTATGATCACCCTGATCATCCATGAGCAGATGATCTCGCCGGAATGGCAGACCTTTTTTATGCGCCAGCCGGGCAATAATGTATACCTCCTTGATCAGCAGGAGACAGCGCAATGGAACGCCCGGTTTCTTACCCTGGAAACAGAGATCGCTGCCAAGGACGGCTACGCCCGGGAAAATCAAACCCGCCTGCTGGAGATCATGCTTTCGGCGGTGGCCCGGATGCTTTCCCAGCAGCAGAAAAAACAACCCAAGCATACTCAGTTCCAGCGGGCGCTGGATTATATCGCCCACCATTACTGCGAGCCCCTCACCCTGGAGGAGATTGCCGGGGCGGTGGGCTATACCCCCCAATATTTCTGCTCCCTCTTTCACCGCCAGACCGGGCGGCAGCTGATGGACTTTCTCACCGACCTGCGGCTGAACCACGCCAAGATGCTGCTCCGCACCACCGATCTCTCCATCATTGAGATCTGCTTCCGGAGCGGCTTCAACTCCCAATCCAGCTTTTTCCGGCACTTCCGCCGCTTTGGGCAGACCCCTGCCGCCTACCGGAAGGAGCTCCGCTCCTGAGCCCCACCGGCCTTTTTTCAAATTATTGCTTGAATTTTTTAAAGAATTGCGCTATAATACCTCCATCGAGCAGCAAATGCGTAAGTCCAGATTAAGGACTTACGCATTATTTTTTTGGTTTTTAAGGAGGTACAAACAAATGGAACAAACCAACCAATCCTATCTTGCTACCGAGAAGGTGGGCAAGCTGATGGGCAAATATGCCGTGCCCTGCATTATTTCCCTTTTAGTGGGGGCGCTTTACAACATTGTGGATCAGATCTTCATTGCCAACGCCGCCTATTTAGGCTCCTATGGCAATGCGGCCAACACCGTGGTGTTTCCCCTGACGGTGATCGCCCTAGCCATTGCGGTGATGATCGGGGACGGATGCTGTGCCTTTGTGAGCCTGAGTCTGGGAAAAAAGAAGCCCGCCGATGCCGGCCACAGCATGGGCAATACCATTCTGCTCACAGTGGCCGCCGGCATCCTGCTGACTGCCATCTATCTGCTTTTCAGCGATTCCATCATTGCCATGTTCGGCGGCACCGTCAACGAAGAGACCTTCCGCTATTCCAAGGAATACTTCTTCTGGATCACTCTGGGAATTCCCTTCTATATGTTTGGGCAGGCCATGAATCCGGTGATCCGGGCAGACGGCAGCCCCAAATTTGCCATGCTCTCCACCCTTGCCGGGGCGGTACTCAACATCATTCTGGACCCTATTTTTATCTTCATTTTTAAATGGGGGATGATGGGCGCTGCGGTGGCCACGGTGATCGGACAGATCGTCACCGCCCTGCTGGCGGTGGGATATCTTTGCCGCACCAAAACGGTCAAGATCACCAAGGAGGATTTCCGGCTCCGGGGCGCCATTGTTCGCCGCACGCTGGTGCTGGGGCTTTGCAGCTTTCTTTCCCAGATCTCGCTGGTGGCAGCCATGGCAGCCATCAACAATATGATCCGTAAATACGGTGCGCTGGATCCCGTCTTTGGCCAGGAGCAATATGCCCAGATCCCCATGGCGGTGGTGGGCATTGTGATGAAATTCTTCCAGATCGTCATTTCAGTGGTGGTGGGAATGGCCGCAGGCTGCATCCCCATTGTTGGCTTTAACATGGGCGCCGGGCTGAACAGCCGGGTAAAAAAGCTCTTTACCCGACTGCTGCTGGCAGAGGCGGCGGTGGGGGCAATAGCCCTATTGATCGTGGAGCTCTTCCCGCTGCAGTTGATCGGCATTTTCGGCGCAGCCAACGAGAGTGTGTACTATACGGAATTTGCAGTAAAGGCCTTCCGGATCTATCTTTGCATGATGATCTTTGCCTGTGTAAACAAGGCTGCATTCATCTTTTTGCAGGCCATGGGCAAGGCTGCAGCCTCCACCATGCTCTCCATGGTACGGGAGATTCTTTTCGGTGTGGGGCTGGCATTGCTCCTGCCCCTCTTTTTCGGGCTGGATGGGGTGCTTTACTCCATGCCCGCCTCGGATATCCTCACTGCTCTGGTCTCGGCCATCGTCATCGCAAAGACCTATAAACAGCTTTCGGTTCAATAAAAAACGGCCCCGCATCTTGCGGGGCCGTTTCATTATTTATAGATCACATTCTCATCCAGAGGAATCTCTCCGTTTTCCTTCTCATACTCCTTCACACAGCTCTGCGCAAGAAACTCCAGCTGCGCATTCAGGGAGCGTTTATTCTGCTTTGCGACATGAGCAATCTTAAAAAGCAGCTCAGGTTCAAATCTGATACCGGTTTGGACTTTATTCGTCGCCATACTAACACCTCAATAATATAATGATAACATTATACCCAGTTTTCCCTTGATTTTATACTAACAAGATGTTATCATTATGTGGGTGATTTTATGAAAAGCAATGAGTTTTCCAATGTTTTCTGCAAAAATATTCAGTTATTACGGCGGCGCACCCGTCTGACCCAAAAACAAATGGCCGCCCGGCTGAGCATCAGCACCAAGACCCTCTCTCAGATCGAAAGCGGCATCCTGCCGCCCCGGCTGAGCTGCCAGGTGCTTTTTACCCTTTGTGAATGGTTCGACCTGCAGCCGCAGGATCTCTTCTATCCTCTGGAAATCAATGAATCCCTTAGCGTGCACTAAGGGATTTGAGATTGTCAAAGAAGTCCCCGACCGCAGAAAAAAGAAAAAACATATGCATAATGTAGACCCTGCCGCCCCTGTGTAAGGGGGGACCGTATTAGCGGCGGAGGGGTTGCTATAAGGAAAAAATGCGGCCAAAGCCGCATTTTTATTGAACTTTTTTCTGCTTTCCGCCAACCCGCTCTCTAACGTACCTATGTACGCCGACCCCGACTCCTACAAATACCTTGTGTGCGTGTAGGGGGCTATTCCGACTACTTTGTGAACCTCAGCGACGAGCTAAAAAAGAAGATCATGGAGCGTACCATCCATTAAAAAAAGACCCGCTTGGGTCTTTTTTTAATGGCACAGAAATGCATAGAGGGCGTTGACCGTCCGGGACTCCAGCTTGGGGTAGCTGAGAGCAGCCGCTTTCAGCAGGCCGATGGAGAATTCTGCGGTTTTCCCTTGGTAAGAAAAGGTCATTTCCACCCGTTCGCCCACAGGATGCTGAGTGGTACGGACGGTGATGACCAGTTCCCCGCCGGTGGGCGTTGCCAGCAGGAATTCGGAACGAAAGCGAAAATCGCTCTGATACTCCACCCGGAAGGGAGGCAGAATAACGGCCAGTGCTTCGGTCATATTAGCCTGCGGCACCAGATAGCCTGCGGCGGCCTCTTGGATATAAGCAGCCACCGGCTCCATGACTTTTTGGGCGGTCTCTTCATCAGCGGCCTTACAGCCCAGCCGCACCCGCACCGTCTGCTCCGAGGCATAGAGGGCAACCGTCACCCGATCCTGCCGGTCGATCAGCTCCTGCAGCTTCATGGCAAGGCTACTTTCTCCCATGCCCACCGTGACGATATCTCGGGTATAGATCACATCCTTTTTAAACCGGGAAAGGTAGGGGAGGAGGGTATGCTCGCAAACATAGGTCATCTCCTTGGGCGGGCCCGGCAGATTAACGATCATCCTGCCACCCCTTTCCATGACACAGCCATTGGCGGTGCCCACCTCATTATCCAGCACATAACACCCTTGGGGAAACCAAGCCTGCTTAAAGTTATTTTCCGGCACCTTGGCGTAACTGCTGACAAACATACACTTTTCTTCCACCTTCCGGGCTTCCTCCTCCATGAAGACCATGGGGATCCCCAAAAATTCGGCAGAAAGCTCTTTGGTGAGATCGTCGGTGGTGGGGCCCAAGCCGCCGGTGGTGATGACGCAATCGGCGCCCCGCTCAAAGGCGATGCGCAGGCAATCCTTAAACCGCTCCGGGTTATCCCCCACCACGCTCTGGTGGTATACATTAAATCCCAAATTCTTGCAAAACCGCTGCAGCCAGGTGGCATTGGTATTGACGATCTCTCCCAGCAATAATTCTGTTCCTACATTAATGATCTCAACGTTCATTCTGATTCTTCCAACTTCTCATAAAGTTTTTACTCATCATAACACAAAAGACCGTTGAAATCAACGAAATACTTCCGACATCCTTATCATTTTTTGAATTTCAGCCTCGAAATCGGAAGAACTTCCCATTTCCAGGGTCAGGCGGCCGTTATAGCCGCATTTTTTCAGGGCGGCGGCCCAGCGGAGGCAGGTCTCCCGATCCTTCTCGATGGGTGCCAGGCGGCTTTCATGGGGGCGGGCGATATGGGCATGGATCAGCCACTCCCCGGCCTGCTCCAGATCCTCGACGGGCTCACCCACCATATGCATATGATAAAAATCCACCAGCAGCCCCACATGAGGATGGTTCAATTCCCTGCAGAGGGCCAGCCCTTCGGCGACGGTATTGATCAGATTGGTCTCGCTGAAATTCAGCGGTTCCAGCGCGATCTTTATCCGATGGCCGCCGGCGATATCGCCGCAGAGCCGCAGCACCTCTTTAAACTGCTCCACCGCCCTTTCCCGGGGGAAGCCCTCTGGAATGCTGCGCAGCTTGCCGTTGCCCAGCACCACGATCCCGACCCCCAGTTTTGCGGCCCGGGCCAACGCCTTTTCAGCATAGGCGGCCAGTGCCTCAAGATCCACATCGCCGGTGAGGCGGTATTCCCGGGGGAAGAAGATCGCACAGGTCTCCACCGGCAGACCGGCCTCCTCAAAGGCCGCCCGGGCATCCTCAAATTCCGGCTGAGAAAGACCGGCTAGCCAACTGAGATTCCATTCAAAATAATCATAGCCGGCATCCTTCACCGGCAAGAGATTTTCCAGTTTACTGCAAACACCAAATCGCATGGTACCCCTCCTTTTTTCTTCATTATAGCAACTCAATCAGCAAATGAACATTGCTGTTTTCGGCAAAAACATTGTAATTTGGTTCATCCTTTGTTAGAATAAAGAGAGGAGGGATCGCCATGCAAGAAACGCTTATGATGTTCCGCGATCGGGGGCTGAATGTCTATCACCACATCGACCATGAGCCCCAAAGCAATTGTCCCATGCACACGCACGATTACATTGAATTATATTATTTTATCTCCGGAGATTGCCTCTGCCTGGTGGAGGGCACCGAATACCGGCTGAAGCCCCGGGACATTCTGATCATTCGTCCCTTTGAAGCCCACACCATGTGGTGGTTCTCCAACCGGCCCTACGAACGGATCGGATTTCAGTTTCCGGTGAAATTATTAAAGGAAGCAGATCCCGATGGGGGGATCTATGCCCATCTGATGGCCCGCCCTTTGGGTACCGAAAACCGGTTTACCGATGCAGATTTCGGCCACACCTTCTGCGCCGATTGCCTGCAGAGCATGACCCCGGAGATCTCCCGGGCGGGGGTACTGGCCAGGGCCCTTTTACTGCTGACCGAGGCCAAGCGGGTCTCGCAGGGGCGAGGAAATGGGTACCGCTCCACGGGGCTGGAAGCACGGATCATTGATTTTGTAAATCAAAAGCTCTTTTCTCCCCTCACCGCCGAGGAGGTGAGCCGGGAATTCTTTATCAGCCGTTCCCAGATCAACCGCATCTTCAAGAAATATACCGGCTCCTCCTTAGGACAGTACATCACCGCCAAGCGGATGACCACCGCCCGCAGCCGGATCCACAACGGAGAGCCCGCCATGCTGGTGGCCGCCGAATGCGGATATACCGATTATTCTGCCTTTTACCGGGCCTATATTAAGTTTTTCGGCGCTTCGCCGAAGAAGGATCTTTAGACATGACGGATATCAAAGGGATGTTCCCTCAGAGGTTCAGCAGCAGGATGGCCCCGAGGCCGGCGGCCAGGCCCAGCAGCTGCATCCCTTTTAGCTTTTCCTTAAATACAATTCGCCCAATGAGCCACACCGCAATCACATTGGCCACCGACACCACCGGGAACAGCACGGATGCCTTTTCGGCAGCGGCCAGATACAGCACGATATAGTTGGCAGCGCCGTTCATCAGCCCGGCGGCAAGACCCGGCAGGCTGAGGGTAAACTTCTGCTTTTCCCCAAGACCGGCCCCACTCAGCAGCACCAATACTGCCAGCATAGCCGCCAGCATAAACACGGTGCGGTACTGCCCGGGGTAACAGATCTGATGATATTTCTGGATCAGGGAGCAGGCGCCGTTGGCGGCGAGGGTCAGAAAGGCATAGACCGACCACCTCACCGAAAGACCGTCCTCCTTTTTAAAATTGAGTAACAGGATGGCCGCCAGCAAAAGGATCATACCGATACCGCCGGGTAGCGTCAACGGCTCCTTCCAGACGGTGATGCCGAAAAGAAAGGGAATGATCAGGGAAAAGGAGGCGATGATGCTGGTCAGCGCCATCGGACCCATGGCCAGCGCCTTAAAGCCGGTGTGCATGGAAAGGCAGAGCGCCGCACCGTAGCCCAGCCCGAAAAGCCAGCTAGGGAGGTGAAGCTCCAGCCCGTTCAGCAGGCCGAAGAGCAGAAACACCAGGCTCCCCGCCAGCGCCTTATTTAGATTGAACACCACCGCCTTACCGCCCTTGGCGGCATACTGCTTTCCCAGCGCCGATTGGCCGGCGGAGCAACCCACATTCAGCAAATATAAAAATGGGATCATACCTCGATCTGCTCCTTTTTCCAGCCGCAATCGGCATAGGAATTGCCCTCAAAGCTCACCCGCCGCAGAAGGGTGGCCGTCTCCTCCCGAAGGCCGCTGAACCGGGACCAGGAAAATTCTGCGGCACCGCAGGCCCGGGCACAGCCCAGCACCGAGGGCATTCTCTCACCCAGGGTATGCCAGGTGGTCATCATGACGCCATGGAAACCGTTTTCCGCAACGGTCTGCACCATGGCGGTATAGTTTTCCGGCTCGTACCAGGGGGCACCCATGGCGTCGCGGATATTATTCTTCAAGCTCATCAGCGTCTCCACCGGCGCTTCCGGCATATGATACTGCCAATCCACCAGCACGGTGGCGGGATGCAGCGCATTTTGCAGCAGTTCCACCTCACCGGGAGCGCAGGTGGCGGCAGCTTTATATTTTTTATTGTAGCGATCCCGTTCCAGCAGCATATCCATCCAGATCATGGGGCGGCGGCCCTCAGCAGCCACCTCGGCGGTGAGGTTCCTTAAGTAGTCCGGCAGCTTTTGCCGTTCCTCCTCGCAGCGGGTGTAATAATAAGCCTCATCGCAGCCGATATGCAGATATTCCCCCTCCCCGTAGAGCTCGTAAAGCTCCAGGCGGATCTGCTTCAGCAGGTCATGCACCTTGGGGGAATGGATATTCCAGGCCCAGCCATCGGGGGTGAACAGCTCCTGGAGGGCCGGGTTCTGATCCAGCACCACATGCTTGCCGTATATGACCCGGCAGGCGGTGGCGTGGCCCAGCTGATTGAACATGGGGATGGGCTCCATCCCCCATGCCCGTACCTCCCGGAGAAGCTCCTGCACCTGCGCCTTGGTAAAGGCATTCGGCCAAGCCAGCTCCCGGAGGCAATCATATTGCAGCATCCCCCAGAATTCGATCACCAGGTGGGTATACTGGCAGAGGCCTGCCAGCCGCACCAATTTTTTAATAAAATACAGGTCATTTTCCGGGAAAACGCAGAGATGCAGCATTCGGTTCCGGACGGTAAAGCGGCTTTGCTCCAGAGCAGGGGCCATAAAGAGCACGCCTTCCTTCAGCTCGATCTTCATCAGCAGCGCCACGATCCCCCGCATCAGGCCGCCCGGATCCCGCCCGGTAACGGCGGCGCCGGTCTCGCTTACCAAAAGGGCATATTCCTTCCCTTCCTGCAATACCGGAGGAAGTTCATTTCCCAGAGCAAAGGTCAGGCGGTCACAGCCCACCGGCACCAGTTCCGACCTTCCAAAGCAGAAACGGCTCCAAAGGGTGGCCACCAGTGAAAGATCCAATTTGCTGCAGCCGATGGCGTTCATTTTATTTTCGATCTTCATTTTTTCTCACCTCCCTTTCAGTATAACAAAAATCGCAAGGTTGAAAACCCACTTTTCAACCAAAAAGGTGGATATTTCAACAGTTGATTTTATTGATTATTGATGTTATACTATCTTTGAGGTGGATTATATGTTTTACCATTGCGAAAATCCCGTTATAGAGCTGATCGGTGTGGAGCAGCTGTGCTGGCAGGCAAGTGTTGTGGATGTGGCACCCCGCGGCCATGCGGCGCTGGCCTTCCGCATCCGGGGCACCGCCCTCATCGACGGGCGTTATATCGGCACCGGGGATCTCCTTTACCTGCCCCAAGGGATGGGATATCACGCCGAGTATACCGACACGGAGATGCTGGTGTTTCATTTTGTGACCGCCCGGGCAGACCGGAAGCCGGAGATCTACCCCCTGGCCAACACAGAGGAGATCTACAAAGCCTTTTCCCGGGCCCGCAGGCTCTGGAAAAACCGGGAGCCGGGCTATCAGGCTAACATTCTGGCCCTGCTTTATCAGATCTTAGGGCAGCTTTGCGCAGAAGAGACCGAGAGCCGCCTGCCTGCCCATTTCACCGCCGCAGTCTCCGCCCTCAACACCCATTTCAGGGACGGCAGCCTCAGTATCAGCGGCATCTGCCGGCAGGCAGGGCTCGGGGAGACGGCCTTCCGGCAGCTTTTCAAGACCCATTACCGCAAGACCCCGGTGGAATATCTCACCCAATTGCGGCTGGAATATGCCCGGGGGCTGATCGCCGCAGGCTGCCCGGTGGAAACTGCGGCATCGGAAAGCGGATTTAACGATCCGAAGTATTTTGCCCGGGTGGTGCGCAGAGTTTATGACTGTTCCCCCAAGGAATGGAAGACCTACGGAAAATAAATGATAATTTACAATTTTTGTCTGCAAAATTTATAAACCTATGATATAATAGAATCAATATTTCGAAAGGCGGTGGTGGATTGAATCCCAAATTAAAAGAAAAGACCCTGGAATCACTCTCCGCGGTTCTTCCCATTACCGGTATTATGCTGATGATCAGCATTTTTCTGGTGCCCATGGAGCTGGGAACCATGGTGATGTTTCTGGCGGGAGCCATCCTGCTGATCTTCGGCATGGGCTTTTTCCAGCTGGGCGCTGAAATGTCCATGACCCCCATCGGGGAGGGGATCGGGATGCAGATCTCCAAGACCCGGCGAGTCTGGATGGTTTTACTGGTGGGCTTTGTGATGGGGGTGATCATCACCGTCTCGGAGCCGGATCTGCAGGTTCTGGCCGAGCAGGTACCCTCGGTGCCCAACATGGTACTGATCCTGACCGTTGCGGTGGGGGTAGGCATCTTTTTGGCGCTGGCCATCCTCCGGATCAAATTTCAGATCGATCTTTCCAAGATGCTCATTGTTTTGTATGTGATGCTGATTGGGGTCTCCTTTTTTGTACCCAAGGAGTTTCTGGCGGTGGCCTTCGATTCCGGCGGTGTGACCACCGGCCCCATGACCGTTCCTTTCATTATGGCGCTGGGCGTAGGCCTGGCCTCCATGCGCAGCGATAAAAACTCCGCCAGCGATAGCTTTGGCCTGGTGGCCCTTTCCAGCGTGGGCCCCATTCTGGCGGTGCTGATATTGGGTTGCTTTTACAAGCCCACCGAGGCTGCCTATTCCCTGGCTGAGGTGGCGGCGGTGGCCACCACCCGGGATGTGGTGCAGGTCTTCTTCTTTGAGCTGCCCCGCTATGCCTCGGAGGTCATCATTTCCCTGCTGCCCATTATGGCGGTCTTTCTCCTCTTTCAGCTGGCGACCCGCCGTTACCAGCGGCGGCAGATGAAGCGGATCGCCGTGGGTATGATCTATACCTATGCCGGCCTGGTGCTGTTCCTTTGCGGCGTGAATGTGGGCTTTGCTCCGGTGGGTGCCTTTCTGGGCCAGGAGTTGGCAAGCCTGCCCTATAACTGGATCCTGGTGCCCATCGGAATGCTGATCGGTTACTACATTGTTAAGGCAGAGCCTGCCATTCAGGTGCTCAACCATCAGGTGGAAAATGTGACCGACGGTGCCATTTCAGTAAAGGCCATGAACCGCAGTATGTCCATCGGCGTGGCCATCAGTATCGGCCTTGCCATGCTGCGGGTGCTGCTGGGGATCCCCATTCAATGGATCATCATTCCCGGCTACGTGATCGCCCTGGTGATGTCCCGGTTTGTGCCCAAGATCTTTGTAGGTATCGCCTTCGACTCCGGCGGCGTGGCCAGCGGGCCCATGACCTCCACCTTTTTGCTGCCCCTCTCCATCGGCACCTGCCAGGCGCTGGGCGGCAACCTGATGACCGATGCCTTCGGCGTGGTGGCGCTGGTGGCGCTGACCCCGCTGATCGCTATTCAGATCATGGGACTTGTTTACCGCGTTAAAACTGCCCAGCTGCAGAAGCTGGCGGTTATGCACCCCGGCCTTACCGAGGATTGCGACGAGATCATAGACTTCGAGGAGGTGCCTGCCCATGAAAGCTAACGCCTATCAGCTGCTGATGCTGATCGCCACCCCCAAGCTGGCAGACAAAGCGGCAGAGATGTTTTTAAAAAGCGCGCTGCCCATTCAATATCGGCTGAACGCCAAGGGCACCGCCTCCAGCGAGATCATGGATACCTTAGGTCTGGGCAGCATCGATAAATGCGTGTTGCTCAGCACCGTGCCCCAAGCCTTCGGTCAGGCCATGCTGAAACAGCTCCATTCAAAGCTGCGGCTGGATGCGGTAAACAGCGGCATCGCCTTTACCATCCCCCTGACGGGGGCCAGCAATCTGATGCTGCGGATGATGGAGCAGACCGCCGAAGAAACTAACGGAAAGGATGAAAGTACCATGGCAGAAAACAATTATGCCCTGATTGCCGCCATTGTGAACAGAGGCTTCAGCAATGAGGTCATGGACGCTGCAAGAGCCGCCGGCGCCGGCGGCGGAACGGTGCTGCACAGCCGCAGCATCGGCGATGAAAAGGCCACCGGCTTCTGGGGCCTCAGCGTGCAGGAGGGAAAAGAGATCGTGCTGATCCTGGCCGATCACGAAAGCAAGAAGCAGATTATGACCGCCATCGGCGAAAAGTGCGGAATGCACAGCGAGGCCAAGGGCGTAGTTCTGTCTCTGCCCATCGATTCAGTAATGGGGATCTAAAGCAATGTATGAACAAAAACAATTTAAAGACCTGAAATACCTGATCTCTCTGCCGGAGGAGCCGGCGGAAGGGGAACGGTTTCCGCTGGTGATCTTTCTTCACGGCGCCGGTACCCGCAGCGAAAATACCGCTCTTTTAGAAAGAAACAGCAATTTTGTAAATCTTTACAAGCGGCAGCAGGCCCGGGGCTATGTGCTGCTGGCGCCTCTTTGCAGCGTGAACAACTGGAACGAGGTGATGCCCACCCTACTGGAGCTGGTGGATACCGTACGCAACGCCCCTTACATCGACAGTAAGCGGGTGCACCTGACCGGCAACAGCATGGGAGGCTACGGCACCTGGGAGCTTTCCTCCCTGCGGCCGGAATGGTTTGCATCCGCCATGCCGGTCTGTGGCGGCGGCATCCCCTGGATGGCCGGCAAGCTGGTGGATCTACCCATCCGCACCTTCCACGGCCTTTGCGATCCCACGGTGGATCCCATTGAAAGCCTGCAGATGGCTAAGGCGGTCAACAAAAAGGGCGGTCATGCAGAGCTGATCCTCTTCCCGGAGCTGGCCCACAATTGCTGGGATCGGGTCTATTCCACCGAGGCAAACTACGACTGGCTGCTGAAATTTACCACCGACCGGGATAAATCCCTTTATGAAGACCTTAAAGGAGAGATCTACGGCTAATATAAACGCGAGGTTCAATTTGAACCTCGCGTTTATGTTATCTGAAATTTTTATGGCAGTATTGTTTTAAGAACGTTTTGATTTCACCGTTATCTTTGCCCTCGTAATATTGAATCAACAATTTCTTGAATTCAGGTACTTGCGTTTCGGGAATAACAAGCAGACCGCCTGCTTTTGAGATCAGAAAATGATTTGCAAAAATTACCGAAGCCCGTTTATTGCCGTCATTAAAAATCTGCGTTTTCATACAGTAAAGGCATAATTCAACTGCGATATCGACGGGTGCGGCGCCCGAATTTATAATGGCTGAAATATTTTCAATCACGACCGTTTCAATCGGCAGTGGCGGAACATAAGAAGTACCGCCGATGGTCATAGGTATGCCACGTATTCTGCCGCCGTTTGCAAAAAAGCCTTCGTTTACAAGCCTGGCGATATGGCAAAGAATGGAATAATCGCTTTTTATCTGCAAAACATCTTTATCCAGAATAAACTCCCAAGCGTGTTTCAGATTGAGAATCTTTTGCACATCGGTCGCCGTGACTCCGTTTACCTTGCCGTTTTCAACGATATCCTCCGTCTGCGGAAACGATGTTGCAACCCCTTCCAAAACTGCCTGCTCGTAAATGGATAATTTCATATGGACCCGGGCAAAATCAAGGTTCAGCATCACCTCGGAGGGCAACTCATTTTCAGTAAACCCGAGTTCGGCAAGCGATTTTTCCACCTTACGGATCTGCTTACGCAGTTCCTTTGCCTCTACGTTGTTACGAAGCAGTAATTGATATAAAGTGTCAGAATATACATCAACATAAACAGAAGTCACCCGGCTGCCCACACGCTTACGGACATATAAATATCTTCCGCTTTGATTTTCTTTTATTTCGGGAGTGCCGTCATAGGCTAACAAATTAAGTCTGGCATATAGATCCGCACGTTGCTGCAGTAATTCTTGTATTTCAGGATAGTTATTCATACCAAAACTCCTTTTAGGGAACATTTGTTAATCTAATTATAACAATTGTTCCCTAAACCATCAATGACTATTCCATTTTCCCCGGGGTGACTGTTTCAAAAAAGCGAGGTAATTTTTGACACGCCGGGAGATTGCCAAAAATGTTTCTGAATTCGTCAACCCGATCTCGTCGGCGTACATAGGTACGGTAGAGAGCGGGTTGGCGGATAGTAGAAAAAAGTTCAATAAAAATGCGGCTTTGGCCGCATTTTTCCTTATAACAACCCCTCCACCGCTAATGCGGTCCCCCGCCCCTTACACAGGGGCGGCAGGGTCTATATTATGCATATGTTTTTTCTGCGGTCGGGGACTTTTTTGACAGTCTCAAGCGAGGTAATTTTTACCTCGCTTTTATGTACTGACTAGGAGAACACCCGGCGAACTGCCTAAAGCGTCTGGAAAAATACACCGGATCTTCAAATCCGCAGGCTCCGGCCAGCTCCGAAACGGAGATGCTTTGGCCATAGATCTCAATAAGCTTTATGGCGTGCTCCATCCGCACCTTGGTGAGAAAATCGATGGGCGACATGGCGGTTGCTTTTCTGAATTCTGCCCGGATATAATCCTCGGCATAACCGCTTTTATGAAGCACCGCTGTCATTTCAAAAGCGGGATCGGAAAAGTTCTGGGTCGCTTCATCGATCATTTTATGGATGACTCTGTGGATCGGCTTTTCATATTCGGTGTTCTTCAGCAGAAAATGCGCATACGCATTGCAAAGGGCCGCCAGATATTCTGCGCCGGCATAGCGATTTTCATAGATCAGCTCTGCCAATCGCCGGCCGTTCATGGCGGCATTATCCTTCTGGACTGTAATTTCCCCGAACCGAAACAAATGATTGAAATTGCCGCTGACAGAAATGTTTACAAACCCGTTTTGTGATACAGAGCCGTGGGCCGTATGGGGCGGAACGATCATAATACTTCCCGGCTCAAAGGAAAAGGCTTCATTTTGTGCCGCAAGGTGGCCGGTGCCGCTTAAATAATACATGATCTCCCAATCGGAATGCTGATGAAGCGGATATTTTTTTGTCCCCGGCTTGGTTATGGATACAGAGAAAATGTTCATAGGATCACCGGATCCATTATACAATAAATCTATCTTTTGTGCAAGTATAAAACGGTATTGTTATGTTTTTCCGAAGGCTGTAATGATATAATTCATTCAGCAACAATTCGGCAAGGAGAGCGCTTAACATGAAAAGATTCATTGGTTTTGAGCATGGGATGGGGATCGGCGGTTGGCTGACCAATTATAAACGCTTTAACGTTTTGCCCCGGGAAAGGCAGCTTTGCCTGACCGTAGGAGATATGGAACACTTTGCTACATATATTACCGAAGAGGACATTCGCTATATTGCCGGCCTTGGAATGGATCATATCCGTTTGGGGTTTGACCAAATTGTATTTGAAGAGTCTCCTTATGTTTATCGTGAAGAAATATTTGAACATATTGACAGGTTCATTCTTTGGTGCAAAAAATATCATCTTAATATCGTATTGAATATGCATAAAGCGGTCGGCAATTATTGTGACATTAAAGAAGATGTTGAATTATTGGAGGATGAGGAGCTTCAAAATCGGTTTATTGCCCTTTGGATCGCTTTTGAAAAACGATATGAAAACGATAATAGCATCGCTTTTGAACTGTTAAACGAAGTTCGTAATGTTGATCCCCAAAAGTGGAATTTACTTGCAGAAAGAGCAATTAACGAACTCAGAAAAATAAACAAAACTCGAAAAATCATTATAGGGTCCACCTGCTGGAACAGCCCCGATACACTTAAGGATCTTAAAATTTATGATGACGAGAATATTATTTACACCTTCCATATTTACAGTCCCCACGAATTTACCCATCAAAGAGGGGTCCTGCAGGCATCCCAGATCTTCTATAACCGAATCATGCCATATCCGGGCGATATTGAGCGCTACCGAGATTTCCAGGCCGTCGTTCATCACAAACCGGTGTCCTACATGGGCTATGACCGGATGGATATCGCTTATATGCGGGATGTTCTAAAGGCGGCTGTGGACTTCACAAAACAGAATCCTGATAAGATCTTGTGGTGCGGTGAATTCGGCACCATCCGCCATGCCGATATAAAATGGCGAGAAAATTGGATGCGGGATGTTATAACGATCCTGAAAGAAAATGACATCCCTTACTGCGTTTGGAACTATTTAAGCACTCCAAACGACGGGAACCGTTTTAGCCTTGTGGATGATGATCACCGCAAAATTTTAAGCGAAGAGCTGGCAAAAATTATCCGGGGCGAAATTGATGTAAAGCAAGCGGAGTGAATTTCACTCCGCTTTTTGGTTATATATTTCGAAATTTGTAGATTGCTTTTTGCAATTCGTCAGCCAATTTAGATTTATCTTTAATTGCGAATACCCCTAATGGATCATTCCAAGAATCCATAGTGTCCGATGAAACAACTAAAAATGCGAGGGGAAACCCTCGCATTTTTAGCGTTAATCTTCAAACGCATCGTAAGAACTTAAAATGTGTTTACCTACAAGATACATAAATTTTTCCAGTTCCAACTGCATTTCCAAAGTCGGCTCAGAAAGACGTGTATCTCTGCTGAATTCACGTCTGTTTCCCAGCCAATATTTATTAGGCCTCAGAGTACTTCCGGATTCAAAAGTGAAGACACCTTTATAGTCGATTTCCTTCAGAGCGCACATAATTTCATCTATATTAAGAGTGCCCATATAGGGAATAATGTGCTCATCCTTCGCCCCGCGGTTATCGTTGAAATGAATGGCATATAAATCATCGCCAAGCGCCAAAATATCCTCATATTGATTTCCCTCAATATTGGCATGACCTGTGTCCCAGCAAGAATGGAACATCGGGTGGTTTACGTAGTTGGAGAATTCTACCATATCAGAGCCGGTTTTGGGATAATACCACGGCATATTCGCACTTGTTGTATTTTCGTGTAGGACATTGACGTTATTTTTTTCTGCAGCTTCAAAAAGCCGCTCAAAAAACGCCTTGTTTCTTTTGAACCATTCTTCTTTTGTAGCATTAGGATCCCAACCTGAATGTACCACCATATTAGGTATTCCTAATGCCCCACAAATTTCAATAGCACGGATATTCCATTGAACGGCTTTTTCAAATTGTTTTTTGTCTAATGGATTGGTGTTGGGCGAATGACACTGAATGAATTGTATGTCTGAGGCTTTGGCATATTCTTTTATTTCTTCCACTGTCTGTTGCCAATCGTCGGAAAGGATCAGAGAATCATTCTCCATCACGGTGTAAAGGCTCAAATCGATATATTTAAAGCCGGCACTGCGAACATATTTTATCCTATCCATATAGTTGTTACAAAATCGGTCAAAATCACCCGTTGAAGTTGCAAGTTTCATAAAATCACCTCTTTGTTTTATTATATACTTGTTATTTTTTCTTCGTAGAGTTTGTTGAAACAATTTGAATCGTTATGATGACGCTCCTATCTGCAATTGCTTACCTTTCAGGCTTTTCCGGTATTCCCCCGCGCTTTTCCCCATCAATTTTTTAAACACACGGCAAAAACTTTTTGCATCGGCAAAACCGGTTTCCTGGGCGATTTTTTCAATAGGATCAACGCTTTCCCGCAAGAGGATACAGGCAATTTCGACCCGATGGCGATTGAGGGTATGATGAAAGGTCTCGCCCGTGATGTCTTTGAAAATTTTGCAGAAATTGCTTTTGCTGTATCCGCAGGCGGCACTGATGGTTTCAATGCTCAAGGGCTCATAATAATGGTTGTAGATAATCTCCAGGGACTGATCGATCCGTTTTATATCATTTAATTTTTTACTTTGCATATCGATGGAACGCGAATGATGCAGTACTTGCAAAAGCAGGTGGCTTATTTTATATAAATTCCCCTTGATAGACAATTCGCAAAAGTTCGACTTGGAAAGATGCAGGGCGGCGGTTTCCTCCAGCAGCGCAATGATTCGTTTATAGGATGCGGTGTGCTGCAGCTTACTTTTTTTGTAAAGGTGGCAGTTTGCATTTTGGGCGGCGAAGGTTTCAAAGTACTCACCGAGAAAAGCGTAGCCCAATTCAATGGTCATTCGTTGCCCGGACGCATTGCTTTGGGGAAATTCGTGGGCAGTCATTGGCCCCACAATGGCGAAATCCCCCGCAGTTAATGAATATCGTTTGGTTTCGCAGATAATATCATATGTTCCTTCTCTGCAATAGCTCAACTCAATTTCAGGATGACGGTGCAGTTCAAAAGCCGAAGCCATACAAACCGAAACGAAATACGGATGACTGCCGATAAGCAATTTTTGGTAAAGCATTATAATCACCTTCCGTCGATAAGTATATACTGTAATGAAATAACATTCAAGTCCTTTTAGAATTTTTGCGAAATTAACAAGAAGAACAGGTATGTATTTTGCAAATTTCATATGTTACAATAAAATTGAAAAAAGGAGGCGGCCCATATGAGAAAGATCGGCGCACAGTTATATACGGTGAGAAAAACTCTTGCAACAAATGAAGATATCAAGCACACACTCCGAGCCATTAAAGAGATCGGGTATGACTCGGTGCAACTTTTTGGGGCTCCGTACCTGCTTGAGGCTTGCGCCCATTCTGCCCAAGAAACCGGCCTTGAAATTGTGGGCGTTTTAGTAGATCTGAATACCTGTGAAGCCCACGAACGAGAACTGTTTCAAATCTGCAGCAAGTATCATATTTCAGATATAGGAATCAGTAGCCGTTTTTCAGAGTGTCAGGATACGGATACATATATTGCAAGGGTAAATGCCTTTGCCGCAAAGGCAAAGAATGCAGGCTTTACCTTTTCCTATCATAACCACGGTCACGAGTTTATCAGGCTTGATTGTGGAGAAACGGCAATGGATCGGTTTTTAAAAGAGTTTCATGCAGAAACGGTAGATTTTATGCCCGACACCTATTGGCTGCACGACGGCGCTTATGATGTACGGTATTTTTTGGAGCAGACCAAAGGGCGTGTAAAGATATTGCACCTAAAAGATATGAAGCGTACAGAACAGGGGCACACCTTTGCTGAGATAGGAATCGGAAATCTTTATTTCAAAGGGATTGTAAAAGCGGCGTATGCTTGTGGGATAAAGCATTTTGTTGTAGAGCAGGATAGCTGCGAAAGTAATCCAATTGACAGTTTAAGGAAAAGCTACAAGTACATCAAAACTTTATTGGAGAATTAAATATGGAAAAACTATTTTTAGGCGTTGCCCGTGAAATTATAACCCCAGAGGTCGGCGGACAACTTTACGGTTACAGACCTGACGTTTTTTCTGAGTCGGTAGCAGACGACCTTACAGTGACGGCTTTTTATTTTAAATATGGTAACACCCAAGCGTTAATGCTAAGCGCTACCGTGTGCTTAATTCAAACCGAGTTATCACAAAGGATCCTTTCTTTAATAGAGCAGAATTTTGGGATTCCAAAGAAAAACTGTATGCTAAGCGCTACCCACACCCATTCAGGTCCAAATACTGCCGGCGAGACTGGTTGGGGTGATATTGATACAAAATACTGCGACGAGATATTTATACCCGCAATTCGTTCGGCAGTTGAAAAAGCAACCAATCATATTCAGCCTGTAAAAATGGGTACTGCTCACGGCACCAGCCTTGTAGGTATAAACAGACGTGAAATAACGGAAGATAACGAGACTGTTTTGGGGCAAAATCCTTGGGGTTGTTTTAATCCTAAAATGACGGTAATATCTTTTGCCGATTTAAACGGGAATAAGATTGCAAATATAGTTCATTACGGTGCCCACGGAACTGCCGCAGGAGCAAACCATGAAATCAGTCGGGATTGGTCGGGCATAATGATCGACACGCTTGAAAAACAAAGCGGTGCGCTTACAGCATTCTTTAACGGTCCTGAGGGAGATGTAGGGCCCAGACTTTCAAACAAAAAGACCGTAGGTGATTTGAGTTATGTGCGTGAATTAGGTGCCGTTGCCGCCCGGGATGCGGTAGGAATCTTCGAAAGAATCCATCATTATACCGATGTGGCGGTGTCGGTTTCTCATAAAAAGTTGCAGATTCCCCTTAAAAAGCGGATCTCCGTCAACGATGCCGGGCGGATGCTGGAAATCTATAAGGATCATACCGTAAATCTTAAAGGAATGATCCGCAAGCACTTGGAAAATACCATACAATCCTATAAAGATGGCTTTGTTGATCAAGACGCATGGGTGGTGGAGCAAACCATCATTGCCTTGGGCGATCTTGTATTTGTTTCCTTCCCCTATGAGTTGTTTTCCGAGATCGGCATGAGAATTGATAAGGCGTTTCAAACTAAATCTGTTTTATCCTTGTCCAATACCAACGGTAGCGAAGGATACTTTATCACCCAGGATGCAATTTGCCGCGGCGGATATGAAGTTCGTATGTTTTTATACGGTCATATCCAACCCTTTTGCGACGATGCGGATTTTGCTTTGATGCAAGAAACGGTAAATCATATTAAAAACATAAGAAACGAAAGTGAGGAATAACGATGTATCGAATCGGTCACGAGGAGATCGCGGAGCTAATCAAGGTGATCAATGCCCGTGATTTATTTAAAATCAACAAAGGACTGAAGGAATCCCAACAGGTAGAAAACAAGCTGAGCGAAATTTTTTGCTGTGAATATCCCATCTTTATGACCAGCGGTCATGCGGCGCTTACATCGGCGCTTGTTGCAATGGGCATAGGGCCCGGTGATGAAGTCATCGTCCCTGCTTATACATATATTGCAACCGCTATGGCGGTGGTTGCCGCAGGTGCCATTCCTGTTATTGCAGAGATTGATGATACACTTACTCTTTCACCGCAAGACATAAAAATGAAAATTTCAAAGCAAACAAAGGCAATCATACCGGTGCATATTCAGGGCTTTCCTTGCAATATGAAGGCAATTATGGAGATCGCCCAAGCGAACAACCTCTTTGTTTTAGAGGATGCTTGTCAGGCGGATGGCGGAAGTTTTGGGGGGAAGCGCCTTGGAACGATTGGCAATGCCGGTGCACTTAGCTTTAATTATTTTAAGATCATATCTTGCGGTGAGGGTGGCGCATTATTAACCGACGACCGAGAAATCTATGAACGCGCTCTTATTTATCAAGACAGCAGCGCCGTTGCATTTTTCGGTGACCAAATGAACGGATTTTCCACAGATGGCTTTTGCGGCAATGAATACCGCTCCAATGAACTTTGCGCTGCGGTGATGAATGTTCAACTTTCTCGCCTCGACGGCATTTTGGCGGATCTCAGAAAAAATAAAAAATATATTATGGATCATCTGGATGGAATTTGCAAATTCATTCCCTCCAACGATATTGAGGGTGATTGCGGTACAACCCTCGCTTTCCAATTTGAAACAGAAGAACAGGCAAGAGCTTTCGCCACCGCTGAGGGCATAAACGGAACCTTGCCCATTGATACCGGAAAGCACGTGTATAAGCACTGGACACCAATTATGGAAAAACGGGGTGCCTTCAATCCCTTGATGGATCCCTTTAAAATGCAAGCAAATAAGGATATTACACCTGATTATCATACGGAAATGTGCCCCGAAACACTAAATAAATTGTCAAAGGTCGTTTATATGAGTATAAACCCAAATGATAATAAGGAACACCTTGATGAAAAAATTGAACAGATTAAAAAAGCGTTGAATTAAAACGAAAGATGTTTTAAAAAGTAAATCTATAAAGTATAAATCTCCTTGTTTTACAAATACTAACAGAACAAATTTGTAAAGCAAGGAGTTTTTATATATGAAAGCGCCCGAAGGAAGTGCCCTTGGGGTGCAACTGGAATAGTTCGAAGAATAGATGAATGAGATATAAAAACACCAATAGTTGAAAACCTGCATAAACACAAGGTTTGGGCATTTTTAAAAGAACGATATTGAACGAAAAAAATTAATATTGACCTATCCAAAACAACTACATAAAAACTTTTTAAAAACAATTAAATAGACTTGACAGCTCTGATGTTACAAAATAAAATATAATAGGTTTTATTTGTTATAAAAACAAGTGGTTTTAAAGGGGGCTGTTTATGGATTCAATATTAGAATTTTGGTATCAGATGACGGCAAATCCACTGCTGTTTATTGCAGTAGTGCTGACACTCGGCGTTATTCTGGTAAATGGCTGGACGGATGCACCGAATGCTATTGCTACATGTGTTGTAACACGGTGTATGCCTCCGAAAGCCGCAATACTTATGGCGGCAGTTTTCAATTTTCTCGGCGTTTTTGTGATGACTCTTGTTAATGCAACAGTTGCCGAAACCATTACAAAGATGGTTGACTTTGGCACAGACCCGGATAAAGCAATTATTGCTTTGAGCGCTGCACTGTTTGCTATTGTTCTTTGGGCCACACTTGCCTGGGTATTCGGAATTCCCACCAGCGAAAGCCATGCGCTTATAGCCGGTCTTACCGGTAGTGCTATTGCTCTCCACAACAGTTTAACAGGTGTTAACGGTAACGAGTGGATAAAAGTCGTTTACGGCATCGGTATTTCAGTAGTCCTCGGTTTCGGTCTTGGCTGGCTGGTATGCAAACTCGTTACAAAAATATTCTATAAAGCAAACCGACCGAAAACTGAGCCGTTTTTCAGAGGAGCACAGATCGTCGGTGCCGCTGCGATGGCATTCATGCACGGTGCGCAAGACGGACAGAAATTTATGGGCGTTATGCTGCTCTGTGTATACATGTCAAAGGGACAAGCACTCCCTTCGGATATACATATTCCCGTCTGGCTGATGATTCTCTGCTCCGTTATCATGGCGGCAGGTACAGCTATGGGTGGCAAGAAAATCATTAAATCTGTTGGAATGGACATGGTAAAGCTTGAAAAATATCAAGGCTTTTCGGCAGATATTGCGGCAGCGCTTTCGCTTCTGTTCTGCTCGGTATTCAGTCTTCCCGTATCGACCACACACGCAAAGACTACATCCATTATGGGCGTCGGCGCTGTAAAACGAGTGTCCGCAATCAATTTTGGCGTCGTTAAGGAAATGGTTCTGACTTGGGTTCTGACATTCCCCGGATGCGGCCTTGTGGGCTTTTTAATGACCAAACTATTTATATTTATATTTACCTGATTAGAAAGGATTTTTAAAATGGCTAAAGGTGATAAATTTTATTTTAAAAACTTTGCGGAAAGCACCGCTCTTTCTAAAAAAGCGGCTGCTTATCTTGTAGAATGTCTTGAAAATTACAAGGCTGAAAGTATCGAAAAGATGCTCGAGGAAATGCATGAGATCGAACATAGTGCGGATATCAAAAAACACGAAATGAGTGAAGCTCTCGCCAAGGCGTTTGTAACTCCTGTTGATCGTGAAGATTTAGATATGTTAAGTAATAATCTTGATCAGGTAACCGATAAGATTGAAGAAATTTTACAGAAATTCTATATTTACAATATTCAGTCTGTTGATTCTTCTGTTATTGAGTTTGCAAAGAAAATTGTCAAATCCTGTGAGCTTCTCTGCGATCTCATGGACGAGTTTGAGAATTTCAAGCGTTCCAAAAAAATTCGTGAACTTATTATTGAACTCAACGATGTTGAAGAGGAATGTGACAGACTTTATCTTTCTTCTATGCGTGCGCTTACCAATAACCCAGCAGATGCTCTTACGATAGTTTCATTGCGCAAGATATATGATTGCTTTGAATCATGTGCTGATGCCTGCGAACACGTAAGCGAATGTGTAGGAACGGTTATCATGAAAAATACATAAACCTCAATTATAAAAAGCAACTGTATGTAGTATAAATCTCCTCGTTTTACAGATACTAACATCACGATTTGAATTTAAAGGAGATTTATATATGAAAGCAACAGGAATAGTCCGTCGCATTGATGCTCGTGTTATAATAACACCAAGAGCTATAAAGCCGCATAAACACTGGGTTTTTCGCTGATTTTGTCCAAAATATTTTGAGAAAACAAGCGGTTTTAGACTTTAATTGTTATTAAGGCGAGGTGTTGGAATACATAGAGTAAAAGGCCGGATGGACACAGAAGTTCATCCGGCTTTGTTATACATAAAATATAAGATCATGGGTATAATATCCCTTAATTGCATTGCAGTTCCCTTAAAAACGCAGAATATTTAAGGGAATATTTTGAATTAATTATTGACTATTCCCTTATAAATCATTATAATATAAGGGAAAGAGAAGGAGGATAAGGGAATGAGACCTTTTAATTACTCTGTTATTAAAGATCAAAAATGGGATTCCGAAATTTTAGGACTCATAGCTGCAATATATAAAGAGGCAGGAAAGCAAGAACTTTATCTCAAACAACGTCCGGAAGAATTGGAAAAGTTGGTTGAGATTGCAAAAATTCAAAGTACCGAAAGCTCCAATGCGATTGAGGGTATTGTCACTACCAATACCCGTATTAAGCAGCTAGTGGAAGAAAAGACCACACCTAAGAATCGTGATGAGCAGGAAATTGCGGGTTATCGCGACGTTCTCTCTATCATTCACGAAAGTTTCGATGCGATTGCATTGTCCCCGGGGTTTATTCTTCAACTTCACAAAATCATGTATAGCCATATGAATAACCCTATGGCCGGACAGACAAAGAATGTACAGAATTATATCAGCGCGACTTACCCTGACGGACATACAGAGGTTTTATTTACTCCTCTTGCTCCGTTTGAAACACCGCAGGCTCTGGATAAAATTTGTAATGAATACAACCGTGTTATCGGCAATATGGAATTGGAGCCTTTGATTGCTATTCCGATTTTTATTCATGACTTCCTTTGTATTCATCCGTTCAACGATGGCAACGGAAGAATGAGCCGTTTACTCACCACGTTGCTTCTATACCGAAGCGGATTTTATGTAGGCAAATACATTTCCCTAGAAGCAAAGATTGCTAAAAATAAGGATCTTTATTACGGCGCCCTTGGACGTTCACAAGACGGATGGCACGAAGGAACCGAGGACGCTGTTCCGTTTATTAAATATCTGCTTGGCACTGTCCTTGCGGCATACAAAGACTTTGGAGAGCGATTCGCTATTGTTGAAGAAAAACTTCCTGCCATTGAGATGGTTCGCAAAGCCGCTATGAATAAAATTGGACGCTTTAATAAGCAAGATATACGCGAACTGTGCCCTTCCCTTAGCCTCAGTTCTGTAGAAGGAGCTCTTCGTAAAATGGTAGCCTCAGGTGAACTGAACCGCGAGGGCAAAGGGAAGGCCACTTACTATATTCGATTGAAATAAATAGATGGTAATTTTTGGAGAAATTAATAATGACAGAAATTGAAAAAATAGAATACGCATAATCCTTTATAGATAAGCTTGCAAACGGTATTAATCCGTTAGACGATACCGCTATAAAAGAGGACGATATTGTCAACAATGTTCGACTGACTCGTTGCTTTTTTTATGTGTCAGATGTCTTGCGTCAGGTCATTGAAAGCGGCGGAATCACCAAAAAGAAAAGCCACAAGTTACATTTTGGTTTATCGGCAGAGAAATTGTCGGAATTTTCATATTCGGATTCCCCCATTACAATCAGCGAAATTGCAAAAAGACTAAACGCTCTTATTACAAACGAAAATATGCGCAAAATTTCTCATAGAGATTTGAGCAATTGGCTACTGTCTATCGGTATGCTGTGTGAACAAACCACATTCGAAGGAAAAACCGCCAAACGTCCAACAGAGCAAGGCAACGGTATTGGAATTTCTACAGAAACAAGAACCGGTCAACGAGGGGAATACACCGTAACGATATACAGCAAAGAGGCACAAACCTTTATTGTAGATAATCTTGAAGCAGTTATTGCACTGAAATATAAAAAATGATATAAGTATAAATCTCCTTGTTTTACAGATACTAACAGTACAAATTTGTAAAGCAAGGAGATTATTATATATTATGAAAGCAACAGGAATTGTGAAAAGAATTGAGGCTGGTGTTATAATAACACCAATGATTTACATAGTAAAAGCGAGGTGAAATTCACCTCGCTTGTTTGAATCGAAAATTATTCGAGAATATCTTTTTCGTGAATGACGACACCATTGTTTCTTAATTTCTCTTGTAGTTTTGAAACGTCAAGAGTAGAAAAATCATCCGTCATCGCCGCAGCAGTACCTGCTGCCTGACCTGTTACGGCACAACACGGAATTACCCTCATCACATCCCATAAGGTTTCGTTGACGGATATACAACGTCCCGCAACGATTAAATTTTTAATTTCTTTATTATAAAGAGTTCTAAAGGGCACCGCGTAAATGGGGCCACGTTTTTTCCAATTTGAAACCATCCCGATGGAGTCTTCAAAATAAGTGTGCATTTCAGTGTGCGCGAGTTCGTATTCACCGACTATTTTTCGTGTCATACGAATTTGCGGAATCGTTGCGATGGTAGAAATAACTGCATTTTCATCGGTTTCTCTTTTTTTAAGCCAATGTTCCAGCGTTGTTTTATGCGAAAGGCAAACTTGCTCGGAAAGCTCTTTGCCGTCAAGCCCTGTGAATCGGCGGCTAATAAGTGGCTTTTTCTCATCTCCGGTACGCTCTTCTTCGGGAATGTCGGATGCACCGACCTGCTGTAGATGGTATCCTTTCTGATTGGAATAATAATACCATGCAGCAAGAACATTTCCCTGCTCAAACAGAGCGGTAGGTACGCCTGCGAAATGGGCAATGTCGCAATCGCCGGTAGCATCCACAACCGAGCCAACAGAATAGGCAGTTCGACCAGATTTATTTTCAACATAAAGCTTAGTGATGCGATTGTTTTCAGTGGAAACATCAACAACATAACTTCCGTAAAGAATATCTACACCATTTTCTAACAGTAGTTTTTCTGCTAAAATGGCAAATACCTGTGCATTGTATTGCACCATATACCGTTTGTCTTTTTCTGTTTTTGTACCAATATTATCTAGCCAGTTTTCGGGGTAGCGATCTTCAGCACCATAAGTAATAGAAAGTTTAAGCAATTCTTCGGCAATACCAAAGGAAACTTGGTGTCCGAAACCGTCGCAAAGTGGCAAATATATTGTAACAAGACCCGCTGTTCCCAGTCCGCCAAGCATATATTGTTTCTCAAAAAGGATAACTTTTTTACCTTCGCGTGCTGCCGCAAGTGCTGCGGAAATTCCCGCAAATCCACCGCCGCAAACAGCTACATCAAAGCTTTTCATAATATCAGCCCCCATTTAGTGCAGTGTATTTTTATATAGTATATCACATCTATGCTAAAAAGTAAATTGTTGCAGTATAAATCTCCTTAGATTACAGATAATAACAATACAATTTGTAATTTAAGGAGAAATGTATATATGAAAGCAACAGGAATAGTCCGTCGCATTGATGATCTGGGAAGGGTGGTCATTCCCAAAGAAATTCGCAGGACGTTACGGATCCGGGAAGGAGATCCCTTAGAGATCTACACCGCCAAGGACGGGGAGGTCATCTTCAAGAAATACTCGCCCATCAGCGAGCTTTCCGCCTTTGCGGCAGAGTATGCCGCCACCTTAGGGACGGTGACCGGCTTTGCCTGTGCCATCACCGACCGGGACAATGTGATCGCCTTTGCAGGCGTCGGCAAGCGGGAGGCCATGGACAAGCCTCTGAGCGCCCGCTGCGAGGAGATGATCAGCAGCCGCAAGCCCTTTTTGGCCGGGGAGGAGCACGCCGCATTTCCCCTGCTGAAGGATCAGGATCAGCTGAAGGTGGCCGCCGGCTGGCCCATTTTAGCGGGGGGCGACATTGTGGGGATGATCGGCCTTTTAGACACCGCCGAAAAGCGGATCGGCGACACCGAGGAAAAGCTGCTTTACGCCGGCGCTCTCTTTCTGGGCAAGCAGATGGAGGACATCTAATTTCTGCGGTATTCGGTGGGGGTCACGCCATATTGCCCTTTAAACAGCCGATTGAAATAGGTCACATTATTAAAGCCCACCCGGGCGGCGATCTCGATGACCGGGTCATTGGTGCTTCGCAGGAGTTTTTTTGCATATTCCAGCCGACGGCGATTGACATAGGCACTGATCGTTAAGCCGGTCTTCCTTTTAAAGAGCCGCCCCAAATACTTTTGGTTATAATGAAACAGCTGCGCCAGCCGGGAGAGCTCCACGCCGTAGGTCAGATTGGCATCGATATAGCTTTTGAGGTTTTCCGCCAGGGGATCCTGCCGGGCAGGCGCCAGGGTCAGCAACATCCGGATATAGCTCTCCACCACCGCCGCCAGACCGGGGCAACGCTCCGAAGGGAAGGGCTCTGAGCGGGAATCACCTCCGATATTGCCGATAAAAATCACCGCCGCCACCTCTCCCTCTATCATAAGCGGATGCAGATATTCATACAATCCATTGACACACAGCCCTCCAAAGGGCTGTTTTGTTTTGACCGCCTTTTGAAAGGCCAGATTCCGGCAGCGGTAGCACCGGCGCTGGCCGCCGGGAACAGCCTTGGCTTCGCTGCAGATGGGGGAGGTATGGATCCGCCGCTCAACGGGCAGTATCAGCAGGTCATTGCCGATATTCCCGAAAAACTGCACCCCGATATGCAGCTTTGTTCCGTATTCCAATTGCTCGATCAGTTCCTTCAAGCTGCTATACATCTTATACCTCCGGCATCTTTTTGGTTTGATTATAGCAAAAAAGTATCCTTTGTTCAAGAACCGGGACTATAAATATAAGTTTTTTTAAAAAAAGTATGCTATGATAAAGAGGAGGTGATAACAATGAGAAAATATGATCTGATCGTCGTCGGCGGCGGGCTGACCGGCGTTGCGGCGGCCGTCAGCGCTGCACGGGAGGGGCTTTCGGTTTTGCTCATCGAAAAAAGCGGTGCGCTGGGCGGAGCCCTGAACACCAATTTAGTGTACCCCTTCATGCGTTACTGGACCTATAAGGAAGATAAAAAGATCCCCCAAAAGATCCTGAGTGCCGGCATCTTCGGAGAGATGGTTGAGCGGGAGCATCAGCGCAGCGGCAACACCGACCGTACCCATTTCAAGCCGGAATACTTTAAGCTGATCCTGGATGAAATGGTGGAAGAAGCGAGGGTAGAAGTGCTCTTTCACACCACCCTCTTTGCGGTCTGCACCGAGGGGCGGCAGGTGGTCGCCATCCGAGCGGCTGCGGCCTCCGGAGCGCTGACCCTGGAGGCGGATGCCTTCATCGATGCCACCGGCAACGGCGATCTGATGGCGCTGGCCGGCTGTGACTTCCAGCTGGGGCGGGAACGGGACGGTCTTTGCCAGCCCATGACCACCTGCTTCCGGATGAGTGGTGTGGATCTGGAGCAATTCAAGCAAGATATTGCCATGCTGCAGGAAAAATACAAAGAGCTGCAAGCAGCGGGGGAGATCCAAAATCCCCGGGAAAACATCCTCTACTTTTTTCAGTTGGGGGAGGGGATCGTTCATTTCAATACCACCCGGATCATCAAGCATGATCCTACCGATCCCCTGGCCAAAAGCAAGGCAGAGATGCTTGCCCGCAAACAGATCTTTGAAATGGAGCGGTTTTTGAAGGAACATTCCAAAGCCTTTGAAAATGCCACCATTTGCTCGGTAGCCACCGAGATCGGCATCCGGGAGAGCCGCAAACTGAAGGGAGAGTATATTCTGACAGTGGAGGATCTGAAAGATCTGGTGGATTTTGAGGATGCCATTGCGCTGGGCAATTATGATGTGGATATCCACAGCCCCGACGGCAGCGGCACCTCCCACTACTACTTCCGCGACGGGAAATACTACAAGATCCCCTACCGCGCCCTGCTCCCGAAGGAGTTCGATAACCTGCTGGTGGCGGGACGGTGCATCAGCGCCACCCATGAGGCGCAGGCCTCCATCCGCATCATGCCCATCTGCGCCACCCTCGGTCAGGCGGCGGGGACCGCCCTTGCCATCGCCCGCAAGACCGGCACCAACGCCCGCACGGTGGATGTGAAAGCCCTTCGGCAAAAACTGCTGGAGCAAGGGGCATCCCTTTAATTTTGCTCTACATATTAGATTTATTGCGCCGCAGATTGTAATCTGCGGCGCATTATGATAAAATGGGGGCAAGAGGTGATCGTTTATGTTCAAAAAAGCCATTCCTGTATGGGTGGAGCAAGGGCTCAACACCCATCTGGTTTTTTCCGCCGAGACCACGCTGGATGCCCCCGGGCTTCTGCGGCTGGCGGCTGCGGATTTCTACAAGCTATATATCAACGGTGAGATGGTGGGCTTTGGCCCCGCCCGCACCGCCGAGGGCTATGCCCGGGTGGATGAATATCCCCTGGCAGAGGGCAAAAACATCATTACCGCCGAGGTGGCGGGCTATCGCTGCCGCTCCCTTTCCACCTGCTTTCAGAATTCCTTTTTCATTGCAGAGGTGGAGGCAGAAGATCAGGTACTCCTTTACACCGGGCGGGATTTTGATTGCTACCGCAACGACCGGCGGGTGCAAAAGGTAGAGCGATACTCGGTGCAGCGCCACTTTGGGGAGATCTATCATCTTTCCCCCGAGACCCTTCCCCCGGCTAAGGCCGAACAGGCAGAGGTAGATCTGCAGTTTATTCCCCGGCGGGTGCCCTTTGCAGATCTTTCCGTTACTGAATGGAGCGAATATGCGATGCGGGGTGTTTTCCGCCCCGCCGAAAACCCCACCGGGCGCAAAAACGCCTATTCCTTCGCTGTGGACCGGGAGCCCGAATGGGGGTATTTCCCTGAAGAGGAGATCCAAGAGTTCCCCTTCCGCTGGGTGGGGGCTCAGGAGTTGGCCAAGACCGCCGGCGGCGGGAGCCTTCCCGCGGTGATCGGTGCAGGAGAATGGATGATGCTGGATCTCGGCCGGGTAGAGGTGGGCTTTTTGCGGATGACCGCCCGGGCCTCTGCCGATTCCGAGGTGATCCTTGCCTTCTGTGAGCTTTGCCCGGAGGACATTTTCCAATTAAGCACCATGAACGCCCAGACGGTGGTGCAATATAACATCAAAAGCGGCATGGAGGCGGCCTTAGAGACCTTTGAGCCCTATAGCTTCCGCAAGGCGGCGGTATTTGTGAAGAAGGGAAGCATCACCCTGAAGCAATTCGGCTTCCGCAACTTTGCCCGGGATCTCACCGACCTGATCCCCCGCTCCTTCAAGGATCCGGAGCTGCAGAGCATCTATGAAGGCGCGGTGCGCACCTTTGCCCACAATGCAGTGGATCTTTTCACCGATTGCCCCTCCCGGGAACGGGCCGGCTGGCTTTGCGATTCCTATTTTACCGGCCGGGCAGAGTATTTCCTTTTCGGCAAATGCCCCATCGAGGAGGCCTTTCTGGAAAACTTTGTGCTTTATAAAAATAGGGGGGAATTTCCCGAAGGGGTTCTGCCCATGGCCTACCCCGGCGATGGCCACGGCGTCCAGAAATACGGCGCCTTCAAGTTTATTCCTCAATGGGATATGTGGTATATTTTGGAGGTCTGCGAATACCTGACCCAGCGCAATCCCACCGCCGATCCGGAGACCTTCCGCCGCTCGGTGATGGGGATCCTGCACTTTTTAGAACAATATGAAAATGAGCTGGGACTTTTGGAAAAACTGCCCAGCTGGAATTTTGTGGAGTGGTCCAAGGCCAACGACTGGACCTGGGATGTCAACTACCCCACCAACTTCCTCTATGCCCAAGTATTAGAGGAGACCGGCAAGCTTTACGGCCTGCCGGAAAACCTCCGGAAGGCCGAGGCTCTCCGCAAGACCGCCATAGAGATGGCCTTTAACGGAGAGGTATTTGTGGACAATGCCCTCCGTACCGAGCAGGGACTGGAGAATACCCGCAATGTTTCGGAGGCGGGGCAGTATTACGCCGCCCTCTTTGGAAAAATCGATCTAAACAGCCCAAAATATGCTCAATTTAAGACAAATATCTACGATTCTATGGCAGATTTTCAGAAGAAAAACGAACATTTTGAACACTGCCCGGCCGATGCCTTTATCGGCCTTTACCTGCGGATGAATGTGCTACTGAACTTAGAGGATCCCAAGCTGATGGCCGAAAACCTCAAAGGCTTTTTCGGCGGAATGTGCGCCCTCACCGGCACCCTTTGGGAGTACAAGACCCCCACCCGCAGCCTGGACCACGGCTTTGCCTCCTTCGCAGCGCTGACCCTGCCGCTGGCAGACCAATAAAGAAAGACCGCCCCAAGGCGGTCTTTCTTTATTGGTAACTGATCTCCCGCACCACACCGATGGCCTTGGCATAGCCATTGCTGATGGCGTGGGAGGTGCCTGCCAGCAGTTCCTGGCTATCCACATGATAGCCATCCTGCAGGCGGAACTGATCGGTGGTGACGGTGAGCAGGATATCATAGCGCATCACGTGCTCCACCAATCCCACCGAGCCATCCGGCAGGATCTGGGCGGTTTCAGCCGGGGTGACGGCCACCGCCGTAACGGTACCCAGCGCCACTCCATCCTCATAGAGGGTATCCCCCACCTGATAGGCGGTTGCATAGCATTCATCCAGCTTGACCATCTCCACCGTATAGGTGGCGGTCAACCGTTCCTCTTCCTTCACGCCGGGCATCAGCAGCCGGAAGGCCATGCCGATCACCCCGGCCAGCAGGATCAGCAGGATCAGCAGATCAAAGAGATTCAGCTTGCCGAACAGCCAGCCCTTTTCATCCATCAGCTTCATGCTGCCACCTCCTCAATATCCCACACAAACATCACCGAGCGGGTGGTATCGCTCTGGGGATAAAATTCCTGGCCGATATGGAAGGTCTCGCCGTTTACGGTGAACTCTCCATCGATGACCGCGCCCTGCACCCGGAGGGTCATCTCCACGGCGGAGGTTTCCGGATCCACCAACTTTACATAGCGGCCGTTGACCGGATCGTATTCCTCCGTGGCCTTTTCGATGGGCTTCAAGCCTGTGATAGTGCCCAGCACAGCGGCACGCTCCTGGAAATACATAGTGTCGCCGATCTTATAATAATCATATTCATCGTTGGTGGCCCGGTTGAACCGCAGGGTCACCTCATATTCCTTGGTTGCCACGCCGGCGCCGGAATCCTTGGTAAAATACCACACCGCCGCCCCGGCCAGCGCCAGGATCAGCAGGCCGCAGATCACCGCATCCAGCCAGGTAAAACGTCTTTTAGCCATTTTGAACTCTCCTTTCCTGCAGCACCTCAACGGCTGCAAAGCCCAGCACGATCACGATCCAGAACAGCTGGAACACCCGATAATTATACCAGGTATAATCGAAGATACTCTGCACCAGCATTCCCCACATCACCGCACCGAAGCCGATCATCAGCATCCGATCCTGCCGGGGGAGCTTCAGCTGGCACCGCTTCATCCGGGTCTGGTAGAGGACCCAAAGGGCCACCAGATAGATCAGCCCCACGATGCCGAAGGACACCACCGACTGAAAAAACAGGCTATGGGAATGAACGGTGGTGACGCTGGTGAGGGCAAAATAGGGATAGATGGCGTTAAAGGCCCGCTCCCCGATACCCACGCCGCTGAACCAATAGCGGGTAAACATCAGCAGGGTACCCACATAGATCATCAGCCGATAGTTGGTGGAGGTATCGCTCAGATTGCCGATACTCAGGATCCGGGAAGTGACGCTTTCCGGCATCAGCAGGATCGCCAGGGGAATCCCCACGGCGGCGATGCCCGCCATCCATTTTTTACTGAAATTCCATAAAAAGACCACCGCCGTAAGGGCGATTCCCACATAGCAGCCCCGGGAATAGGTGAGGATCATATTGACCATCAAAACCCCGTCCACCGCCAGCAGCAGCCATCGCTTCCAGCCCTTCAGGTGGAGGGCCAGCCCGGCGATCAGGGGAATCGTCAGCAGCAGGAACTCCCCGTAAACATTGGGATTGGCGAAGGTGCTGTATACCCGGAGCTGAATGGAATCCTCAAAAAGTGCCGTATCGGTCCAGGTGGTATCGGTCATGCCGGAAAGGTATTGGAACAGGCCGTAGCCTCCGCTGACCGCCGCCCCGGCAGTAAGAGAAACCAACGCCGCATAAAGCTTTTTGCGGTCGGTAATGATCCGCCGCAGGAAGGGCACGCAGAGAAACAGCCCCAGCCACATGGCAATGACCTTTAAGGAATCTGCCCGGTGAAAAGAAAACAGCGTAGAGATCACGCAGAGCACCGGAAAGACCAGCAACAGGAGATCCAGCCCGTCGATCCTTCTGCCGGGATGCCCGCCGAAGGCCCGGGCCAGGAAATAGCTGACCGCCACATAGCAGCTCAGCACCCAACAGATGCCGGTACCGCAGACTGGCAGCAACGCCAGCAGCAGGCAGACCGCACCAATGGGAGGAAGACGGAAGGCCAAAGGAAGGAGCGCCGGGACTATGGCCGCCAGACAGCCGTAGGTCACCCCGGCATACCAGCCCACGCAGCCGCCCAAGAGGCCGCAGAGCCCCAAATAGATCAAAACAGACCCTTTGGCAGCCCCGGCGGGGAGGGGAAGAAGCCGCCCTAAAAGAGAGCCGCGGATCCACCCACCCAGCGTTCCCCGACGGGTGAAAAGGATCACACAAAGCCCCAGAGCCATCAGCAACCCGCCGGCTACAGCCCAGCGGCCGCCCACCGCCATCCGCACCGCCAAAATGCCCAGAAGCGGGGCCAGCAGCCCCAGAGAGCCGGAAAGCGGCGCAGCGCAAAGATTGCCCCAATAATCGTACAGCCAACCTATGATACCGCTGCGGGAAAGCCCCCGCACCGCCGCCTCTGCCGGATGCCTGCGGTTCATGGCCTCTGCCAGACCGGAGGTCTCCATGGCATTGCCCGGCAGACGCCTGCCCCAAAAAAGGCTATGGGCCGCTGTGGCTTTTATTTTTTCTGCACTTCGGCGGAAAAAGCGGATCACCGCACTGCCGCCTAAGAAATCGGTCATGACCCGACCTCCTTTACTTTAGCCAAAGCATTGATACTTGAACCGGATTTTGGAACACGTATTTTCCGCTGAGGCTTTGTTGAAATACTCGCAAATCCGCCAGGATTTGCTCCGTTTTGCGCCGCGCCCACCGAAAAATCCGTTGTTCCAAAATTCTACGACCTGAAAGGCGCGGTTTTTTGAATGATTTTTGGTAAAGCGGAGCCAATAAGGCTGGCGCCTATTGGTGACAATGAGCCGAAAAGCATCGAAAAACCGCCCTTTCAGGCCGATTCAAGTTTCAATGCTTTGGCTAATGTTATTATTTTACCATAATTCTATAAAAAATCAAGCCATCCCCCGGATGGCTTGATTTTTTAGATATATCGCATGGGATTGACCGGCGAGCCGTTGATCCGCAATTCGAAATGCAGATGGGGGCCGGTACTGTTTCCGGTGGAGCCGATGCGGCCGATCTGCTGGCCCTGGCTCACATAATCGCCCACCGAAACTGTTTTTGCGCTCATATGGGCATACCAGGTCTCATAGCCGTTGCTGTGGCGGATCTTGACCATAATGCCGTAGCCACCGGACCAGCCGGCCTGGATCACGGTGCCGCCTGCAGAGGCATAGATGGGTTTTCCATAAGCCCCGCTCATGGTGAGATCCACCCCCACATGGCCCCGGTAGCCGCCGTAGGCGCAGGAGGTATAGCCGCCGTTAATGGGGCGGATAAAGGCACCGGAGCCTGCCAAGGAGGAATAGGAGCTGGGGTAGGCCTTGGTGCCCACATAAAGCTCCCGGGTGACCGGTTCCTTGGTGACCACGGAGGAAATGATATTGGTGGCCGTCTTGACACCATCCACATAGGTGACCTCGGCGGTGATAGTCTTACTGCCTTTCTTACCGGCAGTCTTCACCTTGGTCTGATTGACATACAGATCCTCACTCTTGATACGGGTGGTGGAATAATCGATCTCTTCATCATAGGTGATGGTACGCACCACCTTCACCCCCAGATACACATCGGGAGTAGAGATCAGCAACTTTCTGCCGGGGATCAGCCGGCGTTCGTCCAGCTCGGGGTTCAAATAATAAAGCATCTGCCGGGAAACGCCGGTCTTTTCCACGATATCGCTGAGGTAATCATCCTCTTCGATGGTATAATAACGGGGATTTGTGGAGCCCTCAAAGAGCGCCCGCAGCTCCTCCACCGACTTCATGGCGCCGGGGGAGAAGAGGCCGGTACGCACCTCCACATTGCTTACAAACTCGATCCGTTCATTTTCTGCCCCGGTCTCGTAGGGGGCCTTCAGCTCATTCAGCACCGTTTCGATGGTGGAGCGATCCTCGGCGGCGGCGATCAGGGTGCCGTCCACATACAGGCCGTAGTGGTTGCCGATCTCCTCGGTGACCGCACGGTAGACCTGCGCATAGAGGTTTTCCTCATCGGCCATCTTATTCTTTTTCACAAAAACGAACTTATATTGGGGGGCGGTATACATGGTATAGTTTTCGCCCAGCGTCTCTGCCAGGTTTTTCTCCACCGAAAGAACGGCGCCGGAAAATTCCTGCTCATTCTGCACATAGGAGACCACCTCATCATCGATGCTGACCTCCAGCGCAATGGTATAATTCCGGAACAGCACCAGCAGAGTGATCACCGCAATGGCGCTGAACACCGGCGCCCAATAGCAGAAATCGGTGACGATACTATGGGCCGCCCACACCGCCAGCCGGATGGTATGGGTATACAGCCACACCGTCACCCGCATGATCCATTCGCCCACAGCGCAGATGGCATTAAAGATATTTTTGGGGGTGCACTTTCTTAAAAACCGCAGCAGCGGCAGCAAAGCAATTTTGAAAAGCTTCACAAAGATCGATTCGATCACCCAGCCGGTCTTATAAATAAAGCGGCCGATCTGATAGATCACTGTAAACAACAGGATCAAAATACTTTTCATGGTCTTGCTCATCAAGGGCACCTCCTTTCAAAATAGTTACAAAATGGTTACATTCTGTAACTATTCTACATCTAATTCCTGCATTTGTCAACGGGAAAATTTTGAGAATAGCGCAGGAACCCCCATTTGACCACAATATTTGGTGTTTTTTTATCATTTGTTTATAAAAAAATCTTCTTTATATATAATAAAGCCCGCAATGCTGACGCATTGCGGGCTTCGCTTTATTTCTTTGCAGTAACGTAGCGGGGGAGGCCGGAAAGGTCGTGGTGCAAGGCGGCGCCGGGGAAGGTCTGGGCAAAGATAGTCTGCACCTCTTTGCCGGTATCCTCGCCGGTCTCCACCAGCATTTCGCCGCCGGGAACCAGCAGCTTGCTCCACTCCCCGGCCAGGGCACGGTAATAGAGCAGGCCGTCGGGGCCGCCGTCCAGCGCCAGCTCCGGCTCCTGCTGCACCTCCGCCTGCAGACCGGCCAGATCCTCCGATTTAATATAGGGAGGGTTGCTGACGATAACATCAAAATGCATCTTCTCCATAAAGAAGGGAACCCCCTGCAGGATATCCCACCGCTCGATCTTGACCTCGGCCTCCAGCTCGGCGGCGTTTTTCCTGGCCACCTTCAGGGCCAGCTCGCTGACATCCACCAGCAGGACCTCGGCCTGAGGCAGCAGTTTTTTAATAGCGATCCCGATACAACCGCTGCCGGTGCAAAGATCCAGCACCTTTACCGGCCGATCCTGATAATGCTCCGCCACATATTCCACCAGCCATTCGGTCTCGGAGCGGGGGATCAGCACATCGGGATTAACGATAAAGGGAAGGCCCATAAACTCCCAGCTTCCCAGAATATGCTGGAGGGGCTTACGGTCCCCCCGCTGGCGGATATCCTCCCAATAGGCCAGCACGGTCTCATCGGGATATTCTTCCTCGCCGGCCAGCAGGATCTGGGCACGGTTCACGCCGAAATGCTTATTCAGGATGCAATAGGCATCGCTGCGATAGTCCTCGATGCCTCGCTCCTTCAGTACGATCTCGCCCTGGCGCAGAATGTCTCTTAATTTTGCTCGCATTTTTCTTCCTTATCCTTTATGTAATTCGCTTCTTCATCCACAATGATCTCCTTATCCAAAGGATAATCATGGAGTACGCCCTTCAGGGCTGCCAGCGCCACCGCCAATTGCTTTTCATCCGGCTCCTTGGTGGTGATCAGCTGGAACCACTTGCCGGGGGCAGAGATGATGCGGGTGAGCAGATTATCATGCTTGCCCGCATAGCGGATAAACTCATAGGCCACCCCCATGATCAGGGGAACAAACGCCATCTTGATGAGGGTACGCACCAGCCGGTTGCCCCAAGGCAGAAACATGGCCACCACGATACTGATCAGCAGGGTAAAGAACATAAAGGAGGTACCGCAGCGGGGATGGAGCCGCTTGCACTTTTTGGCATTTGCGGGGGTCAGCTCCTGCTGCGCCTCATAGCAGAAGATGGACTTATGCTCGCCGCCGTGGTACTGGAAGGTACGGCGCATATCCGGCATCAGGGAGACCAGCAGCAGATAGGCCAGAAAGACGGCGATCTTGATCAGCCCTTCCACCACCGCCTTCAGAACAGGATGGGCCCATGCCATAGCCCAGCCGGTAAAGAGGGCCGGCAGATACATAAAGAGGAACAGAGAGAGCAGCAGACCCAAAATCAGCGCCACCACGCCGATGACGGCCATGCCGGCCTTGCCAAAGAGCTTTTCGGCGATCTGATCGGCCTTGCTAGGCTCCTCCGGCTCCTCGATCCCCTCGATGGAAACATCGGCAGAATACATCAGGCACTTATAGCTGAGCATCATCGATTTGATAAAACTGATTACTCCACGTAATATAGGAATTTTATTATACCAACTGTTTTTGGCATTGATGGTTTCCACCTTCATCTGGATGGTTCCATCGGCACGGCGAACGGCGATGGCCAGGCGATCGTTGCCCCGCATCATGACCCCTTCGATGAGGGCGCTGCCGCCGATGCTGGTATATTTTGCTTCGTTTTTACTCATAGTTATCACACCTCATTAAAAAATGATACCATAACTTGCAAAAGATATCAACCTAATTTTTATATTGTAAAAGTAAACATTTTATGATATAATGTATTTAATTATGAGTAAAAGGAGTTTTCTCCCATGAAAAAAAGAATCGTGGCGCTGCTGGCGGTAGCCCTCCTGCTGCTGACCACCGGCTGTCATCAGGCAACCTTAGAGAATTATAAGCTTTTTCGCTCCACTCCCTTGGGCTTTTCCATTGAATATCCTGATTTCTGGAGCAAATCCAGCAGTAATTCCGATGGAATTGCGGTATTCATGACCCCTACCGAAGGGTACAGCGACGGATACAACGAGACCCTTTCGGTGCAGCGGTTTGTGCTGGATATGGAGGGGGAATCTGCGTATAATGACTATGTGAAGGGGTATGTGGCCGATCTGGAGACCACCCTGATGAACTACAAGCTGGTCTCCGAGACGGATACCACGCTGGGCGGCAGCGAGGCCTACCAGATCGTATACGAAAGCACCAACGAAGAGAAGGAAAGCGAAATGCGCTTTATGCAGATCTTCACCCAGCATGGGGATCATGTTTATGTGGTAAGTTACATTGCGGAGTTCAGCAGCTACAGTTACTTCCTGACCTATGTGGAGAAGATGATCTCCACCTTCCAATTTATCTGATATGGTTAAGGGAAGTGTCAGTCAAAAAGTTAGAGAGCGGGATCGGGCCATCTATGAGCGCATCTGTGAGCGGGTGCATCAGGAGGGTCGCTTTCCTACGGTCCGGGAGCTGATGGCAGATCTGCACATCTCCTCCTCCAGCATGGTGGAGGCCTCGCTGGTGCGGCTGGAGGCCCAAGGGCTTCTGCTCCGGGAGGGGCACCGCCGCAGCCTGCCCGGCTACACCGGCAGCGTTCCGGTACCGGTTTTAGGAACTATCGCCGCCGGAGAGCCGCTGATGGCCGCCGAACACATTGAAGGGTACATTCAGGTGCGCCCCGAGCTGGCCCAGCACCGGGAGCTTTTCGCCCTGAAGGTGCGGGGGGACAGTATGATCAACGCCGGCATCCTGGAAAATGATACGGTGATCCTGGCCCGTACCTCCACCGTGGAGAACGGAGAGATCGCCGCTGTATGGCTGGAGGATGCCGCCACCGTCAAGCGTTTCTACCGGGAAAAAGGGCAGATCCGCCTGCAGCCGGAAAACGACCGGCTGGAGCCCATCTATACCAAGGATTGCACCATTCTGGGCAAGGTGATCGGGCTGGTGAGAAGCTATGAATGATCCTAAGGTAGGGGAGATCCTTTCCCGCTACGGTCTGGACACCGCCAAAAGCCTTGGGCAGAACTTTCTGCGGGACGGTGAGGTGCTGGAGCGGATCGCCGCGGCAGCCTGCCCGGCAGGCCGGATCTTAGAGATCGGCGCCGGCATTGGCTCCCTGACCGGCTTGCTCTGCCAAGGGGCAAAGCAGGTGACCACCGTAGAGATCGATGAAAAGCTCCGTCCTCTTTTAACAGAGGAGGTTCCTCATCCCAATCATCGGTTTATCTGGGAAGATATCTTAAAATTTGATTTTACCGCCATAGAGGCTCCGTTCACCATCGTAGGCAACCTGCCCTACTACATCACTACCGACATTCTGATGCTGCTGTTCCGGCAGATGGGCCGCTGGGAAAAGGCGGTGCTGATGGTGCAACGGGAGGTGGCAGACCGGCTGCTGGCCGGGCCCGGCAGCAAGGAATACCGGGCGGCCTCAGTGATCCTGCAGAGCTTTTGCCGGGGAGAGACCCTTTTTGAGGTGCCGCCCCATTGCTTTTATCCGCCGCCCCATGTGCACAGCGCTGTGATGCTGCTGGAGCCGAAAAAGGATCGACCCGATACGGAAGGATACATGAAATTTGTGCAGGCCTGCTTTGCCGCCCGGCGGAAAATGCTCGCCGCCTCGCCGGCTCTGTTGCAGTTGCTTCATATCGATAAAAACCGCATGATATCAACACTTTCCGAGGCGGGGCTGCCCCAAAACAGCCGTGCAGAAGCCTTTACGCCGGAGGAATTTCAGCGTCTTTACAAACTTTGCACAAAATAACAAGGGATAAATTTACAAACTTTAGCAAATATTAGGATTGCCAAGGGGCATTTGACCAAGTATAATTTTTATTATAAATATTATTATCGAAGGAAGGAAACAAACATGACCACCAAGAACCAAGCACTGTTGACCTGGATCGACGAGATGGCCGCTATCACCAAACCCGAAAAGATCGTTTGGATCGATGGCAGCGAAGCTCAGCTGGAAGAGCTGCGGGCCGAGGCCTGCGCCACCGGCGAGATCGAAAAGCTGGATCAGGAGAAGCTGCCCGGCTGCTACCTGCACCGCACCGATCCTCTGGACGTTGCCCGTGTAGAGGACCGTACCTTTATCTGCGCCCGCACCGAAAAGGATGCCGGCCCCACCAATAACTGGATGGATCCTCAGGAAGCCTATAAGATGATGTATGAGCTGTTCGACGGCTCCATGAAGGGCCGCACCATGTATGTGATCCCCTACAGCATGGGTGTTGTGGGCTCTCCCTTCTCCAAGATCGGTATTGAGCTGACCGACAGTATCTACGTTGTACTGAATATGCACATCATGACCCGCATTGGCGCCAAGGTTCTGGAGACTCTGGACGACGGTGAGTTTGTTAAGGGTCTGCACTCCCGTGCGCAGATGGATGCCTCCAAGAAGTATATCATGCACTTCCCCGAGGATAACACCATCATGTCTGTAAACTCCGGTTACGGCGGCAACGTTCTGCTGGGCAAGAAGTGCTTTGCTCTGCGTATCGCCTCCTATCTGGGCAAAAACGAGGGCTGGATGGCTGAGCATATGCTCATTCTGGGCGTTGAGAATCCCGAGGGCGAGACCCGCTATATCTGCGCCGCTTTCCCCTCCGCCTGCGGTAAGACCAACCTGGCCATGCTGATCCCCCCCAAGGCCTATGCTGAAAAGGGTTATAAAGTATGGTGCGTGGGCGATGATATCTCCTGGCTGCGCATCGGTCCCGACGGCCGCCTCTATGCCATGAACCCCGAGAACGGCTTCTTCGGCGTGGCTCCCGGTACCAACGAAAAGTCCAACCCCAACGCTCTGGCTTCTACCCGCAAGAACACCATCTTCACCAATGTTTGCCATACTGCTGATAACACTGTATGGTGGGAAGGCCTGAACAAGGAACTGCCCGAAAACGCCATTGACTGGAAGGGCCAGCCCTGGGATCCCGCAAAGTTCAACAAGGCCGATAAGACCACCTGCGCTGCCCATCCCAACAGCCGCTTCACCGCTCCCGCCGAGAATTGCCCCTGCATCTCCAAGGAGTTCAATAACCCCAACGGTGTGCCCATCGATGCCATCGTATTTGGCGGCCGCCGTGCCAAGACCGCTCCCCTGGTATATCAGTCCTTCGACTGGAACCACGGTGTGTTTGTAGGCTCCATCATGGCTTCTGAGACCACTGCTGCCGCCGCCGGCGCTGTGGGCGTAGTACGGCGTGATCCCATGGCTATGCTGCCCTTCTGCGGCTACAATATGGGTGATTATTTCGCACACTGGATCGAAATGGGCAAGAAGATCCCCCATGCTCCCAAGATCTTCAACGTGAACTGGTTCCGTACCGACGATGAAGGCAACTTCATCTGGCCCGGCTTTGGTGATAACCTCCGTGTTCTGGAGTGGATCCTGAACCGCTGCGCCGGCAAGGCTAAAGCCGTGGAGACCGCCATCGGCTACCTGCCCAAGGCCGAGGATATCAATGTTGAGGGTCTGGACGGCATCACCACCGAAACGATTGCCGATCTGCTCTCCGTTGATAAGGATCTGTGGAAGGAAGATGTCGTGGGCATCAAGGAGTTCTACTCCAAGTTCGATAAGTACGACACCCTCCCCGCAGAGCTGAAGAAAGAGCTGGCTGATTTCGAAGCCCGCCTTGGTTAATTGAATTGTTAAAAGCCTCCCGAGCGATCGGGAGGCTTTTGAATTTTATTTCTGCCGAAATAATTCCGAGGTCCGGATGCCAAACTGCCGGTGAAGATGATAAAATACTTCGCAATCCAACCGGGGATGGAAAATACCCTGTTCTATCTTATTCAGGCTCCCTACGCCGATCCCCATGATCTCGGCCATCTCTTTTTTCGATAGACCCTTGGCTCGCCGCAGTTCTGTGATATTTTCTCAAAAAATCAAAAGTTCTTCTTTCATAAATCCTCCTGATTAAATCATTTTTGATGTCATTAGTTTAACATCAATTTTGATGTTTGTCAATACATCACTTATGATTTATCATTATAAAAAAGGAGGGAGCTGCCATGAAGTATCACGAAAGAATCAGGGCGCTGCGCATTGCCCATCATGAGACCCAGCAGCAGTTGGCCGATCTATTGGCAACCAGCCAGCAGGCCTATTTGAAATATGAAAAAGGGGTGAATGAGATGCCCATTCACCGGATCATCACCCTTTGTGAGCACTATAACATTTCTGCCGACTATCTTTTGGGGCTGATCGATGATCCCCGGCCCTTGAAATAGGAGTTTTTACCATGAACCAAAAAATAAGCCTCAACGGCGATTGGAATCTGACCTTTACCTTTAACGAAAAAGAATACCGTTGCACCGCCCCGGTGCCGGGCAACATCGAGCCCACCTTAGTTCGACTGGGGCTGGTGGAAGATCCTATGCCCGCCGATTTCCTTTATTCCACCGAGCCCTTTGAGCAGGTGGACGATTGGTGCTACACTACCGCCTTTCCCGCCCCCGAGACAAAGCATCGGGTGGAATTGGTTTTTGAAGGCATTGATACGGTTGCGGAGATCTGTCTCAACGGCGAGACGCTGGGAGAGCCCCGCAATATGCACATCGCCTATCGCTATGATGTGACCCATCTATTAAAAAAGGAAAATGAATTAAAGGTGGTCATCCGTAGCGCCATGCTCTACGCCCGGGAGTACCCCAACGATATGACGGTGGTAAACCCCGGCTTTCCCGGCTACTACGACTGCAACGGCCATCTGCGCAAGGCCCGCCACCAATGGGGGTGGGACAATGCCCCCCGGCTGGTCACCTCCGGCATCATTCGCAGCGTTTATCTGGAAGAAATTGCCCCGGTGGGCTTTGACGAGGTCTACTGCTATACAACGGGGATCAGCGATGAGGTTGCCACGATTGGTGCCAACTGGCGTTTCCGTACCCCTGAAGCGAGTATGCGGGGCCATGAGATACGGATGACTTTGCTGGACGGGGAAGGGGAGATCTTTACCAACACCAAGCCCCTCCGCTTTACCCAAGGCTTTTCCCATTATCATATTCCATTGAAGGACATTAAGCTCTGGTGGCCTGCCGGCTTCGGGGAACCCAAGCTATACACCTTCCGGCTGGAGATCCTAAAGGAAGGGGTTGCCATCGCCCGGTATGAGACCCCCTTCGGCATCCGCACCTTAGAATTGGAGCGTACCGAGGATCTGCCCGGAGAGTTTGTTTTCCGGGTCAACGGCGAAAAGGTCTTTGCCCGAGGCACCAACTGGAAGCCCCTGAGCCCGCTGGCCTCCGAGGCCGATGCCCGCACCCGGAAGGGAGAGGCTTTGCAGGAGCTGATCCGTCTCCATTGCAATATGGTGCGGGTATGGGGCGGCGGCATCTACGAAGACCATTTTTTCTATGATTTCTGCGACCGTCACGGCATCATGGTATGGCAGGATTTCATGCTGGCCTGTGAGGTGCCCGCCACCGACGAAGCCGCCTGCCGGCTCTATGGGGAAGAGGCCGCATATATTGTGAAAAAGCTGCGGAACCACCCCTCCCTTGCCCTTTGGTGTGGGGATAACGAAAGCGACAAATGCAACTTCTGGATGCAATCCCGCTCCAAGGTGCTGCCTTCTGATAATAAGATCACCCGGCAGATCCTGCGGGAGGCGGTGCTGCGCTGGGATCCCTACCGGGGTTACATGGCCAGTTCCCCCTATATGGCCGATGAAAACTACCGCCGGGTGCAGAGCGGCCAGGGGGCCTACTCCCAGCCGGAGACTCATTTTTACGCCAATGCGGTGAGCTTTAAAGAAAGCTTACGTAAAAATCAAAGCATTTTTGTGGGAGAAACGGGGCCGATGCCGGTCAATGCCATTGCGGTGAACGAGAAGATCTTTCAGCGGGAAAAGGACCGGGCTGCCCGGCTCTGGGATGCCCCGAAATTGCCCGCCGATCCGCCCCATCATTTTGACACCCTCCATCAGGACGACCATTATTTCACCGTCTGGCGCAATTCCGGCAAGGAGGTCTGCCTGGCCCGCTACGGCCGGGACTTCACCTTTGGGGAATTCAAGGATTACACCCTGGCGGTCAATCTGGCCTGTGCCGAAATTTACAAGGATATCATCGAATACAGCCGGGTGGTGCGCTGGCGCAAGACCGGGGTGCTCTGGTGGTCGCTTTGGGATATGTGGCCTATGCTTTATAACTATTCGGTCATCGATTGCGATGGTATCCGCAAGCTGCCCTATTATTTCATTGAAAAGTCCCAGCAGGAGTTCTGCATGATTGCCACCCGGGAGGAGATCGGCGGGGGAATGGGGCTTTACGCCGCCAACGATACCCTGGAGACCCATACGGCTGAATATACCGTCACTGCCTACGGCCAAGCCGGCAACAGCCGCATCATTGCCTCCGGCATCTGCCGCCAGGGCAAAAATTCCACCGGGCTGATCCAGCGGCTGGCCAGCAAGGAGCCTGCTCTGTGGATCCTCCACTGGAAGGTAAACGGCAAGGAATATCTCAACCATGCCTTCACCGGAGATCCCTCCTTTGAGACCGCAAAGGCATGGACCGCCATCATCGAGAACGCCTACCGCGAGAATTTTTCGGAAACAGAAAGGAAATAATGCCATGAGTGATTTTGTAGCCAATTACATTAAAAAATATCAGAATGTTCCCTGTAGCTGCGGCAAATGCCACACCACGCCCATCCATGATGTGGTGATCGGCAAGGGAGTCCTCCGGCAGCTGCCGGAGATCATCGGGCGGTACAGCGCAAAGAAGGTCTTTCTGCTGGCGGATATCAACACCTATGCCGCAGCCGGCAAAAAGGTCTGCGGTATCCTGGAGGAGGCCGGCATTGCTTATACCAAGTACATCTATCAGGAAAAGGATCTGGAGCCGGATGAAAGAACAGTAGGATCCGGCGTGATGCATTTTGACCACAGTTGCGAAATTGTGGTGGCGGTAGGCTCCGGCGTTATCAACGACACCGCCAAGATCATCAGCCAGATCGCCGGCCGCCCCTATATCATTGTGGCCACAGCCCCCTCCATGGATGGCTACGCCTCCGATAGTTCCTCCATGGCCATGGACGGCCTGAAGATCTCTCTGCCCAGCGGTGCCGCCAATGTGATCGTGGGGGATATCGACATCATCAAGGAAGCCCCGCTGCCCATGCTTAAGGCCGGGCTGGGGGATATGCTGGCCAAATACATCAGTATCTGTGAATGGAAGATCGCCCATCTGCTGATCGGGGAATACTACTGTGAAACGGTGGCCTCCCTTGTGCAGACCGCCCTGAAGACCTGCGTGGACAACGCTGAAGGGCTGCTCAAGCGGGACGAGCAGGCGGTGCAGGCCGTCTTTGAGGGCCTGGTGATCAGCGGCATTGCCATGAATTATGCCAAGATCTCCCGCCCCGCCTCCGGCATGGAGCACTACATCTCCCATGTTTGGGATATGCGGGGGCTCTCCATGGGCACTCCGGTGGAGTCCCACGGCGTTCAGTGCGCCATCGGTACCCTTTACACCGCCCGGCTTTATGAAATGCTTCGGGAGGTGATCCCCGACCGGGAAAAAGCCCTGCGCTATGTAGAAGGCTTTGAAGTGGAAAAGTGGTATCAGGAGCTGCGCACCTTTATGGGCAGCGGTGCCGACGCCATGATCGCTCTGGATAAAAAGGAGCAGAAATACGATAAAGCCAAGCACGCCGCACGGCTGGAGCGGATCCTCCAAAATTGGGAGACCATTCAATCCATCATCAGCGGGCTGCCCTCTGCCGCCCGGATCGAAGCTATTCTGAATCAGATCGCCTGCCCCAAATCCGAAACCGAATTTGGCCTGAGCCACGATATCCTGCCCATGACGGTGAAGGCCGCCAAGGATATCCGGGATAAATATGTGGTTGCCCGGCTGCTCTGGGATCTGGGGCTGCTGGATGAATTTGCCGAAAAATTATAACAGAAAACTGCGTGGACCGATCGGTCCACGCAGTTTTTTTATTGAATTTTTACTGTAATGACCGCAAAGGCGGGAACATCCACCCGGAAGGCATCTGTTTCTGTCTCCAGCGCCAGCACCGGGCGTTCGGTGGAGTCGGTGAGGATGGCAGAGGCGATGGGTCTGGAGAACCGCACCGCTGCGGTAGCCTTTTCTCCGGTGGGATTATAGAGGCGAAGAACTGCTCCGCTGTTATCCTCGGAAATTTTCAGGCAGGAAACATTTGCGCCCTCCACCGAGACCGCCGCCTTTTCCAGCGGTAGAGCGCCGGGGTGGCAGGTGCCGGAAACAAAGGGCAGGGGATGGCAGAATTCATCGGAAAGGGCCTTCATCTCCTCATTGGAGGCGGCCGCCACCGCCAGCCGCAAGGTATTTTTGCCCTGATCGGGGTAGGGATCGGGGTTATAGGAGCTGCGGATAAGGGTAACTGACCCCTGATCGTCATAGCAACGGAAGCCGTACTTATGGTCAGCAATGATCCCCACGCCGTTCATGCTGAGGTAGGAGAGGGCTGGCACGTCGTGGGCCTTCTGCTCCCGCCCGATGGTGCCATAGGGGATATCGTAGTACACCGTTTCCCCGGCGCCGTTGACCGGCACCGCAAAGTTCAGTTGCGGGATCCGCTCCTTCCGGACAGCCTGCTCATGCCAATCGGCAACCACATCAAATTCCAGCATTTTACTGCCCTTTTTAAGGGTAACCGTCACATTCAGCTTGGAGGCACCGAATTTGATCTCATATTCAAACCATTGATGGAGGGCCCCGCTTCTCAGCCGGCCGCCCATCACATTGCCGGTCTCATTCAGATCCTGCACATTCATATAAGGGCCTACCCGCCAGGCGGTATAGTGCCCGTCGGCCTCTTCCTGAATCAGGCGGAAGGTGCAGGAGGGCTCGCTGATCAGCTCCTCACCACTCTGCTTATCCAGCAACGAGATGAGGGCACAGGTGGTGCGGTCAAAGACCGCCGTGATATTTTCATTCTCCAGCACCATTGGATAATCATGGAGATGGTCATCGGTATGCTCATGGGTGATCACCTCGGGGTCGGTATGCCCTTCGGGAGTTCTGAGGCTGACCACCAGAGTAGTGTAGCCATAGGCGGGAACCGCCGCATCCACCAGCAGGCGGGTGTACTTATGGCCCCAATAGCCATGGTCATCCTTCAGCACCTCAAAGGAAACTGCATGGCCAAAGGCATCGGTCACCTGCAACTGGGCAAGATCGTAAAGATAATCCCAAAGGGTGATCTCGGTGACCCCCTTCCTCTCCCGGGCGGTGGGGTTGAAGAGGTGCAGCACCCGCACGCTACCCCGGCCCCGCTCGGTGGAGGGAAGGCGAAAGCCCTTTTTCTCCGATTGGAAGAAGCCCACGCCGCCGCCCTCGGAGACGGTACGGTTATCTTCATCAAAGGCGATGGCGGTGGTATCAATGGCATCGGCCAGCGCCTTCATAGCCCGGGTAGAGGCGGTGGCGGTGACCGCCATGATATCCTGAAATTTCCCCATGGCATACTCGGTGGTCTCCACGCTGCCGGAGCCGGGCAGGATATCATGGAAATGATTGAAGAGAAGATGCCGCCAGGCACGGTCCAGGCTTTCCTGGCTGCGGGGAGCCCCTGCCAGCTCGGAGGCCATGGCGGTGAGGGCCTCGGTCTCATTCATCCGGGCCTCGGAAAGGCGGTTGGCCATCTTGATGCGGGTCTGGGTGGTATAGCAGCCGGTAAAGATGAAATTCAGCTCCTCTTTCACTTCCGGGAATTCAATGCCGCTGCATTCCAGCTCCTCAAAGAAGCCCCGGAAGGTACCAAACTGAATGTCGGGGGTAAGGGGCCAGCTCTGAAATTCCAAGATCCGCTCAATATCCCGGCGGGAGGGGCCGCCGCCGTGGTCGCCCACCCCGTAAACACAGAGGCAGGTCTTAATGCTGTTCCTCCCGCAGAAGCCGGCCACCTTCTCGAAGGAGATGGGGCAGACGGTGGAATTATACCACTCATACTCCCGGTAGTTCAGCACACTGCTGCCGGAGGGCGACACATAGCGGTAGATATCGTGGGGGCCGTCGTAGCCCCGGCAATGGTACATATAGCGGATACCGGCCTTGCGGAGCACCTCGGGAACATTCAGATTATGGCCGAAGGTATCGGGCACAAAATCCAATACAAAATACTCCGGGGGCAGTTCCAGCAGCCCACAAAGATACTTCTTTGCCTGAAGGATCTGGCGGGTAAGGGATTCACCGTCCGGCATATTCTTATCCGGCTCCACCCATTCGGAGGCGGTGACCTCCCAGCGACCTTCCCGGATCCGTTCCCGGATCTCCGGCAGCATCTCCGGTGCATATCTTTCGATGATCTCATAGGTGGAGGCCTGGGATTGGGCATAGGTAAAGCCAGGATATTCCCGCATCAGGTTCAGCACCGTGCGGAAGGTATCCACCGTGAGGGAGGCGGTCTCGTTATAGCCCCACTGCCAGTTCATATCGATATGAGCATGAGCCACAAAGGAGGCCTTATAGCTTTTGGCCGCCGGCTGCAGCTCCATCAGCCGTTCTTCCGTTTCAGCAACAGCGGACTTGGTGATCACCCCGTCCCGCTCAATACAGGCAAGCAAATGATCCGCCGCCTTTTCAATGACCGGATCATACCGGCCCTCTTCATTTTTAGAAATGCCATCCAAATAAACCAGCTGGGAGGCGATCCGCTCCCCGTAGGTGCTTTCTGCCCGGCGGGCATCGATGGCCAGCAGCTTTTCAAGATATGTCATGGTAAAAACCCCCTTTTTCCCATTATAATACAAGGAATATTGCAAAGTCAACCTACTTAGGGCATAGCCTCATAAACCGGGATGATGAAATGGGCCTTAGCCTTGGCATCGGTAAAGGCACGCTTTAAGATGTTGGCCTCCTTCAAGGGTGCCTGCACATCGCTCATATACACCTTATTCTGGAACCCGGCATACCGGAAGAAGTAGGGAGTCTGGGCGCCCTGATCCAGGTATTGATCCTTCACCCAGTTGGCCCCCTCCACAATGGAGCGGAAAACGCTGTTCCAATTGCGATTTTTGGCATAGGCTGCCCCCACGCTGGGGTTACTGTCGTAGCACTGGATGCCGAAGAAGTTATAATAGCCCTCATAGCCCGTCACGGTGCCCTTGGCAAACTTGGAGGTACCGTAGCCCGATTCCAGCGCCGCCCGGCAGGCGATATAATAGGGGTTCATCAGCAGAGACTTGGAGGCGGCATTGAAATAGCTTACCGCATCCGCCTTGGTGATGGCGCTCTCATTGGCCCAGATGGCGGCAATGCCCGCATCGTTCCAGGTGGCGGGATCATAAGTATCGATATCCAGCATGGCGAAGATCTTATCCTCAGTCAGATAATTGAGGGGATCGATATACGTCTCATTGGCAGAACCGTAAGTCTCAAGGGCCTCCGCATAGGTCATCTCCACATCCACAAACTCAAAGGTCCAGTTGGGATGGGCCTTTTGCAAGGCCTCAATGGCGGTTTTATAGCGGGCGGGCATGGAGGTGGCCAGCCACTCCCAGCGCAGGTAATTCTTATGGATGTAGCCCACGATCCCCCGCTCCAGCCGCTCCACCTTGCACCAGTCCCCCACCGTTTCCAGGTAGTAGACCCGGGTGTTATTGGAAAGCTGTGCCAGGCTCTGGGAGGAGCTGCTGGGCTCGGCCCGCAGGTTAACCGTTCCGCTGACCCGGGCCCGGGCATAGGAATATTCCGCGCCTTCGGGATCGGTCAGAGCAATGAGGTATTCTTTGGTGCTCCCATCCTCCAGGGTGGCGGTGATGGTAACCTTCGCCCGACCATTGCCCAGCTTCAGGGGAGTGCCCAGCTGATAGGCGGTATTGGCGTAAGGATAATAGGAGGCATATTGCTCCACCGAAACGGCGATGGAGGTAAAGCCGCTGTAGCCCACCACGCTGCAGGCGGAAAAATCAGCAGGGGAGCAGAGGTAATAATCGGTATCGACATCAAAATCGATATCGAAGCCGCTAAAGGAGACGGTGGGGCCGTTATCCGGCACCGCCGGCTGATAAGGATACTCCCGATAGACCGGGATGATAAAATGCGCCGCCCCATCGGCATAAGCTTTTTTCAGCAGTGCCCCTTCCTTCAAGGGCGTATCCACGCTCCCCAGAGATTTGCTCTGGAACCCGGCGAACCGGAAGAAATAGGGGGTATGAGCGCCCTGATCCAGGTACTGATCCTTCAGCCAGTTGGCTCCCTCCACAATGGAGCGCTTCACGCTGTTCCAGTTGCGGGCCTTGGCGTAGGATGCGCCGGTGCTGATATTCAGCACGTTATAATAACCCTCATAGCCGGTCACCGTGCCCTTGGCCATCGCATCGGTACCGTAGTTGGTCTGCAGGGCGGCCCGGGCGGCCATATAATAGGGATTGACCTGTAGGGAACCGGCAGCAGCCATGAAATAGTCTGCCGCCTCCGCCTTGGTGATGGCGGTCTCATCGGTCCAGATGGCGGAGATCCCCGCATCCTTCCAGGAGGCATTATAAGTATCGATATCCAGCAAAGCGAAGATCTTCTCTTCGGTCAGGTAGTGATAGGGATCGATGTACTGCTCATTGGCAGTACCGTAGGCCGCAAGGGCTTCCGCATAGGTCATTTCTGTATCCAGGTATTCAAAGGTCCAATCGGGATGGGTCTTTTGGAGCGCCTCAATCGCTTCGGCATACCGGGCAGGCACCTCGGCCTGATTCCATTCCCTGCGGAGGTGATCCCCTTGGATATAGCCGACCACACCGGTGTTCAGCTGCTCCACCATCCACCATTCGCCCACCGTTTGCAGGTAATACACCCGGGTGCCCGCCGCAATGGTTCCCAAGCTCTGGGCAGAGGTGCCGGGCTCCTTCCGCAGAGGCACATCGGCGGTGGTCTTCGCATAGCAATATTCCGCACCGTCCGGATCGGTCAGGGCAATGAGGTATTCTTTCTTGGTGCCATCCTTCAGGGTGGCGGTGATGACCAGCTTCGCCCGGCCGTTGCCCAGCTTCAGGGCATCCCCCAGCTGATAGGCTGCGGTGCTGTAGGGATAATAGCCGGCGTACTGCTCCACCTTCACGGTGATGCTTTCAAAGCCGGTATAGCTTTCGATGCGGCAGTTCTGAAAATCCACCGGATTGCAAAGATAATAATCGGTATCGGCATCAAAATCGATGGCAAAACCGCTGAACTGAATATCCGGCTCCTCCCCGATGATCCGGCGCAGCAAAAGCACCGCATCGGCGATATTCACAGTACCGTTGCCGTCCAGATCCGCGCCGGCGGCTACGGACTCCCGCATCCCGGCAGTATAGCGCAGCACCGCAATGGCATCGGCAATCTCCACCGTTCCGCTGCCATCCGCATCCCCCAATACCGGGGAGGCAGCGCTCCCGGCAAAGGGAACCGAGACCGCCAGCAGTACAGCCAGCAATAGGGCGATCCATCTTTTTTTCAAAATTTTTCTCATAAATTCAACTCCTATAAACAGGGATCACAAAATAAACCGTAGCGGCAGAATTGGCATAGGCCCGCCGGAGCAGCGCCGCTTCCTGCACCGGGGCGGTGGCATCTGTCATATATTCCTTCTGCTGAAATCCAGCGAACCGGAAGAAATAAGGGGTCACAGCACCCTGATCAATATACTGGTTTTTGACCCAGTTTCCTCCCTCTGCAATGGAACGGAGCAGGCTGTCCCAATTCCGCTCCTTGGCATAGGCGGCCCCCACGGTGGGGTTGCGGTCGTAGCACCGGATACCATAAAAATTATAATAGCCCTCATAGCCCCGCACCGTCCCCTTGGCAAATTTGGAGGTGCCGTAGCCCGATTCCAGGGCGGCCCGGCAGGTGAGGTAATAGGGGTTCACATTCAGCGACTGGGCGGCGGCGGTGAAATAGGAAACGGCGTCTGCTTTACTAACAGCAGAGGTCCGGTTCCAGATGGCGGCGATCCCCACCTCGGTCCAGGCCTCAAACCGGCAGCGGCTCACATCCAGCATGGCAAAGATACGGGTCTCTGTAAGGTAGTTCAGAGGATCGATATAATGCGCCTTATCGGCGCCGTATCGGTTCAGCGCCTCCTCCAGGGTCATCTCCACATCCACAAAGGTGAAGTGCCAGTTGGGGTGCTTGGCCTGCAGCTTCCCGATCGATTCCGCATAAGATGCCGGCATCTCAGTTTCCTGCCAGCCCCATTGGAGGCAGCTTTGATGGATATAGCCCACCGTGCCGGTGTTCAGCTGCTCCACCCGGCACCAGCTGCCCTCGGTCTTCAGGTAATAGACCTTCTCACCCTTTTTAAAACGGGCCAGTACCTTTGCCCCGGGATGGCCGATGGTACGCATGGCGGTATTTTCTGTCACCTGCGCCATGATGCAGGCGTAGCCCTCCGGGTTGGGATCGGCTAAAGCGATGAGGTATTCCTTTTGGGTACCGTCCGGCAGGGTTCCGGTAACGGTGATCCTGGCCCGGCCATGCCCCAGCTGCAACGGCTCTCCCAGCACATAGGGCTCCTTTTGATAGGGACAATAGCCCGCATACTGCTCTACCTGAACGGTGCACCGGGCAAAGCCGGTATATTTCAGGATGGAGCAGGCGGTAAAATCCTCCGGGGAGCAAAGGTAATAATCGGTATCCGCATCAAAATCCAGAGCAAAGCCCTCCACCTTCAGGGTAGGCTTGATCAGCCCCCGCAGCAGCAGCACCACATCGGAGGCGGTGACCTCCCCATCGTTATCCGCATCGGCGATGGCGGTGACCGCCACATCCCGGCCGGTGGCATACTGCAGCACCATCACCGCATCGGCAGCAGAGAAGCGTCGGTCACCGTTCACATCTCCCCAAACAGAGGCCGCCGAGGCAGAATAGGGAAAAAACAGCAGCAAAACCAACGCTAAAAACCCTAAAAAAAGCGATTTTTTCATAGGTTTTCCTCAAGCAATTTACGGGCCTCTTGAACCGAACATAAGCGATTGCCGTGATCTACCGCAAATTGCAGCCCCTCCCGGGCATACTCTTTCTGACCCACCGCCAGATAATTCTTCGCCATGGCCATGGCCCGATCCACCGCAGCGTGCCAATGCTCAGCCTTGATGGGGTGCAATAAATTCAGGGCGCCGTCATAGTCCTTTTTACGGTAGCAGGCATCTGCCTCGCAGAGGGTCACCGGGGTCTGCAGCTGGGCCCGTTGCTTGGCATTTTTGATATCGGCGAAGAACATCCGCACCTTTTCGGTGCAGAGATCCGCCTCCACATATTTTCCCAGCTCGGTGCAAACACCGGCCAGGTTGCAATAGTAGACCAGCTTGACCGAGGGAAGCGTGCCGGCATACTGATCGATATGGATATTTTTCAGCAGGTCGTAGTAATCCTGCCGCTGCCCCAAATTGGCCAGGGCAGCGCCATGATCCATCAGCACCAGTTGGCGCAGGGAGGGGGCGAGCTTTTTCTGCAGCAGCTCCCCGGTCACCTCCAGCAGAGGGTAGGGATCGCATTGCTCATTCAGCGCCTTGGTGGCGGGCAGGATCAGTTTATTTATGCAAAGGGCGGGGGTCACGCCTGCCAGCAGCAGGCAGATCACCATTCCCAAGGCTACCAGCCAGAAGGGGGAGTCCAGCAGATAAAACAATCCGCCGTAGATCCCGCACAAAACGCCTGCTGCCGCTAAGATCGCCAGGGGGCGGTGGCTCACCGCCCATATGTATACCTTTTTCATACCATCTTCTCCGGTTTCACCAAATCGTCGAATTCCTCCGGGGTAATAAGGCCGCTTTGCAGCGCAGATTCCCGCAGGGTGAGCCCCTTTTCATGAGCATTTTTTGCGATTTTTGCAGCGTTTTCATACCCAATTTTTGGGGAAAGGCAGGTGACCAGCATCAGGGAATGATCCAGATGCTCTGCCATTCTCTGCCGGTTGGCCTTCAGCCCCTTCAGGCAATGGGTGGTGAAGGACTCCATGGCATCCGCCAGCAGCCGGGCGGACTGCAAAAAGTTATAGGCGCAGACCGGCATAAAGACATTCAGCTCAAAGTTGCCCTGGGAGGCAGCGATCCCCACGGCCACATCATTCCCCATGATCTGCACCGCCACCATGGTGACGGCCTCGCATTGGGTGGGATTGACCTTCCCCGGCATGATAGAGCTGCCCGGCTCATTTTCGGGGATGGTAATCTCTCCCAGCCCGCAACGGGGGCCGCCCGCCAGCCAGCGGATATCGTTGGCGATCTTCATCAGGTTGGCCGCCAGCGCCTTCATGGCACCGTGGGCAAACACAAAGGCATCCTTAGAGGTTAAGCCGTGAAATTTATTGGGATCGGGGGTAAAGGGGGCGCCCAATTCGGCGCAGACCGCCTCATCATAGCCCTTGGGGGCGTTCAGCCCGGTACCCACCGCCGTGCCGCCAATGGCCAACTGGGCCAGGGGGGTCAGGCTCATTTCCAGCATCCGCTTATTTTCCGAAAGCATCGCCCGCCAGCCGCTGATCTCCTGGGAAAAACGCAGGGGAGTAGCATCCTGCAGATGGGTGCGGCCGATCTTGATCACATCTTCATTTTCCCGCTCCAGCCGAGAAAGTTCCGCCTCCATGACCGCAAGGGCGGGCAACAGCCGCTCCTGCAGGGCGGTGACCGCCGCAATACTCATGGCGGTGGGGAAGGTATCGTTGGAGCTCTGGCTCATATTCACATGATCATTGGGGTGCAGCCCCCCTGCCAGGTGGGCAATGACCTCATTCATATTCATATTGGATTGGGTGCCGCTCCCGGTCTGCCACACCGCCAGCGGAAACTGATCCGCATAGTTGCCCGCCAGGATCTCATCGCAGACGGCGGCAATGGCATCGGCCTTTTGGGTCTCCAGCCTGCCCATTTTTTTATTGACGATGGCGCAGGCCTTTTTCAGCCGGGCAAAGGCCAGGGTGATCTCCCGGGGCATCTTCTCCTCGCCGATCTTAAAATGCTCCAGACTCCGCTGGGTCTGGGCACCCCATTTATTCTGCTCTTCCACCAGGATCTCTCCCATGGAATCATGTTCTGTTCTGTAATTCATCCTAACACTTCCTCTCAACTTTTTATTATAAATCAAATCTCTTGTATCTTCAAGTAAAACATGGTATACTGTAAATAATTAACAAATTAAGAGGTGACCGCCATGACTCCTTCCAAAGTATACTATACCGACTTCCGGGCCGATCATAAAGAGAACCTTTTGCAAAAATTAAAGCGTCTTTGTGTTACAGCGGGGATAAAAGGCATTGATTTCAACAGAAAGTATACCGCCATCAAGCTCCATTTCGGCGAATACGGCAATTTGGCCTTTCTGCGCCCCAACTATGCACGGGTGGTGGCGGATCTGGTGAAGGAGCTGGGGGGCAGACCCTTCCTCACCGATTGCAACACCCTTTACGTTGGCTCCCGCAAGAATGCGCTGGATCATCTGGACACCGCCTATGCCAACGGCTTTTCCCCCCTGACCACCGACTGCCAGATCATCATTGGTGACGGGCTAAAGGGCACCGATGAGGTGGAGGTGCCGGTAGAGGGCGGCGAATATTGCAAGACCGCCAAGATCGGCCGGGCGGTGATGGATGCGGATATCTTCATCTCCCTCAACCATTTCAAGGGGCATGAATGCACCGGCTTTGGCGGCGCCTTAAAGAACATCGGCATGGGCTGCGGCTCCCGGGCCGGCAAGATGGAAATGCACAGCGACGGCAAGCCCTATGTTATTCAGGATCGTTGTATCGGCTGCGGTGCCTGCATCCGCATCTGCGCTCATAATGCCCCGGCGGTAAAAAACAAAAAGGCGGCCATTGACGTTCAAAAATGCGCCGGGTGCGGGCGGTGCATCGGCATCTGCCCCACCGATGCCATTCACGCCGCCAACGACAGCTCCAACGACATCCTCAACTATAAGATTGCGGAATACTCTAAGGCGGTTCTGGAGGGCAGACCCCATTTTCACATTTCGCTGATCTGCGACGTTTCCCCCAACTGCGATTGCCATGCGGAAAACGATGCGGCCATCATCCCTAATGTGGGGATGCTGGCCTCCTTTGATCCGGTGGCGCTGGATGTGGCCTGCGCCGATCTCTGCAATCAGCAGCCCATCCTGCAAAACAGCCAGCTGGGCGACCATCACGCCCACCATCACGGGGAAGGGGACCACTTCCATGTAAACCACCCGGATACCAACTGGCGCTCCTGCGTAGAGCACGCCGAAAGGCTGGGGATCGGCACCCAAAAATACGAGCTGGTCCCCCTGAAAAGGAAATAAATATGATGTTTTTTAAATCAAAAGCGCAGAAGGAATTGGATTTTATCATCCAGGAACTAAAAAATTTTCTTTCCAATAATTATAAGGATTCTGCCCACCATTGCCGCAAACTGCTGGGAGAAAAGACCGAGGAATTTTATGCCGCCGGCAAGCTGACCCAAGCCCAGTACAATCGGTATAAGGAAATTTACCGGAAATATACCGAGATGATGAAGGATTATCATCATTGAAAAAGGAGCCCTTTGGGTGCCACAAGCAGTTTTGAAACACAAATTCTTTTCAGGTGCAATGACAAAAATCCCGCAATGCTGACGCATTACGGGCTTTTTTGTCGTATATGGGCGAAAAAGATGGTTTAAAAACCGATTCTTTCCTATCTGAGGGCACCCAAAGGGCTCCTTTTTCAGATATTACAGAAGATCTTTTCTTTTGCCGATTTCTTGGCCAACAGGCACATTTTTGCGCTCAGGATCCCATCGGAGAGAGGAGCTTTAGAGCTTTCGGTGCCCCGCACCACATTGGCAAAATTCCGGATCAGGGCAGCATCGCCGCCGGAGTGGCCGTGGGTCTTTTCGATCTTATGGGTCTCCACATGGTTCTTATTGTGGTAGAACAGGGTGATCTCGCCGGTATTAAAGTTGAATTCCACCGTGCCGTAGTAGCCGATGAGGCGTGCGCCCCGCTTGCCGGCACCCTTACGGGCAATGAAATTCTGGGAATAGACCGCATGGATACCGTTCTCATAGAGTACCAGCGCGCTGCCGCTATCCTCGTTGCCGGTATCGGTGGCAAAGCAGCAGTATTCCCCGATCTGGAAGGGGTCGTTATAGGTCGCCACATTTTGATCGCTTTCGGGGCAGTCCCGGCGGCGATCGCAATCGGCGCACTTCAGCCCGGCGGGCATATCCCCCTTAAAGACCTGCTTGGCATCCATGGCGGCGACCGTCACCGGCCGGGCATCCAGCAGGCTGTTGATGTAGTCGAAATCGTGGGTGGCCTTTTGCAACCAGAGCCCGCCGGTCTCGTTCTCGTCCCGGTACCATTTATGGTAATAGCCCCGGGCGTAATTGACGTTATTATAGGCCTGCACATGGGCCACCTTACCGATCTTGCCGCTCCGGATGATCTCCCGAACCTCATTGACGATGGGGGCGTTCCGCAGGGGGAAGGAGACCACCACCTTTTCGTTGATCTCCGTCAACGCCTCCAGCTCTGCCAGCTGCTCTTCGTTGATACAGACCGGCTTTTCCAAAAAGGTGGGCAGGCCGTACCGGGCCGCCAGTACCATGAATTTTGTATGCAGGGAGCAGCGGGTGCCGATCATCAGGCAATCCAGCTTTTCTGCTTTCAGCATCTCCTCTGCATCGGTATAAAAGGTCACATCGTGACCCTCGTATTTTTCACGCACATCTGCAGGATCGCAGACCGCCCGCACCTGAAAATCATCATTTTCTGCCAGCCGCATTACCAGGGGCGTCAGCCGATGGCCGCTGCCGATCACACCGATATTATACATCACCGTATCCTCCTTTTTTCTATAATAATATCATGGAAAAAGGGGGAGCTCAATAGAGAAAATCGCCTAAAAATAGCACAAATCTGCTGTTGACAAATCCAGCAGATTTGTTATAATGCCCTTGAGAGGGTGACTTTATGGAGATTTCCCATGAGCGGATATCGCACAAATTTTTAGAGCTAAATAGCTGCGGCCGGCAGATCATCGATGAATACGACCGGGGTTCCAGCCGCAAAAACGGCCGGGCCGATTATCATATTTTATACATTGCCCAAGGGCGCTGCTATCTGGCAGAACATCCGGTGGAGGCGGGAAATCTGATCCTTTTCCGGCCGGGGGAGCCCCAGATCTACCGGTTTTCGGCGGCAGACAAAGCGGTTTCCCTCTACCTTCATTTCAGCGGCACCGGTTGCGAGGAATTATTGGCGTGCTGCGGGCTGGGGAACTCCATCACATTTGTGGGAAAAAGTGACCGGTTAGAGAGTCTTTTTGACCGGCTTTTAGACGAATATCGGCTAAAAAAGCCCCTCCACGCCGAAACCTGTGCCGGGCTTTTATGGCAGTTTTTAGCGCTGGCGGGGCGCAAGGCCCAAATCCGGAGTAGCAAGGCGGTCTACCCGGAAAAGAGCCTGGACGAGGTCTGCCGCCGGATGCACAAGGAATACGCCCAAAACCGGCCCATCCGCTATTATGCCGATCTCTGCCACCTGAGCGAGAGCCGCTTTTCCCATGCCTTCAAGGAGCGCACCGGCCTTTCCCCCAAAGCCTATCTCACCCGCATCAAGGTGGATAATGCTTGCATCCTGCTGGGGGACCTTACCGTTTCCATTGCCGATGCCGCCCGGGAGGTGGGGATCGAGGATCTCAACTACTTTAGCCGGCTCATCAAGAAGCACACCGGGCATACGCCTACCTATTTTCGGAATATGGAATAAGCGAGCCGAAAGGCTCGCTTATCTGCTTTTTAGATATCCGATCAGGATCACCGCAATGGTCGCAAGAAGGAAAAACACCAGAAATTCTAAAAAATTCTGCCTTTTCCGTTCCTTTTTCGTCAGCGGCGGAGGGGGCTCTTCCCAGATCCCTTCTGCTTTTTTCATTTCCTCTTCATTCATGTGGCATCCGCAGACGGGGCATTCCAGTTCCAGCCAAGTCAACCGCACCTTAACATTCTTCCCGTAGCGATTATAATAATTATACTTTTCCGCTTCGGGAGAGTCACCGCGAAATTCCGCTGAAGCCTTCACCTTTTTCAGTTTTTCCTTGCAATTGGGGCAATAGTGCTTTTTGGCAAAAATATAAAAGCTGGAATTACTTTCATAGATATACCCGTTGGTCCACTTTTTCATTAAAGCATCTCCTTTGCCTTTATTTTAAGCCAAAGGGGATGCTCTGTCAAATCTTTTCCACCAAGCGGAGCAATTTTTTGGAAAATGGGAAGAGCAGAGCAGTGATGGTCACGTTAAAAAGGGTGTGGATCACGGCGATGCCCACGGGGGTGACGGGCTGGCTCTGGGCGGGGAGAAAGAGAAACAATACCAAGCAAACGGCGGTTCCGATCACATTGATCAACAGGTGAAGCATGGCGACCCGCTTGGCGTTTTTGCCTGCGCCCACCGCCGAAAGGAGGGCGGTGACGCAGGTGCCGATATTCTGCCCCATCACCAGCGGTACCGCCATCGCCCGGGTGACACTGCCGGTTAAGGAAAGGGCCTGCAAGATCCCAACCGAAGCGGAGGAGCTCTGGATCACAGCGGTGATCACCGCCCCCGCCAGAACCCCTAAAAGGGGATTACGAAATGCCACCATCAGCCGGGCGAAGGCGGGATCGTCGGCCAAAGGCGCCACCGAATCCTTCATCAACTCCATCCCCTGCATCAGCAAGGCAAAGCCCAGAAGGGCAGAGCCCACCCTTTTGCGGCGGTCTTTTTTGGAAAACATCAGCAAAACAATGCCTGCCGCCCCGAAAAGTGCAGAAAAATTCTCCGGCTTCAAAAGCTGCACCCAGAGATTTTCCCCCTCCAGCCCCGCAAGGCTTAAAAGCCAGGCGGTCAGCGTTGTGCCGATATTGGCTCCGAAGATCACCGCCACCGTTTGCTTCAGCGGCATCAGGCCGCTATCCACCAACCCCACCAGCAGCACCGTCACCGCCGAGGAGGACTGCACCGCCATGGTGACCCCCATCCCGGTCAATAGCCCTGCCGCAGGCCGACGGGTCAATTTTTGCAGCACCTGCTCCAGCCTGCCACCGGCGATCTCCTCCAGATTCCCGCTCATGATCTGCATCCCGAAAAGAAAAAAGGAAAGACCCAGCAGCAGCCGGAGTATCGAAAAGATATCCATACGCCAGCTCCTTTGTCTTTCCTTTATTTTTATTTGTTTTAGGAGGATTTATTCAGTTTTTTCTGTTTCAATCACGATCACAAAAAGACAGAAGCCTTGCCACCGCAGCGGATAATAAAATCTCCCGCCAAACGTCCGAAACGCACGCTGGTATAACTTCTGTTAATAGCAGTATATCCAATCCACCCGAAAATGTCAATGGTAATCTTTCTCATTCATTTTTGAAAAAAGTCAGCGCATCAATGGGGGACAGATCCCCGATTGACGCAATGTGCTTGCGGGATGCACTGCTCCATGCGCCAAAGAATGAATGGGTAACTCTATAACGAAAACCGGATGCTAAGCATCCGGTTTTTTATGTAAAATACTGATCCAGTTTAAACTTATTTTCAAAGCGAAAGAAATGCTCCAAAAGCTTGGTAAAGCGGCTGATCAGAAAGCCATTGATGAGGGAGCAGAGGATGGTGCCCAGCTTTACCCCTTCAAAGACCCCAAAGCCAAAGAAGGAGAAGGAAAGGATAATTCCCAAAACCACGCTGAAGCAATCGTAGGCGGTTTTGACCTTATTGATATTCCAGCCAAACTTGGCCGCCAGCTCCTTCACGATCAGTTCATAGGCCTCGGGGGAGAGGTAGGTATGGAAAAAGAGGGACACCGCCAGGGAACAAAGCACCGTTCCCAACAGATACCATACCACGCGAACGGCAAAGGTGCTCTCCGGCAGCCCGGCGATCACACACATGGCGCCGTCCAGCAGGGTACCGTATAAAAGGGCAGTCACAAAGGAGAACAGGTAGGAGCACTTGAATTTTCTCATGACCGCCATGGTCACCAGCACCAAAAGCCCCTGAAAAAAGTATTCGGCCACCCCAAAGGAGAACCAGGGCCAGAACTGCGAGACCTTCAGGTGCAGAATGTACGCCGGGGCCACCACCATGGACATTCCGAAATCTGCCTTTTCGGTGAAGGCGGCAGCAAAGGCCATGATCACCAGCCCCAAAACATAGGAAATTTCTCTGTAAAAAACCTTTTTCTTCATGCGGTATCCTCTGCCTTTTAGAATATGCTAAATTTTAGCATAATTTGGCAGCGCAGTCAATGAAAATGTTTTAATTCTTGACACACACCTGATCACCAAGTAAAATGAAAATATAAACATTACTTTTCGGGAGAGAAATCAATGGAAGCACAAGCACTGACCGGTTATATCCGGCAAGAAATTCGGCAAGAGGTATACGCCGATAGGATCGAAGTCTATCTGCCTTTTTTCTTTGGAAACGGTGAATCCGATCCTCTTTGCCTTATTTTTAACCAAAAGGGAGTCCTCAGCGACAGAGGCAGAACGTTGAATGAACTGAAAAAGCGGGTAGGAGACCTCTCTCCATACCAAGAAAGTATTCAAAATATTCTCCTGGCCCACGGTGCGGTAACGCTGGAAGGCGTTCAAAACCTGGTGGTCCGGGATTTTCAGACCTGCATTTTCGGCGAGGAGACTTATATAGACTATATGGGAGGCCTCAACCGGCTCCTCCGGGCCATTTCCCTGATCAGCATTGTGGACACCCTTACAGTGGATGAAGATGGGCAGGTGCGGCCATGTTAACAACGATCAGTAAACAATTGGATACTCTCTACCGCGGATACGGGGATGGCTTGGGCCTCAGCATCCAAACCCATATGTATCTGGAGGGAGATCCTATCAATTTCCGGTTTTATCAGGAGGACAGCAAATTTTCCCGGTTGGTCACCCCGCCGGTCTTTTCCGAGTGGATGGCCTGGTGTACCGGCGACTGGAAAAAGGCGGCCCCCGCCATCGAAGCGCTGGCAAAGCCCTACGGCGTATCATGGGACAACGAAAACGGTGTGCTGTATCTGCGCTTTCGCCGCAATGAAATGACCATCGCCCAAGCGATCCTGCGATTGCAGCAAGCTGTTGCTGTCGTCTGCGCATTGGGGCCTGTATAAAAATCCCCCTGCCGAAAACTCGGCAGGGGGGAAATTTTTGCTTTATAGTGTTTTGGGTCAAGTATCAACACCGTTTTTCGGGGTATTGAAATTTGAGTTTTGCATCTGTGAAAATGTAAATAAAACTGTGATTTTATTGTCAAAAATGCGGGATTTGCAAGGCTTTCGGCGTAAAAAAAGACCCTGCAA
>JAFTZM010000032.1 GCA_017464525.1 Clostridia bacterium
CGCCTCATCGGTGTAGCAGTTCTTCATGGTAAAGGCAGTGGTGATCCCTTGCCCCGCAATACCGCCGACATTCACAAGATCTGTGCCGGTGTAGGTATTATTGTATGCACCGCAATTGAGAATGGTAGTATTCACCGATTCACCGATAATGCCACCCACCGAATAGAATTTAATATCGGTGGTAACGGTAAAGGTATTATCCCATGCATAGCAATTCTCAATGGTAGAGGCGGCGCCACGTCCCTTCCCCACAATAAAGCCTGCATTATAGGACTCTTTTGTGGAGGAAATGGTAATGAAACAACCGGAAACAGTACAATTTTTCACCGCAAAAGTATCGCTGTTGCTGTTGGCCTGCCCCAGAATGACACCCACTCCGTAGCCGTTGGCAGATTTAATAAATTCGCTATCTTCCACGTGGACGTTTTCAATCAGGCTAGCCGTTCCGCGGGTGTTGCCCACCACGATGGTGCTGTAGGTATTGCCCTTCACCTCTGCATTTTTGATCTTCAGGTTCTTCACTGTACCGCTGAGCGCCGGGAACATGGCGGTGTGCTCGGCACCGTCGGTGATGGAATAATTGGAGATGGTGTAATTCTGCCCGTCGTAAACGGCCGGGAAGGGTGCATCTACGCCAATGCGAACATTGGGCTTGCCAGTCATGTCGATATTGGCGGTCTGTAGGTATGTCTCATCCTCCTGCACCTTGCCATTCTGCATATCATCCGCAAGGGCAACAAAATCCTCCGGGGTGGCAATGCCCCACATTTTAATCACGTTGTAGTATACATTTTCTGCCAGTTCCTCTTTTTTGCTGATAGAGGGATAATTCTCGTTCTGCACCAACAGAGTGCCGGCGAAAGTCAGCGCATCTGTAGTAGCGGCAGACTCTACCGCGGCGGTAAAGGCCTCGTAAGATTCAGCGGTAAAGTAAGCAGAATCGACCTTATTGGCCTCCCCTCTCAACACATCCGATTCATCGACAGTAAGGGTATAGCTCTCACCCTCTTCGGCAGCAAATTGAATGGCGTTCTCGGAAAGAACGGTAGTCTCCACCTTTTGGCCGGCAGAATCCTTCACGCTGGCGTAACCAAGGTTCTCTCCCTTGACCTGCAGGGCTTTATTGGCAGATTCGGCCAAAAGAACCGCATTGGTCACCTTGCCGTTATTCCACGCAACATCCACCTCAATATTGCCCCTTGCACGCAGACCCTCTACAGAGCCCTGGCTCCAATTGGAAGGCAAAGCAGGCAACAGTTCCACCGCATCACCTTGGCTCTGCAGCAGCATCTCGGTCATGCCGGCGACCAGCCCAAAGTTTCCGTCGATCTGGAACAGCTCATAGCTGGAGGTAATGAAGGCGGAAAACATATTGTCATAGGTGGTATTTTGCAGTGCGCCGATAAGCAGATCCATCGCCCGCTCACCGTTGTGTAAGCGCGCCCACAATGCCATCCGCCAGGCACGGGCCCAGCCCACACCGCTATCGCCCTTCTTGGTGAGGGTAGTCTCGATGGCTTGGATCAGTTCCGCATCGGTTTCACCATACACCAACTCATTGCCGGGCATCAGCCCATAAAGATGATTGGTATGGTTATGGGTGGGGTGACAGGTCACATCCAACGTAACCTCGTCCTTCCACTCCTGCAACTGACCGCCCTTGCCGATTTGATAACCGGCAAGCTTAGAGAGGGCGGTACGGATCTCTTCTAACTCAGCAGATTCCTTTCCCAACACCTCAGCGGCGGCAAGGGTATTGGTAAAGAGTTCCCGCACGATCGCCTGATCCTGGGTACAGCCCATAGAATAGGTCCCATGCTCAGGGGAATAGGAGGGGCTTGTGACCAAGGTACCGTCCCGCGCATCCACCACTAAGTTATCCACCCAGAAGATGGCGGCGCCCAGTAGAGTATCGAAGTTTTCCGCTAACTGCTCTTTGTTCAGCGAGAATTCATACTGCTCCCAGATATGCTGGCAGAGCCATGCAGCCCCCACCGGGAAGTAATAGGCCGAAGAGGTGGCGGGGCCGGTGTTGCCCCAGATATTATTTTCGTGATAAGTCGTCCAGCCTCTAGCCGGCTCATATTCCCCATTTTCATTCACAGAATAATGGTAAAGCTGTGCTGTTTCAGTTCCCCGGGCCACCTGTGCATTGATATAATCGATCAAAGACTGATGGGTCTCAGCCAGATTGGTAGACTCTGCTGCCCAGTAGTTCATCTGCACATTGATATTGGTGTGGTAATCGCAATTCCAGCGGGAGCTTAAACCCTTCGCCCAGATCCCCTGCAAATTAGCAGGCAGAGACCCCTCCCGGGAGGAGGCGATGAGCTGATACCGCCCGAACTGGTAGTACAGCGTTTCCAGATACCGGTCCTCGGCGTCGGTATTGGTAGAGCCGTAACCATCCAGCAGGTCATCGGTCATCTTGGCAGGAACGACCTCCGCACCAAGATCAAGCTGTACCCGGCTGAAGAGAGCGGAGTGGTCCTCAATATGCTCCTTTTTCAGCGTATCATAGCCCTTAGTGGCGGCCGCTTCAAGGCGTGCGCTCACCGCGACCAGAGGATCCTCGTCAGTAAAGTAATTGTAGGAATCATCGGCACATTGCTGATAATTGGTACCGGCGGCAACGTAAAGCACGATCTCATTGGCACCCTCCACCAGAATCGTGTTCTGCTCCACTTTATAAGTACCGTCGGTAACCACCTTGATCTGACCGGCAAACTCCAGATGGTCGATATCGGGATTATGGTCGGCAGGGTAGCCGGTGATGGTCAGAGTATCCCCTTCTGCAGAGATGGTCGCCTTGGTCTGAGGGGTGGTCATCATGAACCGTTTGGAAAGGGTATCCTCCCCGGTGGCGGTAAGGCGGACCGCCATCACGTTGCCGGGATTGCTTACAAAGTATTCCCGGGTGTAGTCCACCCCACTCTGGGTGTAAGAGACATTCGCCACCGCATTGTCCAGATCCAGGCTACGGGAATAATTCTCGGTCGTTACTTCTTCCTCGGTCTCTGCCACAGGAGAGATCAGTTCCAGTTCGCCGATCTCGGTGCCCCACGCGGGTACCTTAGCATGGGTCGCATTGCCGCAATCATCGGTGCCCTCGTTGGCGATGACGCTGAATTTATAATAAGTATAGCAGGCATCCTCTGCCAGCATAAAGGTCTTGACCTCTTTATTGGCAGTCCATTCCACCTCGGTACGATGATCCAGTTCCACCCAGGTGGCGCCATCCTCGGAGCCGTAGAACTTCATCTCGGTGGGGCTTCGACCATGGCTGACAGCATTGTAGCCGTTGGTCACAGTATAACCCTTGACCCAGCGGGGCGCCGAATACTGCATCGTGATCTCGGCGGGCATCACAGAATTTTTGCCCCAACTCTGCCCCGCCACGCTGAACCAGCTATTGGAAACCGCGGCAATACTGCCATCCACCACCCGAGAGACGGGGTCGCTGGAGTTGCAGTTATGGGTGATGCTCACCAGTTCGGTATTGCCGGGCTCAATAAAGGTAAGTTCGCTGATCTCCACGCCCCATGCGATGCCGCCCCGCGTAGGATCGGTGCCTGCATTCGCGGTAACACTCAATTTATAATAGGGGTAAGCGGCCGCCTCATTTAGTGCAAAGCTCTTGACCTCCAACGAGGCGCTCCAGCCCACATTGGTGCGGCTGTCCAGCAGCACCCAATCAGTGCCGTTGAGGGAGCCGTAAAAGTTAAAGCTTTCAGGGCTGCGCCCGAATTTTACCGCATTATAGCCGTTGGTGATGCTGTAGGCGGCAACAGGCTTTGCCACGCTGTATTGCACCGTGATCTCAGCGGGCATCACCGAATTAGTTCCCCAAGCATTGCCGCTGGGGCTGAACCAACTGGAATTACTGGCGGCAAGCCCATCAAAAAGCACTGTCAGGCTATCGGATGTCTTGCAGTTGGTGGTAAGGTCGACCAAAAACGGAATAGAGCCGTCTGCGATCTGCAGCTCACTCAACTCCTGGTATACACCGAAGTTGGTCTTCTCCCCTTTCAGCGCATTGATCGCCGCCTGCACTTCATCGGAAGGCTCCGGGTAATTTTCGCTGACCACATTGCCATCCTCATCAATATAAGAAGAGCTGTTTTCGGTAAATTCGGTCATGGTTTTTTGCAGTTCTTCCCGTACATAAGCCAGGTTTTCATAGTTTTCCTGGGCGGTAGCATCGCTGTGTCCGCCGTCGTAATTGGCATTGGCGCCGGGGCCGCCGGACCAAAGGGTATGCTCATTGAGCATGATCCGCTCGGTTTCCACCGTGCCGTAAACGGTGGCTCCCAGAAAGCCGTTGCCCAAGGCAAGGCCTTCCTTTTCCCAATCGGTTGCCGGCTCATCATACCGCAGAACCAACCCCGGCTGATCTGCCGCTGTTTCTTCGCTGAATACAGCCATAGGAAACCCTCCTAACGTTAAACAGATTGCCATCGCCATGGCGAGGATTCTTTTTTTCATAAAGATCGCCTCCTTTAATTTAATTTTAGCAAAAGAAAAACGAATAAAAAACATACAAATTCATTCTTTTTCGGTACATTTCCATGCTATTTTCCTTCGGCGCCTTCCATTTCGAAAGGTTTTGTGGTAAATTAATAGCAGGAGATGATAGTATGAAAACCGCAAAGACCAAGCAGTTATTCTCGGCGTCTTATATCCATATCTATTTTTCCAGCCAAACAGGAGAGCGCGCCTGGTGGAAGAATGAAAAGGGTGAGGATTTCTGGAGCGGAGAGCACACCTTCGATTGCGATGCTCTATACTTCGTTACAGAAGGAGAATTTGAGTTGACTATCAAAGGAGAGCATTACAGAGTACGTCCCGGGCAGATGAGCTATATCCCCGCCGGAACGCCCCATGAGCGGCGAATCACCATTCCCGGGCCGGTACGGAAATACTATACGCATTTCGATCTTCTTTTCGGCACCAAGCCGCTGAACGCCCACTTTAATATACCGGTGATCACCAATATCACTGATACCGATCAGGCCATTGCCTTTTTCCAAATTCTAAAAGAATGCTACTATAATCCAGATACACCCCAATCCGTGATCCGTGCAAACGGTATCCTCCTGCAGCTCATTGCACTGGTGCTCACCGAAAGCGGAGCCACCCTTAATCCCGACGAAAAGGACACGGAACACTCCATGCAAGCAGCGATCCAATATATCCATGCGAACCTGCACCGTACCGTCACCGTCGCGGAACTGGCGGAGATCACCGGCTACAGCCCGGGGCACTTTGCCAAGACCTTCCGCCAGTGCTTCGGTCTGCTGCCTCTGGACTATATCACCAAGATCAAGATCAACCAAGCCCAAAAACGCCTGCGGGAAACCCGCCTCTCAGTGTCGGTGATTGCCGAAGAATTGGGTTATTGCGATGCCAACTACTTCGGCAAGGTCTTTAAGAAAAAGACCGGGGTCTCGCCCCTGCAATACCGTAAAACCGCCCGCCACCGGGTATAAAAAGAGACCGAAGCAAACGCTTCGGTCTCTTTGATTTTATGCAGAAAGGCTACGCAGGAGCAGGACTACGTCATAAATAGAAACATTCCCATCGCCGTTGAGATCGGCATCTCCCTTGAATTCTACATCCTTACCCACCAGATACTGCAGCAGCAAGGTGGCATCGGCGGTATCGGC